>NZ_JBHTJV010000003.1:0-845544 GCF_042676045.1 Pseudahrensia aquimaris | reverse complement strand
CCTTTCGGATCTCGGCTCCAACGGGACGGTGACGATCCTGATGGTTGCGGTTAACGACGCGCCTGTGGCCAATGATGATGCCGTGACGACGCCTGAAGAGGTTGCGGTTGCGCTGAACCCGACGCTGCCGGGTGATGTTGATGATCTGACCACGGTTCTGACGGTGACGGTCGATCAATTGCCGAACGCCACGACCCAGGGCACGATCAGCTACACGCCGGACGGCGGTGGTGCGGCGGTGACGCTGGCGCTTGGCGATACGATCTCGGTCGCAGAGCTGGCGACCACCCTGTTTACGCCTGCCACCGACTTCAACGGCACAGCCACATCCTTCGCCTACACCGTCTCCGACGACGGGGGCGCAAGCGACACAGGCTCCGTCGCCATCACAGTCACCCCCGTCAACGACGCCCCGGATGCGGCAAGTGATGCAAGAGACGTTGATGAGGATGGTGCCACGCCGCTGAACATCACCTTGCCGACGGATGTGGATGACGTGCCAGCCGATCTGAGCGTGATCATCACGCAAGCTCCGCTGGCTGGTGAAGGCACGATCACGTACACGCCGGACGCTGGTGGTGCTGATGTGACGCTTGCGCCAGGTGATACGCTGACGCTGACGGAACTGGCGAGTGCCAGCTTCACGCCTGCAACAAACTACACCGGTCCTGTCACCTCGCTGAGCTACACGGCGCAGGACGACGAGCTTGCGGCTGATGCGGGTTCGCTCGGCACGGTCGATATCACGATTGTGCCGATCAACGACGCGCCGGATGCGAACGACGATGCGGTGACGACGAACGAAGACACGCCAGTCGCGCTGAACCCGACGCTGCCGAGCGATGTGGACGATGCAACGGCTGATCTGACGGTGACCATCACGCAGGTGCCGAACGGCACAACGCAGGGCACGGTGAGCTATACGGATGCTGGCGGTGCCACGCAGACGCTGGCTTTGGGCGATGCGCTGACGGTTACCGAGTTCGCGACGCTGTCATTTGCGCCGGTTGCTGATTATGACGGTCTGGTCGACACGATCACCTACACGGTTACCGACGACGACAACCTGTCGGACGCTGGCTCAAACGGCTCCATCATGATCACACTGGTGCCCGTCAACGACGCGCCGGATGCGTTCAATGATGTGGTTGCCGCTGATGAAGATACGGTCACACCGCTGAACATCACCTTGCCGAGCGATGTTGATGACGTTCCCGCTGATCTGAGCGTGATCATTACGCAAGCTCCGCTGGCTGGTGAAGGCACGATCACGTACACGCCGGATGCTGGTGGCGCTGATGTGACGCTTGCGCCGGGTGATACGCTGACGCTGACGGAACTGGCGAGTGCCAGCTTCACGCCTGCAACAAACTACACCGGTCCTGTCACCTCGCTGAGCTACACGGCGCAGGACGACGAGCTTGCGGCTGATGCGGGTTCGCTCGGCACGGTCGATATCACGATTGTTCCGATCAACGACGCGCCGGATGCGAACGACGATGCGGTGACGACGAACGAAGACACGCCAGTCGCGCTGAACCCGACGCTGCCGAGCGATGTGGACGATGCAACGGCTGATCTGACGGTGACCATCACGCAGGTGCCGAACGGCACAACGCAGGGCACGGTGAGCTATACGGATGCTGGCGGTGCCACGCAGACGCTGGCTTTGGGCGATGCGCTGACGGTTACCGAGTTCGCGACGCTGTCATTTGCGCCGGTTGCTGATTATGACGGTCTGGTCGACACGATCACCTACACGGTTACCGACGACGACAACCTGTCGGACGCTGGCTCAAACGGCTCCATCATGATCACACTTGTGCCCGTCAACGACGCGCCGGATGCGTTCAATGATGTGGTTGCCGCTGATGAAGATACGGTCACACCGCTGAACATCACCTTGCCGAGCGATGTTGATGACGTTCCAGCCGATCTGAGCGTGATCATCACGCAAGCTCCGTTGGCTGGTGAAGGCACGATCACGTACACGCCGGACGGTGGTGGCGCTGATGTGACGCTTGCGCCGGGTGATACGCTGACGCTGACGGAACTGGCGAGCGCCAGCTTCACGCCTGCAACAAACTACACCGGTCCTGTCACCTCGCTGAGCTACACGGCGCAGGACGACGAGTTTGCGGCTGATGCTGGTTCGCTCGGCACGGTCGATATCACGATTGTTCCGATCAACGACGCGCCGGATGCCAATGACGATGCGGTGACGACGAACGAAGACACGCCAGTCGCGCTGAACCCGACGCTGCCGAGCGATGTGGACGATGCAACGGCTGATCTGACGGTGACCATCACGCAGGTGCCGAACGGCACAACGCAGGGCACGGTGAGCTATACGGATGCTGGCGGTGCCACGCAGACGCTGGCTTTGGGCGATGCGCTGACGGTTACCGAGTTCGCGACGCTGTCATTTGCGCCGGTTGCTGATTACGACGGTCTGGTCGACACGATCACCTACACGGTTACCGACGACGACAACCTGTCGGACGCTGGCTCAAACGGTTCCATCATGATCACACTGGTGCCCGTCAACGACGCGCCGGATGCGTTCAATGATGTGGTTGCCGCTGATGAAGACACGGTCACACCGCTGAACATCACCTTGCCGAGCGATGTGGATGACGTTCCCGCTGATCTGAGTGTGATCATCACGCAAGCTCCGTTGGCTGGTGAAGGCACGATCACGTACACGCCGGACGCTGGTGGCGCTGATGTGACGCTTGCGCCGGGTGATACGCTGACGCTGACGGAACTGGCGAGCGCCAGCTTCACGCCTGCAACAAACTACACCGGTCCGGTCACCTCGCTGAGCTACACGGCGCAGGACGACGAGCTTGCGGCTGATGCGGGTTCGCTCGGCACGGTTGATATCACGATTGTTCCGATCAACGACGCGCCGGATGCCAATGACGATGCGGTGACGACGAACGAAGACACGCCAGTCGCGCTGAACCCGACGCTGCCGAGCGATGTGGACGATGCAACGGCTGATCTGACGGTGACCATCACGCAGGTGCCGAACGCCACAACGCAGGGCACGGTGAGCTATACGGATGCTGGCGGTGCCACGCAGACGCTGGCTTTGGGCGATGCGCTGACGGTTACCGAGTTCGCGACGCTGTCATTTGCGCCGGTTGCTGATTATGACGGTCTGGTCGACACGATCACCTACACGGTTACCGACGACGACAACCTGTCGGACGCTGGCTCAAACGGTTCCATCATGATCACACTGGTGCCCGTCAACGACGCGCCGGAAAGCACTGATGAGACGTTAACGACGCTGGAGGACACGGCGCTCGATCTAAACCTGGCGCCGCCAACCGATGTTGAAGACGCCGACGCCGATTTGGCCATTACGGTGACCCAGGTTCCTGATGTTGCTCAAGGCGAGATCACGTTCCAGCCGAACGGAAATGGAACGCCAACCACACTTGCAGCAAATGATGTGTTGACGTCTGCAGAGCTTCAAACGCTCACTTTCGTGCCAACGGCGAATTATGCCGGACCGGTTGATAGCCTGCTCTACACCGTGTCCGACAGCGATGGCGGCACGGTTGATACCACTGTTGCGCTATCTGTTACGCCGGTGAACGACGCGCCAGCCGGTGCGGATAACACCATCATACTGGCGGAAGACAACGTTCACACATTCACGCTTGGCGACTTTGGCTTCAGCGATGTGGACGACAACCCAGCAAATGCGTTGCAACGGATCATGATTGCGAGCCTGCCCGATAACGGTGCGCTGACGCTTGCTGGAACGCCCGTAACGCTGGATCAAATGATCTTGCCCGGGCAGCTTTCGCAGCTTGTGTTCACACCGGAGCCCAATGCAAACAACGATACGACGCCGGGCGACAATTACGCGTCATTCGATTTTGTTCTGATCGATGATGGCGGCACGGCAAATGGTGGCATCAATACCGATCCGGTGGCGAACACGATCACATTCTCGGTGACGCCGATCAATGATCTGCCAACATTCGCTGCACCACCACAAACCGACATTGAAGATTCTACCGTAACTGGTGACGTTCAAGCACTGGATGCCGATGGTGATGCGTTGGATATTTCGCTCGGAGCCTCTCCGCTCAACGGTGTTGCAACGATCAATCCTGATGGCACTTGGACCTATGCGCCCAATGCTGATTGGAACGGCACGGACACGTTCGACATTATCATCGATGATGGCAATGGTGTGAGGGTCACAGTTCAGCAGACTGTCATAATCACTCCTGGTCCAGACATCGCTGACGACACCGTCACCACAGATGAGGATGTGCCGATCACGATCAACGTCATCACGGGTGAGAACACTGATGGCGGTCTTGGTGGACCGGGTGCGGATGATTTCGAAGGCACTCCCGTCGTTACAGCTGTAACTCAGGGCTTCAATGGTTCGGTCTTCTTCACAGCACAAGGTGAAGTTGTCTACACACCAGATCCCGAATTCAGTGGTACGGATTCGTTCACCTACACCGTGACCGTAAACGGCGTCTCCGAGATGGCGACGGTGACGGTCTTGGTCAATGAGGTGAACGATCCACCACGCGGTATTGCGCCTCCAGCGACGACCCTGGAAGACACGCCTATCGGTGGCGGCATTGTGATGATTGACCCCGAAGGCGACATCGCGACGGCCACGCTGCTGACGCCTCCGCCAAATGGCGATGTGGTGGTTCTGCCGAATGGCTCGTGGACCTACACGCCTGTGCCAGACTTCAACGGTTTTGACAGCTTCATTGTCATGATCTCCGATCCGGGTGGTGCAAGCAGCGCTGTCGTGGTGGATATAACTGTGTTGCCGGTGGACGATGTTCCGCAATTGGGCGTGCCATTGCCACCAGTTGATTTGGTCGATGGGGAAACTGTCACGCTTGATCTGACACCTGGTTTTGACGACCCTGACACGCCGTTGACCTATACGGCTGTCGGGTTGCCACCAAGCCTGGCTCTTGATCCGGCAACTGGTATCGTGACCGGAACGCTGCCACCAAATGCGAGCCAGAGCGGGCCTTACACGGTCACAGTGACCGCGACCGATGGTATCAACCCTGAGCTGTCGACCACGTTTGAGATCAACGTCACCAACCCGCCGCCGGTCGTTGTGCGTCCGATTGTGGAAACGCTCTTCGAAGATCAGGCTTACACTCTGCCTGCGGGCACGCTGTTTGACGATCCTGATGGGGACACGCTTACGTTCTCCGCGCCAGATCGTCCCGACTGGGTGGCCATTGATCCTTCGACAGGCGAGATGAGAATTGCCGTGCCGATTGGTGCGCAGGCGAATGGTCCATACGTGTTTGATTTGATTGCAGATGATGGCGAAGGCGGTATCGCCACAACCACGGTTACGATCAACATTCAGGTACGCTCAGATTTCATTGATCGCACAGATAACCCGGCTGACACTCCGCGCGAAATCGTGCCGGATATGCCGACGCGAAATAATGCCACACCGCCGTTTATTGTGGAGGCAATCAACGAGTTCCAAGACCTTAACGGCACGTCCAACCTCTCGCCTGTGGAGGGCATTGTAAGTGATGCCGTCAACCGTGCCGCATCGCTAGACTCCGTCATGTCGGCCAAACCTGCCGATCCTGAAGTGCTCAAAGCGGTCGATGGTATCGAAGAGCTGCGTTCCATCGATCTCTCCGTAGATCCGATGTCTCGTGAGGATGGCAATTCCTGGGCTGTTGAAGGACTGACAGGCTTCTCAGTGCGCTTTGACTACAAGGATGATGGTTCTGACGCCGATGATGCAATCAATTCCAGCAGCCGCGAAGGCCAGTTGGTGATTGAGACCTATGTGCGCGAACGGGTTCTGTTCATCGATGTAAACAACACGTTCGATCCTGAGCGTGAAGGAATGGTCAAACGCTATCTGGTGGAAATGCTGGATGGCAGCCCGGTGCCGGAATGGATACGCATTATCCGGGATGGCTTTATCGTGGCCGAGCGGCCAGCCAACATCCTCGATCTTGAACTGAAAGTGTCTGCTGAAATGGAATCTGGCGAGTTGATTTCACGCGCGGTCCGAATCCACGGACCATCCGGCGAAATTCAACCGCTTGCACTCAGCGCAGCTGCCGCTCTCTCGACAGAGGGTGCGCGGGGTTCCTTTAGCGATATGCTGAGCACTCTGGCTAAGGAAGTGCCTCCATCTGGTGAAACATGCGAAATGCCGCTGGATGAGAAAATGTCGGTGACTGGTCGCAATACCGAAGCGCTGAACAACATGCTGGGCACGATGAAAGAGCGTGAGCAGGCGGTTGACAAAGAAGCTGAGTCCAAAAGAGAACTGAGGCCGCAACTGCGCGGTGCCTTAGACGATGCCAGCTGACCTTATCACTAAAAAGGGGCGCCCGAAGCGCCCCTTTTTTCTAATTATTAGCTGACTGTCACAACCTGCGGAAGAATAATGCGCAGCGGCGTGCGGGGTGTATCGAACAGCAGTCCGACACCCTCAACCACGCCCTCCACCTTTGCTGGTTTGAAAGCGCTGCGCTCGCTGTCGCTGGCTTTGGCGCCTGTTGCTAGAGACGCGATGAGCAGAGCAGAGAAGGCAAGCTTCATGCCGAGATGTTTCATTGAAATTGCTCCGTAAGGGCTGTGGGTTCGCATATGCAACCCTCTGACGCTCAACTGGAGGCAAACCTCTCTCAGTGCCAATCGATTAATCAACAATTGCCTATAGAACTGCTCTATCAATCCAGCAGAATAAGTTCTTTCAGATGATTGCGCACGGTATTACGCACCAGTTCTGTGACGGCTTCAAACAGAGGCGCATGAACTGTTGTTGCACGCCAGACGATCGCAATCTGACGGCTGAGCGCTGGACCTTTCAAGTCAACCACTTCCATTTCACCTCGCGTTCCGACTTCGGAACGCACGTAAAGTGCTGGCAAAAAGGCGAGGCCAACGCCCATACCCACCATCAGCCGCAGGGTATCAAGACTTGTGCCTTCGTAGTCGCGCAACAATTCAGCACCGCATTGCTCACACAAATGCGCTACCTGATCGTGCAAATGATGCCCTGGCTCCATTGCAAGAATTTTCTCACCCGCCAAATCGCTTCGAGTAGCATTGCCTCGCACTGCAAGCGGATGGCCGGGGGCTGCGACCAGCTTTAGCGGCTCGCGAAACACAGACCGAACTGTAATGTCAGTGCTTGTAACGGGCAGGGGGACGACAGCGAGATCGTGATCGCCACCCATAAGATCACTCAACAAATCGCGCGGCTTTCCCTCTCGCACATAGAGTTTCAGATCCGGATGCTGGCTGTGCAGGCGCGGCACGATATGTGGCAGCAAATAGGGCCCCAGCGTCGGTGGCACACCCAGCCGCACGGTTCCGCGAAAGCCATGTGCAGAAGAGCGTGCCAAATCGCGGATATCCTGAACCTGCGCCAAAATTTTCTGGGATCGTTCAGCAATCTCGCGGCCGAGCGGCGTGAGCAACACCTTGCCCGACCCGCGTTCGATTAGAGAGGCACCCAACCGCTTTTCCAACTCCTGCAGTTGGGCCGAAAGCGTTGGCTGCGTAACATTGACCTTTTCCGCAGCGCGGCGGAAATGAAGCTCTTGCGATAGAGCGACCAAATATTCCAACTGACGAAGCGAAGGCATGAAAACTAGATCCGCGATTTTGATAGCGACTATCTATCGTATGGGTGGAATATTTCAATTGGCTTCTATCACGATAAACCACCAAATAAGGGACACAACGCGACGACAAGGTATAGGAGCCCTAGTCCCATGACATTTCTGGAATTTGTAGTCGTTCTTCTTGCATCCCCCCTTATTCTAGGATTGCTTTATGGCACATGGAAATTCAACATCGAAGATGATGGGGATCCATCCCCATTGATCAAAGCCCGCCCAAAAGCGAAGAGCAAACCCGCTCGCACGTCTCTGAGCCAAGCTACCCAATCTTGAACAGGACCGATTCTGTCGGCATTTCCTGATGAAAATCACCGATCTTTTTGAAGACCTTCTGGACGATGCCGAAGACCTATTTTCGGACAAAGCAAAAAAGCTGAAATCGAAAAAGCGCAAGCTTTTTTCAATCAAGTCCAAAGCCAAGGACCGTCTGGAAGATTGGTTGGAGGACGTTGTCGAGGGAAAATCCGCGGCCCCGACGAACGAAAAGTCCCCGAAAAACGAAAAGAAAAGCGACAGCCGCGAGCGCGATGAACGCAAGCCCTTCAAAATCAAAAAGAAGAAGGAGAAATCCTTCAAGGACCAGGGCTTGAAGCCTATTCAGTTTGGGCGCTCTGAAGCGCGTTCATCCGACCTCGGTCGCAGGGGGCATGAGAAGCCAAGACCTCATAACTTCGAGACGAACGAAAGTGCTATTGCCGCTGTACAAGTGGTCCAGAAGCCGCGCCAGATGCGGTGGTCCGGCACTCTTTAAATCTTCAAAACAGCGTCAAAGACGCACACCCTTCCGATCTTTGTGGAACTGTTTACGAACGCTCTCTACATAAATTTCAGAAAATACTGAAATTAGTGAAGGCGTCGAGATGCTCTCAAATCTGCAACAGGAATTCGTCCTTCATTTTGGCGAGATGGGCTCGCGCTGGGGCATCAACCGCACGGTAGGGCAGATCTATGCGGTTCTGTTTTTGAGCGAAGATGCGTTGAATGCTGACGAGATCGTTGAAGCACTTGGAGTGTCGCGCTCCAACGTTTCGATGGGATTGAAAGAGCTTCAAGCGTGGCAGCTTGTGCGTCTCAAACATATCACCGGAGATCGCCGCGATTATTTCACAACCCCGGATGATCTTTGGGAGATCGTTCGCACTCTGGTTGACCAAAGAAAGCAACGCGAAATCGATCCTACGCTGTCCAAGTTGCGCGAATTGCAGATGCAGCGCCCCACCGGCAAAGCGGATGCGCACGCGCACGCAAAGATTGAAGAACTGCATGAGCTGATTGAGCTTCTCACCGGCTGGTATGACGACATGAACAAGCTGGAAACGGAGCGCTTGGTTCAACTGCTGAAACTCGGCTCGAAACTGCAGAATATCATCGGAAAGACGGGCAAAATCATCCCGCTTGGCCGTAACAAGAAGGGCGCATAACGATGGACACACTAATTCTGTCGCGCATCCAATTCGGAGCGAACATCTCGTTCCACATCCTGTTTCCGACGATCACCATCGCGCTGGGCTGGGTGCTGCTTTTCTTCAAGCTGCGTTATAACAAAACGGGCGATGAAGGCTGGATGGACGCCTATCGCTTCTGGGTGAAGGTCTTTGCTCTGTCTTTCGCCATGGGTGTCGTTTCCGGCATCACGATGAGCTTTCAGTTCGGCACCAATTGGCCTGGCTTTATGGAAAAAGTCGGCAACATCGCCGGGCCTCTCTTGGCCTATGAAATCATGACGGCGTTCTTTTTGGAGGCCGTGTTCCTTGGTATCATGCTGTTCGGTTTTTCTCGCGTTCCTGGATGGCTTCACACCACTGCAACGTGCCTAGTGGCTATTGGAACCACAATGAGCACGTTTTGGATCATTGTGCTCAATTCGTGGATGCACACGCCTGCAGGCTTTGAAATGCGAGACGGCGTGGCCCACGCGACCGACTGGGCAGCCATCGTTTTCAATCCGTCCATGCCTTACCGCTTCACCCACATGATGCTTGCGTCAGGCCTCACTGTCGCTTTCCTTATCGCGGGTTTGTCAGCCTATCGTCGATTGCGCGGCGATTTTGACCGCTCGGTGAAATATGCTCTGCGCACGGGCGTGGTAATGGCGGCTTTGCTGATCCCCGTTCAAATCCTAGTGGGCGATCTGCACGGCCTCAACACGCTGGAACACCAGCCGCAAAAAGTTGCGGCGATGGAGGGCAATTGGGAAACACGCGGAAACGTGCCGCTGGTTTTGTTCGCCTTGCCGAACGAGAAAGAGCGCCGCAACGACTACGAGATTTCCATACCTAATGGCGCGAGCCTTATCCTCAAGCACTCCGCCGAAGGGGTCGTGCCGGGCCTCAACGATTTTATCGCTGAAGACGGCACCCGCATGCATCCACCCGTGGCGCCGGTCTTCTGGGGGTTCCGCGTGATGGTTGGCACCGGAATGGCAATGTTGGCGCTCTCTTGGTTTGCAGCCTTCTTTATGTGGAGGCGTGGTAGTGACGCCTTCAACAAGCCAATTCTGTATTCCTTCCTTGCGATGAGCTTCTCAGGCTGGTTGGCTACTTTGGCGGGTTGGTACACCACTGAAATCGGTCGCCAGCCATGGCTTGTGCAGGGTGTGATGACCACCGCCGAAGCCGTAGCAGACGTGCCTGCTGGGATGGTGCTGTCGACACTGATTGCATACCTCACGGTCTACGCATTGCTGATCGCCGCCTACGTCGGAGTGCTGTTCCACCTGGCCGCTAAGGCCTCCCGAGGAGAATCCCTGCAGCCAATGACACCATCCTCTGGCGCTGCCGGTCCGGCGCTGGTTCCGGCGGAGTAGAGCGGATGAACCTTTTCGGCGATCCTGCAATTTGGCTGCCTCTTGCTTTCGCTGCGTTGATGGGCACGTCGATCCTCATCTACGTGGTGCTGGATGGCTTTGATCTTGGTGTCGGCGTGCTTTCTCCGCTGGCGCAAGACCATCAGCGCGACCGTATGATCGCTTCCATCGGTCCGTTCTGGGACGCCAACGAAACGTGGCTGGTGCTTGCAACAGGTTTGTTGCTTGTGGCTTTCCCGATGGCACATGGCGCGATTCTAACCGCGCTGTATCTACCAGTGGCCATCATGCTGATAGGGCTCATCCTTCGTGGTGTGGCATTCGAGTTCCGCGCCAAGGCACGCGTGAAACGCAAGCACTTATGGGACCGCGCCTTCTTTGCTGGTTCCTTGATGACCTCGCTGTCTCAGGGCTTTATGTTGGGCTTGTATATCGTCGGCCTTGAATGGACATGGCCCAACATCTTGTTTGCCAGCATCACAGCGGTTTGCCTCACGGCAGGCTACGCATTCATCGGCGCGGCTTGGCTCATCATCAAGACAGAAAACAAGTTGCAGGCCAAAGCGGTGCGCTGGGCGCAATTGGGGCTTTTCGGCATCATCGGCGGCCTGATCGCCGTATCCGCTGCAAGCCCGCTCGTCAGCCCCCGAATCTTCGACAAATGGTTCACGTTCCCTGAAGTATTCTTTCTCGCGCCCTTGCCAATTATGTCGATCGCGCTGGTTGCAATGCTGTTCATCGCGCTGAAACACTTGCCGGACGAGGCGGACCGTTGGCGTCACGTGCCCTTCATTTGCGCCACTGCATTGTTTGCGCTGGCTTTCGCTGGGCTGGCCTATTCGTTCTATCCCTATGTCGTGCCGGAAAAGATCACGCTGTATGAAGCTGCAAGCGCGCCGGAGAGCTTGTTCATCATTCTGATCGGGACGATGTTTGTGCTGCCCACTATCCTTGCCTACACCGCGCTCTCCTACATTGTTTTTCGCGGCAAAGCGCAGGACTTGCGTTACGATTAATGCCCCGGGGCGTTGCACAAAAAAGTTGCCTCGCCCCGTGGAAACCTCCGCCAAACCGTGCGAACCTTTCGCCGAAGCGTTGCTCGGGAGGCTGCGCGTAAGTGGAGGAACACATATGAAACTCGCCAAATCAATCATGGCGGCAGGCTTTGCCGCGCTCATGGCAACAAGCTCCGTCAAAGCTGCTGAAAACCTAACCGGAGAAACGGCCTCACCAGGCGGTTCCATTAACTTGTCGATGGTGCATCTGGCCGAGATCGCTGCTGAACGCGGCATTGCCAACATCCAGGTTTCAGATGGCCAGACACTGACCAACTCGATTCAAAGCGTTGCTGAGGGCAAAACTGACATTGCCGGAACGCCCTACATTTTGCCATTCCTACTGGCTAAAGGCCGCGGCCCTTATTCTAAGCTGGGCGCAGAGAAGGGCGCGGAACTCGCGTCAAACCTGCGTGCGCTCTATCCTGTGACGCTGGGAATTTTCACGCTGTATGCCTACGATTCCAAAGGTCTTAAAGGCTGGGACGATCTGGAAGGCAAAACCATCTACAACGGCCCGCCTCGCGGCGGCGCTCTCACCAACGCACGCTCCATCCTTCAGCTCGTTTCAGGCATCAAGGAGGGTGACGGCTACAAGGGCGTTCAAACCAACTGGGGCCAAGCGACCAAAACCATCATGGATGGTTCTGCCGACGCTGTGGTTCTGCCGGTTTTGTTCCCAGACAGCCGAATCACGCAAGCAGTCTCGTCGGGCAATATGACCATGTGGTCAGTGCCAATCGAAAAATGGAACTCAGAGCCATTTCAGAAATATCTTCGCGCTCCTGGCTCTGCACCGTTTGAAATCAAGTTGTCGGAAGCTGTGCAGCCCAATGGCGTGACCGTGATTTCCGAAGACGACACCTTCCGTGGGTTGGCAACGATTGGCGGCGACATCGTCAACAAGAATATGCCGTTTGAACTCGCCAAGGCACTGACCAAGGCTCACATCGAGACGCTGGATCGTTTGAAAGCGAAAGCGCCTTTCGCCGCTCAAGCCGGTTATGGGGTTGTCGATATCGTCAAGTCAGGCATGTGCGGTCCCAATCCGCTGAAATACCACGCTGGCGCTGTTGCCGCATGGGAAGAAGCCGGTTTCAAAATCGAAGATTGCGCCAAGCCCGCCGGTTAAGGCCATTTGACGCGAAGCGATTTGGGCGGCTGACTTTTCAATAAAGTCGGTCGCTCATTGGCGTCCTGAAGGGTGGGGCAAACGATGGCGAACGAGGCATCATCAGCACAAGTGGAGCAAACCGTTCCAGCCGATCTTGGCCAAAAGATCGTCTATTGGCTTGCCCTCGCGCTGGTGATCGTCGGCCTGCTTAATTCCATGCCCGGTATTCCCGGTCTTGATGAAATCGGTGTCAGCCTGACCGGATGGAACGAATTTACGCTCCGTAAATATCCCTACGAAACTTTCTACCCCATCGTCTTTGGCGTGATGATGCTGATCGTTGCGCTGCAGCACTCGGTGTGGCGCGAATACAAAGGCCGCTCGCCGACAAAGGGTAAGCTTGGCTTGCTGCTTGACGCTGCGCTGGTCATCGCTGCTTTCTCCATCGCTCTTACCTATATGGTCGAAATCGAAGCGGTTTGCTTGATTGACCAGATCACAGGTGAGCGGGCGGAACTGATCGCCCGCAGCCTTGCGGAAGAGCGGGAATTTGCTGAGCTTTACGGCCTCCCCGTACCGGATACAGTCGAAGACCCCCAATGCATCAACACGACCGGCGGGTGGCTTGTCGCCATCATCGGGCTGTCGGTTTTGGTTTTCCTTGCTTACAACGTGAAGGTCTGGGGACTGCCGCTCGTGATCGTGGCTATCGCTGTTGCCGCCTATACGGTCATCACAATTCTCGTATGGTACTTCCACGGCCCTGACGACATCAACAAATATTTCATGACTAAGATCGGTGGCGAACCGCGTCTGCTGTCCGACGGCAGGCCGCGCCTGCACGATGCGCTGGTCAACAATGCGTCCGGCCTTTTGGGCCGGTTCATGGACATCATTCTCAACACGGTATTCCCCTATATCGTCCTCGGCGGACTGTTCGGCCAATCTGCCGGCGGACGTTCGCTGATCAAGTTGGCCTTCCGCTGGACGCGCAATCTGCGCGGTGGCCCCGCACACGCGGCCATCGTTTCGTCTGCCATGTTCGGTACGATTTCCGGTGGACCGGTGGTCAATGTCTTGTCCACCGGCGTTCTTACCATTCCGATGATGATCAAACGCGGTTTTTCCAAGGTTTTTGCAGGCGGTATGGAAGCGGCGGCTTCATCCGGCGGCTCCATCATGCCGCCCGTCATGGGGGTTGCGGCCTTCATTTTGGCGGCATTAACCGGTGTTCCCTATCGCGAGGTCATCATCGCAGCCATCATTCCCGCTGTTGCCTATTTCTTGTGTTTGTTCCTCTCAGCCATTTTTCAATCACGCAAACAGAATATTGAAGCCATCGGCGAATTGACCGAGGACATGATGTTGTCACGCGCCGACAAGCTGAATCTCGTGATGATCTTCGCCCCTATCGCGCTGATACTGGTGCTGTTGTTGACGCCGAAAGAGGCTGTGGGTTGCGGCTTTATCGCTTCGCTCTTCGGCGTTCAAACATCTGTTTCAAACGGCGCCTGCTTGGCGACAGACCTGCCTTGGATTTTGCAGGTCGTGCAAAACTCTGTCGGTGATGCGGGCAGCGCTGGTTGGTGGGCCGTTGTTTTACTGTGTGGGCTGCTTTTCCTGGACAAAGGCATGCGCGAAAAGCCGACCAAATTGCTCACCGCTTTTTCCGATTCTGGCATATTGATTTCCACGCTTTACCTGATGTTCCTTGCAGTCTCGATTATCGACTTCTGTCTCAAGCTTACAGGCTTGTCCGACTTCATCGCGCTCGATGTTCTGGGCTGGCTGCGTTCGTTCGATTTGGGCGGTGGGGGCTCACTGTTCTTCCAGTTCCTAGCACTGTTCACAACGATGGCTTTGGCGGTTCTGCTCGGCATGGGTATGCCAGCCGTGCCAGCCTATATAAATGTGGCGTTGCTCATGGGTCCTGTATTGGCAGGCTTGGGCCTATCGATCTTCACCGCTCATATGTTTATCTTCTATTTCGCAGTTGCCTCGGCGATTACTCCGCCGGTTGCAATAGCCGCTTTTGCGGCGGCAACGATCACGAAGGCTGAACCGATGGCAACCGGATTTTCTGCCGTGCGCTCGGGCATCGTGATGTTTGTTATTCCATTCGTCTTTGCGATGTATCCGGAGATATTGCTCATTGAGGCCGCTCAGATTGATCCCGCGTCCGCTGTGGGCGCAGTGAGCTATCTTCCCGGTTATGACGGACAGATTTACTTTGGCGCTCTGGCTGTTTTGCTGTGCAAACTTGCACTGGCGCTCTATTTGCTGGCGAGTGCGCTCAGCGGTTTTGATCGCAGCGCGCTTACCAAATGGGAGCGTGTGTTGCGTCTGGCACTGGCAGCTTTCATCATGTCTGGGACGACGCTGATTTTTGCATCAGCTATTTTGGCCGCAACATTGCTGTTGGTCTATCACGCCGCACAGAGCAAAAAACGCCAAGCCGCTATGGCGTGATGCAGTCAATGATGCAGCGCGCTGTCATTAAATCCAAATGGGCGCCGCCACCGTTTTTGAAAACCGTGATGTCATTGGCTGTCTCGCGCTTCGCTTGAGCGCCGACCAATTGATAAAGATCCGCCAAGACGTCTTCCTGTGATATAACGCCAGCCTCCAAAGGAATTTTCAACTCGCCAATGTGGTGCAGCGTCGTGTCAAAGCTGTCTACGAACAGCCTTGCTTTCAGCAAGAGCGCATCATCCGCCTCCCGCATATCCGCTTTGAACGCGCCGATAAGATCGACGTGTGTTCCCGGCTTGACCCATTTTCCCATAAGCATCGGTTGAGTGCTCATAGTGGCGCATGAAATGACGTCAGCCCGTCCGCACGCGACTTCCAGATCTTCGGCCACTTCCACGGCAATGCCTCGTTGACTGCACGCTTTCGCTAGATCCTGCGCCCGTTGCCGTGTCCTGTTCCAGATTTTGATCTTTGTCAGATTTGGCAGCACTTCGCGGTAGGCATCTACCAGTTTTGCAGCAACGCTTCCCGCGCCGATAATCAGTAGGCTCTCGCTATCTGGCCGAGCGAGCAGCTTTGCACCCAACACGGAGTCCGCTGCCGTTTTCCAATTGGTGATCAAGCCGCTGTCAATGATCGCTTCAAGTTGCCCATGAACGTCTTCAAAAACCAACATCGCACCGTGAATTGTTGGCATGTCTTTGCCAGCATTCTCGGGAAATACCGAAACCGATTTCACCCCAAAACCCAACCCGTCGATCCATGCAGCGCGGCTGAGCAAAGTGTCGGGTGTACGGTTAACAAACTGATCGCTAATCAGCGCTTTTGGCAGTTGATGGCCAGCCTCTATTGCCGCAACAACCTTGCTCCAGTTCAACGCGTTTCCCACACTCTCATCAGTGATCATCTGCATGTTGGTCTGTCCGTTTGCGCGTTGCATCAGACCTCAACAATCGCACACCGCCATCGATGCGCCAACGGCCCGCTACACTGCTGCGGCATCGAGCCGATTGACCAATACAAGGCCGACAGTCATTGAAACAACAGAACCACCCGGCGCATTCGCTCAAACCAACCAGCCATGTCAGATTTTGCAGCTTATCTCGCGCTCTTCCTTGCCGCCTTCGTCGCTGCAACGCTTTTTCCTGCACAGTCAGAAGCGGTGTTGGTGGGCATGCTCGCCAGTGATCGCTATTCGGTCGTTGCGCTGGTCGTGGTCGCCAGCGTGGGCAACACGTTGGGTTCGGTGGTCAATTACTGGTTGGGCCGTTGGGTCGAGACGTTCAGTGACCGCAAGTGGTTCCCCGTTCGCGCAGCCGCTTTGGAGAAAGCGAAAGACTGGTATCGCCATTATGGCCGATGGTCCTTGTTGCTCGCATGGGCGCCGTTCATTGGGGACCCGATCACAGTCGCCGCAGGTGTTCTGCGCGAACGGTTCTCGATCTTTCTGGTGTTGGTCGCGATTTCGAAAACCTGCCGCTACATCGCGCTGACAATACTAACCCTTGGATGGTTCGGCACGGCTTAGGTGATGCGGACTGATTCTCGTTAGCGTCAGTTGTTTTTTGTTCGCTTTTCAGTCGAAGGCCATAAAGCGAAGGCTTGATGAAGACAGAAAAATGATGGTGCCCGGGGGCGGAATCGAACCACCGACACGCGGATTTTCAATCCGCTGCTCTACCCCTGAGCTACCCGGGCACGACAGGGAAACGAATTTACCTGCCATCTGCCTCAAAGGCTGGGTGTCGCCCATTGAAGCCAGCGCGTTATAGCATTTGCGTTTGGGCTGTCCAGCGCGTTTTCGCGCCCATCATGCGGTTTGTTGGTGGATTGAATTTTTGGTTCCAATAAACGGGCCTTGCACTTCATTCGCCGTCGGAAGACTGCTCGTCTCCAGAGCCGGAAATTGTGTAGCCACCGCTCAACCATTCACCCAGATCAAGGTCTGCGCATCGCTTGGAGCAAAAGGGATAGGTGCCGCGCTGGCTCGGCCGTTCGCATTGGGGGCAGGGGACAGCCTTTCGCAAGGGCGTTACTGTGGCTGCGGTAGCTTTTTTGGAATCAGTCATAGGCCGTCGCGAAGTATCAGATGCCGGTGTTGAGCCAATTGTGGTGGGTGGCGTAGCCTTCACCCTGTAACATCGTGACCGTTTCATAGAGCGGCAGGCCCACAACGTTGGTATAAGAACCGATAAGCTTAACCACGAACGAACCCGCAATGCCTTGGATGGCATAGCCGCCGGCTTTGCCGCGCCATTCTCCCGAAGCGAGATAGGATTCCAGTTCGTCCTTAGAGAGCTTTTTGAAGCGTACACGCGTTTCAACGAGCCGATGCCGCATGGCGCCTTTTGGCGTGACCAGCGTTAGCCCGGTGTAAACACGGTGAGCGCGGCCAGACAGAAGCCGCAGGCACATCGAAGCCTCGTCGAGCATCTCTGCCTTTGGCAATATGCGGCGGCCGGAGGCCACTACTGTGTCAGCAGCCAAAATATAGCTACCTTCCAGATCGCCGGACCGCTCCATCTTTTGCACTGCGAGCTCTGCCTTTTCGCGCGCTAAGCGTTTAGCGAGCGAGCGCGGAGCTTCAGATTTCAGCGGCGTTTCGTCGGCATCAACAGGCGTAAGCAAATCAGGCTCAAGCCCGGCTTGCTGCAAAAGCGCAAGACGTCTTGGCGAGCCTGAGGCGAGAATGAGTTTAGGGCGTGTTGCCATCTGGTTACGACCCGGAAGCGCATCTGTTGGTGCGCTGTCATTACATCAAGTTTTCGCAAACCAGAACAGTATCGGGCGATAAACGGACAGATTTTGCAAAATCAGCACTTCGGCGGCGCGGCTTAGGCCGCGTTCGCCTATTTGAAGCGATAGGTGATACGGCCTTTGGTCAGGTCGTAGGGAGTCATTTCCACCAGCACTTTGTCGCCCGCGAGAACGCGAATACGGTTCTTGCGCATGCGACCAGCTGTGTGGGCGATGATTTCATGATCGTTTTCCAGTTTCACCCGGAACGTCGCGTTGGGGAGCAATTCGCTCACGGTGCCTGGAAATTCCAGAACTTCTTCTTTTGCCATACGGGGCACTTTTCCTTCAATTTGGTCTTAATCGCGCCATTGGCGCGGGCAGCAGGAATATTAAATCCAACTCCGCCGCGCCCCATATGGGATAAAAGGCGGTCAAATGCTAGTGTTTTGCTGAAGCGCTAGCATCAAGCGGTTAATCGCGCCGTTTAGGCGGTTGGTGCAAAATGCTCGTCAATCCGTTTTGATATCTGATCACGGACTGCACGATATGCGGCTAGCATCTGATCGCGCGAACCTTGCACTACTGTTGGGTCGTCAGCCGGCCAGAAAAGAACTTCGCCGAATTCCAGCAGTTTGGTCTCCTGCACAGCCTCATGGGCTTCGCGCGAGAAAGCGATCACAAGGTCAAACCACGTGTCGTCCAGTTCTTCCAGAGCCTTTGGCACATGATCTGCCATGTCCATGTCCAACTCAGCCAAAACGGCGGTCACAAAGGGGTCTACAGTTCCTGTTCGGATGCCTGCGCTGTCGGCGAAGACGCGTTCGCCAAACTTTTTGCGCATCAGAGCTTCTGCCATCGTGGATCGTATGACGTTGTGATTGCACATAAGCAGCACGGATGCTGGAAGGTTTTTGCTCTGGTCGCTCATCCTCCGCTAGCCCCGCCAGTGCAAAACGCAGATCAGCGTGAACAAACGCCGTGCCGTATCGAAATCAATGACGATCTTACCCGCAAGCCTGTCCTGCAAAGTCTCGGAGCCTTCGTTGTGGAGACCGCGTCGGGCCATATCGATGGATTCAATCTGGCTGGGTGTCGCAGATCGAATCGCCTCGTAATAGCTTTCGCAAATTTGATAATAGTCTTTCACGATCCGCCGAAACGGTGTCAGCGACAAAATGTGGGTTGAAATGTCATTGTCGTCCAAATCGCGAATAGCGAAGACCAACCGTTGTTCAACAACGCTTAGCGTTAGCTTGTAGTGTGGTTTGGCATCGCCCTCGATCACATGGCCCACGGGCCAAAATGAATTTTGCTCGATGAGGTCGAAAATCGCCACAGCGCGTTCGTGTTCAATGTCTGCATTTGCACGGCCGATCGTTGTCTCGTCGAGAACCACATCGACCAGACAGGCGTTTTCAGGCGCATTTGGAGTATCGGCGCTCAACCAGCTTCTCCCGTCTCCAGGCCATCGCCAGCGTGGCGTGGACGGCGGCTTGCCTCCCATACCCCACCAACATCGGTCAGTTGCGCTTCGATGCATTCCACATCAAGCGCCAGCGCCGCGTTTCCGGCGAAGGTAAGCGTAATGGTTCCCGATGGACTGTGATCTTCACCGCTATCCGAAAAGGTTATCGCCAGCAGAGAAAGTACGCCGCCGGTGGCCGCAGCTTCCATGCCTTTGCGACGTGCTGCTGTCACGCGGTCAATGTTGAGCGCTGAAAGGCGGCGTTCTTTGGGAGCGAAAAAACGGCGCAGCGCGCCTTTCTTTTCCCAGACATAGCGGTTGAGTGTCAGCGTAACTCGTCCGCGCTTGGAATCGTATTCCACCTGATCCAGCTTCGTCAGCGAGTCCTGCGCCAAGGCCGATAAGACCGTCAGATCGGTTTGATCCAGAGCTGCCATTTTCAGGGAGTCGGTCATGATGGCGTGTCATTTCCGTCGATGCGGGGCAGGGCGCGCCCCTCGCACAAAATCTTGAGCCACTGGTAAGACGAAGGGTGCGGCGTGGCAAGTGGATTGGGCGGCTTGGCAGCAGTTCACCGCCGCTTAACCATTCTCATTTACCAATTTCAGTGCATCGCTTGTGTTTGCGGTGAGCCCTTTTGTTTTGCGTTCCGGGTGTATTTGTTTTGCGTAAGCCTTTTTCGGCCCGTTTGGCCGCCACCATCGCCACGACCTTGCTGTGCTCTTTCTCAAGTGCCGCGATAGCCGCCTGTAAACCGGACGCGCTGGGTACCCATCGCATCATCACGCTCGATCCTGCCGATCACAAGCGTTTCGTCGGCCACGAAAAACGCCTTGGTCTTCGTGCCAAGGAAGTTATCCTCACGTTTGACGATGGCCCGCGTAAAGGTACGACGCAGAGCATTCTCGACACGCTTCAAGACGAATGCGTGAAGGCAACTTTCTTTGCGGTCGGAAATATGGCCCGTGGCAACCCGAAGCTGACAAAGCGCATCGTCGCCCACGGTCATACTCTGGCGCACCACACACAGGGTCACGAGAGGCTCCCCAAATATTCAATATCGCAGGCGCGTCAGCATATCGAGACAGGTATGGCCGACGTCGAGAAGGCGGCCTACGGCGTGTACGATGGTGCACCACGCGTCCCGTTCTTCCGCTACCCATATTTGGCGCGTAACAAAGCCACGGATCGAATTGTTGCGAGAAAAGGCCTGATCGCATTTGATGCCAATATCGACAGCCTCGACTGGAAAAGGGTTGGACCGGACGAGGTTCACAACCGCATCATGCGGATCCTGCGCCGTGAGGGAAAAGGCATCATCTTGATGCACGATATTCAGCATCGCACCGCGAAAATGCTTCCTCGCCTGCTGCGCACGCTTAAAGACGAAGGTTACAAGGTCGTGCACATGGTCGGGCCAGACACCGTGCCAGTTGCGCCGGTCGAAGACACCCCAGTTGTTGTCGCGACAACACAGCCGGATACGCCGACTGTGACCAAGGCTTCTGCGCCTCCACGTCCCCCGCAGGTTATCGCCGCGAATTCGCCTGTCTGGCGATATACTCAACAGCAGTCGCGACAACTTATCGAGCAGGCGCTGGCTGATATGGCGCCACCCGATGCCATCGTCACGGTGCCGCCAAAAACAAAAGCGCTGGCGGCCAAGCCAAAGGTGCCAAAGCTGCGCACGACACAAGTTGCACTGAACTTTCAGAAATCGCGCGAACAACCCTCTGACCATCGCCGCTGGAAACTGCGCCCGTCCAACTGGATACTGCGTTAGCGCTTAGCGGTCTTAAGCCCGTCCACATAGTCTTTGTGAAACTCGCCATAGCCCTGCGACACTGAACCCAAATGGGATTGTGCAATCTCGTGCAGTTTCGGCAGCTTGTGGAAAGGCACAGTTGGCATGGCGTGGTGTTCAGCGTGATAGGGCATGTTCCACGCGATAAAGCGAATGGCTGAATTTGTCAGCGTTGTGCGCGAATTCTCCAGCATATTCGCCACCATCGGACAGCGTCCGTGTTCGGCCAGCAGATAAAGCCGCAAGACTGGCTGGCCCAAAATGGCAGGAATGACCCACAGCCACAGCAACGCGGTTGACGAGACAAAAAAGCTTGCCAACGCCAGCGACGCATAAAGCGTCAGCATTACTCTCGCTTCCAACCGAATACGCCCGGTCGCTTTCTCCGGCACGTAGGCTGACATGGTCCGATTGGTTGCGTTGCCGAGAGTGACTTTGATCATCGCCCACCACAGCGGCAGCCCGCTCACATGAAACACGTATTGCGCAAGCGTCTCCGGCTTTCCGCCCTCCAGCTCCGGGTCGTTATCCGGGTCTTGCGTGTGGCGGTGATGGGCGAAGTGAAAATAACGAAACCACAATGGTGGTACGATCAGAACGACGCCGGCAACACGGGCAACCCACGTGTTCAGCCACTCGCTCGCAAAGGCGGTTCCGTGGGTTGCCTCGTGCTGCGCTGTAAACAGAAAAACCAGCATGACACCGTGCAAAAACAGCATACCCTGCCAGAGCGGCCAAGAGGCCATGATCCACGTGCCGGAAGCTGCCAGCAGCAGCACATGCGCCGCTAGCCGAATCAGCCCCGCGCGGTCGTTGCGGCTCTGCAAATCTTGGCGGGCTGCATCGTCGAGCGAGGCGATCAGGCTGCGTTGGTCGAATATCCTATCGGTCAATATTCGTAACCAACAACAATATGCTCGTCATTTTCATCGTTCAGTTTTCCCGGCGGCGATGTTACCCGTGAGTCTAGGGCGCGGGGCCGAGAACAATCAAGAAGGGAAGCGTTGATATGGCGGATCATGGATATGAAGCAGGCAGGTTGAACCTCCCTTTTGTTGGCATAGCCACATTCGGCAAAAACGACATTTGCGCAGATTGGGATAACCTTAAAGCTGATGTTGCAGTGCTCGGCGCGCCTTTTGATTTCGGCACACAGTTCCGCGCCGGCGCTCGCTTTGGACCACGCGCGATTCGGGAGGCCTCGACCCTGTTCTCGTTTGGCCATGCGGGTGCCTATGACCATGAGGACGACGCGACCTATCTGCCCGAGAGTGTCAAAATCGTGGATATGGGCGATGCCGATATCATTCACACCAATACCGAAAAAAGCCACGCGAACATTGAATTGGGCGTTCGCAAAGCGCTGGCGGCTGGCGCTCTTCCCGTGGTCATGGGTGGTGATCATTCGGTCAACATTCCGTGTATCAACGCCTTTAGTGATGAGAAGCCGTTTCATCTCGTGCAGATCGATGCACATCTTGATTTCGTCGATGAACGCCACGGCGTTCGCAACGGTCACGGAAACCCAATGCGGCGTGCGGCGGAAAAAGACTACGTCACGGGCCTGTCACAATTTGGCATCCGCAACGTCTCATCTACCGCCAAAGAGGGCTATGAAGCAGCGCGTGCTATGGGCTCCGACATCCAATCCGTCCGACAATTCAGAGCGCAGGGCGTGAAGAAAATGATCGAACGTGTGCCAGAAGGTGTGCGGGTTTACGTCACCATAGACATAGATGGTTTTGACCCCTCCATTGCACCGGGCACCGGGACGCCAAGCCATGGCGGCTTTGTCTACTACGAAGTGCTCGAATTCCTGCAAGGGCTCGCCAAGCGCAACACTATTGTTGGCATTGATTTGGTGGAGGTCGCACCTGAATACGATCACACAGGCTCCACTGCCACGCTGGCGGCGCAAGTCCTGTTGAATTTCCTGGGTTTCATCTTCCACGCTCATGGCCACCGCTAGGACGCAGTCGCGACAATCCAAAGCGGTTTGGACTGTTGACGGCTGGCTAACTTTTGTATTTGTTTCGTTTTGGAATGGTGAGGACAGTCGGCTCAGCGCTTTAGTTCGCTTGGAGCAGGCAAATTATAAGGAAGCGCCGATTTGAGTTTGGCAGCCGAGCAGCAAGCGTCTGGTAGTGTATCGCAGGGTTCTGACTCAGGCGGATTCGTCCGTTTCGAAAACGTTCAAAAAAGCTATGACGGCGAAATTCTCGTCGTAAAAGACTTGAATCTTGATATCCCACGCGGCGAATTCCTTACCATGTTGGGCCCATCTGGCTCCGGTAAAACCACATCACTTATGATGCTCGCCGGTTTCGAACCTGCAACCCACGGCGAGATCTACCTCAACGGCGAATCCATCAACAGTGTGCCTCCCAACAAACGCGGCATCGGGATGGTTTTCCAAAACTACGCCTTGTTTCCTCATATGTCGGTGGCCGAAAATCTGGCCTTTCCGCTTAAGGTTCGTAAAATGGGCCGTGCAGAAATCGAGGAGCGCGTTCAACGCGCACTCGATATGGTGGAGCTGCCCGAAATGGGTGGTCGCCGCCCCGCACAATTATCCGGCGGTCAGCAGCAACGTGTCGCCGTGGCTCGTGCGCTGGTTTTCGATCCCGCGCTCATCTTGATGGACGAACCACTCGGCGCACTCGACAAGCAATTGCGCGAACAGATGCAATACGAGATCAAGCACATCCATGAAAATCTCGGTGTTACAGTTGTCTACGTCACGCACGACCAATCAGAAGCACTAACTATGTCGGATCGGATTGCGGTGTTTGAAGACGGCGTAATCCAGCAATTGTCGACGCCAGATGAACTCTACGAACGTCCGGAAAACTCTTTCGTTGCGCAGTTCATAGGCGAAAACAATAAGCTGAATGGAACCATCAAAGAGTCGAAAAAAGGCATCGCCAAAGTTGAACTCGATGGCGGTGGCATGGTCACAGCAGCAGCGGTGAACATTGGCTCAAACGGCTCTCGCACCACGCTTTCGCTCCGGCCGGAACGTGTCGAAATCGAACCTAAGGCAGGATCGGTGCCCAACATCCTGACGGGTGTGATCAAGGAACTGATTTATCTCGGCGACCATATCCGCACGCGGATGGAAGTTGCTGGTAACGACGAATTTATCGTCAAAGTGCCTAACAGCGCGGGGAATAAGCCTCTCGCGGAAGGCAAAAAAGTCAAAGTTGGATGGAAAGCCGAGGACTGTAGAGCCCTCGATCCAATCAGCTAAAGGCTTCACAATCCGGCCTATGCGAAAGCATTGCGCCGTAAACGGTTGGCTCCCCTAAACGCCAATCATTTCAACAGGGAGAAACGAAATGAAATTCACCAAACTTCTTACCAGCACTGCTGTAGGCGCTGCATTGGTTCTTGGTGCAACATCGGCTTATGCCGGTTCGCACGCTAAAGAACTGACTGTCGTGTCATGGGGCGGCGCTTACACCAAGTCTCAGGTTGAAGCTTATCACAAGCCGTATATCGAAAAGACCGGTGTCAAGATCAACTCTGAAGACTACAACGGCGGCATCGCCGAGATTAAAGCTCAGGTCGAAGCCGGCAACGTAACGTGGGACATCGTGGACGTTGAACTGTCCGATGCCATCCGCGCTTGCGATGAAGGTTTGCTGGAAACTATCGATCATTCGCAATTGCCTCCGGGTGCAAACGGCAAGCCTGCCACGGAAGACTTCCTTCCCGGCACCCTTTATGATTGCGCCGTTGCAAACATCGTGTGGTCAACAATCTTCGCCTACGACAAGTCGAAAATGCCTGAAGGTCCAAAGACCATGGCAGACTTCTTCGACCTGCAGAAGTTCCCCGGCAAGCGTGGCCTTCGCAAAGGCGCCAAAGTGAACCTGGAGTTCGCTCTTATTGCTGATGGCGTGCCAGCCAAAGACGTCTATTCAGTTCTGGCCACACCAGAAGGTATCGACCGCGCTTTCGCCAAACTTGACACGATCAAAGATCAGGTCGTGTGGTGGGAAGCTGGCGCACAACCGCCACAGCTTCTGGCCGATGGCGAAGTTGCTATGACAACGGCTTACAACGGCCGCATCTTCAACGCTGTTGCTGGCGAAGGTAAGCCGTTTGAAATCGTTTGGGACGGTCAGGTTTGGGATTTGGATCTCTGGGTCATCCCCAAAGGTGCCAAAAACAAAGACACCGCAATGGACTTCCTGAAGTTCTCCACGTCCACAGAGCAGCTCGCTGCACAGGCTTCTTACATCTCATACGGTCCTGCCCGCATGTCGTCTTCGCCGCTCGTCGGCAAATACTACAGCGCAGACATCGACATGGGTCCACAGATGCCAACGAACCCGGACAATCTGACAAACGCTGTTCAGAACAACTTTGAGTTCTGGGCGGACAACTCTGACCAACTCACCGAGCGTTTCAACGCTTGGTTGGCTCAGTAACAGGTTTCCGAACCTTTCGCGGAGCGCGGTTTATCCCGCGCTCCGCATTCCTGTTGCCGTTTCAATCCGCGCCGCTAAGGCACGACGCCGATTGAAACGTCAGTGAACACACTGCCAAACAAGATGCTGTGGCGATCACGCTCAACAGTACATTTGGCAAGGGGAGTGAACAGCCGATGAGCGATGCCGCCATCGAATCCGCATTTGGCCGAGGCAACACCGGCAATTCAACCTCTCTCGTGGATGAGCAGGGGCGGCTGTTGGCTTTTGACGGCACGCCGCTGAAAGCCAAACTTGCCAAAACCACACGCCGCATGAAGCTCAAGGCATTTCTGCTGACAGTTCCACTGGTTCTGTTTTTGTTGGTCAGCTTTGTGTTGCCCATCGGTCAGATGCTGATGCGCGGCTTTCACAATCCGACCGGCTCCGACGTAATGCCGAATTTCGCCCAAGTTATTGAAACGTGGGACGGGCAGGGCATTCCGGGCGAAGACATTATGGAAGTCTTTGTCAAAGATTTGGCCGCCGCTCGCAAAAACCGCGAAGTTGGTAAAACGGTTGGCAACCTCGCCACCCGCGTCAACTATGAAATACCGGGCTCGCGCAGCCTTTTCACGAAGACTGCGCGCCGCGCGGACAAAATCACCGAAGGCCCGTATTTCGAAGCATTGGTGGCGATTGATAAGCGTTGGGACAGCCCACTCCTATGGCAAACGCTGCAACGCGTGACCAAAGATTACACACTGGCTTTCTTCCTAGCTGCGACAGACCGCAAATACGGCGCGGACAACGAAATTGTCATGGCCGAAGAACTTTACCAGATCTACTTGCCAATTCTCTGGAAAACCATTTGGCTTTCCGCGCTGATAACGCTGTTGTGTTTTTTGATCGCTTATCCGGTCTCATATCTGCTGTCCACGCTGCCGTTACGCACGTCAAACTTGCTGATGATCCTCGTGCTGTTGCCTTTCTGGACATCGCTTTTGGTGCGCACATCGGCGTGGATCGCAATGTTGCAGAAGGAAGGCATACTCAACAATATCTTCGTCTATCTCGGCTTCATTTCTGACGATAACCGGGTGCAGATGATCTATAATATTCAAGGCACCGTAATTTCGATGGTGCACATTCTGCTGCCATTCATGATACTGCCGCTATACTCCGTTATGAAAACCATCCCGCCGAGCTACATGCGCGCTGCACGTTCTATGGGAGCTACCGGCACGTATGCGTTCACACGAGTGTACTTCCCACAGACAATTCCCGGCATAGCCGCCGGCACACTGCTCGTCTTCATTCTGGCGATTGGCTACTACATTACGCCCGCTCTTGTTGGTGGCAGTGATGGCTTGCTGATATCCAACCTTATCGCCGACCACATCAAGAAAACGCTTAACTGGTCGCTTGGCGCAGCTTTGGGAGCGATCTTGCTGACAGTGGTGCTGATTTTCTACTGGCTCTACAACAAGCTGGTCGGCGTTGATAATCTGAAGTTCGGGTAACGCGATATGTCTGACACATTCAAAGCTCCCGGTTTTCTAGCGCTGCTTGGCGCAACTGCATTGTTCCTGGCGTTCACGCAGTCGATCGGTGGAACGATTGGGTTTCTGATCATCTTTGGGATTCCTTATTTCGCAATGAAGGAACTCCCACCTTATGCGACGACGCTCGACAAAGTTGGCAAATACGCATTCCTTGCGCTGTGCACCTTGATCTTCATTTTCCTGATCATGCCAATCCTCATCATTGTGCCTCTGTCGTTCAACGCTGAGCCGTATTTCTCTTTCACCGAAGGCATGATGACGCTGGACCCGGCGGCATATTCGCTTCGCTGGTATCAGGACATATTCCGTTTTGGCATGACCAATCCAGACGGCACAGAAGGCTGGTGGAGTGATATGTGGAACAACGCCACATGGATACGCGCTGTCCGCAACTCCTTCTTCCTTGCGATCATGTCCACCATAGTTGCAACCGTTCTGGGCACTCTGGCAGCGCTTGGCCTGTCACGCCCCGAAATGCCGTTCCGCTCTGCGATCACCAGCCTGCTCATTTCGCCCATGATCGTGCCATTGGTTATTACAGCAACTGGCATGTTCTTTTTCTACGGTTTGACGATGAAGGGCGTGTTGCCCGGCTACGAAAACGGCTTGGTGAACACCTATCTTGGCCTCACCCTCGCACACGCCACGCTTGGCGTTCCGTTTGTCATCATTACGGTCACAGCAACCTTGTCGGGCTTTGATCGTTCTCTGATCCGTGCCAGCCAAGGTTTGGGTGCGAACGGTTGGACAACCTTCACAAAGGTAATCATGCCGCTCATCCTGCCAGGCATGATATCTGGAGCACTGTTCGCCTTTATCACTTCGCTTGACGAGGTCGTCGCCGTGATTTTCATGGCAGATGTGAGCCAACGCACCATTCCGCGCCAAATGTTCTCAGGCTTACGCGAACAAATCAGCCCCACCATTCTGGCTGTGGCAACCATTCTGGTTTGCATGTCGATTGCGTTGCTGACAGCGGTCGAATTGCTGCGCCGCCGTGGCGAACGTCTGCGCGGATTGTCACCGGGCTGATCTTCGGATTTAAAAACCCTACTATGCGTTCGTCGTAAGGGCGGTTAGTTCCATTCCTTAAGAACGGCATCAAAGTCTTGTGGGCTCATATTCGTTTCTGGCAGTTCTGGCACAACCCCGTTATAGCGCGGCGCAGGCGCTGGCTGCATCACGCCGCCAGATTTTCGCAAAGCCTGCCGCGTCGCAACATGTCTATCGCGCGGTGCTTCTTCCATTGAAAGCACGGGCGCAACACAGGCATCGCTGCCGTCAAACACTTTCTCCCAATGCGCGCGGGTGTGAGATTTAAATCGTGCCGCAATTTGGCCGCCCAACTCCTCCCAAACCGCTTTGTCGTAGCGCTTGGCAATCAAATCAGACTTGAGTTCCAGCTTCTCAACCAGTTCCTGCCAAAACGGTTCCTCGATTGCACCAACCGCCATCCAGCCTCCGTCGCTGGTTTCATACGTGCCGTAAAACGGTGCACCGCCGTCGAGTAAATTGTCCGATCGCCCACCATCCCAAAGACCTTGCGCTTTCAACCCGTAGGTCATGGTCATCAACAGCGCGGCACCCTCCACCATCGCGGCATCCACAACACTGCCTTTCCGCGAAGTTTTGGCAGCCAGCAGGGCGGATACCATGCCAAACGCCAGCAACATGCCGCCGCCGCCAAAATCGCCAATCAGGTTGAGCGCAGGAACTGGCCCGCTAGTCTTCGATCCCACCGTATCCAGCGCGCCGGTAAGCGCGATATAGTTGATGTCATGTCCGGCGCGTTTGGCGAGTGGCCCGTCTTGCCCCCATCCCGTCATGCGCCCGAACACAAGCGCAGGATTAATCGTGTGGCACTTTTCCGGCCCCAGCCCCAAGCGTTCCATCACTCCTGGGCGAAACCCTTCGATCAGCCCATCAGCCTTTTCGATTAGTGCTAAAGCTTTTTCGACGTCATCTGCATCTTTGAGATCAAGCTCCACTTTGCGACGCCCCCGCAACAGTGGGTCAGAATCGGAGCGGGACGTGCCGATATCGCGCCCGCCTGGCTTTTCTATGCGAATGATATCGGCCCCATGATCGGCCAGCATCATCGCGCAAAACGGACCCGGCCCAATAGACGCTATTTCAACAATTCGGATGCCAGCAAGAGGTTTCATGGGAGCGTCTTTCAAGGAGAGTTGCGCCGCTCCTGCGAAGGGGAGCAGCCGAAATGGGTGCGGTAACTTTGGGCGAAATAGGAGTGCGAGGTAAACCCCGTCGACAGCGCAACATCCAAAATCGGAGCGTTTGAATGGCGCAACAGTTCTCGCGCACGCTCCAGCCGCACGCTCATATAATACCGTCCCGGAGTTGAGTTGAGGTGTCGCAAAAAAAGGCGTTCCACCTGGCGTAAAGACAGCCCGACCTGCCGCGCAATTTCCAGTGCGGGCATGGGCTCTTCCAGATTTTCTGCCATTATAGCGACCGCTCTTTGCAGCTTTTCGGATTTGCCTGCCAGGTCACGCTCCGGCCCAACGCGCTGGCGGTCAAGGCTGGTGCGAATGCGCTCGTGCTGAAACTGGTTTGCCACTTCGTTGGCCAAGCGCGAGCCGAAATCCGCGTCGATGATTTGCAGCATCAGGTCGATGGATGTCGTGCCACCCGCCGAGGTGAAGCGGTTCCGGTCGATTTCATAAACATTGCCGGTGCAAATAACGTCTGGGAATGCATCCTGAAACGACGCACGGTTTTCCCAGTGGATCGTACACTTGTAGCCGTTCAGTAATCCGGCTTGCGCCAGAATATGAGAACCGATGGAGAGCCCGCCCACGGCGCCACCACGTCGCGCCCGCTCGCGCAATTTCGCCAATAAATGCGATTGCCCTTCAACCTGCGTGCGGTAGCCAGCGCAAATAAATAGGATATCGCAGTGGCCAAGCGTATCGATGGAAGCCTCAACGTTGACCTCCATCCCGTTGGAAGCGCGCACCGGTCGACCATCGACAGATACGGTCTTCCACACGTAATAGTCCCGCTTGGCGAGGCGGTTTGCAGAACGTAGGGGGTCAATAGCAGCAGAGAAACAAAGCATGGAAAACTTGTCGACGATCAAAAATGCAATCGTCCGCTGTGCTTGCGTCGCTGCTTCCCCGGTCTCTCTTCCAGAGTTTTGCATGGCCTCACCCGATCATGGCGGCCTTAGAAAGCCGGTGGATTGAGTTCCGCATGACGGTAAGCTGACGTCAATGTGTTCGCCATCAAGAGCGCGATGGTCATTGGTCCAACACCGCCGGGAACCGGCGTTATGTGTGCCGCATTTTCCAGCGCGCCTTCATAGTCCACATCACCTGTCAGCCGCGTTTTGCCTTCGCCGCGCTCCGGTGCATCGATGCGGTTGATGCCTACATCGATCACGGTTGCACCCGGCTTAATCCAATCGCCCTTCACCATTTCGGCGCGACCAACAGCGGCAACAACGATATCGGCGCTGCGCACCAAGTCAGGAAGATCTTTTGTGCGGCTGTGGGCGATTGTGACGGTTGCATTAGCACCCAACAGAAGGTTCGCCATCGGCTTGCCAACAATGTTGGAGCGCCCGACCACAACAGCGTTGAGCCCTGAGAGATCATCGCCCAAAACACTGCGCAACAGGATCATTGATCCGGCAGGGGTGCATGGCACGAAGGCGCTTGAAAGATCACCCGTACCGAGCTTGCCAACGTTCATATAATGAAATCCATCGACGTCTTTTTGCGGCGCAATGGTCTGAATGACCTTGTTTTCGTCAATGTGCTTGGGAAGCGGCAATTGAACCAATATGCCGTGGATTGCGGGATCGTCGTTCAGCGCTTGCACGTGGGCGAGTACATCCGCCTCTGATGTATCGGCGGGCAAAGTGTGCTGGATGGAATGAAACCCACATTCCTTCGCCTTCTTACCCTTGGATGCGACATAGACCTGACTGGCCGGATCTTCACCCACGATAATGACGGCAAGTCCCGGAACGATGCCCGATTGAGCGACGAGCTTTTCTGTCTCGCCCTTCACTTTTTGCACCACGGTTTCCGCAACCGCTTTTCCGTCAATTCGCTTGTTTTCGTCGTTCATAGCTATCTAGCTCCCTGCCCACTTGGTGTGCTTGTCAGTTTGTCGCATCTCGTTCGGAATAGCGTGCTGATGCAAGTGACAATTTCGACATTGCACGGCGCATATGCGCCAGCGCGACTTTCTCTTGAACCGCAGGTTGATTGCAGCAAAGATAAGCGTTGAATGGCAAACAGAAGCCGTTTTCATCGAGGGAGTCCGATGACCCGATATTCCGCTTGGTCAATTCTGAAAAACGCCGTGCGCGGCAACAAGAATTGGACCCCGGCGTGGCGTAAGCCAGAACCAAAAGCTGCCTACGATGTGATTATCGTTGGCGGTGGCGGGCATGGTTTGGCTACGGCCTACTATCTGGCGAAGGTACACGGCATCACCAATGTCGCCGTGCTTGAAAAAGGTTGGCTTGGTTCGGGCAATATCGGGCGCAATACCACCATCGTGCGCTCCAACTATCGCCTGACGCCGAACACCAATTTCTATGAGAAAAGCATGGAGCTTTGGCGCGGCCTTTCCCATGATCTCAACTACAACGTGATGTTTTCGCCCCGTGGCGTGCTGAACCTAGCCCACACGCCCGGTCAGATGGACGCCTATGCCGAGCGCGGCAATCAGATGCGTCTGTTGGGCCTGAAGTCCGAATTACTGGACCGCGATCAGGTTGCAAAGCTCAACCCCGGTTTGGACGTTTCCGGTTCTGCGCGCTTCCCCATTGAAGGCGGCTTGTTGCAGCGTGACGCGGGCAATGCCCGCCATGACGCAGTCGCATGGGGTTATGCCCGGGGTGCTGACCAATTGGGCGTCGACATTATCGAAAATTGCGAAGTGACGGGTTTTCTCAAACAGGGCGATACCATTGTTGGTGTGGAGACCAACCGTGGCGAAATTCGTGCTCAAAAGGTCGGCGTTGCCGTGGCTGGCTCAACCAGCAAAGTGATGCACATGGCGGGTGTCACGCATTTGCCAATTGAATCCACCGTCCTTCAGGCATTCGTATCAGAATCCATCAAGCCCATCGTGCCCAATGTCATTACTTTCGGCTCCGGTCACCTTTACGTTTCCCAGTCTGACAAAGGTGGTTTGGTGTTTGGCGGCAACATCGACTATTTCAATTCCTATGCCCAGCGCGGCAATCTTCCCGTGTGGGAGGAAGTGACGAGTGAACTTGTCGCCATGTTCCCCAATTTCGCCCGCCTGCGCTTGCTGCGCACATGGGGCGGGATCATGGATATGTCGATGGACGGCTCGCCCATCATCACCAAAGGCCCGCTGCCAGGCATGTATCTCAACTGCGGCTGGTGCTACGGCGGCTTCAAGGCAACACCTGCCTCGGGCTGGTGTTTCGCCCACACGATTGCCGATGACAAAGAACACGACCTGAACGCCGCATTCACGCTGGAACGCTTCAAGCAAGGTCGACCAATCGACGAAAAAGGGGCCGGTCCGACCCCTTGGTATCATTAGGGAGCGGCGGCGATGATCTTAACTTGCGCTTGGTGCGGCCCCCGCGATGCCCGTGAATTTACCTATAAAGGCGACGCCAAGATTGCGCGTCCTGCGATGGATAACGAAAGTCTCGAAGACCATCTCGCTTACGTCTACGACCGCGACAACCCCGCTGGCCTTCACGAAGAGATGTGGCAGCATACCGGCGGTTGCCGCGCCCATGTCCGCGTGGTGCGCAATACGGTGACCCATGAGGTGATCTCCTGTGATCCAGTTGGCCCATGGGCCGAGCAGTTGAAAAAGGGAGCCACGAAATGAGTGGCTTCCGCATCACCAATCGACAAGACATCGGCACGGCGCTTTCGCCGGAGACGGTGACGTTCACTTTTGATGGCAAGCTCTACGAAGCCCGCAAAGGTGACACGCTTGCAGCAGCTCTTATTGCCAATGGCGTTTCTGTGGTTGGACGTTCGTTCAAATACCATCGCCCACGCGGGGTCTTTTCCGCAGGCTCTGAAGAACCGTCTGCGCTCGTAACCCTCGGAGCAGGCGCACGCCGCGAGCCGAACATCCGAGCGACGGAAGTTGAGGTGTTTGACGGCCTAACCGCAAGCAGCCAGAACGCTTGGCCATCGCCAAAATTTGATCTGTTGGCCATAAACCAGTTGGCTGGCAAAGCCCTATCGGCAGGCTTCTACTACAAGACTTTCATGGGGCCACAAGTTGCCGGCAATCGCACGACAAATTTCTGGTATCTGTGCGAGCAATTCATCCGTCGCGCAGCTGGCCTTGGCCGGGGTGCGGCAGAGGCCGACCCCGATCACTACGGTCGTATGAATGCGTGGTGCGATGTGCTGGTCGTTGGATCGGGCGCAGCCGGACTTGCTGCCGCAGAAAAGGCGGCTCTGTCCGGCGCAAGGGTCATTTTGGCGGAGCAACAGCCCCGTTTGGGCGGCGCACTTCTCTCCGCGCCGGACTTTATCGACGGCAACAGGGCCCATCTTTGGGCCGCATCGAAAATTGCCGCGCTGGAAGCAATGAACAACGTCACCCTACTGCCACGCACCACCGTGCAAAGTCATTTCGATGACAACCAGTTCCTCGCCATCGAACGCTGCGACGCGCCAGATGCGGAACCCAACCTCTACCGCCCGCGGCAGCGCGCATGGATGATACGGGCAAAATCTGCGGTAATCGCTACCGGCGCGCTTGAACGTCCGATGGTTTTTCCCGGTAACGATCGACCCGGCGTGATGTTGGCGGATGCCGCACGCCGTTACACGTTGGAACATGCCGTTGCGCCGGGCCAGAATGTTTGCGTTTTCACCAACAACGACAGCGGTTGGCTGGCCGCTCGTGACATGGCGAAGGCAGGCGTTGTGATCGCTGCCATCATTGACGTTCGCGCCGATGTTTCCGAGGCCACCCGCGCTGCTGGCGAAGACACCAACGCCAAACTGCACACAGGAGCCGCCGTGGTCTCCACAGGCGGGTGGCAAACTCTTTCATCCATTAAAGTCTCTGCGTTCAATGAGTTAAGCGGCGAGATCGGAGAAGCCATCGCCACTTATGGCACCGATTGTCTTGCCGTTTCAGGTGGTTGGTCGCCCGTTTTGCATCTCACCTCGCAACAAGGCGGCAAGCCCTTGTGGGATTCTGAGATTCAAGCCTTTCTTCCTGGCGAGCCAACACAAAGATGGCATGGCGCAGGAGCCATGACAGGGCGTATGGGGTTGGAAGCGGCTTTCGATTCTGGCGCAATGGCCGCGATCAAGGCGTTGGAAGATTGCGGCATTGCGCCGGAGGATATCGACACGCCCAACATCGACGGCGACGCGATAGACTTCGCTCCGTCGCCCGTGTTGGAAATTGCGGCCAAGGGTAAGTCTTTCGTCGATCTTCAGCACGATGTAACGGCAGATGACGTGCGCTTGGCTCACCGCGAGGGGTTCGTTTCCGTCGAGCATCTGAAACGCTACACCACCCTTGGGATGGCGACCGATCAGGGCAAGACGTCCAACATGGCGGGCCTTGCCATCATGGCGCAGGCGCAAGGCGTGTCGATCCCTGAAGTTGGCACGACCCGTTTCCGTCCGCCCTATACGCCCACCGCCATCGGGGCAATTGCAGGCGAACTCTACGGTCACCTCAAGCCCGAACGTCTGACGCCCATGCACGACTGGCACGTGGCAAACGGCGCTGGCATGGTGCCAAACGGTCTATGGCTGCGGCCTGAGAGTTATAACCGTGCGGGAGAAACCGTCGAACAAGCCTATATCCGCGAAGCAAAAGCTGTGCGGGCGAGTGTTGGCATTGTGGATGTGTCGACCCTCGGCAAGATCGATATTCAAGGGCCGGATGCCTCGGAATTTCTCAACCGTGTTTATTCCAACGCCTTCGCGAAGCTGCCGGTCGGCAAGGCACGCTATGGCCTGATGCTGCGCGAAGACGGCTTCTTGTTTGACGACGGCACAACGTGGCGGCTGTCTGAAAACCAGTTTCTGATGACCACCACCACCGCTGGTGCGGGCCATGTGATGGAACATCTGGAAATGCACTTGGATCGATACTGGCCAGATCTGAAAGTGCATCTTACTTCGGTTACCGATCAATGGGCAGGCGTAGCGCTGGCCGGACCAAAGGCCCGTGATGTTCTCAGGGCTTGTACCAGCAATTGCGATGTATCCGACGAAGGTATCCCCTTCATGGGTGTGCGCGAAGCCGTGATTGATGAGATACCCGTTTTGATCGCTCGGCTCTCATTTTCGGGTGAACTGGCTTACGAAGTCTATTGCGGGGCGACATACGGTGCCGTGCTTTGGGATGCGTTGATGAAGGCTGGAGAGGAATACTTCATCACGCCCTACGGCCTGGAAGCGCTTACCACATTGCGTGTCGAAAAAGGCCATATCGCTGGTCCAGAAATCAATGGACGCACTACAGCAGGTGATGTCGGTCTCGGTGGCATGGTGTCGAAGAAGAAGAATTTTATCGGCAACGTGCTTTCCCAGCGCGAAGCGATGAACGAAGAAGGCCGCCTGCAATTGGTTGCCATCAGATCGCTGGACGGCGCTCGCATTCGCGGCGGTTCTCATCTGGTGCAAGGCAGCAAAGATGACCCGGGGCCGAGCGAAGGCCACACGACAACCACTTGTTTCTCGCCTGTGCTAAACGCCTATGTGGCTCTTGCATTGCTCGAAAACGGGAAGAACCGCCACGGCGAAACAATGTTCGCCAGCAATCCGGTTCGAGACCGCCATGTCGCAGTGGAAGTGCTAAGCCCTCATATGTACGACCCTGATGGAGGCAAAATGCATGGCTGAACGCCTCTCCCCGCTTGCTGAACTTGCGCTGCCCGGTGAATACGGAGCGCTAACCGCGACGCCCGGTGTGACATTGTCGGAAGATATTTGCACGGCGCTGGTGCAAGTCGCGTGCTGGCCTGAAACGCTTGATGCTTGCAAAGTTGCCATCGGCAAGGCTTTGGAATCTGAAATTGCTGATGGGCGTTCGGTCAGCCGAGCGAAGGAATGCTCCATCATGCCAACTGGCCCGGGTCGCTGGCTTATTGAGAGCGACAACGAAAAACTTGAAACCACGCTTAGAAAAGCACTCAAGCCAGAAGTCGCCTCGGTGACCAACCTCACCCATGCCCGCATCAGGGTGACGGTTAAAGGGGAACAAGCCGATTGGCTTCTCGCCAGCGGTATCGCGCTCGATTTTCACATCAACAGCTTTCCGGTCAGCATGGTTCAAGTAAGCCATCATCACGAAGTTGGTCTGACCATTCACCGAACTGCGGAAGACTGCTTTGAACTGTATCTCTTCACCAGCTTCGCTCGTTCGTTCTGGCAATGGCTGTCAGATGCCGCAGCCGAAATTGGCTATCGGGTCAACTAGAAGATCAAGTTCAACATCGTCAGCGATACGATCAGGAAGAGTACGGTCATGCCAAGACCGGCCCGCATGAAGTCCTTCACCTTATAGCCTGCCGGACCCATGATCAGTGCGTTGACTTGATGCGTGGGAATGAGGAAAGAGTTTGACGTCGAGATTGCGACCGTCATCGCAAACAAGGCGGGGTCGCCGCCGCCAGCGAGTGCGATGTTGACCGCAAGCGGCACCAGCAAAACGGTCGCTCCCACGTTAGACATAATGAGCGTAAACGCCGTTGCCATCAGAGCCACGCCAATTTGCAGAACAATCACCGGAACATCGCCCATCGCCCCCAAGAGACCGTCGGCGATCCATTGAGCGGTGCCTGTCGATTGAGCCGCTTGGCCAAGTGGAATGAGCGCTGCGAGCAGAAACACCGTGTTCCAGCCGACGGCCTCATAAGCCTCATCAATCCGCAGAACGCGGCTCACCACCATGCCGATCGCACCTGTGAGCAAGCACAACGAGAGCAGCATATCGGTGAACATGATGAGGCTCAGCGAGACCAAAAAGAAAAACAGCGCCCAGCCAAGTTTTTTCGGGCGTAGTTCTTCCTTGGGATAGTCAGTGGTGACAACCACAAAATCACGATCGTTTTGGAGCCGGTTCAGCGACCGCCATGAGATATGAACCAACATCGTGTCGCCGGATCGCAAAGGCTCGAAACCGATAGGTGAGGGTTCGTGTTCGTCCGTTTCAATGTGGCTTAAAACCTCGCCGTTGCGATAGATCGCCAGAAGCGCGAAGCCATAGGTTTCACGCGAGCGCACATCCCGCACCGACCGCCCTATGAGCGAGGAATCGGGCGGGACGACAATCTCCGCAAGGCCCACTCGCGTTGGGTCAAGGTCGCGAGCAAACGTGTCGAGCCGTGGGCTGATTTCAAGATCGTTCTGAACTGCAAAACGGCGGATAGCAGCAGGTGCGCCCATCACCGCGATTTTTGAAGGCGCTTGCAATTCATCGAGCACCACGGGAAAAACATGCGTCTTGCGGTCCACATGCTTTGCAATGATGTAGATGTTGAACTCATGGTGAATATCGATCAACGTGCGGCCAACTATGGGTGACGTTTCAGGAACACTGATTTCGATGATGCCTGAATCTAGCCCATACAGTCGGTTGAGATATTTGGAGCGTTCCTCCGCTGCCGATGGCCCGGTCCGTTCTCGCGTTGGCAAGACGAACCGTCCGAAGATCACAAAATAGACTATGCCGGAAAGAACGAGTGCAATTCCTATCGGCGTGACCGAGAAAAGCCCAAACGTCTCCATCTGGCGTTCCGCTGGCAAGTCAGCGTTGGCGCTTGTGATGAGATCGTTGAGCAAGATCAGAGGTGATGATCCAACCATCGTCACCGTGCCGCCCAGTATGGCGCAAAAACCCATTGGCATGAGCAGCCGCCCTAGTGGCAATTCTGTGCGCCGGGCAATGCGCGAGACGACAGGCACGAATAGCGCCGCCGCACCCACATTCTGCATAAAGGAAGAAATCAGGCCAACGGTGGAAGATATGAGAGGGATGATGCGTCGCTCGGAACTGCCGCCCACGCGCAATATCCATTGCGCCACAGTGCCCATCACGCCCGTCTTATCGAGCCCCGCGCCTACGATCATCACTGCTATAATTGATATGACTGCGTTGGAGGAAAAACCTGAGAAAATTGTTGCAGGATCAGACAGGCCGGACAGCGCCGGCACCTGTGCCAACAGACCAAGCATGACCATGATGAGGATTGCCGCAACGTCTACCCGGACGATTTCGGACGCGAACAGAAACACCGTTCCCGCCAACAAGCACAGAACAGCAACCATCTCAGCGGTCAGTCCATAGGCCTCCAAACCGTCTTCCCTAACCCCAACTTGTGCCTTCCCAACGAAGGCGCCATCGGGTTGCACATTACAAGGCTAGAAAACGCCTGCGGTTGCGCAAAATCAAGCGCGAGAAGGCTCTGGAACCATGTAACTTGCGAAACTGGTTAAGTTTAGAGGACGGATGCACCTGCATCCGATGCCGAAACCGATCGGCGGAATGCGGCGAAGATTTCAGTGCCCATACCATATTCGTTGTCGGCAAGATCAAGTGTAACAGGTGCGCGCGCGGCCCAATCTGCAGCATCGACTTCCGCCTCCAAGATGCCATTGACCGCGTCCAGTAACACCATGTCGCCATCGCGCAGTTTGGCGATGGAACCGCCGTCGACAGCTTCTGGCGACAGGTGGATGGCTGCTGGCACTTTGCCCGAAGCACCAGACATGCGCCCATCGGTAATGAGTGCAACCTTGTAACCGCGATCCTGCAACACCCCCAGTGGAGGCGTTAGCTTGTGAAGTTCTGGCATGCCGTTGGCGCGAGGGCCTTGGAAGCGGCAAACCGCGATCATATCCTGATCCAACTCTCCAGCCTCAAACGCTTCGCGGATGCCGTTTTGTGTATCGAAAACCCGCACCGGTGCGCGCACCACGTGATGCTCTTTCTTCACTGCAGAAATCTTGATCACGGCCCGCCCCAAATTGCCGCTCACCATTTTCAAGCCACCGTCCTTTGCGAAAGGCGCGTCTAACTTTGCCACAATCTTATCATTGCCCGGCACTTCGCTTGCAGGCGTGAATTTCACACCGTCGCCTTCGAGTTTTGGCTCCTGTGCCATGCGCGAGAGACCACGACCGTTAATGGTGGAAACGTCCTCATGAAGATGGCCGCCGCGCAGCAATTCGCCGATCAAATAAGGCAGGCCGCCAGCGGCGTGGAAATGGTTCACGTCTGCCATGCCGTTCGGATAGACCCGTGCCATCAACGGCGTGCAATCGGCAAGGTCCGACATGTCTTCCAGCGTCAGCGAAATTCCAGCCGCCTTTGCAATCGCAACCAGATGCAACACGTGGTTGGTTGAGCCACCCGTAGCATGCAGGCCGATGATGGCGTTGACGATGCTCTTTTCATCGATCATTTCGCCTACAGGGGTGAACGCGTTGCCGCCTGCTGTAATGGACAGCGCTTGGCGCGTCGCCTCTGCCGTAAGCCGATCGCGCAGCGGCGTATCCGGGTTAATGAAGCTCGATCCAGGCAGATGAAGCCCCATAAATTCCATCAACATCTGGTTGGAGTTTGCTGTGCCGTAGAATGTACAGGTGCCGGGCGAATGGTATGATGCGCTCTCTGCTTCCAGCAATTCTTCGCGTCCGACTTTGCCTTCTGCGTAAAGCTGCCGGATGCGCACTTTCTCGTTGTTGGGCAAGCCACTTGGCATTGGTCCTGCCGGCACAAACACTGCTGGTAGATGGCCGAAGGTAAGTGCGCCGATCAGAAGGCCGGGCACGATCTTGTCGCAAACGCCTAGATACATCGCCGCATCAAACATATTGTGCGACAGTGCAATGGCTGTCGCCATCGCGATCACATCGCGCGAAAACAGCGATAGTTCCATGCCACGCTGGCCTTGGGTAACCCCATCGCACATGGCGGGAACACCACCTGCAACTTGCGCCACAGCACCCGCCTCACTGGCGGCTTGTTTGATGAGATCGGGGAAACGTGCAAACGGCGCATGGGCCGACAACATGTCGTTGTAAGAGGTTACAATGGCAATGTTCGGCACCACATCGCCCTTAAGCCGCTCTTTGTCAGTGGGCGCACATGCGGCAAAACCGTGGGCGAGATTTCCGCAGGTCAGCGACGAACGGTGCGGCCCAGCATCAGCGGCAGCGCGTACACGGTCGAGATAGATTTCGCGCGTTGGCTTGGATCTTTCGACAAGCCGTTTGGTCACATCTTCGATGGCTTTGACTGTCATAGCTTCAATTCCTCGACTGTTGCGTTGGCTGCCGCTTTCACGCGGCCCAATATGTCTCAATCGTCTTGCTAGCGCGCAAAACATGGCGGATGGGCAGCTTATTGGCGTCACCAGACTTTTGCGCCTTATCAAGAACAGCTCGTTTTTCTGCGCCTTCGATATGCAAGATCAAGCGCTTGGCACTGATGATAGCAGGTAGGGTGAGTGTCACCCGCTCTTCGCCAGCGCCTTTTGCGCTCAGGTGGATCATGGGAGCGGCTTGTTTTGGGTCGGTCGCTTGCGCCAGCGTATCTCCGCTGGGAAAGAACGAGGCTGTATGGCCGTCTGTTCCCATGCCTAACAGGCATATACTGAACGGCATAAGCGCGGTGAGGTCTTCCGCCTTGGCGCCGATAAGCGGCAAAAAACGTGCCTGCGCTGCCCAGTTCTGCATCAGGTTGAGCCGCACAAAGCGATCGTTGCTGCGATCGTGATTGGGAGCAACACAGCGGTCGTCGACCAGCGTGATGGTCACGCGAGACCAATCGACATCCTGTTGAGACAAGGCTTGGAACATCAGCTTTGGCGTGCTGCCGCCGGAAACAGCCATGCTCGCCGCTCCGCGTTCGGAAATCGCTTCGCGCAAACTGTCGCCTATGGATTTGGCCAAATTTTCAGCAAGGCTCTCGCGACTGTCGAAAATTTCCATATCAACCATCGTGGACTCAAGCATCGCCGTCATTCCAAGTTCGCCCATCGCGCTCAATCATAGCAATTGATTGGCTCGGCCCCCAAGTTCCTGCGGTATAGCTGCGCACGGCTTGGGAACGGTCTTCCCAGGCTTCAAAGATCGGATCAATCCAGCGCCATGCGGCCTCTACTTCGTCGCGGCGCATGAACAGGGTCTGGTTGCCGCGGATTACATCAAGAAGCAGGCGTTCATAAGCATCCGGCGCGCGCTCGTCGAAATTCTCTGCGAAACTCATATCCAGCGGAACGTGTTTCAACCGCATCCCGCCAGGTCCGGGGTCTTTGATCATGATCCATTGCTTGACGAACTCATCAGGCTGCAAACGCAACACCAATTGGTTCGCAACGGGCGCACCTGCGCCGGAACCAAATACCGAATGGGGAACACTTCGAAACTGGATGACGATTTCAGACATGCGCATCGCCATGCGCTTGCCCGTGCGCATGTAAAACGGCACGCCCGCCCAGCGCCAATTGTCGATTTCAGCCTTTAGCGAGACAAAGGTCTCCGTATCGCTTGCCTCGCCCAACTCATCGAGAAAGCCATCTACTTTGCCATCAGGCCCGGCACCGGCTTTGTATTGAGCGCGCACGGTAGTTGCTTCGATGTTCTCTCCTGTGATCGGCCTTAAAGAGCGAAGCACTTTCAGTTTTTCATCGCGGATCGAATCCGCTTCGCCCGAAGCAGGCGGTTCCATTGCCACAAGGCAGAGTAATTGCAGCAGATGGTTCTGCACCATGTCGCGCATCGCGCCGGAGCGGTTGTAGTAGCCGGCCCTGTCGCCGACACCGACTGTTTCAGCAACTGTGATCTGAACATGGTCAATGTGAGCCGCGTTCCAGAGTGGCTCGAACATCACATTGGCAAAGCGCAGTGCCAGAAGGTTTTGGACCGTTTCCTTGCCAAGATAATGGTCGATGCGGAAAACCTGATCTTCCCGAAAATGGGCGCCCACCGCATTGTTGAGTGCAATTGCGGAATCCAAGTCGTGACCGAGAGGTTTTTCAATTACAAGCCTTGTTCGCTCGTCGATCAAATCAAACTTGTCGAGCCTTTCGGCGATCGGACCAAACAGGCGTGGCCCGACAGCGAGATAGTAAGCGCGGATGCGCCCATCGTCGCGTGCATCGAGCATGGATTTCAAATCATTCCATCCGTCATCTGACATAGCGTCGATGGCAACGTAGTCTAGCCGGGCGAGGAACCGCTCCAGACATTCTGCTTCCAAGAGCGTGGCTGGCACGTGCTGCTCTAGTGCTTCGCGGGCAAAGGCCTGATAGCCGTCAGCATCAAATTCAGCGCGAGAGGCCCCGATCAGGCGTGCTGCGTCGGGCAGTTGGCCGTCAAGGTCTCGATGGTAGAGAGCAGGCAATAATTTACGCTGTGCAAGATCACCCGTGCCGCCGAACAGCACATAGTCAAAGGGGGCAACAGGAATAATCTGACGGGTCACAGGCAAATTCTTTCACAGAGGCGTGTCAGAAATTTAATCGATTAAATTAGCGTTGTAAATGTTCAACCGAGTCAAAGACACTTGCGGAAGAAAACGCGATTGAACCCATCTTCTTGCCGGCGGTCGGTTTCGACAAATCCCAAATGCGGATAGAGCGTTAGGTTCCCGGTCATTTTCTCATTGGTGTAAAGCTCAATCGCAGCCTTGCCATTAGCCTTGGCCTGCGCCTCCAGATGCCTCATGGCCTGTGATGCCAAGCCTTTGCCTTGGTGGGACGGCAAGATAGCGATGGAATCGAGAAATAGGCATTTATCCATGAGGTTCCAAACCATGTAGCCTGCAACACCACCGGTTTGCTCGATGACTTCGATGGTGTGGTCTGCCAAATGCGCCTCAAAATTAAACACCATCGGCGCGGGCTTCTGGCCGATAGCAGCAATATAAATCTCGTAGGCGCTTTGCGCACAGGCTTGAAGAAATGGAACATCAGCTGCCGTCGCAGGGCGGATGAAGCAGGGCTGGGACATGAAAACAAAGCACGGTTGAGAAGAAGGCTTGCCATACTCTGGCGGCTTCAACAGGATTGGCAAGTTGAAAACGTAAGGGAGGTTAGGTCCATGCGGCTGGAGGGAAAAGTTGCGGTTATCACCGGCGCTGGTGCCGGTTTTGGCGAAGCGATGGCCAAACGGTTTGCAGCCGAGGGAGCAAAGGTCATCATTGCCGACACGAACATGGATGCCGCTCAGAAGTGTGCATCCGACATCGGCGATGCTGCACTGGCAGTGCAGGTGGATGTTGCCTCACTGGAAGATAATAAACGGATGATCGAGGCGGCCGTGAATACCTTTGGCGCATGCGATATTTTCGTTTTGAACGCTGGCTATACCCACCGGAACCAATCGCTCCTGAGCGTTGATGAAGACACATTTGACCGTCTAACGGATGTGAACATGAAAGCGCTGTTTCACGCCTCCAAAGTGGTTATCCCGCAGATGGAAAAGCAGGGCGGCGGCAACATCATCGCTACCGCGTCCACTGCCGGTCTGCGCCCGCGCCCTGGTCTGGTTTGGTACAACGCGTCAAAGGCCTGGGTCATCAATGCCTGCAAATGCATGGCGGTTGAGGTTGCGCCGCTGAACATCCGCGTCAATTCGCTGTGCCCTGTCGTGAGCCCCACTGCCATGATGGATGACTTCATTGGCGGTGACACGCCGGAGAAGCGCGAAGCGTTCAAAAGCGTCATCCCGATGGGCCGCATGTGTGACCCGCAAGACATGGCCAATGCCGCTCTTTATCTTGCCAGCGATGAGGCCAACTTCATCACTGGCGTGGCGCTGGAGGTTGATGGCGGGCGTTGCGTCTAGTTAGCCCAGTGCTTGCACGAGATCGCCAATCAAATCATCGGCGCTCTCAATGCCAACCGACAGCCGCAGCAAATCGTCCGGCACAGTGTTTTCAATCGTGTGACGGTGTTCGACCAGACTTTCAACCCCGCCGAGCGACGTTGCGCGCTTGAACACCTGCATCTTGCCAACGGCTTTCAGCGCCGCTTCGCGACCGCCCTTCACGCGGATGGAAAGCAACGAGCCAAAGCCTCCACTCATCTGCTCTTTGGCGAGCACATGGCCAGGGTCGCTGGGCAGACCGGGATAGAGCACGGAGTCTATCCCAGAATGAGCGTGCATGGCTTCAGCCACCGCAAGCGCGTTCTCGCTCATTCGCTCCACCCGCAACGGCAGCGTGCGCATGCCGCGCACCAACAACCATGCTTCGAACGAACCGATAACAGCGCCCGCGCCCGCGCGGTCTGTCTTCAAGAGTTCCCAAATGGGGTGAGACGCATCCCGGCAGGCGACAAAGCCCGCAAGAACATCGCTATGACCGTTGATGCCTTTAGTCGCAGAATGCATCACAATGTCTGCACCCAAATCCAGCGGCTGTTGAAGGATCGGAGTGGCCGCGGTTGAATCGACGGCCAGCACCGCACCGGCTGCATGGGCCAGCTTTGCGCTTGCAGCGACATCAACCGTTTTCAAATAGGGGTTAGACGGTGTTTCAATCCAAACCAGATCAGCCTTTTGGCCTTCCAAAACCTCGCGAAAAGCGGCTTGATCGGCGCAATCAACCTCCACCAATTCCACCTGACGACGCGCACAAAATTCGCGCACGAATTTGGTCGCTGCCCAGTAGATGCCGGATTGCAAAACGATGCGACCCCGGTTTGGCACGGTGCGAACCAGCGTTGCCACAGCCGCCATGCCTGAAGGCAGCAGCAAGCCAGCTTGCGCGTGTTCCGCCTCGCACAACAGACTTTCAGCCAACCGATACAGATCGTTTTGATCGCGCGAATAGATGTGGTCGGGGCTGAACGGCTCGTAATTTTCATCGCGCACAAAGGTCGTCGCGTTGTGAATGGGCGGCACGACAGCGCCGGTCGTCGGGTCTATCGCCCCTCCAGCTTGGGCAAAATGCGTGGCGAGGGATTTCGTGTTTTTCCCGCTCATAAGGACTTTCACTCCGGCTTGTTATCGCCCCAACTTGGCTCTAGTTTTGGCTACCACACAAGGGGTTGGAATAGATTATGCGTTCAGTAGTTATCAGCGGTGCCGGTGTCTTTACGCCGCAGGAAGTTATCACCAACGATGAACTGGTCGAGGCATTCAATGCCTATGCCGACAAGCAGAACGCCGAACATGCCGAGGAGATTGCGGGAGGCCACCGCGACCCAATACCCCATTCCAGCGCCGAATTCATATTCAACGCCTCCGGAATCGAACGCCGCCATGTGATGAACAAATCGGGCATTCTCAATCCCGATATGATGCATCCACAGCTTCGCCAGAGAGACGATGAAGAACACGGCATCATGACCGAGATGGCAATCGAGGCCGCGACCGAAGCGCTGGCTCGTGCTGGCAAGGCGCCGTCTGAAGTCGATGCGGTGATCTGCGCCGCTTCAAACCACGAGCGGGCCTATCCGGCTATCGCTATCGAAATCCAAGAGGCGCTGGGCATTCAAGGCTTCGGTTTTGATATGAATGTCGCCTGTTCCTCAGCCACATTCGGCATTCAGGCGGCGTCGGATATGATCCGCTCCGGCTCAGCCAATTGCATTTTGATGGTCAACCCTGAGATCTGTTCCGGCCATCTGGAATGGCGTGACCGCGATTGTCATTTTATTTTTGGTGATGTTTGCACAGCCGTAGTTTTGGAAGAAAAGGAGCAGGCGGTTTCCCATACCTTGTTTGAAGTTCTCTCCACCCGTTGCCTGACGCAATTTTCAAACAATATCCGAAACAACAATGGTTTTTTGCGCCGATCCCGCCCCAGCGGCACGGAAGATCGCCGCGACATGCAGTTCATGCAAAACGGACGCAAGGTTTTTAAAGAAGTGTTGCCCATCGTGTCTGGATTGATCCGCGATCACTGTGAAGATGAGGGCATTGACCCAAAGTCGCTTGATCGCCTGTGGCTCCACCAAGCCAACAAAAGCATGAACGATTTCATCGGCAAAAAGGTGCTGGGTCGTACGCCTGAACCGCATGAACAGCCCAATATCTTGCAGGACTACGCCAACACGTCTTCGGCCGGCTCTATCATCGCATTTGCAAAGAACCATGAAGACTTTCCCGAGAATGGAATCGGCATTATTTGTTCGTTCGGCGCGGGGTATTCCGTTGGCAATGTCATCGTGAAACGGCTAAGCTAAAAACCATGTTGTTTGTAACGGAAACCAAAACTGGCGAGCGCATCGAGTATCGCGATACGAAGCGATATCTTTGGCTGCTAGCACTCACTGTGCCGTTGTCTCCGGTCCTTTCTGTCTGGCTGTATTTTGCCACTGGCCAGCATCCTTTAGCGCTCACATTTGCGTTTTTTTACGCTTACATTGCGATCCCCGTTCTTGATTGGATTTTTGGCGAGGATGAACACAACCCGCCACATGAAATTCTCGAACAAATGGCGGAAGACAATTACTACCGTTATCTGCTTTACGCCGCCGTACCGCTCTTTTGGTTGGGCTTTCTGGTTCCAGCTTGGCTCGTGGGCACGCAGGATATACCGCTTTGGGCCATGCTGTTTCTCGCGCTGAGTGTGGGACAGATCAATGGAACGGCGCTGACGGTTGGCCACGAATTGGGTCATAAACAAGGGCGGCTCGATCAATGGATGGCAAAATTTGCCTGCGCTGTGTCCGGTTACGGCCATTTTTGCATCGAACACAATCGCGGCCACCACACTCATGTTGCAACACCTGAAGACTGTGCCTCATCGCGCTTCAACGAATCCATCTATGCCTTCGCCCGGCGTGAACTGCCCGGAGCTCTGGCTCGGGGTTGGGCCAATGAAACCAAACGACTTGAGCGTCGCGGGTTGTCCTTCTGGCATTGGCGCAACGACATTTTACAAGGCTATGCGATTTGGCTTTTAGCGGCGGTGGCGTTGGTCATCGCTTTCGGCTTTCATGTCATTCCGTTCATCATCATTTGCAGCTTGTCGGGTTGGTATGCGCTTACCCAAGCCAACTATGTCGAGCATTACGGGCTTAAACGTCAGCGCATGGAGAACGGGCGTTACGAACCTTGCGCACCGCACCATTCGTGGAACACCAACCACATCGTTTCAAACCTTATGCTGTTTCATCTGCAACGTCATAGCGATCATCACGCCAACCCGTTGCGGCCATACCAGTCACTTCGTAATTTCGATGAATTGCCGCGCCTGCCGTCCGGCTATCCGGGCTCTTTTTGGCTGGCAGGTATACCGCCGCTCTGGTTCCGCATCATGAATCCGAAAGTGATGAAATGGGCTGACGGCGACATGAGCCGCGTCAACACGGGTTAGACCCTGTCGACCATCGCATACCACGTCAGCGCTAGCACTTTCAGCGGATTGCGCAGCCACTTGCCACCGGGAAAGGACGGAATTTTGAGTTCGCGCAAAAGGTCAATCTGCTCGCTCTTGCCCAACCAGTTTTCCGCAATCATCCGGCCGGTATAATTCGACAACATCACCCCGTGGCCCGAAAAGCCGCCCGCTGCCCAAAGGCCGGGTTCCAGTTCACGGACGTAGGGCTGGCGTGGCATGGTGATGGCGACATTGCCGCCCCAAGCGTGGGTCAATTCCACCCCGTCCAGCATCGGATAAATTTCGGCAATTTGCTTGTTGATCGTACGGCGAATATCGCCGGGCGTAGCCTTGCCATAAGCCTCACGCCCGCCAAACAGCAACCGATTGTCAATCGTTTTGCGGAAATAGCGTACCACAAACCGGCTGTCATCTGCTGCCTCACCGCCCGGCAATACTGGTGAATTGTGGCCCAGCGGCGCTGTAGTGCCGATGAAGCTTTGTATCGGCATAATCTTCGATGAAAGGGCAGGGTGGACGTCATTATGGTGTCCATTCAATGCCATCAGGCAACGTTCGGCCCGAACTGTGCCGCTGGCAGTTCTCACCTCAATTTTTCCTTGCACACTATTGAAGGCCAGCGCGCGCGTAGTCTCGAAAATCTCCGCACCTGTCTGCGCCGCTGTCTTGCCCAAACCGACGAGGTATTTCATCGGGTGAATGTGACCGGTGCCTACGTCCCGCAATCCTCCGCCAACATAGTGATCGCTGCCAAGAGCCTGCGCCATCTCGCGTTGGTCTAGCCAGTCGACCGCGCCATAGCCAAAGCGGCCGTTCAGAGCCTCGACCTCTTCACGCGCTTCCGCCTCGTAGCGCTTCTTGTGCATTGGGGTCAGTTGGCCGGGTTGATAGTCGAACTCGAAGTTACCCGCCTTGGCTGTCTCAAACAGATTGGTTTTTGCATCTTCAGCCATGTCAAACAGCGCTTTGGCTCGCTCGAACCCGAATGCCTGCTCCATCTCTAGAACAGAAGCCCGCTGTCCCGTTCCCATCTGCCCGCCATTGCGTCCAGACGCGCCATCTCCCAAGCGGTGCTGTTCCAACAACACGACGGAACTACCCGCTTTTGCCAGATGATAGGCTGCGGAAAGCCCGCAAAAACCGCCACCCACGATCACCACATCGCAAGTTTTATCACCATCCAGCGTGGGGTAAGTGGGCCGGTCTCCGACTGTCGCTTCATACCAGGAAACGCCTGGCGAAACGGGGGATTGATACGCATCGCTCATGCTGTGGGCGCTCTAGGCGTTCATCAGCAGATATTCGCGCTCCCACGGCGAAATCACGCGCATGAAAGTCTCGAATTCTTGCTTTTTTATTGCTGCATAAACGGAGATAAAATCACTACCCAATAGTGGTACCAATGCTTCCTCATCTTCCAGCAATTGAACGGCTTCCAAAAGCCCGCGCGGCAGGTCGATCTGTCCTTCATTGGCCGTGGTCGTGACCGCCGGTTCGGGTTTCAGCCCTCCCACCATCCCCAAATATCCAGCGGCAAGCGAACCGGCGATGGCGAGATAGGGGTTGGTATCCGAAGAAGGAATGCGGTTTTCCACCCGTCTGGCTTCCGGTTCCGATGTTGGCACACGCAGTCCCGTGGTGCGGTTGTCATAACCCCATTGAACGTTAACCGGAGCCGAGCCGCCGGTGGTCAACCGTCGATAGGAGTTCACGTAGGGTGCCATCATCACCAACGTATTGGGCAGATAGCGTTGCAGGCCACCGATGAAGCTGTGAAACAGCTCGGATTCCTTGCCTTCGGCGTTGGAAAAGATGTTCTTGCCGCTCTCCAAATCCACCACCGATTGGTGAATGTGCATCGCTGATCCGGGTTGAGACTGAATGGGCTTTGCCATGAAAGTCGCATACATGCCGTGCTTCAACGCCGCCTCGCGGATTGTTCGTTTGAACATGAACACCTGATCTGCCAGTTCCAACGGGTCGCCGTGGTTGAGGTTTATCTCCAGCTGCCCCGCGCCCTCTTCGTGGATCAGCGTTTCGATTTCCAAGCCCTGCGCTTCGGAAAAGTCGTAGATGTCGTCGATAAGATCGTCGAATTCGTTAATACTGGCAATTGAATAGGACGATCCACCGCCGAGCCTGCGGCCAGAACGGCCAATCGGCGCTTGCAGGGGTTGGTTCGGATCGCCTTCCGCCTGCACCAAGTAGAACTCCATTTCGGGTGCAATAACCGGTTTCCAGCCTTTGTCAGCATAGGCGGCTACAACCCGCTTCAAGACCGAACGGGGGCCATAGTCTATGGTTGCACCCGTATGGCTGACGATATCGCAGATTACTTGTGCCGTTGGGTCGGTTTCCCACGGAACGCGGGAAAGGGTGGAAAGATCCGGCTGCAAGCGCAAATCACCATCGGTGGCGGGATATTCGAAAGTATCACTCTCTTCAGGGTATTCGCCGGAAATTGTCTGCATGAAAACCGAAGTTGGAAACGCCAGGGCAGTAGACCCTAGAAACTTCGGAGACGGCATCATTTTGCCACGCGGCACACCTGCAATATCAGGCGTGATGCATTCTATGTCCTCGATGCCCTTGTCACCGAGCCAGAGTTTCGCATCCAAAGCGTCCGCCACTCCGCGCGCGGAGAGGCTTTGTTGCAGATTGTCTTTTTGAATTCCGGTCATGCCAAACGCGCTTTCATTGGGCCTTTTCAGCCTCCTACCAGATGAAAACGCCATCTCAAAGCAAACACTCTTCACGCTCTTGAATACGGTTTGTTTACACCAATCGGGCTACTTTAAATGCTAGACACCCGGGGCACGGAAACAGAATGAACAAAGACGCACTCATGCGCCGCATTGCTGCGGCGACGGAAGCTCAACAGCGTGCTGCCACCGAGCAGGCGCCCAAATCTGCTGCATCGCGCCCTCAACCGCAGCGTCTTCCACCTGCACCAGGTGGAGCATCGCAGCAAAGCCACATGGCCCGTGTGCTGATGGGCGAGCAATCTTTGCCCCGCGAAGCGCCCATGCAGCCTCAACCGCAAGCAGCGCCAATCGAGGCAACCCCGCAAGCTCCTGCTCCTGCGACTCAATCGCCAGCAGCCCCTGCACCACATTCTCAGATGATCCCAGCGGCACCTGCCGCTGCACCCCAACAACCAAATCCTGTGCACGAGCAGCAGGCGATGGCGATGTCAGCGTTGAGCGAACAAGTCCCAGCCGCGCCCCAGTCTGTTTCTCAGCCTGTTACTCAGCCTGTTTCCGTGCCCCAAGCGGCGACCGAACCGGACCCAGTCGCTGTAGCAACGCATGTCACGCCGCCCAACGAAGCAGACCTCATCGCCATTGGCGTTCTTGTTACCTGTGACGGTGTCGAGGCTGTGGTTGAAACCCGCCCCGAAGACGATTCTTCTGCCGTGACTGTTGGTCAGATGATCACGCTGGCGGTCGAAAACAACAAAGTTGTTGGCCTCGTGCATCGGCTGTCAGAATTTCGCAATTCCGAGGGCGAATCGAGACTGCGCGTTGAGGTGGAACTTCAAGGTGAGGTGCGTTTGCAGCCAGATGGCTCGCGTAAATTCCACAAGGGGATTTCCTCTTATCCGCCGATTGGCACTGTTGCAAAGTCCATTTTTGCCGCCGAATTAGCTTCGCTTTACGCTGCATCTGGACGTTTGTCCGTCACGGTTGGTCACTTGGCGCAAGAGCATACGATTCCTGCTCACATCGACATTGAGGCCATGCTTTCAAAGCACTTCGCCGTTCTGGGCTCCACAGGTTGCGGCAAGTCGTCGGCCGTGTCGCTTTTGCTGCGCAAATGCGTCACTTCCGTTCCGGATTTGCGCACGGTTATCCTTGATCCGCACAACGAATACGCGACCGCGTTTCCCGAAGCGACCACCATCGACCAAGACAACCTTTCGCTGCCTTTTTGGATGTTCCAGCTGGAAGAATTCGCCGAAGTGCTTTTTCGCGGCAAGCCCGTGGAAGAAGAGGAAGTCTCGGTGTTGCGCGAGATCATTCCCGAAGCCAAACAGCGCTTCCGCGAAGGCGAAGAGCGCCTTTCGTTGCGCTCTGACAGCGCTTCGATGTTGACAGCAGACACGCCGCTACCCTACCGCATCTCCGATCTTCTCGCGATCATTGACGAGGAAATCGGCTTGTTGGAAGCCCGCTTCCAGCGCCTCGTTTTGAAGTCGCTAAAGTCCCGCGTTGTCGCCCAAAGCAACGACCCGCGCTATCGCTTTATGTTCCGTGATAAAACAATCACTGACCGCGCAGAAGAAGTGATCGATTCCTTCTTCAACATTCACAATCGCCGCCATAACCTCACCATCTTAATGATGGCTGGTCTGCCCAGCGAAGTGGTGAACGTGTTGGCTTCCGTTTTGTGTCGCCTGTCGTTTGAACTGTGCATCGCAGGTCAAGGCATGATGAAATCGCTCATGGTTTGCGAAGAGGCTCACCGTTATATCCCAGAGGGAAAATCCGGCTTCGAACCGTCACGCCGCGCCATCGCCCGCATCGCGAAAGAAGGCCGGAAATACGGTTCCTTCATCGCGATTATTTCCCAGCGTCCCGCTGAGCTCGATGCAACCATTCTCTCCCAGTGCAGCACGGTCTTCTCGCTGCGCCTGTCGAACGAGCAGGACCAGATGCTCATGCGCAAGGCGATCTCGAATGCCTCGCGCAGCACGATTTCCTTCCTGTCGTCGTTGGCAAACCGTGAAGCGATAGCTTTCGGCGAAGGTTTGCTGACGCCAATGCGCCTGCGTTTTGAAACGTTGCCGGAACACCAATTGCCGGGCAAAGACCGCGATGTTTTCTCCGATCATCACAGCGAGTCGACGCCGATTTCACACGTCTTCCGCCAATGGCGCGGTATTGCGGGCGTATCTGCCAGCCTGACCCCTCGCCAAACAGGTTAAACAAAAAGGCCGGATCGTTGACCCGGCCTCTTAAAGTTGCTCGCTCGTGGGCGCAATTAGCCTTTAACGATGACCGGCACCATCAGGTCGCCCCAATTGCCCTCGCCGCCATGATGGCGTGCGGAACGCACGAGTTCGACGCTGACGCCAGCATCAACGGCTTTCATTACGGCATGGTTCAAGCGGTGCAGATCGTTCGCCAATTGGCGGATTGCGGTTTCCTGATCGGCGTTGACTGACGATGCGCGTTCATTCGACATCTCAGCGGCCCGCTGTTTGGCTTTTTTGATCGGTGTTTCCAGATCGCTCATGGCAGTCTCCTTGTGTTTTGCGTTTCCGACATTTGGCGCCGGCAGTTTGGGCATGTCACAAAAGTCATAACCCGTGCTGTGCCGTGACATTGACCAGCGTAATCGCGGAAGTCTCGCAAAAATGCGTGTTTCCTGCGGAATTGGGGTCGCATTGTGCCAATCATGACAATTTGGATTTGTCATTTTGTCAAAAAAGTAATAATCTTGAGCTGTTGTGATCGGGATTTGTAAAAGCGCCACTTGGCGAGCTGAATTTCATGGCTGAAACCAAAATCTTTGCAGGCCCCCGCGTGCGCCGCATTCGCAACGGGTTGGATCTAACCCAAACCGCGATGGCGGCCGAGCTAGGCATTTCCCCCAGTTATCTGAACCTGATCGAACGCAACCAAAGGCCACTAACGGCGCAATTGGTGCTCAAACTCGTCAGCACCTACAAAATCGACGTTGAAGCCCTGCAACCATCCAGCGATACCGGCTCGGTCAGCGCGTTGAAGGAGGTGTTCTCCGATCCTCTGCTTGAAGGTGAACTGCCAGGAGACACCGAGTTGCTTGAAATCTCCGATGGTGCACCGAATGCAAGTGCTGCAATCGTCAAACTTTACCGCGCTTACCGCGAGCAACAGACACGGCTGTCGGATCTTTCAAACTTGATGGGTGAGACCGGGCAGGTGGTTGGGCCGCAGGAAAGCCAACTGCCTGTTGATGTCGTCCGAAGCGCCTTCGAAAACGCTCCGTGGTGCTTTCCCGCCCTCGAACGCGCAGCAGAGCGGATAACCGAAGCGCTGAAAGCCCATTCGGGTCGTATGGCCGCGCTCTATTCTCTGCTGCGGGCCGACCACGGGATATCCGTTCAAGTGTTGCCCGTTGAAACCATGCCCGTCTGGCGCAAACGCTATGATCGTCATTCCGGTCGCTTGTTCCTGTCGGAGCGCCTTCCACGGGCGGACAGGGCCGAATTGCTGGCGCAAGAACTCGTTTTGCGCCGCGAAAGTGCGGTTTTGGACGAAGAAATCGAGCTATTGAAGATCACAGGCGACGAAGCAAAGCGCCTGGCGCGGATGGAACTTTCCCGCTACGCCGCTCTTGCAGTGCTGATGCCCTACGAGCGTTTCCTGCAAACGGCCGAGCGGGTCAAACACGATTTGAACGTGCTTACCGCCCGTTTCGAGACAAGTTTCGCGCAAGTCGCTCAAAGACTGGTTGCATTGCAAGATAAGAGTTCCGGAAAACGTGCAGGATTGCCGTTCTTTATGATGGAAGTGGATCAGGCGGGCACAGTGCTGCGCCGTGTTGGTGCTAAGGGTTTCCCCATCGCTCGTTTTGGAGGAAACTGCCCGAAACTGGCAATCCATGCAGCCTTTTCCAGCCCGGACGCTATTTTGGCCGAACGGGTAATCATGCCCAACGGAGATGTATTTCTGACCATTTGCCGAACGCTTGATGGACCTGTCGCAGGGGCGGGAGAACGCCCACGCCGCACCGCAGTATTATTGGGCATTGAGGATGACTACGCCAAGGCAGTCCTACAGGCCAATCAACCGATGGAGGAGGGCAAAGGGCGTGGCACGGTGGTCTTTTCCGGCGAAGATATAGCGACCCGCCGCATCACCCACGCCCAGTTGCTGCCGGACATTCGTCACGCAGGGCCGGTGCCCGTAGGCTCCGCCTGTCGGTTGTGTGAGCGTTCAGATTGTGTTGCACGAGCAGCACCGCCGATCACCAAACCGCTGGGTTTGGACGATCTCGTACAAGGTTTTGGCGCATACGGTCTAACTTGAATTAGCGGAAGACCGCCGGTCACATTACCGTCACTGTCCTGACTAACCTTTATAATTGTGGTAATTGTTACCCACTCGTTAACCATATTTATGGTAGCGAGAGAGCTGGGAAGAAGTGCAATCGGTGCCCCGATTCGCTCTCACCAAACGCAATTAAAATGAGCCGCTGTCTGCCCAAACCGCAGCGCCGCTTCACCGCTGAAGACATTTGGACAACTCGGAGGGATCCCGTGAAAAGAACTTCATTCATCGCCGCTGCAATCGCAACCGTCATGCTGGCAGCACCAGCCTATGCGGTTGGCTGCAGCAACAACGCCAACGGGTTTAACACATTTAAAAAGCAGTTTGCGGCCGAGGCAAAAGCTGCTGGCGTCGGCAGCCGTGGCATGAAAGCGCTGGCAAACGCAAAATATTTGCCGAAAGTTATCAAGTTCGATCAGCGTCAGGCACGCTACTTCAAAAAGGCTGGTCGCAGCAAAACCAACATCAACCGACACTACCAGAAGTCGCTCAAAAACATGGGTGGCCTGCAGAACGTCCGTTCAAAAATGAAGCGTATGAGCAGCTTTCTGAACGCTATCGAAAAACGATACGGCGTTCAGAAGGAAGTCTTGGTGACGATCTGGGGTAAAGAAACCAACTTTGGTGGTTTCACCGGCAACATTGACACGATCAACTCGCTGGCTTCGCTTTCGCACAATTGCCGTCGCGCCGGTCTTTTCCGTCCAAACCTGATTGCTGCACTGAAAATTCTCGACAAGGGCTGGATTCCCCGCTCAAAAATGCGCGGAGCGTTCCACGGTGAACTCGGCCAAACCCAATTCATGGCTGCAAACTATCTCCGTTACGCCAAAGACGGCAACGGTGACGGCAAGCGCGACCTGATCCGCAATTCGCGCGATGCTTTGGCGTCGGCTGCAAACTTCCTGAAGTCGAAAGGCTGGCGCGCAGGCGGCTCCTACCAACCGGGCAGCGCAAATTTCCGTGTGCTGAATTCGTGGAACGAGTCGACCGCCTATCAACACACAATCGCCCGCATCGCTTCTCAGCTGTAAGGTCGATTAATGAAACTTTGAAAAACCCGCTTCCGCGAAACATCGGAAGCGGGTTTTTTTGTGCCTGAATCGAAGTCAATTGACTTCACGGGTCAGGGCGCGTCATGGATGCGATCAACGTTTTTATGCGAACCCGAACCAATATGGCATCCGATACGCTCAAAGCATTTCTTCAAGCCCATCCCGCCGTTGAAACGGTAGAACTAGTCGTCACTGACCCTTCCGGCATTGCGCGGGGTAAATGGGCGCCGGTTGGCGCGCTGAAGAAAGCCTTTGGTGAAGGCGTCAATTTTCCGCTCTCGCTGCATGGTCTGGATGTATGGGGAAATGAAGTGGGCGAAACCGGCTTGCACATTTCCAGCGGTGATCGCGACGGCTTCTACCGCGCTGTACCAGAAACGCTGAGCGTTATCCCTTGGGGCAGCGATAGCGACCAAGAGCAAGATCAGCGCCGAGCGCAGGTGTTGCTGGAAACATGGACACCCGATGGTGAGCGCTTCGCGAGTTGCTGCCGTCAATCCTTGCGCCGTGCTGTCCAACGCCTCACCGAGCGTGGGCTAACAGCCGTCGCCGCGTTCGAAATCGAATTTCATCTGGTGGTTGAAGACGAGACTGGCAACGTCATGCCGCTCGATGGCGAAACTGTTGCGGGTGGCGAAAACCAGTTCATGTATGACCTTCAAGCGTTGTCTGAACATTCAAGTCTGTTCGATACGATCCACCGCGCAGCCTCCTGGGCAGATTTGCCCATCGACACAATCATCAAAGAAGCGGCACCTGGTCAGTTTGAAATCAATCTCAACCATCGCGCTGATGTTCTGCGCGCCGCTGACGACGTTGTGATGCTCAAACGCATTGTGCAGGAAACAGCCCGAGATTCAGGAATGCGCGCCACGTTCATGCCTAAGCCGTTTGCAGGGCAGCCTGGCAACGGAATGCACGTGCACATCAGCATTTTGGACAAAGACGGCACCAATATCTTTTCCGGCGACAAAGGCACAATCCGTCAGCATCATGCAGTTGCTGGCCTGTTGGCTTCCATGCAGGATGCAACAGCTCTGTTTGTGAATTCTATCAACGGTTATCGTCGCTTGGCGCCCGGTTCTTATGCGCCGACCCGTGCCAACTGGGGGGACAACAACCGTTCGGTTGCACTGCGCCTGCCTGCTGCGCCGGACGCTGCCAAGCGTGTGGAACATCGTGTGGCCGGAGCGGACGCAAATCCTTACCTTTTGATGGCGGCCCTGCTGCAAGGCATCATTGACGGCCTCGACGCCGGTGACGATCCGCCCGCAGCGCTGGAGGGCAACGCCTATGATGAGACAACGCCGAACCGTGGCGAAGCGCTGCCCAATGCGCCGGAAACCGCGCTTGAACTGTTCGATAAAAGCGCCTTCGTGAAGCGCGCCCTGGGTCGTGAGATGGCTGCCACGTTTAGCCATCTCAAGAGGGCAGAACTGTTACGCTTTGCGGGCGACATTTCCCCTTTCGAACGTGCAACTTACCTGTAAGGACAAATTGTATTGGTTTGATGCAATTTGCGCCTAAAAATCGTCAAAAATGCTCGCTTGCGGCATTGAATCCAGTTGCAAGGCTGCCAAACCTTGACCTAGATTGCCAACCACGGGATGGGAGCTTCCGTAAAGACGGCCTACACGCTCCACCAAACAGGAGTCTCGCATGAAGACAGTGTTGAAGTCGTTCACCCTTTGCGCAGCCACCGCTGCTATTATTGTTTCAGCCTCTGCACAGGAGCGCGTGGTCAACGTCTACAACTGGTCCGACTACATAGATGAATCGATCTTGGCCGACTTCACCAAGGAAACGGGCATCAAGGTCGTGTATGACGTTTTTGATTCCAACGAAATTCTTGAGACCAAGCTACTGGCGGGTGGCACAGGTTACGACATCGTTGTTCCTTCTGGTACATTTTTGGGCCGCCAAATTAAGGCAGGGGTGTTCCAGCCGCTCGATAAATCCAAACTGACCAATGCAACAAATCTGTGGGATGAAGTGCAAAAGCGCACCGAAGTCTACGATCCGGGCGCAACCTATTCCATCAATTACATGTGGGGCACCACGGCGATTGGATACAACATCAAAGCTGCACAAGAACGCATAGGCGGTGTGCCAGTGTCTTGGGACACGATATTCGATCCTGAAAAACTAGCTAAGTTTGCAGACTGTGGCGTGCACATGTTGGATGCACCAGAAGAAATGGTTCCGGCTGCACTGAACTATCTTGGAAAGAACCCGGACAGCAAAGACGCTGCCGATATTGAAGCTGCTGGTGAGTTGCTCGCCAAGATAAAGCCAAGCATCCAGAAATTTCATTCATCGGAATATATTAATGCGCTCGCAAACGGCGACATTTGCTTAGCTGTCGGCTGGTCCGGTGATGTTTTCCAAGCCCGCGACCGCGCAGCAGAAGCGAAAGCCGGCGTCGAAGTCGGTTATACCATTCCGCAAGAAGGCGCGCAGATGTGGTTCGATCAGATGGCAATCCCCGCCGACGCGAAGAACGTTGAAGAGGCCCACGAATTCCTCAACTACATCATGCGTCCAGAGGTGATCGCGAAGGCATCCAACTACGTCTACTACGCCAACGGTAATCAGGCGTCCAAGCCACTGCTGGAAAAAGACGTGCTGGAAGATCCTGCGATTTATCCGGACGAGGCCACGATGGCCAAGCTGTATACAACCACGCCTTTTGACGCGCGCTCGCAGCGCACGCTGACCCGCACCTGGACGAGGGTGAAAACTGGTCAGTAACCTGCGGAGGCCGAGGGAGCGGTCAGAGCTCGGGAGGAGGCGACCGCGCCGGAGTTTGACTTCGAAAGAAGACGCCCGGTGCGGTCTGCCCGACATTAACGGCGGTCTTGCGAAAGCAGGCCGCCGTTTCTTTTTGAATGACCGTTTGATTCTGCCGATTTGTCTGCTTTGATAAGCCATGCGTTAGGCAGCCCGGGGTTTGTAAGTGCACGACAAGGCCAATAGTTTTCGCAACCAGTTTCAGCCGTGGAATGATCCGGCAGCGAAACCCTTTATCGAGTTTAGAAACGTCACCAAGCGCTATGGCGACGTGGTCGCCGTCGAGAACCTTGACCTTGCAATATACGAACGCGAATTTTTCGCTCTGCTGGGGCCTTCTGGTTGTGGCAAGACCACTCTGATGCGCATGTTGGCAGGTTTTGAAACGGTCAGTGATGGCGATGTGCTGTTAGCGGGCGAAAGCCTGGCGCAAGTGCCGCCTTATCGTCGCCCGGTCAACATGATGTTCCAATCCTACGCCCTGTTCCCTCATATGAGTGTGGCGAAGAATATTGGTTTTGGCTTGAAGCAAGAGGGCATGCCGCAGGGAGAGCTGGACGACCGCGTCGCGGAAATGCTTTCGCTGGTGAAGATGCAAGACTTCGGCCACCGTAAGCCCGATCAGCTTTCCGGCGGCCAAAGGCAGCGGGTGGCGCTCGCCCGTTCACTAGCCAAACAACCCCGCGTGCTGTTGCTAGACGAGCCGCTGGGTGCGCTCGACCGCAAGCTGCGGGAAGAGACTCAATTTGAATTGGTTGATCTGCAAGAGCGCCTCGGCATCACCTTCATGATCGTGACCCACGACCAGGAAGAGGCGATGACGGTCGCGGACCGCATTGCGGTGATGGATAAGGGCAAGCTGGTGCAAACCGCTCCGCCAGTGGAGATTTACGAACGACCAAACAGCCGATATGTCGCTGGATTCTTGGGTGATATCAACCAGATGGAAATGCGCGTTACTGGCGTGAAGGCCGCGGCGGCAACACTGGAAAACGCTCACGGCGACACGCTGCAAGTGGAGTGCAGTACCAGCGTCTCTAAGGGACAAGACGTCACTTTCGCCATCCGCCCGCAAAAGATGATCATCTCCCGCAACAAGCCGAAACCCAACGGTAACGCTCTTGCTGGCGAGATTTGGGACATCGCTTATCTGGGCGACGTAACATATTACAAGGTAAAGCTGGCGAGTGGCGATTTCGCCAAGGTCGCAGTGTTAAACCGCGAAATTGAAAACAATCCGCTTACATGGGAAGACAGGGTCTGGGTCAGCTTCGACAAAGCGGCCGGATTGGTGCTCACATCATGAGAATTCTGCGCGCAATTGGTGAGCGGTCAACCATCTGGATTCCGTATCTGTGGCTCGCCTTGTTTTTCCTTGCGCCCTTTCTGCTGGTCGCGAAAGTGTCTCTTTCAGAGCCCGCCATTGCCATCCCGCCTTACTCGCCAACGCTGAATTGGTCCGATGGTTGGTCTGGTCTTGTGGCAGCGTGGAACCGCTTTTCATTCGGAAATTATGTCTTCATCACGCAAGATTCCCTCTACTGGAAAAGCTACGTTTCCAGCCTCTGGATTGCGCTGGTTTCAACAGTTCTCACCGCGCTTATCGGCTTTCCTCTGGCCTACGGCATGGCCAAAGCGCCGCGCGGATTGCGCCCCGTCTTGGTCATGCTTGTAATTTTGCCGTTCTGGACGTCTTTTCTTATCCGCGTTTATGCATGGATCGGCATTCTGAAGAAGGAAGGGTTGCTCAATCAGTTCCTTCTCTGGCTTGGCGTAATCAATGAGCCTTTGACACTGCTTAACACCAACATCGCTGTCTATATCGGCATCGTTTATTCCTATCTGCCGTTCATGGTGCTGCCGCTCTACGCAAATTTGGAACGCCAAGATGGTTCTCTCATCGAAGCGGCGCTTGATCTTGGCAGCACGCCGCTTCGTGCTTTTTGGAGCATCACCTTCCCGCTGGCTTTGCCGGGTCTGATCGCCGGTAGCTTGCTTGTGTTCATCCCGGCCGTTGGTGAATTCGTCATTCCCGAACTGCTGGGCGGCAGCGAGACCTTGATGATCGGTAAAACGATCTGGAATGAATTCTTCCAAAACCGGGATTGGCCCGTTGCCTCGTCTGTGGCGATCATTCTGTTGCTTTTGCTCGTGCTGCCCATCGTGTGGTTCCAGCGTAGCCAGGCAATTGCGCGTGAGGCGAACTGATGAATACGTGGTCACGTTTCAACATCACATCAATCGTTTTGGGCTTTGCCTTCCTCTATATCCCGATTTTGCTGCTCGTGGTTTACTCCTTCAACGCCTCGAAACTTGTGACTGTTTGGGCTGGGTTTTCGACCCAATGGTATGCAGCCGCCTTTGCCAATGAAGGCTTGATCAATGCCGCATGGGTTACGATCCGCGTAGCGATTGTTTCGGCCAGTGTCGCCACGGTTCTAGGCACGCTGGCTGCCATTGCACTGGTGCGATACACGCGCTTTCCGGGACGGCTTTTGTTCTCGGGAATGGTTTTTGCGCCCTTGGTGATGCCTGAAGTTATTACGGGCCTGTCACTGCTTCTCTTGTTCGTTGCAGTTGATCTGGCACGCGGCATGGTGACAGTCATTCTGGCGCATATCACATTCTCAATGTGCTTCGTCGCCGTAGTCGTCCAGTCGCGACTATTGTCGTTTGATCGCTCTTTGGAAGAGGCGGCACTAGACTTGGGCGCAACACCTGTGCGGGCTTTTTTTCAGGTAACCCTGCCCATCATCCTGCCTGCCGTTTTTGCCGGTTGGGTTCTCGCTTTCACCTTGTCGCTTGACGACTTAGTGATCGCAAACTTCACGTCTGGTCCCGGCGCGACAACGCTGCCCATGAAAATTTTCTCGCAGGTCCGTTTGGGCGTAACACCAGAGATCAACGCCGTTTGCACCATTTTGATAGCTATCGTCACCGTCGGTGTGCTCACTGCTAGCATCGTTTCAAAACGGCAAAACTTCAAAGAGAGCTGATAATCGCGCACCTGACCTTGAAACCTGTTTGCGTAATGCCGACTATCTACTCCAGCGCAATGGGAACGAGTTGATGAGCCGAGATACCTTAATCAACGAAATCGGCGAATGGCTTATCGACCAAACGCTGACCGAGCCTGACATTGTTGTGATGTTTGAGCAGGTCTGCTTTCGCTTGCGTTCTGTTGGTGTGCCGATTTCCCGCGCACGTGTAACATGGCCCACGCTGCATCCCCTGTTTCAGGCAGAAACAATCCTGTGGCGGCTCGATGGCGATATAGAGTTCGAGCAATTCCGCCACCAGGATGATGCTTCCGAAGAGTGGAAGCGATCTCCTATGGCAATGATGTTGAAGAACAACATCACCGAGTTTCGCCGCAATCTGACGGGCCCAAATAAATTACTCGATTTTCCAATTTTGGATGATCTGGCAGAGCAGGGCTTTACAGATTACCTCATCATTGCGACCAGCTTTGAGGGAAACACCGGCGCTGAACTGCATGCCCAGTCCCGTGGGCTTATTGTCACTTGGTCATCAGATCGTGAAAGCGGCTTTTCTGATGATGACCTCGCGGCACTGAAAAAGATCCAGCGCCGTTTTGCTGCGGCCTGCAAAATGGCTATACGCATGCGCATCGCCAAAAGCGTGACCGAGACCTACCTCGGTCGCTACGCCGGCTCTCGCGTTCTTGACGGTGCCATCAAACTGGGCGACGGCGAAACCGTGCAGGCGGTGGTTTGGTACTCCGATATGCGCGATTCCACAAAGCTCGCAGACACCATGCCTGCCGCTGATTTGCTGGCTTTACTGAATGAATATTTCGAATGCACAGCCGGAGCAGCCACCCGCTTTGGTGGCGAAGTTCTGGATTTTATTGGTGACGCTGTGTTGGCTATCTTTCCGTTCGAAAACGAAGAAGGTCGCAAGCAGGCAATTCGCATGTCAACGATGGCATTGGAGGAAAGCCAAGCCATGATTGAAGATGTTAATGCGCGCCGAAGAGCCAACGGCGACATGCCCATTCTTTTCGGTGTTGGCATCAATGTGGGTGAAGTTCTCTACGGTAATATTGGCGTGGCTGATCGCTTGGCTTTCACGGTTATCGGCCCAGTAGTGAACGAAGTTGAGCGAATCGAATCACTTACAAAGTCTCTGCAGGCTGCGGCGCTCGTGTCCGAAGAAGTCGCGGCTCAAGATCCGGAAAAGTGGACCAGCATCGGAATGCAGTCTCTCTCCGGTTTCGCCAGAGACTGTGAGCTGTTTGCGCTAAAATCACAAGTTGAGAGCAAATCCGGATCAGTAACTGCGCAAAAAGCGCAGTTGAAAGTTGTCACTCCGTAGATGGTGCTTGCGGGATAGCGTTGGGCGGCCCGCCATTTTGAATGTTGGCGGGCAGGGGGATAAACAGCGGTGATGAGGCTGTTCCACCGACCAGAAACGGCATGGATACTGTGGCTGGAACACTGCTGCCCTGTGCCGCTTCCCGTGTTTGCAAAATACGCCCTTGAAGCGCAAGGTTGCGTTCTTCCAAATCACTGCGGCCGCTGAGAGTTACGGTTATGTCATCAACTTCCAGCTTCGTGTTCTGGAAAAATGCTATTCCGTTGGCGATGTAAAACGCGATGTTCATTGAGCCGTAGCTGGTGGAGCCATCAAAAACATCCGCTGAGCGGATAGTTCCCGGGTCTGCCAACCGTCTGGAGATCGCGTTAAGATCTACGCCAACCAATGTGCCGTTCTGCCCACTTACCGAACCAGAGCCGTTCAGCCGAGTCAGAACCACATCGGCGGTCGGGGCAACACTTTCCAGCTTGAACCTTGCATCACCCCGCCCCCGCAGGGAAATTTTGCCCTCGCCATACAGTCCTGCCAACTGTTCAAGGTCTATGCCGGTGAGCTTCAGATCGCTGCTGAAACCCAGTTTTGCATCTGTGCGGGGTTGAAATGTGCCGGCCACTTGGCCGTCTAGTGCCTCTGCCTGTGCCACATCAAAAAGCGCCTTGCCATCTTTTACAAAAAGGCTGGCCGCAAGGTTTTGCATCGCCAGAGGACCGCTTGTGGCGCTATTGGCTGAAAGGCGCACGTCCATAGCCAATCCCTGTGCAATACTTGCGCCCGCAACATCGCTCGGCCCCACAGGGCGGCCCAGTTCCGCCAGTGTTGGTAAGATAATAGTGTCGAACGCGAGAGTTCCGTTGATGGCAATGAGGCTCTCATCAATCTCGAAGCTCAACCGACCCTCGCCCACCGCTTCGCCAATCTGAGCATTGGTGTTGGACAAAATCAGCCGATCCAACGAACCAGTCAGTTGGCCAGACAGCGCCAGTCTTTCGATCAAGGCGGCAGCGGGAAGGGGACGCTTGATCCACTCGCTGAACCGGGTAGCTGATGGCGCGGTTATCTGGAAATCGCCATCGAACATAGTAGCAGACGTGCGCGTGATGCTCCCAACGTAGGAGAGTTGAACAGGAGCCGCGCTTAAAGTCGCATTCAGTCGACTGATACCTTGGGTCAAAAGGGCGGTCGGTTGCTGCGCGTTTATTTCAGCGTCAAATGCTTCGCCGTTCCAGATGCCGGCCACGTTAACTGCCGCCGATTGCCCGCTTTTAGGCCAATTGATCGTGCCGCGAATGGCAGTGATTTGCTCTTTCCGATCGCTAAGTTGATTGGAATAGCTAACAATACCTTCTGATATAGAAACCAGCCCCATCCCGGCGATTGGTTGGTCTGGTTTGGCACTGGTATCCAGCGCCCAGTTTGGCTTACCCTTTTCATCAATCTTAAAGCGGAAATGGGGACGAACCAGATGCAGGCTTTTGATCGCCGGATCGCCAAACAACACAGAACTGGCCTGCAATTGAACTTGCAGTTCTTCGGCCGTAAGCAGACTGTCATCGGCTGGTGGTCCGCCGATGCGGATATTGGTGTAGTTCAACCCCAAATAAGGGCGCAGCGAGACGCGTGCTTCGCCGTTGAGAGAGACGGATTGGCCGGAAATGCGGCTCAATTCCCTTTCAATGGCGGCTTTGATCGTGTCAGCGGAAAGCAGGCGCGGCAGCGCTAGAAAGACGGTCGCCACAAGAGCGACAATCACGACTGCTGCAATGATGATGCGTTTCATCATGGTTTCCTTGCCCCGCGGAAGTAACTGCGCTGCAGCCCATCCCGTGATTCTTGTAAGCCTTTGCTCACGTTTTGAGAACAGCCCTGTGCAGATATTCACCCATTGCGTTAATGCGAAAAACCCATTGATTGGTGCTCCTTATCGGAGGTTCTCATCCGCCCAACCGCATGCTACCGAAAACGTCCGCATTGCATGAAAAGCAACAGCAAAGAAAGCGCTATGACCGACACGACCGCAGCCAAACGCCAGCCTCTGTGGACACCAGATGCAAAGCGCGTGAGCGAGAGCCGATTGAGCGACTTTGCCCGTTTTGTCGCTGAACGCACGGGCGAAACTTTTAACCGCTATGACGCCCTACATGCATGGTCGATTGGCTCCACCGAGGCCTTCTGGACCGCCATTTGGGATTATTGCGAACTGCGCGGTGAGCGTGGCGAACGCACTCTCATGGATGGCGATAAAATGCCAGGTGCAAAGTTTTTTCCCGACGCAAAGCTGAACTATGCCGAGAACATGCTCGCCAAAAAGGGCAATGATCGGGCAATCGTATTTCGCGGCGAAGACAAAGTGCGCATGGAGATGACGTGGGACGAACTCCACGCCCTCGTTTCGCGTTTGCAACAGGCTTTTGCAGATGCTGGCGTGACGGCTGGAGACCGGATCGCGGCAATGGTGCCCAATCATCCGCATACATTAGCCTGCATGCTGGCGGCCAACTCCATTGGCGCAATTTGGTCATCCTGCTCGCCGGATTTTGGCGAACAGGGAGTGCTGGACCGTTTCTCGCAAATTGAGCCGACACTTTTCATCGCCTGCGATGCCTATTGGTACAACGGCAAGCGCATTGACGTTTCGCAAAAAGTTGCTGCTGTCGCACCGCAACTGACAGCGCGTCAAACTGTTGTGATCGACTATCTGGACAGTGCAGAAAGTGTGGCGCAGGCAATGCAAAATGCAAGCACACTGGATGCTTTCATCGCACCGTTCACCGCCAAGGAAGTGAATTTTGAGCGGCTCCCGTTTGATCATCCGCTCTACATTTTGTTTTCTTCCGGCACGACCGGAATTCCCAAATGTATCGTCCACAGCCAGGGCGGAATTTTGCTGCAGCACGCCAAGGAACATGCGCTGCACTGCAACATCAAAGAGGGCGACCGTGTTTTCTATTTCACTACTTGCGGCTGGATGATGTGGAATTGGCTGGTTTCCGCGCTGGTGATGAAAGCAACAATCATGCTCTACGATGGTTCGCCGTTTTATCCCGATGGAGCCGCGGTGTTCGACTATGTCAGCGAAGAGAAAATTACTTTCTTCGGCACATCAGCTAAATTCATTGACGCGGTGCGAAATGAAGGCCGCAGGCCGATTGACACTCATGATCTTTCTCACGTGGAGGTCATAGCATCCACCGGCTCGCCTCTTGCGCCAGAAAACTTCGCATACGCTTACGAAGCCATAAAGCGCGACGTGCATCTGGCGTCTGTCTCGGGTGGCACAGACATCGCCGCCTGTTTCGTTGGCGCCGTTCCGTGGCAGCCCGTCTATTCGGGTGAAATTCAAGGGCCTGTTTTGGGCATGGCCACGGAAGTGTGGGACGAGGACGGCAGAGACGTGCGACAGCAGAAGGGCGAATTGGTCTGCGTGCAGCCGTTTCCCTCCATGCCCGTTGGGTTCTGGAATGATCCCGATGGACGCAAATATCACGAGGCCTATTTCGATCGCTACGACAACGTATGGTGCCACGGCGATTTTGCTGAATGGACGGATACTGGCGGCATGATCATTCATGGCCGCTCCGACGCCACGTTGAACCCCGGTGGCGTGCGCATCGGCACGGCAGAAATCTACAATCAAGTCGAGCAGATGCCCGAGATAGAGGAAGCGCTGTGCATCGGCCAGCAATGGGAAAGCGATACCCGCGTTGTGCTTTTTGTGCGGCTGGCGCAGGGCTTCACGCTGGACGATGAATTGAAGGCTGCGATCAAGCTGAAGATCAGAAACGGCGCGTCCCCGCGCCACGTTCCTGCTGTCATTGTTGCTGTCGCAGATATTCCCCGAACAAAGTCTGGCAAGATCACGGAGCTTGCTGTTCGCGATATTGTCCACGGCAGAAGTGTTAAGAACCAAGAGGCTTTAGCCAACCCGGAAGCGCTAAAACTGTTTGAAAATCTCTCCGAACTGTCATGACGCAACGGAAAGGCCCTCCAGTAAGGGGCAAAACCTAATCAGGGTGGTTAACAAGAGCTTTCGAGGAAATTTACCACTATCCAAAACGGCGCCGAATTCCTAAAATTGTCTGTAATCCGGCAAGATATGGACAAGATTTGACCCCCATAGTTTAACCAACGAAGGCGTAACGCACAATTGCAGCACACCTTCCCCAGAGATCACGTAATCTTCCTACGGACCTCGCTGTCAGCTCAATTAACTTTTCCCACGCGGGCCTTCGGGTCCGCGTTTTTTTTGGGTTTCAGCGAGATCCTGCAACGGGAGAGAACCTGCCGAGCGTTACCACAGGCACTAAACCAATCAGCACAATCAGCAAGGCTGCCCAAGCCGCTTCCTCAACGGCTGCCTGCGAGGCGTGGCCATAGACAAATGTTGCTAGCGTTTCAAAGCCGAAGGGGCGCAGTAGGATCGTGGCAGACAATTCCTTCATCGTGTCAACGAACACCAAAAGGAAAGCAGCAGTGAGCGCAGGTTTGAGAATAGGAGCGTGAACTTCAAACGCCAATTGCCAGGGTGTGCGCCCAAGTCCACGGGCGGCCATATCAATGCGGTCGCTCACGCGGCCAAACCCCGTTTCCACTGTGCCCCATGCAATCGCGAGAAAGCGTAACGTGCAGGCATAAACGAGAATGAACAGCGTGCCGGAAAGTAGAAGGCCCGATGAGAAGCCAAGGACTGTGCGCATCCAACCGTCAAACCAGTTGTCAAAGGCTGCCAACGGAACCAGCAGGCCGATAGCCAGCACAGTCCCCGGCACGGCATAGCCAAGTGTCGCCAACCGGCCCATCGTTGCCAGCTGTGGTTGGCGGGTGATCCGCGACGTCAATAGGAAGCCGAAGGCAATGACCGTGCAGGCGGTTGCAGTCAGCAGTGACATGATGATGGAACTGCCCGCAGCGGAGAGAAGTTCCGGCTGCAGCATTTCATCAAAGCGCCGCACCGCGAAGCCGCCCAATACTGTTAGCGGAATACCCAAGCCAAGCGCGATAGGCGCGGCACATCCGGCAAAGGCGGCCCATTTCCTCCAACCCGTCAGCGCCATGCGAGCCGGTGGGCGCTCTCGCGCGGAGCCTTTGTATGAGCGTCCGCCCTGAGACGCGCGTTCCAGCCAGATAAACAGCGCGATGATCACCAGCGCGACCAGCGATAATTGCACCGCGCTGCTCAGGCTGTCGCGGTTGAGCCAAGTTTCGAAAATGGCAAACGTGATCGTTTTCACGCCGAGATATTCAACCGCTCCAATATCGTTGAGCGTTTCCATCAACACCAGCGAAACGCCGGCAATGATCGCGGGGCGGGCCATTGGCACGCCGATTTCGCGAAACATGCGCAACGGAGAAGCACCAAGCGAGCGTGCAACATCCAACGCAGCAGCGCCCTGCATGGAGAAAGTCACGCGACCGGAGAGATAGACATATGGATAAAGAACCAGCGAGAATATCAATCCTGCGCCCCAAACCGAGCGCATGTCGGGAAACCAATAATCGCGTGGTGAGGAATAGCCCATAACATCGCGGAAAGTGGTTTGAAGCGGTCCTGAAAAGTCGCTCAACTCCACCATGCTGTAGGCTGCGATATAAACTGGAACAGCCAACGGCAGCATCAAAGCCCATGCGAAAAATCGGCGAAACGGAAACTCGCAAAGAGCCGTCAGCCACGCCGTCCCAATGCCGATAATCGTGGTGCCGATGCTCACCAAAATCAGAAGCGAGACCGTATCGACCATCGTGCGCGGCAAAACGAAGGCGATCAAATGTGGCCAAGAATCGACATCACCCCGTATTGCGATGAATACCATCGCGGCCAGCGGCAGCAGAGAGACCGCCAGCAGACCGAACAGCAAAAGCCGGGCAGACAGCGCAGAAGGCGCTGTCGTACCCGGCATCTTGTTTGGCGTGGTTGCTCTAGGAGGCAGGTCCGTCATCGAAACCGACGCGGTCTACCATTTCCGAAGCCGCTTTGCGCAGTTCAGCGATTTTTGACAATGGCAAAGTGTCGGGTTTCAAATCGCCCCAGCTAGCCACCCGTGCATCGGGCTCAACGCCGGGCTTGAGCGGGTATTCAAAGTTTGAACTGGCGTAAATTTTCTGCGCTTCAGGGCTGACCAGAAAATCAATCAACTTCAAAGCTGCTTCCTTATTCGGAGCGTGCTTTGTGAGCTGGACACCAGAAAGATTGACGTGGGTTCCGCGTCCCTCCGCGTTTGGGAAAATCAAGCGCACGGAAGAGGCCCATTCTTTCTGCTCAGGGTCTTTCTCGTTCGTTTCCATCTTGCCCATGTAATAGGTGTTTCCCAACGCGATATCACACTCGCCAGCGTAAATAGCCTTCACTTGAGCGCGGTCGTTACCTGTGGGCTTGCGAGCAAGATTGTTCTTCACAGCCGTCAGCCACTCTTGCGCTTTTTCCTCGCCAAGATGCGCGATCATCGAAGATACCAGACCAATCGTATAAACGTGTTGGCCTGAACGGGTGCAAATACGACCTTTCCACTTTGGATCGGCCAATTCTTCATACGTGATGGCCTGTTCCTTAACGCGCTCTTTAGATGCGTAAATGATACGCGCGCGCTGAGTAAGGCCAATCCATTGGCCGTCCGGATCGCGGAACTCGGCTGGAATGTTTTGCTCTACACTATCGAGCTTGATTGGCTGGGTTATGCCCAGTTTTGCAGCGCTGTCCAGGCGTGAAATATCGACCGTCATAATCAGATCAGCAGGCGTGTTCTCGCCCTCTGATGCGATGCGCTGGGCTAGACCCTTTTTGGCGAACAAGACCTGCGTTTTGATGCCGGTGCTTTCCGTGAAAGCGTCCAGCAAAGGCTGCACGAGGTTTGGTTCACGATAGGTGTAGATGTTGACGGTGTCTGCAAGGGCAGGGACCGCGCCGAGAAGCGTGGTCATAGAAAGGGCAGCCGTGGCCGCCCGCATGGTTTTAGTGATTGGCATTTGAGTTTCCTTCAGCCTGCGGGGTTAAAGGCCCCGTGGAGAACATAGTTGTGAGCGATGCCCACACCCAATGCGTATGGTTTCAAATATGGCTCGTCAAGGAAAAACAGAATAAAAACAATAGCTTAGAATAATTCTAAACTATAACAGTTCCAAAGACTGAAATTTGTCAATTGATTCAGATAATTGCCTTCAGCGATCTGCCAGCACCCGCTGGCTGGGAAAAATGACTTCGGCCAACGTTCCGCTGTCCGGCTCACTTTCGATATTAAATGTGGCGCGGTTGGCGTTGACCATCGCTTTCGTTAGCGGCAGGCCAAGCCCCGTTCCCTCATTTCGTACGTTAGGCTTTGCGGCAAGCTGTGTAAATGGCTGCATCGCTACTTCAATGTCATCTCGGCTCATGCCCACGCCAGTATCACGCACACGCAAGACCACCTCGCCGGTGTTTTGATAGACCGTGGAAACGATCACTTGGCCGCCAGGCTTTGTGAATTTGATGCTGTTTGAAACCAGATTCAAAATGATCTGCTTCAAGCTGCGTTCGTCCGCTACGATATTAGGGACGGAGGCTGATAGGCTGGTGCGAATGATGACTCGGTTCTTGTTTGCCTGCGGCTGGGTCAATGCAACTGTTTCAGCGATCACCGTGTTCAAGTCGCATGATGCAAATTCCATCTCCATCTGACCGGCTTCAATCTTGGTGATATCCAGCAGATCGTTTACGAGATCGAGAACATGCTTCCCCGATGTTTTGATATCGCGCACATAGCCACGATACCGTTCGTTCTCGATCGGGCCGAGCCTCTCGCTGATCATCAAATCGGAAAAGCCTATAATGGCATTGAGGGGCGTTCGAATTTCATGGCTCACAGTTGCGAGAAATTCGCTTTTCTGACGGTTGGCTTCTTCGGCATCCTTGCGGGCAGTCAGCAGCTCTTCTTCTACTTTTTTCCAGTGGGTGATATCGCGCAGCACGGCGCAGCGGCCTTTGCCGTCCGCCAGTTTGCCCATCGTCATGAAGAGCGGCACAAGGCCGCCTTTTGACGTTAGCCCGATAACTTCCCGGCCATCATTGAGCACACTTGCCATGCCAGATGCACCCACGCTTTCAAGATAGTCCAGCATCACCTGACGGCTTTCTGGCGCAAGCATATCTGCGAATTCGCGGTCGCCCACATCAGAAGAATTGAGATCGAACAATGCCTCCGCAGAGCGATTGAGCGCTTGCACACGACCTTCCTCGCTCAACACTATAACGCCATCAGAAGCCGTATCGAGAATGTTGCGCAAATCACTGGCGTCAAGGTTTCCAAATGCAGCATTGGACGCCTTGCGAAGCGGACGAAGCGGGGTAACGTTGTTGACGATACCCGCTGGAGTTTTAAGCAGCGGAGGCTTCGCAACGTTTGAAGCCGATGGCGTTTCTCCAGAAGCCGTGGGGATCGCTTTAGGGTGCACAGGATCGGAAGGAACTACCAGCGAAACAGGTCTACGCGAACCAGAGCTTTTATGAACCTCCGGTCCATGCGAGTTTTCAGGCGTATCCGGATTGCCCTTGTCAGATCGATCACGGCCCGGATCGCGCTTGCGCATGGTCAAAAGCATAGCGCGGTGCTCGTCCCACGGTACGCGCTGAATGTTTGGAACAACAGGTAAAGACTCGCCGTCCTTGTCGTAAATGCGCGCATCGTGGCTCGATACTGTGGAGACATGGGCTCCAAACAACGCATCCACACCACCAGCTCGCGCTAGATCTTGCAGATCGTTATACTTCGTAGTGGCAAAAAAATTGGTGTTTGCAAAAAGCAGATCTTCGCCTCGATAAACCAGAACAGGAATTGGCAGACGCGCGAGGATTGATGTATCAACATCATGCTCCGGCGTCCGCACCTTGCGGGCCACAAAAGCAGAAGGCGTTATTTCTTCAGTTTGCTTTGCGGGCTTTTCGGTTTCACTGTTTCGCTTGGCGTTGTTGTCAGGTGCCACTGTTGGAATGCCGATAGCGCTAGCGTCACCCAGCTTTTCACCAATCTTGTTGAAGGCGTTCTCCTCATCGCTTGATAACCCTTTGCCACGGACGATCATTTGCGTGGCTTTCGGTAATCCGTATTTGGGAGCTTCTTCTTTCGTTTCGGTTTCACTTTCCGGCACATAGACCATTGCATCGGCTGTTCGGATAATTCCAAAACCGTTGAAGCCTGCAAACTTGCGCTCACGGTCGTGGGTGGGCAGGCCAGCAAGGTCGATTGGAACGCGCAAATCGCTACCCTCGATGGGCCAAAGGACGGTCTTCCCAGACCAGGTTTCACCCTTATCCAACAATGCAGCGATTTCGTTCTGCTGGGCAATCGCATATTGATTGCTCACCTGGCGCCAGCTTTTTCCCTCAAGCTCGCTGAAGCCGGGTCCAACCGTCTGCCCCAATTCACGTGAGACGGACGTGAACCGTTGTTCGGCGTCTGTCGACCAGACAAAGCGGATGGGGCGAGCCGAGGTCGTGAAACGGAAAGCGTCGCTCCCATCGTCCATATCTGCAACGCTGGAGAGTGATGTTGAAGGTATAGCTTGCTCACTGTCGAGGTTTGGAACATCGCTGTTATCGACATCCTGCACCAAACCGAAGCGGGGTTTCTCCTTAGGCTTCTGTTCAACCTCCGCCGTTTCTGGCTGCGGCGAAGGGGGGGCTTTTTTCTCAATCTTCTGCACAAATGTGCGCGAGGATGAACGCTTGGCGGTCTCTTCACTCTTTGTTGGAACAGGTGCCTTTGGCTTTTCTTCCGCAGGCTTTGGCGGGACCACTTTTTCCCGCTCTGCCTTCGGAAGGCTTTTCTTACCGAGTGTAGCTGCCTTTTTTGGTTCGGACTTTTTAGCTGGTTCGGGCTTGTCGACAGTCTCAATCGCAGGCTCTGCCGGCGTCTGCTTATAGTACCATTTGCCCGGCCCGCTCTCGCCCGGCTTGACGCGCTTGGAAGAAAACGCACCTACCTTTGGCGCTTCTGGTGCGGGTGCTTCTTTCTTTGGTTCAGCGACGGCTTTTGCTTTTGGCGCCGCAGATTTTTGCGATGTTGATTTTGCCTTCTTGGCTACCGGCTTGTTTTTGGGAACAGCAAGTTTGGTTGGCGCACCGAGCGTTAAAAGGTTCAACTCTGGCTTTTCAAGCAGCCGTGAGGCGTCTCCGGGATATGCCATCGTCTTGGATTTGATAGGCCGCGTAATCGCTGCGCCTCCATTGGCGGAAAGCTCCGGCGCGAGATTCGCCAGCAGGCTGTCGGTTAATTTTAACCCATCGTAATTATCCGATGCAGCAAGAATGGTTCCCTTGTCGTCAAACACGACGCTGGCGTGAACCGCACCGTCCAGCGATTTCACCGTGGCCTGCGCCGTTTCGTTTGCGTTGATGCGGCGGTTGGACAGCGCATCCGTCACCAGCAAAACGCCCTGAGCTTTAGTCTTTGGTAGATCGAGCATCCGCACGGTGAACGGCAGCAATTTGGTTTTGAACCCGGCACGGATGCGCATGGCCGCGCTGGCACGGTCCACGTCTTCCAGCTTTTCTACTGCACCGGCGATCTGGCGCATTGTAGACGCGGTGGCAGGCGAATTGTTGAGATCAACCTTACCAGCAGCACCGATCAGGCCGACGCCGTGGCCGTTGGCCCACAATATCTGGTTAAGGTCGGCAGAAAACAGCACGCTCGCATGGGGCGCCGCGAGATGATTTCTGATCTCGGGCAATGCGATGAACTCGCTGGCTGAAGTTTTCTTTGCCGACATACGCATCACTCGTCGTTACTTGAGCTGGAGCAATTCGAGGCGCGAAGCGCGATCATCAATTCCAGCCCGACTGTTGTTAACGCTTTGTTAATACCGCGAGTGGCCCGATTTATCCAGCATTACGCACCTCTTGGCCTAACAATGTGGCTTTCACGGTTAATCGGCATAAAAAGCAAAACGGCCTGCCGAATTAGGGCAGGCCGGGTCTTGCAAGGGGGGCAATTTGGTCCTATTCCAACACCGCCTACGATAGGCATGTGCGGCTGTAGCTCAGTTGGTTAGAGCGCTGGAGTGTGGATCCAGAGGTCGACCGTTCGAATCGGTCCAGCCGTACCATTTCCCAAAGAGTCGGATCGTTCTAAGCGACGGCAGATTTTTTCGTCGCAGGGTTCTTCTTTGTGCGCTTCCATGTGCGCTGGAAGAGATCCATGAAGCTGTCGTCCTCAGGGCGCAGCATGTCAGCAGAAACCTTAATGCCCGGCTTCACCTGCGAACCGTTGTCCAGCATGATTGGGGTCTCAGTGACCACGCGGCGCATGCGCGACATAAATTGCAAGCCGCCAGCCAGTGGAGTTTCCGGCAACATGATTGCAATCTGGTTTTCAGTAATTCGGCCCAGAACATCCACCCCATAACGGCTGGAGGAGAGGCACATTTGCGCCACAGCCATGATGATTTGATCTGGTGCCGTGTCGCCGTGCTCTTCGCCGTGGCGCTGCAGGTTCAAAATGTCCGTCACAACGAGTGTGAGTTCATGACCGTAGCGACGAGCGCGGGAAAATTCTGCATTGGCCTGATCGAGGAAGTTGCCGCGGTTAGCAAGACCAGAAACATCGTCTACCGTCTTACCGAGCTTCATTTCTTTTACGAGATTGCGCAGTTCGGCAACTTCGCGTTCAAGGTCATGCCGCGAGGTGAACTGCAAATCGTCGATTGTCGGTGTGAGGCTTGTTTTTTCGATGGACACCTTCTTTGCCTGAGATGCCTTTTTCACGATAGTTGTTTTCGCTGTGATAGCCATAATCTCGACCTTCGCCCGTTTCGTCGTGCAACCCGGCACGTTTCTTCGAGAGAAAGTTACTTACAATGTGTGAATGATTGGTTGATCAGACCGTTCAATTGCCCATGAAACATGGGTTTTCATGATCTAATTGCGTGCCAAAAATGCGCTAAAACAGGCTGCCTTGCCCATCTGTTTTACCGCTATGTACGTTCTTTTCGGCAGGCTTAGCGGATGATGATGAGACTTTTTCCAAACCCGTAGAGACAGCGTTTACCGTTCCGTCATTCATTTCGATCTGCAGGGCCGAACCGCTTTTGACAGCCGCTGAACTCATGATCGGAACGTTGTTTTCATCGCGCACCACCGCATAGCCACGGGCAAGAACAGCCTTGTAGGATAGTGTTTCCAACAGCCGAGCCGACTTTGCCAACCGATCCGCCCGCGCCGATAGCGCCTGTGGCAAGAGACGCGATAGCGATCGATCAGACTGGGCAAGGCGGCTTGACGAGCGTTCCATCAGCGCCAGAAGGGATGTGGGTCGCACTTGTGCAGAAATCGGCAAGAACCTCGCTTTTGAGCGCTCAACAGCCCGTTGAAGGCTGCGCGAATGGTCGCTCGCCGCTCGGAAATAACGTTCGCGGCTGGTGTCCAAGTGTCGTTTCAGTACATCTGGCATGATACGGCTGCTAGCATACCCAAACCGGTCTTGTGCGCGTTCCACCCGTCGCATGAGACCTGAATCAAGACGGCTGGCAGCTTCGTCAAACCGACGACGCGGCATAGCGAGCAACATATCGGGACTGGTGAGCCCTCGTGCAGCTGCGCGAACTGCATTGCGCTCCACTTCCATCCGGCGGCTCATGGCACCGCGCATCCGTGCGCCCAGATCGGCAACGAGGGCTTCCAGCTCCGCACGCACGGGCACGGCGCGTTCTGCCGCTGCAGTCGGCGTTGGTGCACGCCAGTCCGCTGCATGATCGATCAGCGTCCAGTCGGTCTCGTGACCGACGGCAGAGATCACTGGGATCATCGAATCGGCTACAGCCCGCACGGCTTCTTCGTCGTTAAATCCCCAAAGGTCTTCCAAAGACCCCCCACCACGCGCCACGATAATGACGTCCGGGCGGGGCAGGGCGTTGCTCTCGCCGAATGTGTTGAGTTGCGTGACCGCATTGGCAACCTCGCGCCCACAAGTCTCACCCTGAACCCGAACGGGCCAGACGATCACGTGGACGGGAAAACGGTCCGCCAGCCGGTGCAGAATATCGCGGATTACGGCACCTGTTGGCGATGTCACTACGCCGATCACCATTGGCATATAGGGCAGCAACTGCTTGCGCTCTTCGGCAAACAGCCCTTCGGACTGCAATTTGCGCCGCCGTTCCTCCAACAGAGCCATCAACGCGCCTGCACCCGCCGGCTCCAGCGCGTCGATCACGATCTGATACTTTGATTGGCCCGGATAGGTGGTCAGTTTGCCGGATGCGATGACCTCCAGTCCTTCTTCAGGCAGATGCTTCAGCTTCGCCGCCTGACCGCGCCAGATGATCGCGTCGATGCGGGCCCTCTCATCTTTCAGCGAGAAATACGAATGACCGGAAGAGTGTGGGCCGCGAAACCCAGAGATTTCCCCACGCACCCGAACATTGCCGAACGTGTCTTCAACCGTACGTTTCAACTTGCCCGACAATTCGGACACCGAAACTTCCAGCGCATTGGTTGTTGTCTCATCACTCATGGCTAGTCTTGTATCACGGGCGCAAAAAGAGGCGCGCGAAAAAGTGACCAGCGACGGTTTTTCCAATGGCAAATGAATGCTTTCTAAGAGATGAAGACGGGCATCGGGCGGTTGCGCATGAAGAGGATCCATTCAGACGATCTTTCGCGTTCCCTTCTTCCATAGACTAAAGAGCAACACGCCGGTTGCGATCAAAACCAAGCCGCACAGCACTGTCTTGGAAATCAGCTCCATTGTCCCTTCGATCAGCATGGCGTGAACCACCGTGCCTACCACCGTGACCAAAGCCAGCCCTGCGTGCGACAGCCGCCAAGTGCTCCATCGCAACCGGATGCGCTTTCTAGTCGCTGCCAGCAAGGCAGCCGCGAAGACCGCCCACATCGCAACAACGCCCCATACCGAGAATGGCGTGGGCGAGCGAAACAGGAGCGCGTCGATTACGTCCGGCGCCGTGGTGACCCATAGGCCACCGACGTGCACTACCACTGCAAACACCAGCAGGCTCCCAACGATTCGGTGGAAATAGCGTGTGCGCAGCGGCGAAAGGCCGGGAAGAAATCTGCCTGCGAGCAAAGGTTGAAGCAGCAGCAATGCAAGACCCAAAACGCCGGCAAAACCTGCAACGATGTAGGCAGGGCCACGCCAAGCTAATTGGGGGCTCAAGGCAGACAGTGCCATAGGAACGATAATCGCCGCCAACAGCGCTGCCCAAACCACCGCCGTTTTGTATCGGCTCATCTTGGCATCAGACTGGAAATCAGACCGGTTTCAACACAAAGTCGGCATGCAGCGTCGTGTCTTTCGAGCTGGCCATGACTGGGCGCAGAAACACCGTCTCGAACTCTTCACTATCATACGCCAAATGCGCATGTGCCTGTCCGAAGGCGGGCACAATCTGCGGCATATCCAGAGCAAAAGTACCGTCTTGTTTGGTAAGCGTTGCGCCATGGCTCTCGGGATCGCTTTCGTAGCCCTCTACAGTATGCGCCCAAACCTGAATGCGTTGGCCACCCAAACGAGCGCCATCACCCGCTCGGCGCACGGTGCCTGTCATTAAAAACCCACCCTTGCCGATGCGCTCCACAATTGGGGCGCCGGGGCGGTAATTGTTGGCCCCGCCGCGCATCGAAGGTGTTGGGTCAATTCCCTTGGCGGTGGCAGGCACGATGATGCCCGTTGCGCCAGCGGCAACAATGCCGCCGCCAAGGGTAAGAACTTTACGACGGGTCAACAGGTCAAAGGTCATTGCAGGGCTCCTATCCGGGGGCGGTTACTTTCGCCCAAGTGAGAGAACAACATGGGCAATTTTGTGAACACTAGCGCAATCGTGATTGCCGCAAGACTGCACGAATTGGCGTATGGTCCAAACCGTTACAAGCAAGCGATCAATAAGCCCATTCTTCAAATATGTGATCTATCTCGCCGTCCCAAGAGCTTGCATATTGCGTCAGCATCCGTTCCGCCTGCGTTTCGCCCAAGGCGATCACTTCATCGAGTGGGGCTAGAAAGTGGGCTTCGGTTCCGCCTTCTGAATTCAGCTTGCCACGGGCGTTCAGTCCGGCGCGGGAGACGGAAAGCACGTCTTTAGCGAGTTCGCCGACCGTCCTCTTGCCTGCGGGCGCAGCCAGAGCCTGCGCAGGAACGGCCTCGCGCATGGCGCGAACGTCTTGGACAGTAAGTTCGCGCGCTAGCACTTCAGCGGCATCCAGGGCGGCTTCGTCGTAGAGCAGGCCAACCCACAAAGCGGGCAGGGCGCAAATGCGCCGCCACGGACCACCATCCGCGCCGCGCATTTCCAGAAAGGACTTCAGCCGAACATCGGGAAACAACGTGCCCAGATGGTTCGTCCAGTCGCCCATGTTCGCGACAGGGTCGGACAATTCATCCTTTAACGCGCCGTCCATAAATTGTCTGAAGGTGACATGGGTGCAGTCGTGGTATTTGCCGTCGCGCAAAACGAAATACATCGGCCGGTCCAGTGCCCAGTCTGCATATGCTTCGAATGAGAAAACATCCGCCATCATGAAGTCGTGCAGTCCTGCGCGGTCGTTGTCCGTGTCGCGCCAGATGTCCGAGCGCCATGAAAGCAAGCCGTTTGGCTTGCCGTCCGTGAAGGGGGATGAAGCGAACAAAGCCGAAGCAACCGGCTGCAAGCGCGTCGAGACATTCATCTTGCGGCGCATGTCGTCTTCGGAAGAGAAGTCGAGATTGACCTGAATGGTGCAAGTTCGGTGCATCATATCAAGGCCGCCGCTGCCGACCTTCGGCATATAGGCGCGCATGATGTCGTAGCGTGATTTTGGCATCTTCGGTGTCTCGTCGTAGGTCCACTTAGGCGAACCGCCAACGCCGAGGAAGCCCATGCCCATTGGTTCCGCCACTTCGCGCACCTGCGAAAGGTGACGGTTGGATTCGCGGCAGGTCTGGTGAACTGTCTCCAAAGGGCCGCCGGAAAGCTCGAATTGCCCGCCCGGTTCCAGCGAAATCGCGCCGCTGCCGTCGGTGGAGGCGAGGCCGATAATATTGCCTGCGTCTACGATTGGCTCCCAACCGGTCTTTTCCTGCATGCCTTCCAGCAGCGCACGAATGCCGTTTTCGCCCTCGTAGGGCACTGGCGAGAAATCCTTCGTGTAGAAGCCAAACTTCTCGTGTTCGGTGCCGATCCGCCAGGCTTCTTTGGGCTTGCAGCCACCAGACATGGTGCCGATCAGTTGATCGCGGGTCTCAAGCGGGGTGGTGTCGGTTGTATCACGAGCCATGCGAAAGATGCTCTAGCGTTTGTCTGTTGCCCCATCGCTAAACCTCACAACGCCGCGAGGGCAAGCCAAAACTTTTACTTCCAATCGCCAAGCACGGCTTGCACGAGCGCCAAAGCCGCCACCGCAGCGGTGTCTGCACGCAGTACACGCGGCCCGAGCGGTATAGGAACAACATTAGCGCGTTCGCGCAGCATTGTGCGTTCATCTTCACTGAAACCGCCTTCCGGGCCAATCAGAACGGCAAGCGGGCCACGCTCGATAGCTTGCAAAGCGGGCAGCGGATTTTGACTTGCCTCACCCTCGTCGCAAAAGATAATGGTGCGATCGCTCTCCAAAGCATCAATGGCAGTGGCAAGGTCTGCCGGTTCTGCAAATGTGGGTATCGAAAGCACGCCGCATTGTTCTGCCGCCTCTATGGCGTTGGATCGCATCCGCTCTGCGTTCACCTTTCGCACCTGAGTGTATTGGGTCAGCACAGGCACGATGTGGCTGGCGCCCATCTCCACAGCCTTTTGTATCATGTAATCCAGCCGCGCCTGTTTCAGCGGGGCGAACAGATAGACGAGATCGCCAGCCGCTGTTTGCGCACGAGCTTGTTCTATGCACTCCAGATGAGCCTTCTTGCGCCCTTCTACGACAACGCGCGTCTGCCATTCGCCATCGCGCCCGTTGAACACAAGAACTCCTGAGCCATCTTTCAGCCGAAGTACATTAAGCAGGTAGTTGGCTTGATTGCGGTCCAACTCGCAAAGGCTACCCGTCATAAGCGGGGTGTCGAGGAACAGTCTCTGGGCGGAAAAATCATAGCGTGGCATTGGGGCAATTTGGGTCAAGTTTGATTGAATTGAAACCAGAATTTTGCCCAAATCCCACGGCGACCGCTCAAGCACTAAGCAGCCTTGTGATGTCTCGCAGATCGCTCGCGGTGGACACCTTCAATTTATTGAAAAGTTGAGCAAAAACAGCGCGGCCCGGCTTCACAAACGGTTTGGCATTCCAGTGGTTCCAGCAAGACAAGATCAGTTTTTTCTGTAGGTTTCGGAAAGCTGACAGCGGGGCACCAAGATCCTGTTAGAGCCAAAACCTTAAACGAGGAGCAGGAACCAAATGAACATCATCGACCGAATGAACAAGATATTCGACAACAACCTGAGCGCAAGCGCCGACCTGTTGAACAACTACATTAACGCGACTTTTCAGTTGCTGGCAGCCCGCATGGAAGGCGACCGCGATGCGGTTCGCGAAATCCGCGAAGCCCGCAAGGAAATCCGCGAAGAGATCCGCGCCGAACGTGAAGAATACATAAAAGAATTCCGCGACGCCCGCGATGAGGCCCGCGAAAAAGTGCAGGAAGCGCGTGAAGAAGTCTTCGCCATCCGTGAAGTCCTCCAACAGGCCCGTGCTGACGGCGACCGTGAAGCAGTTCGCGAAGCCCGTGAAGCAATTCAGGAAGCCCGTGAGGCTGTTCGTGAAGCCCGCGCGGAATTGCGCGAAGCCCGTGAAGAGCTTCAGCAGGCCCGGATAGACTGGAAAGAAGGAACGGCTGGCAGCGGCGAACTGTCCGACGACGATCTGTTCAATGAAAACGGCGACGTCATCGTGTTCGTTGGCTCAAACAACGATGATGGTGGTCCCCAAGACGTGCAACCTGGCGACTTCCTTCCTCAGCCAACCCAAGGCGACGAAGGCGTGCTGATCGACATGGAGCCGCCAAGAGACCAGATAACCGACATGCCCGAGCCAGAATTTGATGCGGTGTTTTCGTAACGCACATCCTACACATCTTCCGCGGTTTTGATCTCTAGCGGAACAACCGAGACCCCGATGCGCCCCACCCCATCCCTGCGCGTCGGGGTTTCGTCTTTTAGGCGGTGTCCGCTGAAACGTGCCAACGCGGTGGGTAACCATGTGCTAGAGCGCTAAGCATCAGCGGCGGCGTGAGGCACTCTACTGGTTGCTGGACGAGCTCGTCGATGTCCAATCCGTGCGATCGATAACCATCCGCCCACCATTCCAGAGCCTGCCCCTTATTTTTCATCAACGTCCTGTTCTTAAACAAAACAGCAGCGCCGTCGGGCAGATTACCCCAAGCCAATGCGTGAGTGCGCTTGACGCGCCCTTGTAAGCGCTCGGCATGAAGCACCGTGTCCATTGCGGGTGCAGTCATCCGTTCTGCCAAGCCATTCGCCCGTGCAACAGCCGCTGCAAACGCAAGGAAAGCCTTGCGGCGACACTCAAAACAGGGACGGTGGCCAGCTGCAAAAGCGGTCACTTCATCTAGAAAAAATAACTCTGTGTAGCTGTGACCCATCACTTCGCGTTGGCGGCCGTTGAACGACGTCTCACAGCAAATCCACTGCTTACTGGCCCAGCGACGCGTCTTATGCAGCTCTTTTGTGTCAGGATCGTGCAACCGTCCACCGCGATTGCCCAGCATGGTGCCACGCATGGGGATTGCGACGATGTCGCCTGTTGGCATCACCCGGTTTTGCAATGGGCTGTGCCGCCTCATAGCGTTTTCAATACGCGGTAGTCTTTGCCTTCCAACACCACGCACGACAGTTTGCCGCTGGCAAAGCAACGTGTGTCGACCGAAATTCGGTTTTTGTGAAATTCCACATCGTCACGGGGCGTGTGGCCGTGGACAACCACCTTTTCAAGAGGTTTTTTGTAGTCAAGAAAATCGCGTCGGATCCACATCAGGTCTTCCGGCGATTGTTTGTCGAGCGCCACCCCGGGGCGGATACCTGCATGGCAGAAGAAATAGTCGCCATACTCTGCGCCGTGCGGCAGCGTTGCGAAAAAATGGAGGTGATTAACGGGGATCAATTGCTGCGCATAAGCAACGATTTCTTTCACTTCGCGCTTGGTGAAGGGCGGACGCGGCACGCGCACACCGTACGACCGCAAAGTGGAAGCTCCGCCATTGCTGAAATAATTCTCGCCTGTATCCAGCGGAAAATCGAGAAACTTTTGCAGCGCCAGATCATGATTTCCCGCAAGACACAGAACACTTTTGTCGCGCGCCATAAGATGAATGAGCCGTGTGACCACGCCCTTCGATTCCGGCCCTCGGTCGAGATAATCGCCGAGAAAGATGATGCCCGATTTCGGCGCAGGCCGTTTCTCTCGGTCGGCCTCAATGGCGGCAATCACCCTGTTCAATTGCTTCAGACAACCGTGAACATCCCCCACGGCATAGAGGCGCATCCCATCGGGCAGTCTTGATTTACCTAAGGCAATTGGCATAGCCAAAGGGAACCACGACAATTGCGCAGGCACAAGATGGTTTTGCGCAATGACCGTTATCTCTAGGAGCCCGCCACCGTGACCATCACCTGTAACGCCGATCTTCAGGCTCTCGCCCGCCGCCGCGTACCGCGCATGTTTTACGATTATGCGGATTCTGGCGCCTATACCGAAGGCACCTATCGCGACAACACAAGCGCATTCGAGAAATACAAACTGCGCCAACGGGTTGCCGTGAACATCGATAACCGCACGTTGAAGAGCGAGATGATTGGCCGCGAAGTGGCGATGCCCGTGGCACTCGCTCCCGTTGGCCTGACAGGCATGCAACACGCCGATGGCGAGATCGCAGCAGCACGGGCGGCGGAGAAGTTCGGCGTGCCGTTTACGCTGTCCACCATGAGTATTTGCTCAATCGAGGAGGTGGCGAAAGCAACCACCAAGCCGTTCTGGTTCCAGCTTTACGTCATGCGCGACCGTGGCTTCATCGAAGCACTCATCAAGCGTGCCTATGACGCCAATTGCGAAGCGTTGGTGCTGACGCTTGATCTGCAAATTTTGGGTCAGCGCCACAAGGACGTGAAAAATGGCCTGTCCGCTCCACCAAAGCCGACCATTGCCAACATGATCAATCTTGCCATGAAACCGCGCTGGTGCATGGGCATGCTGGGCACGCAAAATCGCACATTCGGTAACATCGTCGGCCACGCCAAGGGCGTTGACGATATGTCGAGCCTTTCATCGTGGACGCAGAGCCAGTTCGACCAATCGCTGGATTGGTCTTCGATTGACTGGATCAAGGCCCGTTGGGACCGCAAGCTGATTCTCAAAGGCATCAATGATGTAGAAGACGCGAAAATCGCAGCCGACATGGGCGCAGATGCGATCATCGTTTCCAACCATGGCGGACGACAGCTTGACGGCGCCGCGGCACCAATCGACATGCTGGCGCGCATCATCGACGCCGTGGGCGACCGTGTTGAAGTCCACATGGACAGCGGCATCCGCACCGGGCAAGACGTGTTTAAAGCCATCGCACTTGGCGCAAAGTCCACCTATATCGGCCGCGCCTATATCTATGGCCTTGGCGCGATGGGCGAGGCGGGTGTAACCAAGGCGCTGGAGCTTGTTCAAAGCGAGTTGGACACAACAATGGCCCTGTGTGGCGAGACGGACATCACCAAAGTTGGTCGGCACAATCTGTTGGACTTTGAGGAAGTGCGCTCGAACCGATAAGGCTCAACCCCGCGCTTCCAGCCGCTTTTCAGACACCACATCGCGGGTGCGGGATTTCTGTAACTCTTCCTGCACCTCGATCACAAAAACGATATGCGCCCGCGCGGTCTCGGTCGCGGCATTGGCATCCCGCGCCATAATCGCATCGTAAATGGCGATGTGCTGGTCAAGCAATTTGCGGCGCATTCCGCCGCGGTCATAGAGAACCTGACGGTTGAAAAACACGTCTTCCGATAGCAGCCGGTAGCAAGAACGTAGGGTGTGCAGCAGCACGATGTTATGGGCCGCATCGACAATGGCGTTGTGGAACTCAACGTCAATGCGCGCTTCCAGAGCTGCGTCCTTTGCCGCATGAGCGGCCCGCATATCATTTGCAATCCGCGTTAGAAGCGTGCGATCAGCTTCCGTCGCCCGCTGCGCGGCCATAGCGGCCGCCAACCCTTCGATTTCGCGTCGATACTCGAGATAGTCCATCTTGGCTTTAACGTTCTCGCCAATGAGCTTGGCGACGGGTGCGGCGAAGATTGTGCCGATCACATCCGCTACCAGGGTTGCTTCGCCGTGACGGGTGACCAGCAAGCCCTTATCTGCCAGCGCCGCAATGGCCTGCCGCAGAATCGGGCGCGAGACGTTCAACGATTTTGACAATTCCCGTTCACCCGGCAGTTTGTCGCCGCCGCGCAAAACGCCTTCGAGCACCAGCATCTCAATCTGGGCCTCAACCTCCTGCGACGTTCGGTTTTGTTCGATTGGTGTGAAAACCATGGGAATTGCGTGCGCTATATGCGAGTTTTGTTCTCAGTGACTTTGAAGCGAGGTTGTTCACTGGTCAAATTATTTGTCCAGTTGGTCTTGTGAATGAAGTGAATTGACTGGTAAACATTTTTTACCAATTGGAGGAGGAGCCCGCCATGTCCGGCCTAGTCATGCCAGAACTCGATACAAAGACGCTTTCGCGCCGTGCCGAAATCGTCGATGCCCTGCGCGATATCGTGCCCGGCGAGGGTGTCATAGCGGACGAAAACTCCATGCGTGTGTTCGAATCCGACGGCCTCACCGCTTACAAGACGCTGCCCTTCGTGGTGGTGCTGCCGGAGACGGTGCAACAGGTGGCAGACGTGATGCGCTACTGCGGAGAACAGGGCATTCGCGTGGTGCCACGTGGTTCCGGCACTTCCTTGTCAGGCGGCGCGTTGCCGCTGGGTGATGCTGTGCTGCTGGTCATGAGCCGCTTTAACAGAATCCTCGAAATTGACTATGACAACCGCTGCGCCGTGGTGCAGCCGGGCGTGACCAATCTTGGCATCACCCATGCCGTGCAAGAGCGCGGATTTTACTATGCGCCAGACCCATCCTCGCAGATCGCCTGTTCCATCGGCGGCAATGTGGCAGAAAATTCCGGCGGCGTACATTGCCTCAAATACGGTCTCACCTCCAACAACGTCATCGGTGTTGAACTTGTCACCATTGACGGCGAAATCATGCGTATCGGCGGCAAACACCTTGAGTCCGAGGGCTACGACCTGTTGGGCGTGATCACTGGCTCCGAAGGCCTGCTCGGCGTCGTCACCGAAGTGACCGTTCGCATTCTGCAAAAGCCGGAGACGGCCCGCGCATTGCTAATCGGCTTTCCAACCAGCGAAGATGCTGGCCAATGCGTGGCCGAAATTATCTCAGAGGGCATCATTCCCGGCGGTATGGAGATGATGGACAAGCCTGCCATCCATGCTGCGGAAGACTTCGTCCATGCCGGTTATCCGCTGGACGTGGAGGCGCTGCTGATCGTCGAACTCGACGGACCGGAAGCGGAGGTCGATTATCTGATTGGTCGTGTGGAAGAGATTGCCAAGCGCAACAAATCCACCACTCTGCGCGTCTCGCAATCCGAAGACGAACGCAACACGTTCTGGGCTGGCCGCAAGGCGGCTTTCCCCGCAGTGGGCCGCATCTCGCCAGATTATTATTGCATGGACGGCACGATCCCGCGCCGTCAGTTGCCGGTTGTTCTGGCGCGGATGCGTGAATTGTCCGACCACTACAATCTGCGCGTGGCGAACGTGTTCCACGCGGGTGATGGCAATCTGCATCCGCTAATTTTGTATGATGCAAACGTGCCCGGCGAATTGGAAAAGACCGAAGAGTTTGGTGCCGATATTCTGCGTCTCTGCGTCGAAGTTGGCGGTGTGCTGACCGGTGAACACGGCGTGGGCGTCGAGAAACGCGATCTCATGCCGTCCATGTTCACCGAAGCGGATCTGGAGCAGCAGCAGCGCGTCAAATGCGCGTTCGACCCTGATCACCTGCTCAACCCCGGCAAGATGTTCCCGCAACTGCACCGCTGCGCAGAACTTGGTCGGATGCACGTTCATAAAGGCCAAGTGCCTTTCCCCGATCTGCCGAGATTCTGATTGATGACCAGCACTGATCTACACCCTAAAACGGCTGATGACGTTCTCGCCGCAGTCAAATGGGCTGCAGGCGAGGAAACGCCAATTGAAATAATTGGCCAAGGCACAAAGCGCGCGCTCGGTAAGCCGACGCAGACGGCCCACACGCTTGATCTCTCTGCGCTCACTGGCGTGACGTTGTTCGAGCCGGAAGAATTGGTTCTTTCCGCCCGCGCTGGCACGCCTTTGGCGGAAATCGACAAGCTGTTGGATGATGCCAATCAGGAATTTCAGTTCGAGCCGGTCGACCTTGGGCCGCTGCTCGGTCAGAAGCCGGGGCAGGGCACTTTGGGTGGACTGGTAAACACCAATTTTGCCGGTCCCCGCCGCCTCAAGTCGGGCTCTGCCCGCGACCATATTCTGGGCATCAGCGCCGTCTCTGGCCGCGGCGAAGTGTTTAAGTCCGGCGGTCGTGTTGTGAAGAACGTGACGGGCTACGACCTCTCCAAAGGTGTCACCGGCGCGTGGGGAACGCTCGCCGTGCTTACCGACATTACCATGAAAGTGCTGCCCCGCGCCGAGACGGAAAAAACACTCGTGCTGGAAGGTTTGGACGATGCCAAAGCTGCCGCAGCCATGGCCTTGGCCATGGGGTCGAATGCCGAAGTCTCCGGCGCAGCGCATCTGCCTGCTGGCGTTGACGGCGACAAAGCCGCGACGTGTTTTCGCCTAGAAGGTTTTAAACCATCAGTCGAATACCGCATCGCCAATCTATCCAAGCTGTTGAGCGATTTTGGCAAACACGAACAAATCACAGAAGCCGGTTCCCGCAAACGCTGGGCAGCTTTGCGCGATTGCTTGCCGTTTGCTGACGACCAAACCAGCACCGTATGGCGAATTTCCTGCACGCCCACAGAAGGACACCGCATTGTTGCTGATCTGAAATCCGGCATCGATTGCAGCGCGTTCTACGATTGGCAGGGCGGCTTGATCTGGCTCAATGTGATCGGCGGTGACGCGCAGGCAGAAGCCGTGCGGCTAGCCGTTTCGCGCAATGGCGGCGGCCACGCCACACTCATTCGCGCCGATGCCGCAACGCGCCAAAGCGTCGACGTGTTCGAGCCACAGCCAAAAGCGCTGGCCGCTTTGTCTAAGCGTTATCGCGAAAATTTTGATCCACACGGTATTTTGAATCCGGGGAGAATGGGCTGATGCAAACCAATTTCTCCATCGCGCAACTGGCCGATCCCGCAATCCAAGAAGCGGACTCCATCCTGCGAAACTGCGTCCATTGCGGTTTCTGCACGGCGACTTGCCCCACCTATGTGACGCTTGGCAATGAGTTGGACAGTCCGCGCGGGCGCATCTATCTGATCAAGGACATGCTGGAAAACGACAGGCCAGCGGATAAGCAGGTCGTTACCCATATTGACCGCTGTCTTTCCTGTCTCGCTTGCATGAGCACTTGTCCTTCGGGCGTCAACTACATGCACTTGGTTGACCATGCCCGCGTTCATATTGAAAAGACTTACAAGCGCCCGCCGATGAACAGGCTCACCCGCGCCATCCTCGCGATGGTTCTGCCCTATCCCGCGCGGTTCCGCTTTGCACTAACGGCCGCAAAGTATGGCAAGCCTCTCGCACCACTGTTTGAGAAAGTGGAAGCGTTCAAGCCATTTGGCGCAATGCTGCGCTTGGCTCCGTCGAAAGTCTCCGGGCCTGCCCCAGAAACATCGCCCGGCACCTTCGCCCCGGCGAAGGAAAAGCGTGGTCGGGTCGCTATTTTGACAGGCTGCGCCCAGCCTGTATTGGACGCGAACATCAACAAAACGACCATTGAATTGCTCAACCGTCTCGGCGTTGAGGTTGTGTTGCCAGAAGGCGAGGCGTGTTGCGGCTCGCTCGTGCATCACATGGGTAAGGAAGATCAGGCGCTGGATGCGGCCCATCATTTGGTCGATGTCTGGACCCGCGAAATAGAAAACGGTGGGCTTGATGCCATCGTCATTACAACGTCCGGCTGTGGCACGACGATCAAGGACTACGGCCATATGCTCCGCCTTGATCCCGATTATGCGGACAAGGCTGCACGTGTTTCTGCACTAACCAAGGATGTGACGGAATATCTCGCAACTCTCGATCTGCCAGAGCCGCATCACAAACCGGGCATGGTCGTGGCATATCACTCAGCCTGTTCGCTTCAGCACGGACAGAAGGTGAAGACACTGCCGAAGGAATTGCTGACCAAAGCTGGGTTCACCGTGCGCGAGCCAGCGGAAGGCCATCTGTGCTGCGGTTCAGCAGGCACTTACAACATCATGCAGTCTGACATCGCCAATCAATTGCGGACCCGCAAGGTTGCCAACATAGAGCGCACGCAGCCGCAGGTTATTGCTGCAGGCAATATTGGCTGTCTTACTCAGATCGGTAACGGAACAAAAATACCAACCGTTCACACAGTGAAATTGCTCAACTGGGCTTATGGCGGAGCAATGCCGCAAGAGCTGCGCTGAGCGGTAGCTGCTGGTTCAAGGCACAAACAAAAAAAGGCCCGCGAAACTGGATTTCGCGGGCCTTTTTTTATCGAAATTTGACGCTGGCGCTTATGTGCCGCGCGAAAAGATTGCCCGCAACGGGTTGAAACCTTCGCGGTAGAACTTGCGGCGATCTTTGCCATCAGGGCCAATAACCACGACCTTGGAGCCAAGTTTCACGTTGTTGTAGAGATGCTCAACGTCTTTGTTCAGCATGCGAATGCAGCCGGATGACATGCTCAGGCCAATTGACCAAGGCTCGTTTGTGCCGTGGATGCGGTAGCCGGTATCGCCACCCTTGGGCCAATGCAGATAAAGCGCACGAGCACCGAGCGGGTTTTTTGGTCCGCCTTTCATGAAGCTAACGCGGCGCTTGTTCTCACGCCATTCACGCTCGATCATCTCTTTGGGTGGTGTCCATGATGGCCACTTGGCTTTGCGAGCAAGTTTCGTCTGGCCGCGCCATTCAAATCCCTCGCGGCCTACGCCGATTCCATAACGCACAGCGCGGCGTTTGGAAGTGACGTGATAGAGATACTTTGATTTCGTATCGACAATGATTGTGCCGACGGGCTCGTTGGTCGTGATTGAGACTGTGCGGCGACGAAATTTCGCCGCGGGCGCTCTGTTGCGATAGATTTTGCGCTTTTTTACCCACTTGCCTGTTGTGTGGTCGTAGATATTTGCGCCCGGCTCACGCGCTTGGCTTTCAGCCGTGCCAAAAAGCGAAAAGCCCAAGGCGATGGTGAAAGCGAAAGCCAATGCCGTTGCGATATTTCGCAGCATGATTATTCCCTCATTCAATAGTGCGTCTGGTAACGATAAAAAGGTTGCAATGGCAAAGCAATCGTTAACGGGGGGCAGTTGATCACGTTTTTCTTACAATGGTGCAAAAATGATCCAGCCCCTATGCGGACAAGAAAAAGGCCACTTGCCGTGTAGCAAGTGGCCTTTTGTCGGCAAAGCTCCGATGAATGACGCTAAATCACGCGCACTTTCGAGCCGCGAGGCACCCTGTCATATAGGTCCATCACGTCTTGATTGCGCATGCGGATGCAGCCGGAAGAGACGGCTTTCCCGATGCTCCAGTCCTGATTCGTACCATGGATACGGTAGATCGTCGAACCCAAATACAACGCCCGCGCGCCCATTGGGTTTTCCGGGCCACCCGGCATAAAGGCCGGCAATTCGCGACCCTTCGCGCGTTCGCGCTTAATCATGGACTGCGGAGGACGCCAATCCGGCCACTCGGCCTTGCGCGTTACTTTATGAACGCCTGCCCATTCAAAGCCGGGTTTGCCAACACCAATTGCATAGCGGCGGGCTTTGCCACCTTCCATCACCAGATAGAGACGACGCTCTGGAGTGTTAACAATGATCGTGCCGGGCTTATCCTCACCATAATAGTTGACGATCTGCGGCATCAATTCACTGTCTGGCAAAGTGGGAATTGACGAACGCAAGGCTGTTTGTCGGCGTACAGAGCCCGTCGCACGCGGCGCTGTTGCCCGCACTGTTGAGCGCGAAACGCGGCGCACTTGGCGATTGCCTTGGCGTGCGGCGCGTATGCGAGCCAGCGCTTCGGGTGTTGCAACGCGTTTCTTTGGTTTGAATTGCAGCACCCACGGCGAAGACAGGTTGGAACCAACCGTCACCCGCGAGCCCGCTTCGGCATCGCTATGCGCTCCAAAGGGCAGCATTGCGAAGGCTGCTGCAAAGGCAGCCGCTTTAACTATTGTTTTCATGTCAGACGTACTCACTACACTCGTCTTCGTTTGAAGCGGAGCCAACGCAAAAGCGCCCCAGCCCGCCGACCTTCACAATTGAACGGGAAGGGCGACTGAATGGTGAATCAAGTTCGATTTATCGGTGAAACGGTCCGTTTACCTTCTGGTTTGGTAAAGGGGCGTTTAAGGCGTTTGGTTAACGCTGTCTGATGTTGCGCCGAACATCGCGCAAAACGCGGGGCAGCAGTTCTGCTGCCTGCGAAACCGACATGCCGTTTTCGATGCGCCTGTCATAAAGCATGTTCAAGATCAGCCGATCAAAGCGCCGAAAAGCGGTGTAGCGTGACCGATCGTTGAACATCGAATGGATGAGCGACGGGTCGTCATTAAGTGGTCCCAAGCCTTGCAGGATTTCTTCCGTCATACAGCGTCGAAACAGCGAACGGCTGTCGTCACCCACAATCACCGCGTCTGAACGGCTGATCCCGTTGCGGGTGAATTTTGAACGCACCATACATTTGCCGCGCACGGCGGCTGTGCGGTTGCCATAGACACTGCGTTGAACGGTGGTCTCGTAATTGGCTTTGGTGGTGACGAAGACGCGAAAATTCGCCCGTTCGGGATCATTCACGATGCGCAAACGCAACCCGGAAATCAGTCCGTTGAGTGATCTGGCAAACCGTTCCACCTCGGCCTTTAACGAAGGCGAAAAGGATGACACATGCATTCGCACTGTTCCATTGAACTTGCGCACGTAAGACCCGGTTGAGAACAGGCCCGGATATTCAGAGCCAAACACCGTCTTCTTAAATCCGTCTATCACTTCGCTATCCGTATAGGCTTGAGCCGCCATTGGCGTAAGCGCGAGGGCGCAGCCAAGGGCCAGTGCTGCAAAGCGGGCAGCCGTTCGGGGGCGGGCGGAGCGGGCCATGGTTGTGTCTGAACGTCTCCTGAAGCGGGTGGCCTGAAACGGTCAGGCAAACTGTGGTTTCGCTATAGCGCGATTCGCGCGGCTTTATGGCAAGGGGACCGGGTAAAGGCCATTGAACTTTGTGTCATTTACGTCATGCGCCGTGATTGACCCCAAAATCTGGAGTGCGAACGAACAGTCTATCCACAGCCAACCATTTGCCAAACCCTAATGGCTCGTGTCCGAATAGTGCCGCAATGATAGCGGAGGTTTCAGTGATGGCGCAGGAATTGCCAGCAGGTTTGATCAAAGGCGCAGATGGTAAGGCACGCTGTTTCTGGCCAGAAGACAAGCCCGACTATGTGATATACCACGACACCGAATGGGGAATGCCCCAGCACGACGACTTCCGATTGTTCGAAAAAATTTGCCTGGAAGGATTTCAGTCTGGCCTTTCTTGGCTGACTATTTTGCGCAAGCGCGAAAACTTCCGTGCCGCCTTTGCAGGGTTCGATTTCCATAAAGTAGCAGCCTTTAGAGAAGATGACGTGGAGCGGCTTGTGCAGGACGCAGGTATTATCCGCCATCGGGGCAAGATCGTTTCCACCATCAACAATGCCAAACGCGCGATTGAGATGGAGCGCGAAGAAGGCTCGCTGGGCAAGTGGTTCTGGTCTTGGGAAGAGGCCGCGCAGCAAAACCGCCCCAGAGTGTTCAGCCAGTCGGAAATGATGGCCTTAGGCAAAACCGAAGCCTCAACCGCGCTGTCAAAGGAACTGAAGAAGCGCGGCTGGTCCTTCGTCGGCCCCACCACCTGCTACGCCTTCATGCAGGCGATGGGCATCGTCAACGACCACCTGGATGGCTGCCATTGCCGCGAGACTGTTGAGCAAGCACGCGCCGAATTTGAAAGGCCATAACCGATGGAAAAGCAACTCCGCAAACTGATCCTCGAAACCGCAGCTGCCACACCAGATGTGGGGCAGTTGGCCGAGAGCGTGAAATGGGCCCAACCGAGCTTTACCCCAAAAAAGGCAAATGTCGGCTCGTCCGTCCGTATCCAGCAGAACAGGGATGACACGTTTGGCTTGATGTTCATCTGTCACACAAATTTGGTGCAGCGCTTTCGTGAACTCTACGAAGACGAACTCACCTTTGAGGCCAACCGCGCTATCGTTATTTCGCCCGATGATGACCTCGCCAATCCTGCGCTCACCCACTGCATCGCCATGGCGCTGCGTTACAAACTGGACAAGCGCTGAACGCACCTCTTGCCCCTCGCACCACTTGCGCCTAAACAGCCTGCATGAACTTTACAGCGCACCATTCCAGCCATCGACATTCCGGCACCTGATCGGAAACGACGGCCCCTTGCGCCTTCTCACACACGCGAGACGTTTCACCGGATCAGGCATTTGACCCGACCGCCTCTCTTGCCATTTCCACATTTCCGAGACCGACCATGGCCGACAAAAAGAAAAAACCCCACCGCCTGAAAGCCCGCCAGCCGCGCGGTTTTGTTGACCGTTCACCGGAAGACATCCGCGCCACCGATGCGATGATGGCGAAGATCAAGGAAGTCTATGAGCGCTACGGCTTCGACCCCGTTGAAACGCCGATGTTCGAATACACCGATGCGCTCGGCAAATTCCTGCCCGACACCGACCGCCCCAACGCGGGCGTCTTCAGCCTGCAAGACGACGACGAACAATGGATGAGCCTGCGCTACGACCTGACCGCACCTCTGGCTCGCCACTTCGCGCAAAACATCAACGAATTGCAAACGCCCTATCGGACGTATCGGGCAGGGTGGGTGTTTCGGAATGAAAAACCGGGGCCGGGAAGATTCCGCCAGTTCATGCAGTTCGATGCAGATACGGTGGGCGCACCAGGACCATCAGCAGACGCCGAAATGTGCATGATGATGGCGGACACGATGGAGGCGCTGGGGTTGGAAGGGCAATTTCTAGTTAGGGTGAACAGCCGAAAAGTTCTTGATGGAATTTTGGACGCGATTGGTTTGGCTGGGGAACAGTACGTATCTTCGCGCTTAACAGTTTTGCGCTCTCTCGATAAATTTGATCGAGTCGGCCTGACTGGAGTGAAACGACTTCTTATGGACGGACGAGTGGATGAAAGTGGAGATTTTACGAAGGGCGCTGGATTAGATGCGAAGCAAACGGAGCTCTTGCTGAGTTTATTGAAAGATCAGAGTTTTGCATTCCTATTGCTGCCAGATAATTTAGCGATACATGAGAGTAAGACCTACGAAGAATACGTTGAAAATTTTGAACCGGACGACCTATCTGACTTTGTCGACAACGAGGAAGACGCAATAATTGAACCGTCAGATCTCGACGAATGGAATTGGATGAAACGAATCTTTGTTGATAGTGAAGCGACAAACAGAGATGCATCAATTAAATATTTGAACTCGCTTGAGTTTAACAAATTCGCGGTAAATCGAAAATTCCGTCAAGGCATTCGCGAACTCATTGAAATCATACAGCTTTGCAATTCTGGAGGTTATTCAGCACTGAAAATCCGCCCTGACGTAACATGCGTCCGTGGCCTCGAATACTACACTGGCGCTGTCTACGAGTGCGAACTGACCTTCCCCGTCACCAACGAAAAAGGCGAGGAGGTCGTTTTCGGTTCCGTCGCTGGCGGGGGACGTTATGACGGCCTTGTCAAACGCTTTACGGGCCAAGACATCCCCGCCACCGGCTTTTCTATCGGCGTGTCGCGCCTGATGACGGCGCTGAAGAACCTCGGCAAGCTGGAAGCGTCTGAGACTGTCGCTCCCGTGGTCGTCTGCGTGATGGACCGGGATACCGAGGCGCTCGCGGATTATCAAAAGATGGTTCAAGAGCTACGCAACGCCGGCATTCGCTCGGAGATGTATCAGGGCAACCCCAAGCAATTCGGCAAGCAACTGCAATATGCCGACCGTCGCGGCTCGCCCATCGCCGTCATTGCGGGCAGCGAGGAACGCGCCAACGGCAAGGTGCAGATCAAGGATTTGATCGAAGGCGCCCGCATGGCTGAGGAAATCACCGACAACGAAGAATGGCGTGCCATGCGCCCCGCGCAGCAGGAAATCGACCGCGCCGACCTCGTTGCCAAAGTCACCGAAATCCTCGCCCGCCAAAAAGCTGACCGCGAAGCGTGATGAGACAGTTTCGTGCTTGATAATCTGCTCACTCACCTCGCGGCCAAAGCTGACCACGTGGCCGACCTGCCGATCCTGCAATCGGCCGATCCATTTCTGGAGACGGCGGGTGAGGACCTGCGCCGCCGCATGTTCATCACCGAAAGCGCCGATGGTGCACTGCAATGCCTGCGGCCGGAGTTCACGATTCCTATCTGTCTTCATTACGCGTCCCAGCCCGGCCGCTACGCCTATGGTGGCACGGTCTTTCGCCAAGGGCGCGAGAGTGGAGTGGAATTCAAGCAGGTGGGGCTGGAAGACCTCGGCAATACTGACAAAATCACCGCCGATGTCGCCAGCATTATGGACATGATGAACGCGCTCAATGCCGCTGGCATGCAAGCGCCCAACCTGACGCTCGGCGATCAAACCTTGTTTGCCGAACTCGTCCACGCTCTCGACATGCCTGCTGCTTTAGTTTCCAGACTGGAGCGTAATTTCGGCGCCGCTGACGCCTTGGAGCGGGTGATCGACGAAGTGGCAGGCGCGGCGCGAACGGCGCAAGACCACGCAGACCCGGCCATCGCTAGAATGGCGGCATCAGAGGATGTGACGGGCCTCGAAGCCGCGGTTATGAGCCGGATGGAAGCGGGAGGGCTATCGCCCCGCTCTGGCCGCAGTCCAGGCGATATCGTGGCGCGGATGATCGAAAAAGCCCGCGCTGCGCATTTTCAACTGGCTTCAGAACGCGCGGAAAAGCTGCGTGCCTTCCTGCGTCTTGAGGCGCCCCTCAACGGCGCAACTGATGCGCTGGCAGAATTCGCGGCACAGCACGAATTGAATTTTGGCAAAGCGCTGGATGATTTCAAAGCTCGGCTCGAAGGGCTGGAAGGGCAGGGGCTTGATCTCGCTGCCCACACCTACCGCGCCTCGTTTGGCCGCAAGCTGGAATATTACACGGGCATTTTGTTTGAGGTAAATGCGAGCGGCGAAAGCGTCGCTGGCGGCGGGCGTTATGATCGCCTGTGCTCGCTGTTGGGCGCTGCCGGACCCGTGCCTGCCGTAGGTTTTTCGATCACGCTCGACAGGTTGGAAAAAGCCATAGGAGAAGGCGCATGAATTTGCACATCGCCATACCCTCCAAGGGCCGCCTGAAGGAAGCAACGCTGGTGCGTTTTGCCGGCGCTGGTCTCGTTATCGAGCCATCGACTGATGCACGATCGTATCAAGCCAGCATGAAGGGGCGTTCCAATATCGACGTGTCGTTCCTGTCAGCTTCGGAGATCGCTCGTGAACTCGCCAATGGTTCCATCCACATGGGTGTTACTGGGGAAGACTTGGCTCGCGAAACGCTCGCCAATGCGGACGATGCGTTCGGCTTCCCCGTGAAGCTGGGTTTCGGCCATGCGGATGTTGTGGTCGCGGTGCCGGAGGCTTGGATCGACGTGGACACGATGGCCGATCTGGACGACGTTGCCGCTCAATACCGCTCGCGCATCGGGCGTCGGCTGCGCATCGCCACGAAATATTGGCAACTCACCCAACACCATTTCCGCACTCACGGCATCGGCGTTTATCGTATTGTAGAAAGCCTCGGCGCAACCGAAGGCGCTCCAGCCGCTGGCAGCGCGGACGTAATCGTCGATATTACGTCCACCGGCAGCACGATCCGCGCGAACCATTTGAAGATTTTAAGCGATGGCGTGATTTTGAAGAGTGAGGCGAATTTGGTCGAAAGCAAAAGGGCTGTTTGGGGCAAGGTGAGCCGGAATGCCGCTGACGAAATCATCGCTGCATTGCAGTCTGTTTGATCGCGCTACTCTCATGCCGTCATTCCGGGGCCGCAAAGCGGAACCCGGTACCCAGCGCTGTGCGGCTCTATAGTCGGTTCTCAATGTCTGATTTCAGGTTCGAATCTGGATTCCGGATATTTGCTACGCAAATTCCGGAATGACGGCTACACAGGGGAGTTCACCAATGGGTTGTGCCCGGAGCGCCTTTAACTGGTCCTTCAATGTTCGGCGTCAGCCAACCGCCGTAGAAATTCCCCGGCTGTGGGATCACATCCACGCCGCCCACAGTGCAGCGCTCCATCGGTTCGGCGTAGAATGCGACCTTACCTTCAATCGGTGCGAATGGTGGCGTGGGCTTCGCATAGGTCCACGCTGCGCCATCGGCCCTTTTGTCGCCCACCACGATATCGAAATACGAAGCCTGCCCCTTCCATTCGCACAGCGAACGGCGGGAATTTTTGACGAGATGCTCGGCTTTGATGTCTTCCATCGGCAGGTAATAGGTCGGCGGATGATACGTCTCCAACGCGCGGTAGCCGCCCGTAGTGTCGGCAATCACAACGCCGTTAAACTCCACCGTCAACCGATGCGCGCAGGGCTCGCATATGGCAGGGCGGGGGAAGTTGAGGACGTTTTCGGCTTTCATACTCATGAAATAACGCTATCCAATCGCATGCAAGGACGAACTACGCAAAATGTCGCTATTCACCCGCGTAGGGCAAACGCGCCCTTTCTAGCAACTCGTCAAAACGCTGATTAACGGTTCTGTCGGGTGTCCAACAAACATCTTGGCCATCGTCTTTGCGGCGTGGAACAATGTGAAAGTGCATGTGGAACATATCTTGCTTAGCTTCTGCACCATTGCTGCATATAATCTGTACCGAACTGATACCAAGGTTCGACTTATAGTGCCGACAAATACGATGAATTACCTCGCTAACTGCCTGAAAGTCATTGATATCAGTATCGAAAATATCTGTCGAATGGCGTTTTGGAATTACAAGCGTGTGAAATTCGGCAACAGAGCCTTTGTTGAAAAAGGCGACGACCTTCTCATCTTCATAAACCCTCCAAGCTTTTGCGGTGCCCGAGGCGATTTCACAAAACGTGCATCCAATCATCGTCAGACTTTATGCGAATTTGCCTACCAAACAACCAAAAAGGCCGGAGCGCTTGCTCCGGCCTTGTGGTCGAAAATCAGTTTGCAGGTGTGGGTCCAGCCCTTAGACGGCGTCTTTAATATCGCCTTTTGTCTCTTTGGCTTCGCCCTTCACCTGTTGGGCCTTGCCCTCGGTTTCGAGCTTTTTGTTATCGGTCAATTCGCCGGCAACTTCCTTGACCTTGCCAATGGCCTTGTCGAAGGCGCCTTTTGCTTGATCTGTATTAGCCATCTTATTTCTCCTTGTTTCAGAGAACATCGTTTTCGACATTCACAGAGACAACGAGACAGTCCTGCTTTCGTTCCAATCCTTGACCGGTTTGATCAAAGAAAAAGGCCGGTGAGTTCCCCCACCGGCCTTCAATTCATTCAGCGAACTGAACGGCGTGCTTACATCATGCCGCCCATACCGCCCATGCCACCCATGTCTGGCATGCCGCCGCCCGCTGGGGCAGCTTCCTGCGGAGCTTCGGCAACCATGGCTTCGGTCGTGATCAGCAGCGATGCGATGGAGGCTGCGTCTTGCAGTGCGTGGCGAACCACTTTCACCGGGTCAATGATACCCATCGCAATCATGTCGCCAAATTCACCGGTTGCGGCATTGTAGCCGAAGGTGTCTTTTTTGCTTTCCAGCACTTTGCCGACAACCACGGAGCCTTCGTCACCAGCATTTTCCGCGATTTGGCGGATTGGCGACTGAAGGGCGCGTTTGACGATAGCAACACCGGCAGCCTGATCTGCATTTTCACCGGTTGTCTTCATGTTGTTTGAAGCACGAAGCAGCGCGATGCCACCTCCGGGAACGATGCCTTCTTCAACGGCTGCACGCGTAGCGTTCAGCGCATCGTCGACGCGGTCTTTCTTTTCTTTCACTTCGACTTCCGTTGCACCACCAATGGAGATGACAGCAACGCCGCCAGCGAGTTTCGCCAGACGCTCTTGAAGCTTCTCACGGTCGTAATCGGAAGTTGTCTCTTCAATCTGCTGCTTGATTTGAGCAACGCGGCCCTGAACGTCTTTTTTCTTACCGGCGCCATCGACAACAGTCGTTTCTTCCTTGGAGATTGAGACTTTCTTGGCAGTGCCGAGCATGTCGAGCGTGACTGAGTCGAGCTTGATGCCAAGCTCTTCGGAGATCACTTGACCGCCGGTCAACACAGCAATGTCTTCAAGCATCGCTTTGCGGCGATCGCCGAAGCCCGGTGCTTTGACAGCTGAAACTTTCAAGCCACCGCGCAGTTTGTTGACCACGAGGGTCGCAAGCGCTTCGCCTTCGATGTCTTCGGCAATAATAAGCAGCGGACGGCCGGATTTCACAACAGCTTCGAGAATTGGCAGCATGTCTTGCAGGGACGACAGCTTTTTCTCGTGCAGCAGGATGTATGGGTCTTCCAACTCGCACATCATTTTTTCCGGATTTGTCACGAAGTAGGGTGACAGGTAACCGCGGTCGAACTGCATGCCTTCAACGACTTCCAGCGACGATTCCAGCGACTTGGCTTCTTCAACCGTGATGACGCCTTCGTTGCCGACGCGCTGCATGGCTTCTGCAATGCGGTTGCCGATTTCGGCTTCACCGTTTGCGGAAATCGTACCAACCTGGGCAACTTCGTCAGTCGTCTTGATTTTCTTGGCAGATTTTTTCAGCGTTGCGACAACTTCTTCAACAGCAGCGTCGATGCCGCGCTTCAGATCCATCGGGTTCATGCCAGCAGCAACGGCTTTCGCGCCTTCGCGAACGATTGCTTGAGCCAGAACCGTAGCAGTCGTCGTGCCGTCACCGGCCAGATCGTTGGTCTTGGAAGCAACTTCACGCACCATCTGTGCGCCCATGTTTTCAAACTTGTCTTCAAGCTCGATTTCTTTGGCAACGGAAACACCGTCTTTAGTGATGCGCGGTGCACCAAAGGATTTGTCGAGAACGACGTTACGGCCTTTTGGGCCAAGCGTTACTTTTACTGCGTTGGCGAGGATATCGACGCCGCGCAGCATGGACGAACGGGCGTCCGAACCAAATTTTACTTCTTTAGCAGCCATTTTGACTAACTCCTGAAATGCGCTGTTTCATTTGGATGAAACAAAGCGCGAAATATTAAATCGACGAAAACGTGTGCTGGCTTAGCCAATGACGCCCATGATGTCGGACTCTTTCATAATCAGCAGGTCTTCGCCGCCAATCTTCACTTCTGTGCCCGACCACTTGCCAAACAGAACGCGGTCACCAGCTTTAACGTCCAGTGGGACCAGCTTGCCAGCCTCATCGCGGGCACCGGAGCCAACGGAGACGATTTCGCCTTCAGCAGGCTTTTCCTGTGCGGAATCGGGAATGATGATGCCACCAGCTGTTTTTGTGTCCGCTTCAACGCGGCGCACTACAACGCGATCGTGAAGGGGGCGGAATTTCAATTTTGCCATGTTTCTTAGATCCTATACTCGGCTTGCCGCACCGAAATGCTGCGACAAAGAAACGGTTTTATGGAACCCGCTTAGCACTCACGAAAGGAGAGTGCTAACGGTGGAGGCGAGATAGTGTCTCGGCTGTTGCGAGTCAAGAAGCGGCGCTTCTAAAATCCGGCGAAGAAGCGTTCAGCGTTCGCTAAGAAAGACGGCGTATAGCTTTAGCCAAGTCGATTGCACGAATACGGCACGCCAAAACGGCATCGTGAGAAAAGAAATAATAGGTAAAATTTAACCGTTATTCTCAAGCCATCCTAAATTCCCTTCCGTCATATTCTGATCCAACACCCCTACTGCGCGTGGACTCCGCATGCAGTTCAGGGGGGCGGAAAATGGAGTACGGATATGTTGAAGAAGTTTTTCAAAGACACCAGCGCCAACGTGGCACTGATGACCGGGGGCGCGCTTTTGCCAATGTTGGTTGGTGTGGGTGTAGCAGTGGATGCATCTGAACTGTATCGTGCGAAACAGTCATTTCAGGCGGCGGTTGATGCCGCAGCTCTTGGTGCTGCCAAAACCCTGACCCGCACAGGCGATACTGCGAAATCGCGGTCGCACGGTGAAGAGATCTTCACAGCGAATATCGCAAACCTGCCCAGATCGCAGGGATCAGTGGTGATCAACACCGGTAACGGAGATTGCTCATCCAACGGCGTGACGGCGACGGCCACACTGCGTCACCCGATGTTCTTTGATAAAATTCACAAAGTATTCAGCGTCCAGGATGACCCTGGCTATGCAAACCTTTCGACGTCCGCGACTGTTAAATGCGGCGGCGACACGGTGGAAATCGCGCTGGTGCTCGATAATTCGGGTTCGATGGGCGACGATGGTAAGCTCGGCACGCTAAAAAGCGCTGCGCGCAACATGGTTGATACATTGGCAGACACTGTCGGCCAGCAATCTGTGCCCAAGCCGGTCCAATTTGCAGTCATCCCGTTCGCGGGCATGGTCAACGTTGGTCCTTCTAACGCCAACGCAACTTGGATGGATAAAGACGGTATCGCCAGCTACCACCACGAGCATTTCGATTGGGATTCCAATGACGATGTCACGAAAAGCAACGGTATCTATTTCGATAGCAGCGGCAACAAAATTACCCGCTTCTCACTCTACAACAACCTGGGCATAAACTGGCAAGGTTGTGTCGAGCAGCGTCCTTATCCGCATCACACAACCGATGAGGCACCGAGCAACACTCAGCCCGATACTCTGTTCGTGCCATCTTTTGCGCCGGACGAGCCGGATGATTATTCTGGTCGCCGTGAGCAGGTGCGTGTCGATGTTTCGCAGACGACAATCTACTGCCTGCGATGGTACAACTGGCCATATCAAAGCTATTGCTACGAGTGGAACGATCCCCGCTGGCAGCGTGCGAACTACGGTTACAAATATTGGGGCGCCTATCACCCGGTTGCTGGCTATGCCAACCGCTGGAACGGCGACTACGATTCCAACGGCGTTTTCACGGGTGGTGACTCGATCGACAACAACGGTCCCGTCATAACTGAAGACGAGTATGCTAACAATTATCTGGAAGACGAGCGTGGGCGTCCATCAAGCGGCAACAATCCGCCTAAATATGCGCCAGAACACACCGGACGTCAGAGCGACCAATATAAGCGCCAGCGTTGGACTTGGAAATATTTCAACAACCCAACTGTTTATGACGTGAACGACAACCAAAGTGGTTTCCCAAGCGTTGCCGGTTTGCAAGGCGGTCCGAACTTCTACTGCACGACCACGCCTCTGCGTCAGCTGAGCACGCAACATGGCCAAACCAAAGCAGCGATCTCGGCAATGGAGGCCGAAGGTGCAACCAACATTCAGCAAGGTATTGCTTGGGGCTGGCGCGCGCTTTCACCTGGCGAGCCGCTGACTGAAGGTCGTGATTACAATGTTGCAGACAACAAGAAGATCATGGTTGTGATGACGGATGGCAACAACACTTATTATCCGTATTCGCAATTCGTTGACGACAACATTGTCAAAAATCCTTCGATCTATGGCTCGCACGCTTTCAACGGCGGCGACTATGAAACACCGCTACGCAAGCGCCTGTTTGAAGGATTTACCGCTATTGCGAACCCGTCGGATGATTTCGACACCTATCGTCAGGTCATGGATGCACACATGCTGGAAACGTGTAACAATGCGAAAGCTGCAGGCATCCAAATCTACACGATCGCATTCGATGTGCCAGAAGGTGCTGATGTGCGCAAAACTCTTGAAGCCTGTTCTTCACGAGGGTCGCAAGGCGAGCCGCTCTACTATGCGGCGGACGACAACGCTGAGTTGATCGAAACATTCCGTGAGATCACCGAGAAAATCTCGGAACTGTCGCTGACCTTCTAAGCAACACGAAAAAACAAGAGGCCCGCCCGGGAAACCGCGGCGGGCTTTTTTGTGTCATGAACCCGTATCCCGCTTCAGCGTAGGCCCGTCGAGCAATTCTTTCTTGATGGGCCGGGGTGGGGCGAACAGAAGGCCTTGGGCAAATTCGACTTGAAAATCGAGTAGAGACAGAACCTCGTTTTCACGCTCCACATCCATTGCAATGAGGGTTATGTCGACGTCTTTCATCGCATTGGCCAGTTCCGCAGGCATCAGCGGTGCCTTTTCATCGACGCTGGCATGCAGCAAAATTCCGGCTGGTATTTTGACGAAACGGAAGCCCACGCGTTGCAACGCTGCAATATCAAGCCGCAGGTCCATCACTTCGTCAAGCGACAGATGAAAGCCCATATCGACCAGTTGCCCGAGACGGTCTTTTGCGAGAGGTTTTAGATGCCTCAACTCGCGTTGTGAGATCTCGATCACCAATTCATCGGCAAAATTCTTGTTGCGCTGGAGGAAGCCATGCATTTCCTTAAACGCCTGCGCATCTTCGAGCAGCTCTGCTGACACGTTTGTAAAAAGACCCGCTTTTTTGTTCAGTATTTCAAGCCTTTCGAGCATCCGCACCGAAGCATGCAGTAGTTTGCGGTTCATCATCGGCAGCAGACCGCCTTTTTTGGCGAGCTTATCGAACTGGCCTGCATCGAGATAATCGCCAGCGGGCAGTTTCAGCCGCATAAGCGCTTCATAATTGCTTGGCCTGCGCTGTGCAAGGTCCACCACGGGCTGCAGATGGATGCTCAGCTCATCTTTTTTCAAAGCCTGTTTCAGATCGATCTTTTTGAGCGCTGCCGCGTTTGCCACAATGCCGGAGACTGAATGTCCCTCGCTGACCTTTTCCACTTGGGTCGTTGCAGGAACCTTGGCGGCAGGTGTGGCGTTGATCTGCTTTTCCAGTGCGGCCATGCGCTCTGCCATCGCCTGCATCGTAGTGCCTATTTGAACGCGGTCTTTCTTTTGTCTCTCGGACGCTTCACCCAAATCCGCGTCCTGCTTTTGCGCCAAACGTCTTTCCAGATCAGCCTCGAATTCCGCAAACGCTTCAAACCGCGCATCAAGCGCCTTAAGCGTGGATGTGTGTTGTATGTCGCGCAGGATCACATAACACAGCGTGAAAATGACCAGTCCAAAGAGAGCTGACACGACAGCGGATGCGATGCCCGTTGCAAAGAGAAGCCATGCCAAAGCCGCCGACCCAATCGCTGCGACAATGATCACAGTGGTGAAACCCAATATATTGGTACGGTCCATGCCCGCCGACGACCTCCGCCCGCCCGAATCAGGTTAACCAATACGGCCTGATGTGGCGCAAGTGAAGTCTTGCCTCTCGCTGACCCGTACAGCCGATGGGACAAGCCTGCGTCTTGACGGGCGTGGGGCATGGCCTTACCGCACTCGCACCAATCCTTTTGCTGCTCGGAAATTCCTACCCATGACCCCGCATATCGACGGTCTTTCCGCACTCTCTGGCCAATATCGCGCCCTTTTGTGTGATGTATGGGGCGTGCTTCATAATGGTGTTTCCGTTTACCGCGACGCGGAAGCCGCGCTCGGCCAATTCCGCGCTGCCGGTGGTGCTGTGGTGATGATCACCAATTCGCCGCGCCCACGCGCCGGTGTGATCCAGCAATTGGACGAGCTTGGCGTTTCGCGTGATACCTATGACGAGATCGTGACCTCGGGAGATGTCACCCGCGAACTCATTCGTCAGGCTGATGGCTCTATTTTCCATCTCGGTCCTGACCGCGACAAGCCCCTGTTTGACGGCCTAAATGCATCAATGGTTGGCGAAGACACCGCCGCAGCCATCGTCTGCACGGGTCTGTTCGAAGATGAAACGGAAACACCCGAAGACTATCGCGCACGGTTTGAGCCTCTAGTCGCGCGTGGCGTGCCGTTCATTTGCGCTAACCCCGATATTGTTGTGGAGCGTGGTGACCGCCTCATCTGGTGTGCTGGTTCCCTGGCTCGGCTCTACGCTGAAATGGGGGGCGAGACGCGCCTTGCCGGTAAGCCCCATGCGCCGATTTACGCTCTCGCAAGCCGCAAGGTCGCAGAACTCACGGGCGAGACGATCGACAAATCCAACATGCTGGCAATTGGCGATGGTATGCCAACCGATGTAAAGGGCGCTCAGGATTTCGGCTCCAACCTTCTTTATATCGCAGGCGGTATCCACGCGGGCGAATACGGTGGCGCGGAAAATCCTGACACTGCAAAACTCGAAACTTTCCTGAAAGAGCAGGGTGCAACGCCCGATTTCTGGATGTCGCGGTTGGTTTGGTAGACGCGCACAATGTTATTCCCATCCGCCGATTTTATTCATGATCTGACAACCGCATTGCCTGAAGCGCGGCGTGGCGGCGTCGTTGCTATTGGCAATTTTGACGGTGTCCATCGTGGCCACCAAATCGTGCTGGAACGGGCGATGGAACTTGCGCGTACCAAAGGCGTGCCGTGCACCGCGCTGTCGTTCGAGCCCCATCCGCGCACGCTGTTTAAGCCACAAAGTCCCGTCTTTCGCCTCACTCCGCAGGATATGAAGGCACGTGTGCTTGCCGCACTCGGGCTTGATGGCTTGCTGGTTCTGCCATTCACCCGCGAACTCGCTGGCACAAGCGCTGATGATTTCGTCGATTTGCATTTGCTAGCCGCAGCGGGGGCAAGCCATATCGTCACCGGCTTCAATTTCCACTTCGGCAAGGACAGGGCAGGGTCGCCAGAATTTCTCAAAGCTAAAGGCGAAAAGTCAGGTTTTGGCGTCACCATCGTAGAAGCGCAGGCGGATGAAAACGCCGATCCCATTTCATCAAGTCGAATCCGTCGCTGCCTTGGTTCCGCCGATGTGGTGCAAGCCGCAGGTCTGCTGGGTTACCGCTGGTGCGTCCGCGGCGAAGTCATCAAAGGTGCCCAGCTTGGCCGGACGCTCGGTTATCCAACAGCCAATATCGCGCTGCCGGAAAACTGCCGTCTCGCCCACGGCATCTATGCTGTGCGCCTGCGCCGCGCTGACGGTTCGCTGCACAACGGCGTTGCAAGTTATGGTCGCCGCCCGACATTCGACAACGGCGAAGCTCTGCTGGAAACCTTTGTGTTCGACTTTCAAGACGACCTCTATGGCGAGGAGATTGAAATTACCCTGTTTGGCCATTTACGCGGCGAAGAGAAATTTGACAGTGCGGAAGCCTTAGTGGAGCAGATGAACCGCGACAGCGCCGAGGCGCGTGCACTCCTCTCGGCAGTGTCACCTCTCTCTGCGCTTGACCAATCAATCGCTTTTGAAGGGCTTGTCGAATGAGTGGTGTGATTGGCAAAAGGGTTTTGATCACTGGCGCCACCGACGGTATCGGCCTTGCGATGGCGTGCAAATATGCGCAGGCTGGCGCTCGTGTGCTCGCCACAGGCCGCCGTCCGCTGGCCCGCACCGACGATATTTTCGGCGGCGCAACGCTCACTTACATTCGTGCTGACCAGTCTGAACCGGAAGAGGCTGCCCGCAGCATCGTCCAGACTATGAAAACGATGGGCTGGACTGGCTGCGACCTTGCCATCCTCAACGCAGGTATTGGCTGGGCCGGCAATCCGGCGGACGAGCCAGCCGAGGTTTTGGCAGAGCAAGTAGCAGTCAATGTCGAAAGCCCCGTGCAAATCGCCCGTGCCATTGCGCCAGCCTTGTTTGAAGCAAAGGGGCAACTCACGCTGATTGGATCAATCGCGCACAAAGGCTCCAAGAAATTCGCCACTTATGCCGCCACAAAAGCTGCCCAACGCGGCCTAGCTCGCAGCTTGCGCGAAGAATGGCGCGATCGTGCGAATGTGCAAATCCTGCACCCCGGCGCAATCCGCACCGGAATGCACGCCAAGGCCGGTTTCAAAGCGGGTATGTTCCGCATCTTCTTTACGGGAAGCCGCCGCGCATCCAACGCAATCCTCTCCGCCATAGAAAGCGGCGTGGCCGAGCGTGTCATCAAGCGCAACTTCATCTTCCGTACCGGCTGGCGCACTCCGCGCCGCCTAAGGAAGGTCCAGTAATGCGCGTTCTCATCACAGGTGCCGTTGAGGGTTTGGGCCGCGCACTGGCAGAGCAATTGCTGTCAGAAGGTCACACGGTCGTCGCAGTCGATCGCAACCGCACTGGCCTGCACGAACTCACTCAAAGCCATGTTGGCCTGTGCGAAAGCCGCCTGGTCGACATGGAAGATAAAGGCGTGCTGCGCCTGCTGGCAGAAGAACCCGGCACCTTGCCTTACGATTTGGTGATCTTGAACGCAGGCATTTCAGCCACAGGCAAATTCGAGGAGATCCCGTCCGACGCCTATCGCAGATTGATCAACGTCAACCTTCGGGCTCCACTTCTGCTGGCGTCGTCTTTTGTGGCAAACGGCAAAATGGCGGCCAAAAGCAAGATCATCTTCATCTCGTCGCTCTCTCATGCTGTCGGCTATCCCGGTGCAAGTGTTTATGCAGCGACGAAGGACGGCATCGCGATCTACGCCAAAAGCGCGCGCAAGCCGTTCAAGAAAAAAGGTGTGTCGGTGATGACGGTCTTTCCCGGCCCCATCCGCACGGCCCATGCTGAAAAACACGCACCGCCCGGCGCAAAGGCCGACAAGCGCATGGATCCTGAAAAACTGGCTAAATCCATTCTACGAGCGGCCAAAACCAAGCGCAGCGAACTCTACCCCGGCATCGCAGCATCCTTTGCTGGCATGGCGGGCCGCTTTGCGCCCAATATGGCAACCAAAGCCATGCGCCGAGCGATTTTTGATAAGCTGCAAGAGCCGAAATATTAAGCGCTGGAATCCGCAAGCCGCCTTTGCTAAGTCATCGCCATGAACAAAACGGCGAGCAATTTCCGGTTTCGAATTATAAGCCCGGTCGGGCAGGTGGCTTAGATAGGCTGTCGCCGCGACCGGGAACAGGCATGTCCGCGCCTTTTCAAAGCGGGCAACAGCGATTTTCAAGCAATCATGCCCGAACGGGCCGCCCGATCCCGCGCCAACCGAGCGCATTGCGGCGGATTAAAACGAGACAACAATGTCTGACAAGACGAGCGACACATTCGATTATTCCAAAACTCTCTACCTGCCGCAGACGGACTTTCCCATGCGTGCGGGCCTGCCCAAGAAAGAGCCGGAAATCATCGCGCGATGGGAGGAAATGGACCTTTACAAAAGGCTGCGTGAAGACGCCAAGGGCCGCGAGAAATACGTGCTCCACGATGGCCCGCCCTATGCCAATGGCAATCTACACATCGGCCACGCGCTCAACAAAATTCTCAAAGACGTCATCACTCGCTCATTCCAGATGCGCGGCTATGACAGCAACTACGTGCCCGGCTGGGATTGCCACGGCCTGCCAATCGAATGGAAAATCGAGGAGCAATACCGCGCCAAGGGCAAGAACAAGGACGAAGTGCCGATCAACGAATTCCGCAAGGAATGCCGTGACTTCGCCGCCCATTGGGTCGGTGTGCAAACCGAAGAATTCCTGCGCCTCGGCGTGACGGGTGATTTCAAAACTCCGTATCTGACGATGAATTACGATTCCGAGGCTCTGATCGCCAAAGAGCTGATGAAGTTCGCCGCCAGCGGACAGCTTTATCGTGGCTCAAAGCCGATCATGTGGAGCGTCGTCGAGCGCACCGCGCTTGCAGAGGCCGAGGTGGAATACGAAATCCACGAGAGCGATACGGTTTGGGTGAAGTTTCCGATCCATGGATCAAAGGAATTGGCCGACGCATCAATCGTCATCTGGACCACAACACCTTGGACCATCCCTGCCAACCGTGCGGTGTGCTATTCCCCCCGTGTTCCCTACGGTCTCTACGAAGTCTCGAGCGCCGAAAATGATTTTGGACCACAGGCAGGCGACAAACTGATTTTTGCCGACAAGTTGGCTGGAGAGTGCGCTGCAAAAGCCAAAGTCGAGATGAAGAAGCTGCGTGATGTAACACCGCTAGAACTCGAAGCAATCTCTCTCGCTCATCCGCTCGCCAACGCCAAGCTTGGTGGCTACAATTTCACCGTTCCCATGCTCGCTGGCGATCACGTCACCGACGAAGCGGGCACGGGCTTTGTCCACACCGCGCCTTCTCATGGCCGCGACGACTTTGAGGCTTGGATGTCGAACGCCAAGCAGATCGAAGCCATGGGCATCGACACGCGCATCCCGTTCCCCGTCGATGACGCGGGCTTCTACACTGACGATGCCCCCGGTTTCCAAGGCGCTCGTGTGCTAGACGACAAGGGCAAGAAGGGTGATGCGAACCAGCGGGTTATCACTGCGCTCATCAAGGCCAACAACCTGTTCGCGCGTGGCCGCCTAAAGCACGAATATCCCCATTCGTGGCGCTCGAAGAAGCCGATCATCTTCCGCAACACGCCGCAATGGTTCGTCTACATGGATAAACACGGCGTGGTTGGCGGCGAAAACTCTAACATGGGCACGCTGCGCCAAACCGCGCTTGCCGCCATCGACGAGACCCGTTTCGTGCCAGCCGCTGGCCAGAACCGCCTCCGCGACATGATCGAAAAACGCCCCGACTGGGTGCTGTCGCGCCAACGCGCCTGGGGGGTGCCGATCAGCGTCTTCCGCCACACGCAGAGCGGCAAAATCATACCCGGCCCAGATTTTGACCGCTCCGAAGAACTCATCGACCGCATCACGGAAGCCTTCAAGGCAGAAGGCGCGGATGCGTGGTATGCAGAAGGCGCAAAAGAGCGCTTTCTAGAGGGTTTCGTCGATGACATGAGCGCTTGGGAAAAAATCGACGACATTCTCGACGTCTGGTTCGATTCAGGCTCCACCCACGCTTTCTGTCTGGAACAGCGCGAAGACCTGAAATGGCCAGCCGATCTTTATCTTGAAGGCTCCGACCAACACCGCGGTTGGTTTCATTCCTCGCTGTTGGAAAGCTGCGGCACGCGCGGACGAGCGCCTTACGACGCGGTGCTGACACACGGCTTCGTGATGGCGGAAGACGGACGCAAAATGTCAAAATCGCTGGGCAATCAGGTCACGCCGCAACAGGTGATCCAGCAATCCGGCGCTGACATCCTGCGCATTTGGGTGGCCCAATCCGACTACGCCGAAGACCTGCGCATCGGCCCCGAAATCCTCAAGACTGCGATCGACGCCTACCGCAAGCTGCGTAACACGCTGCGTTGGATGCTCGGCACGCTGGCGCACTACGATGGTGAGAAAGTTGCCTATGCCGACATGCCGGAACTTGAACAATTTATGTTGCACCGGTTGTCTGAACTCAATGGTACGGTTCGTGAGGGCTACGATGCGTTTGACTTCAAGAAAGTGTTCTCAAGCCTGCTCAATTTCATGAATATTGAGCTATCGGCGTTTTATTTCGATGTGCGCAAGGACGCGCTTTATTGCGATGCCCCATCCTCCATGCGCCGTCGCGCTTCCCTTTATGTCGTGTCGGAACTGTTCGATTGCCTGACCGCATGGCTTGCGCCGATCCTCTGCTTCACCACCGAAGAAGCATGGCTGGAGCGCAACCCGAGCGCTGATTCGGTGCACTTGCGTCAGTTCCCCGAGATTCCGGCCGAATGGCGCAACGATGGCCTGACACAACGCTGGTCAAAACTGCGCACCGTGCGCCGTGTGGTGACCACCGCTCTAGAAGACGAGCGCCGCGAAAAGCGCATCGGCTCGTCGCTGGAAGCTGCGCCCTTGGTTTACATCGGCTCAGGCTTTGCAGGCATCTTTGATGGATTGGACGCGGATGAATTATTCATCACATGCGGTGCGCAAGTGCTGATCTCGCCAACCGAAAAAGCCACGGACCACCCCGATTGTCCGGCAGAGGCTTTTGTTTACGATCAGATCGGCCCTAGCGTCGCTGTCGTCAACCGTATGGCGCAGGGTAAAAAATGCGCTCGCTCATGGCGTATTTTGCCAGAAGTGGGTACCGATCCCGACTATCCGGACCTTTCACTGCGTGACGCTGACGCTATGCGTGAAATTGAGGCTTTGGCAGGCAAATAGAACGACCAAAACAGGTTTAACCCTTGAAAGATGTCGTGATCGCCCCGCGATTGCATTGGCGGGGCGGTAATTGTAGGTAAAGGCAACCAGGCTACGCTTTGGTGGGCGTATAAGCGTGCCCACACAAAATGTGGCGCACTGCCGGATTGTGGCCGCATTGTTGTGCGGTATCGCTGTGCGGCGGTGTTGTGGCCTTTAGTAGCCGCCGACCGAATAAAGCCGAGCCGAATATCCGGCCGATGGAGCAAAAATGAAAAGCGTAGTTCGCACGAGAGCTTTCATACTCGCGGCCCCCGCCGCAGCACTGCTGCTGTCCGGCTGTGTCGGCACCTCCACATATGGCACCGGCAAAACCCAAGAAGAACAGCTTTATGATGATCTGCTGGGAATTGCGGCCATGAGCGGCTTGGAAAAGAAAAAAGAACCGATCAATTACTTGTCTCGTCCGGGTCTGGTTAAACCGCCGGCTGTGGCGGAACTGCCAGCACCAGCGGAGACCGTCGAAAACCAAGCGGGTTACTTTCCGTCTGATCCTGAGGCGCGCCGTCAGCAATTGTTGTCGGATCTGGCGGACGCAGAAGCGAATGGTGGTGAATTGCCGCCAGAAATTGTTGCAGCAAGACGTGAATCGGCGGAACGAGCCAAAGTGTTGCGCCGCCCCGGTGCGGCTGATGTTCGTGACAATGACGCCATGACGCCTGAAGAGCGCAAAGCTGCACGGGAAGCCTTTCTTGCAGATAGATCACTGTCGCGCGGCGCTTCCGGCACGGCTCCTCGAAAATACCTCACGGAGCCGCCAGCCCCTTACAGAACTCCTGCTGAGTCAGCTCCTGTTGGCGTGCCGGGCGAAAAAGAGGTTGATCCGTATGCGAAAGGCCGCAAGTCGCTTTTCGGCTCAATCTTCAACAGCAAAGACTGATTTCGCTCTACACGCCTTTGCTTCGTCTTATCTGAAAAAACTCTTTCAACAGTGCTGTTGCTTCGCTTTGGGCAATTCCGGAATACACGTCTGGCGCATGGTGGCATGTAGGCTGATTGAAAAACCTTGGCCCATGAGCAACCGCGCCCCCTTTGGTATCGTCCGCCGCAAAATAAAGCCGCCGAATCCGTGCAAATGAAATCGCCGCCGCGCACATGGCGCAAGGCTCCAGTGTTACGTAAAGATCGCAATCCGGCAGTCTCTGGCTTTCAAGCGTGGAACACGCTTCGCGGATGACCAGAAGTTCTGCGTGTGCGCTGGGGTCATGCAGTTGGAGCGTTCGGTTTCCAGCACGCGCAAGAACTTCGCCGTCGCGCACCAGCACAGCGCCCACCGGAACTTCTCCGCGCTGTGCCGCGCTTCGCGCTTCAGCCAGCGCTATTTCCATGAAACTTTCGCCCATCACCTTTCCATATCGCCAAACGTGTCTCGCGCAAAGCGCGGTGAGGTGTTAGGGAGCCGACATGAAACAGTTCAAACCCTCATCTAGCCAAAAGCCCGCGCTGAAATCCGCCGGCACGAGCTTCGATACTGAAGCCGCGTCTGCGAGCGGTGCCGCGCCGATGCGCATTGCCAAGTACATGGCCCGTGCTGGTCTCTGCTCGCGCCGCGAGGCCGAACGTTGGATTGAGGACGGTCGGGTGACGTTGAACGGGCGGGTGCTCACTTCGCCTGCCGTGAACGTTTCGCCCACGGACGAAATTCTGGTCGATAATGCGCCCATGCCAACCGTAGAGCGCACACGGCTCTGGTTGCTGCATAAAACGTCCGGCACGGTGACGACCAACAAAGACCCCGAAGGTCGCCCCACAGTGTTTGAGGCGCTGCCAGATGATCTTCCTCGTGTTCTTTCCGTTGGCCGACTTGATATCAACACCGAAGGCCTGCTGTTGCTCACCAACGATGGCGGTTTGGCCCGTGCCCTGGAACTGCCGTCAACAGGCTGGTTGCGCCGCTACCGCGTTCGCGCTCATGGCCAAATCACACAGGAACGTCTCGATACGCTGAAAGACGGCATCGCGGTTGATGGCGTGCTCTATGGTTCAATCGAAGCCGAATTGGAGCGGGTGCAGGGGACTAACGTTTGGCTGACTTTCGCCATGCGCGAAGGCAAAAACCGTGAGGTTAAAAAAGTGCTCGCCGCGCTTGATTTGGATGTGAACCGCCTGATCCGAATCTCTTATGGCCCCTTCCAACTGGGTGATCTGCCGAGAGGCCAAGTCACCGAAGTACGCGGACGAACGTTGCGCGATCAACTTGGTGAAAAACTTATCGCCGCGTCGGGCGCGGAATTTGACGCTCCCTTGATCGACCGCAAAGCACTGGAAAAGGATGCACGACGCAAGGCTGCTCAAGCTGGCAAGAAGGAAGATGGGGTCAAGAAAAAGCGCGGCGGAAAGTCCGCTGGCAAGGCAGATTCACTGGCGCGTCTCGATACCAAAAAGCCAGACAGCCGCGCTAAGCCCAATAGAGGAAAACCGTCGCGAACCAAGCCCGGAAAGAGCCATGCGGATCGTCGGCGGTAGTTTGCGCGGGCGTTCGCTCGCTGTTCCCAAATCCAACGCTATTCGTCCCACAACAGACCGCACCCGTGAGAGCCTGTTCAATATTCTCTCTCACAATTGGCCAGAAAAGCTAAACGGCGGACGCGTGCTCGATGTTTTCGCAGGCACCGGCGCGTTGGGATTGGAGGCAATGTCCCGCGGTGCATCCTTTGCAATGTTTGTGGAAAACAGCATCGAGGGCAGGGGGCTGTTGCGCACCAACATTGAGAATTTTGGCCTCAATGGAAAAACGAAAATTTCCAAAACAGACGCTACCCGTCCCGGCCCCATTCGTGCGCTGGAACCGTTTGATCTAATTTTCGCCGATCCTCCCTATGGCAAAACGCTCGGTGAGCAGGCGTTAGCGGCTCTGCTGCGCGAGGGCTGGCTTGCGTCGCATGCATTGGTGGTTTTGGAGGAGCGCAAAGACACGCTTCCTTCTGCCCTTCAGGGCTTCAACAGCATTGAAAGCCGCAATTTTGGTGAAACCGCCATTGGTTTTTTCGAACTTCAGGCATGACACACCAAAAGCGGCATCACGCCACATGACGAAAAGTTAACTGCGTCTGCCATTGCAAAGCCTTATACCTGCTCACAAGTCTATGTTCTGCCAAGCCGTTTATCGGTCCGCCCCACTCTGGCCCACGCCCTTTTGATCAAAGGAACCGAAATGCCCTTTTCACTGCCTATTAAAGCCAAACGTTTGTCACCGAAAAAGATGGCGCTCGCCTTTGCCTTAGCCGGGCTGGTGGCGATGCCTGCACTCCAAACACCTGCGATGGCGCAAGTCTCTGCGCTGGCCGCGAAGGCAAAGCAGGGTATCAACGTGACAAATTTCAAGCTGGATAACGGCATGGAAGTGGTGATCATTCCAGACCGCCGCGCACCGGTGGTGACCCACATGGTTTGGTACAAGGCCGGTTCTGCTGATGAACCGCCGGGAAAGTCTGGCATCGCGCACTATCTTGAACACTTGATGTTCAAAGGGACTAAAACGGTCAAGGGCGGCGAGTTTTCCGCCAAGGTCTCCGAAAACGGTGGCCAGGAAAACGCCTTCACCTCATACGATTACACCGGCTATTTCCAGCGTGTCACACCATCACTTTTGGGCGAGATGATGCGGCTCGAGGCTGACCGGATGGAAAATCTGGTTCTGACCGATGAAGTGATTGACCCAGAACGGTCCGTCGTTCTCGAAGAGCGCAATTCGCGCATCGAAAACCGTCCCGAAGGGCTGTTCAACGAAGCGATGTCTGCCGCGATGTATCGGAATCACCGCTACGGAGTGCCGATCATTGGCTGGCGCCATGAAATCGAGAAACTCGATAAAGACGCAGCCATCGACTTTTACGACCGCTTTTACACGCCCAATAACGCTATCTTGGTGGTTGCTGGTGATGTGGACCCAGAAGAGGTTCGCAAATTGGCGCTGGAGACATACGGCAAGGTTGCTCGCCGCGCCGAACCAGGCAACCGCGTGCGCCTGAGCGAGCCACCGTTCCGCGCACCGCACCGCATTTCCATGACGCACGAACGTGTGACCACGCCAAGCTGGCAGAGACGCTATTTGGTGCCGTCATATTACAGCGCTGAGGGCGGCGAAGTTGGCGAAGAACTCGACTTGCTGAGTGAGATCATAGGTGGCGGTGCAACCAGCCGCATCCAACGCAAGATCGTCATCGAGGACAAGATCGCCTCCAGCGCAGGCGCTTGGTATCAGGGTAGTTCCAAGGATGACACGACCTTTGGTTTCTATGGGACACCGCGCCCTGGCGTGACAGTTGAGCAGCTAGAGGCTGCCATTGACGCAGTGATCGCCGATGTGCGCGAAAACGGCGTCACCCAGGAGGAACTCGACCGTGCCAAAAAGCGCTTGCTGCGCTCCACGATTATGGCGCGTGACAGCCAATCGACCTTGGCCCGCATCTACGGTGCCTCTCTGGCGATTGGCGCGACCGTTGAAGAAATCGAGAAATGGCCCGACGATATGATGGCCACCAAACTGGAAGATGTGAATGCGGCTGCCAAAAAATATCTCGACATCAACGCCTCCGTGACTGGAACACTGAGCCCGGCTGCGAGGAAAGCTGCCACCACTGAACAACCGAAGGAGGGCTAAGCCATGAACCGTCTAACCCAAACGCCGGCGAAAGCCCTCATCGCTGGCCTGACACTTTTCACCTTTTTTGCACTAGCCCTTTTGCCGGCCCGCGCGGTTGAAATTCAAACTGTTACCTCTGAAAAAGGCGTAACCGCGCTTTTGGTGGAAGACTACACTGTGCCAATCGTGGCTCTCCAGTTCTCCTTCAAAGGCGGATCGTTGCAGGATGCTGACGGCAAAGAAGGAACAGCCCGCCTGTTGACCACACTGCTGGATGAAGGCGCTGGCGATATTGAAAGCAAGGCGTTTCAGGAAAAGCTGGATGAGGTTGGCGTGGAGTATAGCTTCAACGCCAGTCTGGATAATTTCTCCGGCGGCATCAAAGCGCTGCGCATCAATTTTGTGGAGAGCGCCGATATGTTGGCATTGATGCTCAACAAGCCGCGCTTTGATGCAGACCCAATCGAGCGCATGAAAACCTCCGCGCTGACAAATCTGCGCCGCCAAGAGAATAACCCGCGCACGCTCTCGGCCAAGGCCCTGCGCGAAGCGACATTTGGCGACCACCCCTATGCGCGGCCAAGTGAAGGCACGGCGGAGACGATTGAAGCGATCAGCGTTGATGATCTGCGGGGCTACAAGGACAAGGTATTTGCCCGCGATAATCTTGTTATCGGCGTGGTTGGTGCGATCAGCGCGGACGAATTGAAACCCATTCTGGACGCGGTATTCGCAAGCCTGCCAGAAAAGGCAGATTTGAGAGCTATCCCTGAAGCGACCATTGAAGCGGGTAAATCCATCCACGTAGATCTAAATGTGCCGCAGACAACCATCGGTTTTGTCATGCCCGGCCTGAAGCGCGATGATCCGGATTTCTTCGCTGCCTATCTGGTCAACCACGTGCTTGGTGGCGGCTCGTTTTCCTCACGCCTTTATGAAGAAGTGCGCGAGAAGCGTGGTTTGGCCTACGGTGTCTATTCATTCCTTGGGACTTATGACTATGCGGGAACGGTCGGAGCCGGTTCGGCCACCAACGCTGCTGCCGCGCAACAGACTATCGACATCATGCGCGCAGAAATGAAGCGGATGGGTGAAGAGGGTCCAACGGCCGAAGAATTGGAAAAAGCAAAGAAGTTCATCATCGGCACCTACGCGATTTCCAATTTAGATTCGTCCAGCAAGATCGCCTCGGTCCTAGTCGCCATTCAGCAGGCTGATCTTGGTTTGGATTATATCGATCGCCGCGAGGACTATCTCAACCAAGTCACGCTTGAGCAGGCAAAACGGGTGGCGAATGAATTGTTTGGCGGCGAGCCAACGCAGGTGACAGTTGGCCAGAAGCTAACGAACTGAGGTGTTCAACCAGTCGTTGCACCCTTTGCCGTAGTGAACGGTGAGTTGGCACTCGGTGGCAAATGTGTTGGCGGGTCGATTGGCCCGCCACCATCTGTCTCGGGCAGGTTTTTAACCAAGCGATAGGCCGACAGCACACCCAAGCCACCGAAGACCACCGCACCAAGGCTCCAGCCGATGATCACGCCCTCTGCGCCCCATGCCATTCCGAAATATACAAACGGTATCGTTCCAAGCGTTGCACGTCCCCAATTGTAGGCCGTCGCAAGCAGTGGCTTGCCCAGATTATTGAAGGCCGCGTTTGCGACGAACAGCGCCCCTGCAAACACAAATGTTCCTGCGCCCCATAGGCAAAAAATTGAGATGATATCCGCCGCTTCACCCGACGCGCCGAAAAGCCAGATGATCCCGTCTTTTCCAAGCGCCAGAAGCAGCCAGACGCTGAGGCAAAACACCAGCGTGAAGACAAACGCATCTTTCATGCTTTGCAACACACGCGGGTAATCCTTAGCTCCGTAGTTCTGTCCGAGGATCGGCCCCACCGCGCCTGAAAGTGCGAAGATAACACCGAAGGCTACAGGTATGAGCCGTCCGACAATCGCCCATCCTGCCACCGCGTCATCACCAAATTCGGCAATCGCGCCTGTCACATAAGCATTGCCGACGGGCGTTGCCATTTGCGTCGTCAGCGCGGGCAGGGCGATTCCCATGAACGGGCGCAGATGGCCGATAAAGTCTTCCGCATCGGGTCGCCCCAGCATGTTGTGAACCTTATGCACGCCGTGGAGGCCAACCGCCACAATCACCAACCGAGACAACACGGTTGCATAAGCGGCGCCATCCAAGCCCATGTCAAACCCGAAGATCAGCAGCGGATCAAGAACCATTGCAGCAGCAGCGCCGGACAGCGTTACATACATGGCCCGTTTAGCGTCACCCTTCGAGCGCAGCAACGCACCGAAACACATGCCAAATCCTACCAGCGGGATGGAAGGAATGACGATCGCCATAAAGCGAGCTGCCATCTCCAAGGCCTCACCCTGCGCACCGATCATGGCGAGGGTTGCATGGCGGGTGAAAAACAGAAGCGTTGAAAACACCACCATAGCCACGGCCAGATAAATCAGCGCGGTTGTCGCCATTTTCCTCGACCGTTCTGTTTCTCCAGCACCAATGGCGCGTGACACAAGCGCAGAAGCAGAAATCGACATGCCGATGCCGATGGAAAAGGAAAAGAACAGGATAGTAGTGGCATAGCCCACCGCCGCCGCCAGCGCCTGTTGGCCCAGCAGCGAGATGTAAAAAAGGTTCAGTGCGTCGATGAAGAAGACCGAGACGAGGCCCGCCGATGCCGTCAACGTCATCACGATCACATGGCGCATTGTGCTACCGGTTAAGAATTTTCCGCGCTCGACCGCCGTCGCAGCGCTCATGCCTTGGCGTCCGCAGTGTCGTCGTCACCCTGAAGCGCCTGCTCCGTTTTCTCGTCCAAAGGCTGAGCCTCTTGGCGCGGCTGCACCAAGGGTTCGGGCACGGGTTTAATGTGAAGGTTCTCGGAGCCCGCCATAATTGAACCTTCCCGAGCCTGAATCCGCAAGCGTTCCAGGTCACGCCGACGCACATCGTTGATGATCAATTGCGCGTCCTCGGCGGAATGCCCCAAACCCTCCAACAATGCCCGACCCATTTTGAGCGCCGATTCAAATGTTTCGCGAATTTGGAATGTCACATCTTTGGTGAGCAGTTCCAGCGCATGGGCACGGTCGTAAGAACGCACATACAGGTTGATGTCGGGATATTCATTACGGATCAAATCCACGATGCGGTTGGTGACCTCCACCTTGTTGGTGCAAACGGCGACCATTGTTGCTTTTTCTATGCCTGCCGCCCGAAGCACATCTTTGCGGGTGCCATCGCCGAAATAAATGCGGAAACCAAACTTCGCAGCATTGCGAATACGCTCGGCACTGGTGTCGAGAATAGTCACTTCGCAGCCTCCCGCCAGCAGTGTTTGAGCGGTCACTTGCCCTAACCGAGAAAAACCGATCATCAGAATGCGCGACCCTTCCGCGCCTTCGAAGTCTTCTTCCATATGTTCGTGCTGCGATTCAGAAACCAGCATTGAACCCAGCTTCACGCAAAGCGGCGTCAGCACCATCGAAAGCGTAACGATAGCGATCAATAGAGACGCTTGTTCCCTGTCCAGCAGAGCGGCCGAGGCGGCAGCGGAAAACAGCACGAACCCGAATTCACCGTGCTGCGGCAGCACTGCTGCAACCTTGACCGCGATGTTGTGCGGTGACCCGAATGCCCTGCAAAGTCCATAAAGAATGGCCGCCTTTACCGTCAGAAGTGCTGGCACCAGAAGCGCGATAATCAGCCAGTTTTCTAACACAGTGGATAGGTCGACCGATAGCCCAACGGCAATGAAAAACAGCCCCAGTAAAATTCCACGAAACGGCTCGATATTGGCTTCAAGCTCATGGCGATAGGAGGATTCTGCGAGCATTACACCCGCGATGAAAGCGCCCATTGCCATGGAAAGTCCGGCATAGTTCATCAGCAGTGCGGCACCCATCACGATGAACAAGGCAGCTGCAATCATCGCTTCACGCGCACCTGTGTTGGCGATGATTCCAAACAGTGGGTTCAATGCATAGCGGCCCACAAGCACCAAGCCTATCAGGCTGGCAACTGCGATGGCCACCAGCTTTGCGCTTTCCATCGAAAGCTCCATAGAGCCAGCCGCCAACACTGCGACCATAATCAGCAGTGGTGCGATGGCGATGTCTTGAAACAGCAGAATCGAAAAGGCGCGTTTGCCGTGCGGTGTGTGCTGTTCGCGCGCGTCTTCCAGCAACTGTAGTGCAAAAGCTGTTGAGGAAAGCGCTAGGCCAAAGCCGATTACGATGGCGGTGGAAAGCCCTACGCCAAAAGGCAGAGAGAGCGCTGCGATCACAACGCCGCTGACAAATACTTGCAACGCGCCAAGCCCAAAAATCTCGCTGCGCATGTTCCATAACTGCGCAGGCTTCAGTTCCAAGCCAACGATAAACAACAGCAACACAACACCGAGTTCGGCTACATGCAAAACGCTTTCTCCATCATGGATGAAATTGATGACGGGGCCGAGCAAAATACCCAAGAACAAATAGCCCAGAACGGTGCCAAGCCCGATCTTTTTGAACAACGGCGCGGCAATTACCGCACCGCCCAAAAGAACGGTCGCATCGAGGAAAAGGGTGGTGCTGGTTGCCATTGTTCGCCAATAGCATGAAGCGTGCGGCAATGTCAGTCTTGAAGCGCACGGTCGCACTGCTTATGCAGTGATAGCCGAGAAAACGAGAACGCCAGCGTGCAAAACCACCCCACTGATTCCGACTTCGATCTCAAACCGCTGCAAGACCGTGCAATCGAGCTTGTGGATGCCGCCAAACGCGCTGGTGCGGACGCTGGCGACGCGGTTGTAGCCTCCAGCCGATCAACTGGGGTGGACATACGAAATGGTGCGGTGGAAGAAATTGACGCGTCAGAAAACGATGCTTTCTCACTTCGAGTGTTTGTCGGAAACCGTTCCGCAAGTGTGTCGGCCAATCGCGGAGGCGATGCGGCGATATTGGCCGAGCGTGCGGTGGCAATGGCGAAAGTCTCTCCTGAAAACACCTATGGTGGATTGGCGGACGAAGAGCGTCTCGCCAAGCAGTTTCCGGATTTAGACCTGCTGGACAACACGGTCCTTACCGTCGAAGAAATGACAGAGCGCGCACGCGCATGCGAGGAGGCTGCACTGGCCGTCAAAGGTGTGACCAAATCCTCTGGTTCAGGATGTGGCCGCTCTATTGGGGGCACGGTTTTGGCCACAAGCCACGGCTTCATCGGATCTTACGCCGCCAGCCGCTATTCTTTGTCCGTCTCCGCCGTGGCTGGCGAAGGAACCGGCATGGAGCGGGATTACGATTTTGACAGCAAGCGCCACTTAAAAGACTTGCGCGACCCTCAATCCATCGGAAAGACAGCAGGCGAACGCACGGTTAAACGACTGTCGCCGCAAGTGCTGCCTACCCAGCAGGGAACGATAATATTCGAGCCGCGCATGGCGCGATCATTGGTTGGTCACATGGTCTCCGCGCTGAACGGTGCATCGGTTGTGCGTAAGACATCGTTTTTGCGTGATGCGATGGGCGAGGCCGCTTTCAGCGAAACAGTGCGCGTAACAGATCGGCCTCACCGGTTGCGCGGCCTCGCTTCGCGTCCCTTTGACGGCGAGGGCGTGGCGCTTGAAGATCTGCCGCTGATTGATGGTGGTGTGATACAAAACTGGCTTCTTGATAGTGCCACCGCCCGCGAACTTGGTCTTGCAACCAACGGTCGCGCCAACCGCTCTGGCTCCAGCACCAGCCCTGGTACAACAAACCTGACGCTCGACGCTGGGCAGCGTTCGTTGGCGCAGATGATTGCTGACACGAAATCCGGTCTTTTGGTAACAGAGCTGATCGGGCAAGGCGTAAATATGGTAACGGGCGACTACTCGCGCGGTGCCAGCGGCTTTCGAATCGAGAACGGTGAACTCACCTATGCGGTGAGCGAAATCACCATCGCAGGCAATCTCAAAGACATGTTTAAGCGGTTGGAGCCAGCAAGCGAAATCGACACGCAGGGCAGCATCCACACGCCAGCCATTGCCATTGAAGGCCTGACTATTGCCGGACGCTGAACCCAACCGCAAAGACTTGAAACTGGTCGAAGAGCTGGGCCGCGAAGCTGGTGCAATCGCGCTTTCCTATTTCGGAAAGGACCCGGAAGTCTGGTGGAAAGAGGGCGATAGCCCCGTTTCGCAAGCTGACTTCGCGGTGGATGCTTTTTTGAAAGAGAAGCTGCTCGAGGCGCGACCTGACTACGGTTGGTTGTCGGAAGAGACGGAAGATAGCGACGAAAGGCTGGGTGCGCTGCGCACGTTTGTGGTGGACCCAATTGACGGCACACGCGGCTTCATCAACGGCATGGACCGCTGGTGCGTTTCCATTGCTGTGGTTGAAGATAACCGTCCGGTCGTTGGTGTTCTGGTCGCGCCCGTCCTGCAACAAACGCTGAGCGCTGCGCTCGGCGTTGGCACAATGCTTGATGGCGGAACCGCCAGCGTTCGCGCACCGACGGACACGCTGATCATGACCGGCCCGCGCCCTTTCCTCAACGCTACGGAAGACTTCGCGGACCGTGCAGTTGAAAAAACGCCGTTCATACCCTCCCTCGCATGGCGTCTGGCTATGGTTGCGATGGGCGAAATCGACGTCGCACTCGCTCGCGGTTCAGCCCGCGACTGGGACTTGGCAGCGGCGGATCTGATCGTTCACGAGGCTGGTGGTCGGCTAACGGACATGCGCTCAAAAGCGCTGAGCTATAATTGCCCGTCCACCCGTCAAGGCTCGCTAGTGGCATCGAATGCGGATCATCACGATGAAATGCTTGATCTCGCCCGTCGCGCCATGAATAAACAGCGCCAAGCCTAATCTCACCTTATTTTGGAGCCATCTGATGAGTGAAAAACAAGAAAAACAATTGCTGCACCTCGTGTTCGGCGGCGAATTGGAAAGTCTGACGAGCAACCGTTTTCGGAATTTGGACGAGATTGACATTGTTGGTGTCTATCCAGATTTTGAGTCGGCCCGTACGGCATGGAAAGCCAAAGCCCAATCAACGGTCGACAATGCCCATATGCGCTATTACGTGGCTCATCTGCACAGGTTGTTGGACCCGGAAAACGGCTAAAGCCGTCCAGGCCGAAGACAAATCTCACCGCTGCACGATGCATCGGCAAGCATGACAGGAAACGTATCTTTGGCAGATTTCTGGGCCAGAACCGCCTTGATGCTTTACCGCGGTGTCGGATCGATTTTGTATCCGTTTTCTGGCCCGTTTTTGCGCGCCCGTGCCCGCAAGGGTAAAGAGGACCGCAGCCGTCGAGCCGAACGCTACGGTTATGCAAGCTGGAAACGCCCCGAAGGCCCATTGGTCTGGCTTCATGCCGCAAGCGTGGGCGAATCGCTTGCAATCATGCCGCTCATCAAACGCATGGAAAGCTTTGGCATTAATCTGGTTTTTACCACCGGCACCGTCACGTCGGCTTCGATTGCCGAAGACCGCCTGTCCGAGCGGACCATCCACCAATATGTGCCGATGGATGTTAAACGCGCCGTGCGCCGTTTTCTCGACCATTGGCAACCTGATCTGGTGATTTTCGCGGAAAGCGAAATCTGGCCAATGACAATCTCGGAACTCGCCAAGCGCAACGTGCCGCAGATACTCGTCAACGCCCGTATGTCCGACCGCTCAAACCGCCGATGGCAAAAGCGCCCCGCGCTGGCGCAGGCGATTTTTGGCCAGCTTTCGCAGGTTATCGCGCAATCTGAGACCGACGGCGAACGCTTTCGTTCGCTCGGTGCGCCTTGGGTTTCGGTGGCTGGCAATCTGAAAACAGACGTTGGTGTGCCGCAAGTTGATGAGAGAGTTCTGGCGAAGATAAAGTCCCAAATTCAAGACCGCCCAACTTGGGTCTCTGTTTCCACCCATCGCGGCGAAGAGGCCATAATGGGCAGAGTGCATCGCATGGTGGCCAGCCACGCGCCGGGACTGTTGACGATCATCGTGCCGCGCCATCCAGACCGCTCGCGTGAAGTCGAAGAGGAACTGCAAGCACAAGGGCTCAATGTCGTTACCCGCTCGTCTGGTAAGTCTATCGGTTCGCATACAGATGTCTTTCTTGGTGACACCATCGGCGAAATGGGCCTTTATCTGCGCCTTTCGGAAATTGCCTTCATGGGCAAATCGCTCGCAGCAGAAGGGGGGCAAAACCCAATCGAGCCTGCCATGACCGGTGCTGCCATTCTTTCTGGCCGCTATGTTCAAAACTTCCGCGAGACCTATCAAAAATTGCTTGATGCTGGCGGTGCGCGTCTGGTGAGCGACGAGAACATGCTGGCAAGTCACGTCCTGCATTTGCTGCGTAAGCGAAGCGATCTTGAAATGATGCGCGACGCTGCACGCGAAACAGTCGATGGCATGACTGGCGCGTTGGAACGTACAACCCTGTCGTTAGACGCCTACATCATGCCCCTGCGCGTACAGGTCGGGTTGCAGCAGCATAAAAACCGTGCCGCGAGTGCAAGCAATGCCTCTGGAGCCGCTAAATGAGCGAAGCGCCTCCTTTTTGGTTCACCAAAGCTGGAGTGCCCGCATGGGCGCTTTCTCCCCTTGGCTTCATCTATGGTCGCGTAGCCGCCAAACGCATGACGCAGAAGGCGAGCAACATGGCTGACGTGCCTGTTGTGTGTGTAGGCAACTTCATCACTGGCGGTGCGGGCAAGACACCAACCGCCTTGGCGCTGGGCCGCATAGTGAAAGATATGGGACTGAAGCATGGCTTTTTGAGCCGGGGTTATGGTGGTTCGGTCAATACGCCTACGCTAGTTGATACGGAAAAGAATAACGCCAAAGATGTCGGCGACGAGCCTCTTCTTCTGGCGCAGCAAGCGCCCACGGTTGTTGCTGCCGATCGACCAGCGGGAGCAGCGCTTTTGGTTGAGCAAAGGGTCGACATCATCATCATGGATGATGGTTTTCAAAACCCCAGCCTCCACAAGGATTTCTCGCTGGCTGTGGTCGATGCACGGCGGGGGATAGGCAATGGCTTTTGCATTCCAGCTGGTCCGGTTCGCGCTAATCTCGGCATCCAGTTGTTAGCAAGTGACGCTGTATTGCTGATCGGAAAGGCTCCGGGTGCTGCGCAGGTGATCCGCAAGGCGGCCCGCGCTGCAAAGCCCATCCTTGAAGCGCAGATCTCCATCGACAACCCGCAGGATTTCGAAGGCCGTCGTGTGCTCGCTTTTTCAGGTCTGGCAGACAACAAGAAGTTCCACATCAGTCTCGAACAGGCGGGTGCGGAAATTGTGGAAGTGCGCAATTTTCACGACCATCATCCGTTTTCCACCGAAGAATGCCGCGAACTGTTGTCTTATGCCAGTGCGGAAAAACTTGTTCTGGTGACGACTGAAAAAGATCACATTCGCTTGCGCCGCATGGGGGGGGCACAAGAACTATTACACACGCAAAGCCACCCTTTACGCATTCATCTGACGTTTGATAATCCGCGAACAGTGGAAGGCTTGCTGGAAAAAATGATAGCGCAGGCAAAAGCTATTCGTAGGGCAAACCGCGAAAAGACTCTTGCCTAGCTCCGCGCTTTTTCTTCCGCCGCAAACGAGGCTTCCACGTCGATATACGCTTCCTGCCGGTCGAAGCTCCAATATTTCAACTCATCCAGTGGAATGGCCTTGCCGGTCACCGCGCAGCGAACGAATGTGCCGGGCACTAGAACTTGGTAGCCGGATTCCAGAAAGCGGATTTTCGCTTCGCCGGGACCGTCAACGGACAGTTTCTTCAACATAACTTGGCTCTCCTCCAAGGTTTTAAAAGGCCACGAACAGGCGCCAAATTCAAGTCCTGCCGAACAGGCGCTCAATGTCAGATAGCTTCAATTCAACGTAGGTCGGGCGCCCGTGATTGCATTGACCGGAATTCGGTGTCGCTTCCATATCGCGCAAAAGCTGGTTCATTTCATCAGGCAAAAGTCTGCGGCCTGAACGCACCGAACCGTGGCAGGCCATGGTGGCGGCAACGTGGTCGATTTTCTCGCCCACCAGAGAAGCCGAACCCCATTCCGCAATTTCATCCACCAGATCGGCCAGCAGTTTTTCGCAATTGACCTCGCCCAAAATCGCTGGTGTTTCGCGCACCGCAATGGCACCTGGACCGAAGGCTTCGATTGAAAGCCCAAACCGCTGTAGGGCTTCTGCGTGCTCTGTCAGGCGGTTTACATCTTCTTCGGGCATGTCGATGATTTCGGGGATCAACAAACCTTGCCCCGCGATGCCGCTTTGCGCCAATTGCGCCTTCATGCGTTCATAGACAAGGCGTTCGTGGGCCGCGTGCTGATCGACGATGACCATGCCATCGTCCGTCTGCGCGATGATGTAATTTTCATGCACTTGCGTTCGCGCCGCACCAAGTGGCTGCGCGGTGAGATGTTCCGGCTCATCAATCGGAGCTCGCACATCCGCAGACGGTGCACCGGTCATGTCGAAACCGGCTTGCGATTGTTCTGCAAAGCCGTTTGCCGCATCAGTCGGCCTATTGGGCGAGTTTTGCCAATCGTAGTTCTGGGGTCTGTTCGGCGGTGGCGCAGACATTCCCCCAAACGAATTGCTGGACGCCCCCCCCGGTTGAGCCTGAGGGCGAAGGGCAGCCAGCATCGCGCTTCCGCCTTCAGTGGAGGCACGATGGCCCGCTTGATGAATGGCCTCGCGCAACGCACCGACGATCAAACCTTTAACCAGTCCCGCATCTCGAAACCGCACCTCGGCCTTGGCTGGATGCACGTTCACGTCCACAAGCGCTGGGTCGATGTCGATGTAAAGCGCCAGAACCGGATGGCGATACCGCGGAAGATGATCCATGTACGCCCCGCGCACGGCACCTGTGAGTTGCTTGTCGCGCACAGGGCGGCCGTTGACGAACAGAAACTGGTGCAACTGATTGCCACGATTGAAAGTCGGCAGACTTGCATGCCCTGTAAGCCGCACGCCTTCGCGCTCTGCGTCGATGGCGAGCGCGTTGTCGATGAATTCCCGGCCCAAAACCTGTTCAAGCCTTTTGGCAAAGGCTTCGTCTCCGGCAACAGCTGGATAGTCCTGCGCCTGCCTGTCACTGCCTGAAAGCGCAAAATGTATCTGCGGATGGGCAAGGATGATGCGCTTGACGGTATCGGTGATTGCGTTGGCCTCAGCACGGTCGGTCTTTAGGAATTTGAGCCGGGCCGGGGTGGCGAAAAACAGATCGGCCACTTCCACCACCGTGCCATTTGTCAGCGCAGCCGGTTTGATTGCAATTTCTTTGCCGCCTTCGACACCAATCTCCCAGCCTTCCGACGAACCTTGCGCCCGCGAGCGAATGGTAAGCCGTGCCACCGAACCGATAGATGGCAGCGCTTCGCCGCGAAAACCAAGCGAATTGATGGCTGCGAGATCATCAGTCAATTTCGAGGTGCAATGACGCTCCACTGCAAGCGCCAAGTCATCCCGTGTCATGCCGCGTCCGTTATCGGTGACACGGATGAGCTTTTTCCCGCCACCTGCGGTTACGATGTCGATACGCGTCGCACCCGCATCCACAGCGTTATCAAGCAATTCTCGCACAACACTGGCGGGCCGCTCGATAACTTCACCGGCGGCAATCTGGTTGATGATGTTTTCGCTCAGTCGACGAACGGTCACGATGCGTCTCGCTTGCAGGAAATGTGGGCAATAAAAAAGTGGCAGGGAATCAGGGCTTGCTACTGCGCCAACATGCCGTGAAAAGAAAGTAAGAGCAAAACCACAAACAGGTGCGCACCATGCCATCCCCTTATGAAATCGCAATTCTGCCAGGAGACGGCATTGGCACTGAAATCACCAAACCCTGCGTTGAACTTCTTCAACGCGCTGTGACGGCTGCCGGCGCGCAGCCCTTGCGCGAAATTTGGCTGGAAGCGGGGGCTGCAACCTATCAGAAAACCGGCGAAAGCCTGCCGGAAGCAACGGTCACCGCCTGCCGCTCCGCAGATGCGATCTTGCTGGCGGCCATGGGCGATCCGGCGGTGCGCTATCCGGACGGCACGGAAATCATACCGCAAATCGAACTGCGTTTTATCCTCGGCCTCTATGCAGGTGTACGCCCTGTGCGGTCCATTCCGGGCGTTGGCGGTCCTCTAAAAGACCCTCGTGGCGACGCGCTTAATTTCGTGCTCATCCGCGAATCGACCGAAGGGTTGTTCGCGTCTGTCGGCAAAGGCACACGCAGCGAGAACGAAGCGACCGATACACAGCTTATCACCCGCGAAGGCACACGCCGTGTTTCCGATTTCGCCTTCCGGCTCGCGCAGAGGCGCAAAGCCAAGGGGCATGTGGGAGAACTCACCTGCGTGGACAAAGCCAACGTCTTCAAATCCATGGCCTTCTTCCGCGATGTTTTCGACGAGACAAGCAGGGCATATCCCGAAATAAGGCGTCGCTATGGGTATGTGGATGCGGTTGCGCTGGAAATGGTCAAACGCCCGTGGATCTATGATGTGATGGTCACAGAAAACATGTATGGCGACATTCTCTCCGACCTCGGTGCGGGTCTGATCGGCGGCCTCGGCATGGCGCCGTCTGCGGATATCGGCGATGACCACGCAGTCTTTCAGCCCTGCCATGGTTCCGCACCCGATATCGCCGGCAGCGGGAAGGCCAATCCAACTGCCATGTTCCTGTCAGGCGCGATGATGCTGGAATGGCTGGCAGACGAACATGACGATCCGCTGGCGGGCAAAGCAGCGCAATTGGTCGTCGATGCCGTGGATGCTGCCTATGCCGATGGGTCGCTCGTCTCCACAGAACGGGGCGGCACGGCGGGTGTTGCAGAAATCACGCAGGCGGTGAATGCAGCGCTGAAAGTTTAAAAATTCACAAAAAGGCGAAAACCCAAGCGGCCTGTCTCCCGTATTCCTTCACGTTGCCAACCTTCTAGGGTGAGGACTATAGTGAGGAGCCCCCTATGGCCGTGCCAAACACAAGAGCCCGCCTCTTTATGAATCAAGAACTTGTTCCGCTCGAAGACCTTTTGTCGAAGACGGCCAGTGGTGATCGCATCGCGTTTAAAACGCTTTACGAACGCTCGTCCGCAAAACTCTTTGGGGTCATTTTACGTATCCTGAAGAACCGTGAGAAATCTGAGGACGTGCTTCAGGATGTGTTCCTGAAAATCTGGCAAAAGGCCGGAAGCTATGACCCTGCCTACGGGCGTCCAATTACTTGGATGGCCACGATTGCGCGAAACCGCGCCATCGACATCATCCGCGCCACACGGCCCGAAACGACAGTCGATGAGCCGGGCGATGAAGAAGAAATTTTCAGATTGGGCGGACAAGACGCCCAGCAAGTTGGGTTTGAAGATCTTGAAACGCTGCGAATTTGCCTTGGAGAGATGAAAAGCGACGTTCGGCAGTACGTCCTTTTAGCTTACTATGAAGGCTATTCGCGCGAAGAGCTGGCGGAGCGCTTCGACGCGCCCATCGGCACGATTAAAACCCGTTTACGGCGGGGCCTTTTGGCTCTGCGCACCTGTTTGGAGAAAGCATGAGCAGGCAAGAAGAACAACTGGACGCGGCCGAATACGTCATCGGTACGCTAAGCGCAGCCGAACGCGCGGCTTTTGAAGCGGTGGTCGAAAGCGACCCGACCGCACAGGCTGACGTGTCATTTTGGCAAAAGATGTTTGGCGATTTGAGCAGCACGGTTTCACCGGTCATTCCCGGCGACGATGTGTGGGCAAAAATCGAAAGCGCTTTGCCGGATAACGATCAGCGACAAGGCGGTCTTGGTTTGGCCGATGCGGTGCAGCGCACGAACGTCACCCAACTAGCAACAGGTGCTGCTCTCGGAGCTTCGCAGGCAGGCGTTTCAACTAGAACCGATCGCGAGACGCCATCCAGCGCCGTAGCCGAAGCAGCCAAACCGCGCGCGGCAAACGATAATGCAGGCGCGGTAGAGCGCAGCCGGTCGCGCTGGCGCTTTGGTGCAATCGCGGCCTCGCTGGCGGCTCTGGGTCTTGGCTTTTTGCTGGTCAACGACGATGCCCGCTCGCGTGTCGATACGGCTCTAAAGGGCGGCGCGCCCGCTCAAGAGCAGGTGGCAGGCGGAGAAACGCCTGCAATGCAGAGCGGTAAGGAATACATCGCGGTCGTCAACGCAAATGCAGACCAGCCTGCATTGATCGTGAAGGTGAACGCGGAAACCGGTGCAGTATTGGTCCGCAGCCTCGGCGTTGAACGTCCGGACGGCAAGAGCCTTGAATTGTGGTATGTGCCAGAAGGCCAAAAAGCTGTCTCGGTTGGCCTTGTTGGCGAAGGCGCTATTGATCTCGGCGACCTGTCTGCAAAGAGCGGGGATTTGCTAGCGATTTCAGTGGAGCCGCAGGGCGGTGCGCCGGAAGGTGTTGCGACTGGGCCTGTGATTTACACGGGTAAACTGATTGAGGATGTGGACGCCCGTTAGGAGTTCCAATTATCGTTCAAAAAGGCCGGATCATTTTTGATCCGGCCTTTTTATTTGTGGCTCAGCCGCTCTGCGTTTCATCTGGGGTGAACTTCAAAGCAACACCATTGATGCAATGGCGGTTGCCTGTTGGCTCGGGACCATCGGCGAAAATATGGCCCTGATGGCCTTTGCAGCGGATGCAATGAACTTCCGTGCGGGAATAGAACAGCTTGAAATCTGTGTCCGTACCAACCGTGCCTTTGATAGCCTCATAAAAACTTGGCCAGCCCGTGCCGCTGTCGAATTTCGTTTCCGAGCGATAAAGCGGCAGATCGCAGCCAGCGCAGGCATAAGTGCCAGCGCGCTTTTCATCGTTCAGCGGGCTGGTGAACGGATATTCCGTGCCGTGTTTGCGCAACACATCAAACGCGTCTGCGGAGAGCAGCTTCTTCCATTCATCATCAGACTTCTCAATGGGCTCTATAGTGGCAGGCACGAGGTCGTGGCCAAAAGTCGTTGCCATGGCGAGAGGGTCGTTAGCGGCTTGCGCAACACGTGTTCCGGGTAGGCCAATCATGGAAAGGCCAACCATTGCAGCACCGGAGGAAAACAGCATCTGGCGGCGGGTTAGAATCTGACGTTTCATGGTAGTTCTCCTGTTCAAGCGCATACACTATCATGCTTCACAGCTCGAAATAGTGTGCCCTTGGTCACGTTTGCAGGGGCGGGCGCTCAAATTGTGGTGATGAAAGCGGATGTGATAAGGGCCGCACCATCGCTGGTACGGCCCTCATTGTCAGACAAAAGTCAGATGCCTTTATGCTTAGATCACTTCAAACAAAGATCACTTTGGAACGAGCACATCGTCCACAACGTGAATTACGCCGTTGGAGCTTTCCACATCAGCAGTCGTTACGCGCGAAACACCCCCCGATTCGTCAAAAATGTAGACGCCTTTGCTGTCCACGCGAGCGGTGATCACATCTCCGCTCACGGTTTTGATGTTCAGATAGCCGCCATGCTTTTCAATTTTGGAAATCAAATCACCAGCCATAATTTTGCCTGCAACCACATGCGCGGTTAGCACCTTTTGCAGCATGGCTTTGTTTTCCGGCTTCAACAGTGTTTCCACGGTTCCGGCTGGCAGTTCAGCGAAGCCTGCATCGATGGGAGCGAACACCGTAAACGGGCCATCGCCGGAAAGCGTTTCAACCAGTCCAGCTGCTTTAACCGCCGCGACCAGCGTTTTATGGTCTGGTGATGCAATGGCGGTTTCAACAACGGTTTTCGTGTGACCTGCTGCAAATGCAGATGCTGCAAGTGTGGTAACGGCAAATGCCGCGATGGTGAGCGATTTTAGAAGTTTCATAGGGAGCGTCTCCAAAAGGGTTTAACTTTCGATATACGCAACCCGTCATCTTTGGTTTCAAAATAGTTAACCGGCTTCCCCGGTCTGCGTACACGCCCGCTTGTTTCAGCCAATTTCCTGCTGCGCATCGCTGTTGAGCAGGTCTTGGCCCTGCGACTGGCGAATTTGCTCATCAATCTTTTGGTCGATCACTGTATCCGCTGATACGTCACCCTCAGTCTCTTTGATAGCGGCAGCCTTGGCCGTTGCTTTTCGGGTTGGCGCTTTAGCCGGTTTCTTGCCGGTCGCTTTGACCTCACCATCCATGGCCACACGATACGTCGGCGCTGGTACATCAATGCCTGCGGCCTTAAATGCAGCCAGCACCTTGCGAATGGCCTCGCCTTTGGCTTTCAGCAAGCTCGTCTCGCTCTGGTTCACCCAACCGCCGAGCCAGATTTCGACGGATGATGGCCCGATCTCTTTAATCCATCCATCCGGTGCAGGATCTTTGAGCGTGAAACTCAGCGCGGAAATCGTTTCCACTCCAAGCGTGACAGCGGTTTGAGGATCGTCAGTCTGCACCCCAAGTTGAAAATCAAACCGCCGTTCCGGATTGAGCGAATAGTTTGTGATCGTGCTCTTGAACACCGTGGAGTTTGGTATGCGAACATGGTTGCCGTCCGCCGTCATCAGTATTGTTGCACGCGAGGTGAGCGCGATGACAGAGCCTTCGCGACCCTCCACATCCACATAGTCTTTCGGACGGAATGGTTGGCGGAACGACAGCAGGATTGATGCGATATAGTTCTCCACGGTGTCTCGCACGGCAAAGCCAATTGCCAGACCGAAAATACCGGCAGCGCCGACAATCGTTCCAAGCAGTGCAGTTGCCCCCATAATGTCGAGCGCAATCACAAGGCCAATAATCAGAAACGCCAGCCGTATGATCTGGCGCAACAGGTCGGAGACAAAACGATTGGGCGTCAGCGAATCCCAAGGGCGGCGCATTCGCGCTATCATGAAACCGAACAGAGCGATTACCGCAAACACCACCACGGCAATCGCCAGCAAAGGCAGAAAGGCGACAACCTGATTGACCCGCGCCATAAAGCGCTCCAACGCAGGCGCAATGCGCTTCTCAACCGAGGTTTCCACCGAAACCTGATTATTCACCGACACCACGCCATCAACCCGTGCTGCAAGTTCGGCTGCTCGTTCCACATCGGTGGTTTCCAGCACACGTCCTTTGATGGTTACGACACCAGATTGAACGGTGACGAAGATGTTTCTGAACTCCGCAATTTCGCGATAGATTTCGCGCAGACGGTCCCGAATGGCGGAGTCTGCTTCAGTCTTATCGTCAGTCTGGATGGGACCGCTCGGCTGCGCTGCATCTTGCGCAAATGCGCTGTTATATGTGGCGAATGAGAGGCTGGCTATCGCCAAAAAGAGCGCGAAAAAGAAGCGTGCAAACATCGAAAGTCCCCCAGAAAACTTGGCCGATCAGCCTGAGATAGCGCGGGTTATCCAGGCGCCCAGAAACGCAGAACTGGCCGTCAAAAACGTGCCCCAAGTAATGTCCACCAGTGCCACGGTGGTCGTATAGCCCTTCAGCGTGGCGAGGTTTGTAAAATCGTAGGTGGCATAGCAGAAAAAGCCGAAAAGTGCGCCGTTCAGCAATGCAAGCCCAAGATTATTCGCTTCCAGCGCCGGGCGGATCGCAAAGTAGACAATGCCAATAATGTATACCGAGTAAAACGCTGCAGCGACGCCGATGCGAAATTCGTCCAGCAAAAGCGGACCAATTTGCTTTTGATAAAAGCTCTGCGCCACCGTGCCGAGCCAAATGAAATCAATGATGAAGAAAACAATCAGTGTAGCGATATAGGCGATAAGGTATTGCATGAGAGACGGGCTTTCGCTGCGGTGGATCGGTAAAGCGCAAACGGCTTGAAAGGTGATTTGGTTGCACGCACTGTATGACGCCCAGTACCAAAAATGCCAACAGGCGCTCTGTCGCAAGCCGCTGGCGGGTTTGTTAAATCACGTTGAGAGAGAAGATGTGCAACCTGAAAAAGATCGCTGGCTTTACGGTGTTGCCGGTTATGGCGACGCGGGCGGAATATGGCCCCGCGCTTCAAGCCATGATCGACCCGCTGATTTGCGGTGTTGGCCCTGTGGAAGCCGCAATTACACTGTCCGCAAGACTGGCTACGACACCGAATAGCAACCAGCGGCCTGATCTCGTCATCTCGCTTGGTAGCGCAGGTTCGGCGACACTGGAACAAGCCGCAGTCTATCAGGTTTCGCATGTATCCTATCGCGATATGGACGCGTCCGCCTTTGGCTTTCCTAAGGGCGAGACGCCTTTTCTCGGTCTGCCTGCAGAGATTCCGCTGGCGCCAAGCGTTGAAGGCTTGCGCCCCGCCCGGCTAAGCACGGGCGCGAATGTGGTTTCCGGCGATGCATATCGCACCATCGACGCCGATATGGTGGATATGGAAACGTGGTCAATCGCCCGCGCCTGCCATGCCAGCAACATTCCGCTCATCGGACTGCGCGGCATATCCGATGGAGCGGAGCCTGTTTCCGGCTACGCCGATTGGACGCAATATCTCCACATCGTCGATGAGCGCTTGGCCGATGCGCTCAACGGGGTCGAGCAAGCTCTGGCGGATGGGCGAATTGATCTAATGGCGTGGCGACCGCCTCAGAACGAGGTTTAATCTTCATTGTGCGAAAGCGGTCCAAAATGCGTTCTTTTCGATTGCGTTTGACGCGCTGATTTCCCAACCTCGCCCAGCCTGCGATTGAACAAAGATAGCCACTATGCCGCTGACCATGAACCGCCACGTCTTCATCACTTGCGCCGTTACAGGCTCTGGGTCGACGCAAGACAAAAGCCCTCACGTTCCTCGCTCTCCAGAGCAAATTGCGAACTCCGCCATTGACGCCGCCAAGGCAGGCGCAGCGGTGGTGCATTGCCACGTTCGCGACCCTGATAGTGGGACGCCCAGCCGTCGCCTTGAACTCTACCGCGAGGTCACCGACCGCATCCGTGATGCGCAAGTGGATGTGGTGCTGAACCTCACCGCTGGAATGGGCGGCGACATGGTGTTTGGCGATGTGGAAAACCCGCTGCCTGTGCAAGAGGCGGCGACCGACATGATCGGTGCAAGCGAGCGTGTGGAACACGTGCGCCAATGCCTGCCGGAAATCTGCACGCTTGATTGTGGCACGATGAATTTTGCCGAGGCCGACTACGTGATGACCAACACGCCCGGCATGCTGCGCGCGATGGGCAGCATGATGACCGAGATGGGCGTGAAGCCGGAGATCGAAGCCTTCGACACAGGTCATCTTTGGTTTGCCAAAGAACTGGTGAAAGAGGGCGTGCTGGCCGAAGACGCGCTGGTGCAACTCTGCATGGGCGTGCCGTGGGGTGCACCCAACGACCTGAACACGTTTATGGCGATGGTGAACAACGTACCGGCTGACTGGAACTGGAGCGCGTTCTCACTGGGTCGCGATCAGATGGCTTACGTCGCTGCGTCCGTGCTTGCAGGCGGCAATGTCCGCGTTGGGCTAGAAGACAACCTCATGCTCGACCGTGGCGTGCTGGCCACGAACGCACAGCTGGTTGAGCGTGCTGTGACAATCATCGAGAACATGGGCGCGAAGGTGATGAGGCCAGCCGAAGTGCGAAAGCAACTTAACCTGACGAAGCGAGCACCGACAGCATGACAATCCGAAAAACAGCAGCCATCGGAGGCGGTGTCATCGGTGGAGCATGGGCGGCGCGATTTGTGCTGAACGGGCTCGATTGCAAGATCTTCGATCCGCACCCCGATGCCGAGCGCATCGTTGGCGAAGTGATGGCCAACGCCACCCGCGCCTTCGACATGCTGACCGATGCGCCTAAGCCGAAGCTGGGAAAGCTGACCTTCGTATCCAGCATTGAGGAAGCGGTGGAAGATTCTGATCTGATTCAGGAATCCGTCCCCGAACGCATCGAACTTAAACAAAAGGTTCATATGCAGATCGACGCCGCTGCGCCGGAAACCGCGCTGATCGGCTCATCCACGTCCGGCCTTTTACCCACCGACATTCAGGCCAAGATGATGCAGCCCGAGCGCATGTTCGTGGCACACCCGTATAACCCTGTCTATCTGCTGCCTATCGTTGAAATTGTCGGCGGTGTGCGCACCAGTGGCGAAACAATCGAGCGGGCGCACGCGGCCTACGAACAGATCGGCATGAAGCCGATTACCATCCGCAAGGAGATCGACGCCTTTGTCGGCGACCGTTTGCTGGAGGCCGTATGGCGCGAGGCGTTGTGGTTGATCCGCGATGATGTTTGCACGACCGAAGAACTCGACAACATCATGCGCTATGGCTTCGGAATGCGCTGGGCGCAGATGGGCCTGTTCGAGACGTATCGCATCGCCGGCGGCGAAGCGGGCATGCGTCATTTCATCGAACAATTTGGCCCCACGATGAGCCTGCCGTGGACTAAGCTGATGAACGTCCCTGAACTGGACGATGCGCTGATCGACAAGATCGCCGACCAGTCCGACGCGCAATCAGGCCAACACTCGATTCGCGACCTCGAACGCATCCGCGATGAAAACCTGACGGGTATTATGAAGGTCTTGGCAAAAGGGGACGGCGGGAAAGGCTGGGGCGCGGGCAAACTGCTCACGGCTTACGAAGCGCGATTGAAAGCAACGGCGGCCAATGACGCATGACACCAGACTGTTTCAGAGCAGTGACGCATCAGCTGTAACTTCGCTTTTGCGCGATGCATTTCAAAATCCGGCAGAAGCCGAACTTGTGTTGGCGCTGCGAAATGACGGCGACATGGCGTTGGAAATGGTGTGTGAGATTGACGGCCGGATCATCGGTCACATCGCTTATTCCACGGTGCAAGCACCTGTTTGGGCCTTGGCCTTGGCGCCGCTTTCCGTTGCTCCGCCCTATCAAGGACAGGGCGCTGGAAGTGATCTAGTAAACCGCAGTTTGAAACATCTGGCGGTCAAAGGGTGGGAGGCGATATTCGTCTTGGGTGATCGTGAATATTATGAGCGCTTTGGGTTTACCACCGTGGCAGCAAAGAACTTTAACTCGCCCTATGAAGGGGACAATTTCCTCGCGTTGGAACTCAAGCCCGGTTGTCTGACCGGACAGCATGGTGACGTCCGGCATGCTGATGCTTTTGGAAAGCTATAATGAATTTCTCACTCACCCAAGAACAAACCCTCATAATCGAAACCACTCGCGCTTTCGTGGAGAATGAACTCTATCCCCATGAGGAAGAGATCGAACGCTCCGGCGTGCTCGAAATGGACCTCGTGCGCGAGCTGCAGAAAAAGGCGATGGAGGCAGGGCTTTATGCGGCCAACATCCCCGAAGAATTCGGCGGTGGTGGCTTGGATACGCTCACTTGGCTGCTCTACGAAAAAGAACTTGGCCGCGCCAATTATGCGCTGCATTGGACATGCGTAGCCCGCCCTTCAAACATCTTGTGCGCTGGAACGCCGGAACAACGAGCGAAGTATCTTGATCCCTGCCTGAAGGGTGAGACGTGGGATTGCCTCGCAATGACCGAACCGGGCGCAGGGTCGGACCTTCGCGGCATGAAGGCGAGCGCCAAACCAGCCAGAAACAAGCAAGGCGCGGGCAGCAATTCCGACTGGATATTGAACGGGACCAAGCACTTCATCAGCCACGCGGATATTGCGGGGTTCGCCATCTGCTTCATGAAGTCCGGCGAGGTGGAAACCCCGCGCGGCCCGAAGGCGGAAATCACGGCCTTCTTCGTCGATAAAGATACGCCTGGCTTTACGGTTCGCGACGGCTACAACAACGTGTCCCACCGCGGCTATACGAATGCCATTCTGGAGTTTGACGATTGCCGCGTGCCGGCTGAAAACATTCTGGGTGAAGTTGGCAAAGGCTTTGAAGTTGCGAACGACTGGCTTGGCGCAACGCGGCTGCAGGTGGCCGCCACCTGCCTGGGCCGCGCGGACCGTGCTTTCCAGCACGCGGTGAACTATTCCGCCGAGCGCAAGCAGTTCGGTCAGCAGATTGGCAAGTTTCAGGGCGTGTCTTTCAAGTTGGCCGACATGGCGATGGAACTCAAAGCAGCCGAATTGCTCACATGGGACGCCGGTTCGAAATTCGACGAGGGCGAATGCACCGACAGCGACATGGCGATGGCCAAACTCAAAGCCTCCGAAGTGCTGGCGATGGTGGCCGATGAGGCTATTCAAATCCACGGCGGCATGGGCCTTATGGACGATCTGCCGCTGGAGCGCATCTGGCGCGACGCCCGCATTGAACGCATCTGGGAAGGCACCTCCGAAATCCAGCGCCACATCATCAGCCGCGCATTGCTAAGGCCGCTCGGTGGCTGATCTCATGCGCCTGCTTAACCCCCGCACCATCGCCGTTATAGGCGGCAAGGAGTGTGAGCGGGTTGTGGACCAGTGCGATAAATTTGGCTTCACAGGCACAATCTGGCCGGTTCACCCCACGCGGGAGACTCTCAGTGGCCGCGCTTGTTTCAAATCCATCGCTGATCTTCCAGAGGCACCCGACGCAGCTTATGTGGCGGTGAAGCGGGAGCGGTCTATCGACATCGTTGCGCAACTTTCCGCTAGGGGTGCGGGCGGAGCAGTATGCTATGCGGCCGGATTTGCGGAAGCGGATGGCGAGAGCGCGGGCTCTGGTGATCTTCAAAAGGCATTGGTTGAAGCGGCTGGCGACATGCCGATTATTGGGCCAAATTGCTACGGCTTCATCAATACTTTGGAACGGGTGGCGCTTTGGCCAGACCAACATGGAGCAAAAGCCTGCGATAGCGGGGTGGCGATCCTCACCCAGTCGTCCAACGTCGCAATCAATCTGACAATGCAAAAGCGGGGCCTGCCTGTGGCGCAGGTGATGACCGTTGGTAATCAGGCGCAACTTGGCTTGTCGGATTTGGGCCTTGCACTGCTGGAAGACGAGCGCATCAGCGCCCTAGGCCTCCACATTGAGGGGCTGGACGATGTGAAAGCGTTTGAGCGGTTTGCGCTTCGGGCGCGCCAGCTCCGCAAACCTATTGTTGTTATAAAGGTGGGCAAATCCGAACAAGCTCAAGCCGCTGCTATGACCCACACAGCGTCATTGGCGGGCTCCGACGCTGCCCATGAAGCATTGTTCAGGCGCCTGGGTGTCGCACGTGTCGACACACTGGAAGCCTTCATCGAGACGCTGAAGCTGTTCCATGTGCACGGCGCCTTGCACGGCGGCGAACTGTTGTCGCTTTCTTGCTCCGGCGGTGAAGCCTCGTTGATGGCAGACGCCGCACAGGGCAGGGCAGTCTCTTTTCCCGCTTTCGATGAGAGCACCGCACAGGCACTAAAATCAGCACTGGGCGAAATAGTCAGCATCGCCAACCCACTCGACTACAACACCTTTATCTGGGGCGATTGGCCAGCGATGACGCGGATGTTTGAGGCAGCACTCTCCCCGCGCTTTGACCTTGCCATGCTGGTGATCGATTTCCCCCGACACGATCTTTGCGATCCTTATGACTGGGTACGTGCAGCTGACGCTTTCATCGCTGCAGTGAAGCAGATCGAAGCGCGTGCGGCCATCGTCGCCAGCCTACCGGAGACCATGCCCGAAGAGTTGGCGGAGGATTTGATCGTTAAGGGCATCGTGCCCTTGTGTGGGCTGGACACCGCTATCATCGCCGCGCAAGCGGCTGCTTTTGTCGGTGCCATCTGGAGCAAACCTGAACCTAAACCTCTGCTCGCGCTGTCGCCGTTGCGGGAAAGCGTTGCCGTTACGCTCAACGAATGGGAAGCCAAGCAGGAACTCGCGGCTGCTGGTCTGATCGTGCCGAAAGGTGTCTTCGTGAGCGACATGAATGGTGTGGATGCTGCCCTGCGAAGCCTCACTTTCCCTTTGGCAGCAAAGGCTTTGGGCATCGCGCATAAGACGGAAGCGGGCGCGGTGAGCCTCAATCTCAAGACATCGCAGGACTTGCTGCATGCAATATCTTCGCTCTCACGCTTATCGAAATCCTTTCTGATTGAGGAAATGGCTCAAAAGCCGACTATCGAGATTATCGTCGGAGTAACCCGTGACCCGGTTGTCGGTCTATTGCTCACCATAGGCGCTGGCGGGATCTTGGCAGAGATCATGGACGACACCGCTTCGCTCTTGCTGCCCGCCAACGAGGGCGACATTCGCGCGGCACTTGCCTCGCTGAAAATCAATCCCCTTCTTGAAGGCTATCGCGGTGCCGATGCGGCTGACATTGATGCGCTCGTTGCCAATATCTGGTGCATAGCAAATTACGCAGCCGAGCACGCTGATACATTGGAAGAATTAGACGTCAATCCGCTTTTTGCGACGCCTTTCGGCTCTGTGGCAGTGGACGCGTTGATTGTGAAAAGGACCAAGACACCATGAGCGAAAGCCCGATCAAAACTCGCACTATAGGCGGCATTTTGGAAGTCACGATTGACCGCCCGAAGGCCAATGCAATCGACCTCGCCACCAGCCGAATTATGGGCGAAGTATTTGCAGACTTCCGTGATAACCCTGATCTCCGTGTGGCGATTCTAACGGGCGCAGGCGAAAAGTTCTTTTGCCCCGGTTGGGATCTGAAAGCTGCGTCCACCGTCGACGGCCAAGAGGGCGATGCTGTGGATGGCGATTATGGCCTTGGCGGCTTTGGCGGATTGCAGGAATTGCCCCGCATGAACAAGCCGGTCATCTGTGCGGTCAACGGCATCTGCTGCGGTGGTGGACTGGAAATTGCACTCTCTTGCGACATCATTTTGGCCGCCGAACATGCATCGTTCGCGCTGCCCGAGATACGATCCGGCACGGTGGCAGACGCCGCATCAATCAAACTGCCTAAGCGCATCCCGTATCACATCGCGATGGAAATGCTGCTGACAGGCCGTTGGCTGGAGGCCGATGAGGCGCACAAATGGGGCTTCGTCAACCACATTCACCCTGCCGATGACCTGATGGCGCAGGCTTGGGAAATGGCGAAACTGCTCGAAAGCGGCCCTCCGCTGGTTTATGCGGCAATCAAAGAAGTGGTGCGCGATGCAGAGGATTCCAAATTTCAGGACGCGCTTAACCGCATCACCAAGCGGCAACTTCCTACGGTCGATATGCTTTACGGCAGCGAAGACATGCTGGAAGGTTTCAATGCATTCACCGAAAAGCGCGACCCTGTTTGGAAGGGCAAGTAGTCAAGTCGTGACAGGGCGCTGCCCCATCTGCCACCGCACCAAGGCGAGCGCTATTCCGACCAATGCGATGCCGCCGAAGATCAGCGCCCACGGTTCGTCCTTGAAGAATTCGAAGTACTGGGTGAAGGCATTGATGGCGAGAAACACGACACCGGCAAGTTCCAGGAACCTGTTGCCGATTTTACGACCCAGCGCGATGGCTGCAACGGCAAACACCGCCCAGCCAACCGCAAAAACTGCGTCCGGAATGTAGAGCGCCTGTTCCTTGAATGCGTTTCGAAGATCGAGCCATTCGCTGTAGCCCATGCCTTCGGCGCGGCGATTGGGCACCATGAAATATTCACCCACATGGTCTCCCCAAAGCGAGCCAACCCAGAAGCCGAAATTGGCGATAATAAAAGCCATTCGCGCAGCGACAGTCGCCATTGGCTTCCAATCGGGGTGCCGTACTTTCATCGCAAGCGCCCACAGTGCGGCGGCGATTGGCACGAACAGAGCAATAGTAACCGCCGCCTCGCGGACAAAAATGCCGTAGGATGCATGCCAATAAGCGCCACCCGATCCGATCATCGTGCCAATGCCAATCGGCACCAGCGCAGCGAGAAAACGTGAGCGGAACGCAAGCGCCATGACGAGCGTGACGCCCGTTGCAAAACCGTTGATGGCTATTGCGGGGAGGATCTCACCAAACTCTAACGCGAACCATCCTGTTAGCCCAGCGGCACTTCCGATGCCGAGGGCCAGAGCCAAAATGTCGAGATGCGCCCATTTTTTGAAGCGAATGAATTGTCCAACACCGAAACAAACCGCGGCAATAACCAAGCCTGTGATCGCAGTGGGCTTTAGCAAGACGACACCGGCTGCGGCTGCGATAGCTCCGATGATATAGAGCACCGAGATAAGAGTGTTTGCCGCTGCAGTAGGTTCTTTCGAAAGCACCAACTTTGCGGCAAGTTCCGGCGTCAAAGTTTCGGTGTAGACCAGTTTATCGAGATCAAGAGTAATGCGGCCATAAGTGCTGGACATGGGATCATTCCATTATTGAACGTAGTTCATAAAATGAACACTGTTCAAAAAATGTCAAGCGCAAAAGTTGTGCATTGCGAATTTGCGGTGTCACGCGAACAAAAAGGCGCGATCAATCGACCGCGAATTCCTTCAATTTGGCATTGGCTTTCTTGGTGACAAGAACGGTCACCAACAGCGTTGCTGCAATTCCCAGCCCACCGACGATCCATTTTGCGACGCTCATATCGTCGCCACCAGCGGCCTGGCCGCCGAGCGAGCCAATCCACACGTAGAGCAGGGTGCCGGGCATGATGCCGAAGAATGTAGCGATTTGGCTTGGCAGAAATCCAACAGGTGTGATGCCCAAGAACCAGTTCTGCAACGAGAAGGGCAGGGCAGGGGATAGACGCAACAGTCCCACAACCTTCCAACCCTCTTCACCGATGGCTTGGTTCACCGCGTTGAACTTAGGATATTCCGCAACCTTGGCCTGCACTTTGTCTTTGAACAAATAACGAGCTGCGAGGAACGAGAGCGCGGAACCGATAGTTGCGCCAACGACCACGATCGGAAAACCGCCCAAACCCCATATGACGCCCGCAGCCAATGTTAAGAACGAACCCGGCAACAGGGCAAAAGACGTAAGGGCATAAACGACGATGAAGATGAACCAGCCAACAATTCCGTAGCCCTGTACCCATTGCTGAAAGGCTGTGATCCACTCCTGCAACGGCAGCATGCGGTAGCCAAATATCAGCAAAGCAATTACAGCGACCCCAATGAAAATCTTCAGCCATGGGACCCGGCGTACGGCCTTTTGCGTGTTGGATTCAGCGATAGGAGCCTCGATGCTTGACGATTTGCCGGACATAGTTGTCTGCCATGATTAAAGGTTATCCAGCCTTGGCAGGCAATTCTAAACAAAGGAACCCCATCTCACGAGCACGTGACAAGACGTTTTTCAGCGTGATGCTGGTGTGAAAAGCGTGTGACTTGTTCTTAAAAGCCCAAATCGCGTGCCAATGCCTCGCCGTGAAATGAAGCGTCACCGAACAATTCTCCCGCCACCTTGGCGCGTTTGAGGTAAAAGCCGATATCAAAAGCGTCCGTCATTCCCATGCCGCCGTGCATTTGCAGCCCTTCCTGTGCGGCGAGAAGGCTAACTTGGCTTGCCTTCGCCTTAGCAACGGCCGTTTTGCGCGGGGCATCTTCTGCACGCGCATCCAACGCGGCCAGAGCGGCGAAACTGGCCGCCTCTGCCATAGCTATTTCGGTGTGAAGGTGGGCCGCGCGATGTTGCAAGGCCTGAAACGCAGAGAGGTTTGTGCCAAACTGTTTTCGTTGGGCGAGATAGTCCAGCGCCATAGCAAAAGCGGTTGCTGCGCTGCCGCTCATCTCCGCTGAGAGAATGGCGCGACCAGCATTCAACATGTGCGACAGCGGTTCCCATCCAGCGTCCACACGACCCAGCACAGCATCGGCTTCAACATCTACAGCATCAAAATGAATTTCAGCGCTCGCGCGGGAATCGACCATAGCCTTTGCAGTGCGCGAAACGCCCTTTGCATTGGCATCGACGATGAACAGAGTAATGCCATTTTGCTCGCCCGCATCGCCACCCGTACGGGCAGCGACTATCAATTTATCGGCCTGTGCCCCATCGACCACGAATGTTTTTGCGCCGGAAAGCGAAAAGCCATTGCCGCTGCGGTGTGCCACCATCGCAGTCTTAGCAGGCGCATGTTTGCGGCCTTCGTCCACCGCCAAGGCCATCAACAGCTCGCCTGCTGCGATAGCAGGCAAAAGATCAGACTTCTGCGCATCATTCCCAAACGCCGAGACGCCGCTTGCCGCTACAATTGCGGTGCTGAAAAACGGGGACGCCGTCAAATGCCGCCCCATTTCCATCGCGATTAGCCCACCGCCTACTAGGCCGAACTCGGCGCCGCCCGCGTCTTCCGGCACGATGATTCCCGCCCAACCCATCTGCGCCATTTCCTGCCAAAGGTCCGGGTCAAACCCCTTGTCTTCACCCTTGTCGCGCAGGGCGCGAAGAGCGGAAACAGGCGCTTTCTCGGAAAGAAATCCAGCCGCAGCTTCGCGGAGCATCTGTTGATCGTCAGATAAAATCATGGCCTATGCACCCGGCATTTGGAGGATGTGCTTGGCGATGATCTGAAGCTGGATTTCGCTCGTCCCACCTTCGATGGAGTTGCCCTTGGTGCGCAGCCAGTCAGACGAACGTTGCCCGACTTCCATAGCTTCGCTGCCGCCCACTTCCATCATCAATTCGTGACGGCGCTTGTTCAGCTCCGTGCCGTAATACTTCAACACTGACGACGTTGCACCGAGGCTTTCGCCGGCGCCATTTTTCGCTTCCACGCTTTCCAACAGGGCAGAAAAGGCAAGGCTGTCGATTTCCGCTTGCACAAGTTTCGAACGCAAGAGTGGATCGTCTACACGGCCCATTTCGTCGGTTCCGAGTTCTTCCACTGCCAGCGAACCCAGCGCAGGACCGCCCATTGAGCCAAACAGGGCGCCGATCATTTCGCGCTCATGCGTGAGCAAATATTTAGCGACGTCCCAGCCCCGGTTTTCTTCGTGAACTAGATTTTGCTTCGGCACTTTCACGTTGTCGAAGAACGTCTCGCAAAAGGGCGATGAGCCGGAGATAAGCTTGATCGGTTTTGTGGAAACGCCCTCGCTTTCCATGTCGAAAAGGATGAACGAAATGCCCTTGTGCTTTGGCGCGTCCTTATCGGTGCGCACGAGGCAGAAAATCCAGTCCGCGCGGTCTGCATAGGAGGTCCAGATTTTCTGGCCGTTGACGATGTAGTGGTCGCCGCCATCGTCCGCGCTGGTGCGAAGCGAGGCAAGGTCGGAGCCTGCACCCGGTTCTGAATAGCCCTGACACCACCGAATTTCGCCGCGGGCGATCTTTGGCAAATGCTCGCGCTTCTGTTCCTCGGAGCCGAAGTGAAGCATGGCTGGCCCAAGCATGGTGATGCCGAAATTATCGTGAGGCTTGCGTGCGCCGATGGCGTCCATTTCCTCTTGCAGGACGGCGGCTTCCGCCTTGTTCAAGCCTCCGCCACCATATTCCTTCGGCCATGTGGGTACAGTCCAGCCGCGTGCGCCCATGCGCTCAAGCCAAATCTTCTGGCCTTCGGACGTAAATTCCCACTTGCGGCCACCCCAGCAAGATGATGCCTCGTCTTTAGCGCCATCGCGCATGTCGGCAGGGCAGTTTTCTTCCAGCCAAGCGCGGGTCTCCGCGCGGAATGTTTCAAGATCGCTCATGTGATTGCCCTTATGTAATGGTTTGACCACCGTCGATGACGATTTGCTGGCCCGTCATATATCGCCCAGCGTCTGACGCTAGGAACACAGCGGCGCCTGCGATTTCGTCTGGCTCGCCAATGCGGCGCATGGGAGTAGTGGAAAGCGCGGCTTTCAAATTGTCAGGATTTTCCCAAAGCGCGCGGGCGAAATCGGTTTTGATCAGCCCTGGCGCAATGCAATTGATCCGCACATTGTGAGCGCCGTATTCTACGGCCAGATTGCGTGCCAGTTGGAAATCCGCCGCCTTGGAGATGCAGTATGCGCCGATGATAGGCGATCCTTTGATGCCGCCGATGGATGATACGATGACAACCGAGCCATCCTTTCGCTCAATCATTTCTGGCGTGACCATGGCGATCAACTGGTTGTTGGCAATGACGTTGTTGTGCAAAATTTTGGCGAACGCCTCGTCCTCAATCTCAGCCATCGGCCCGTAATAGGGATTTGATGCAGCGTTGCAGACGAGAACATGAATGTCACCAAAGGCGGATTTGGTCTCTGTGACGAGGTTCTCAAGCGCGTCCTTTGATGAGATATTGCACGCCACCGCCAGCGCCGTTCCCGCGCCATGCTTCTCGTTCAGTTCCGCCGCCACTGCATCGCAGGCATCTTGCTTGCGTGAGGAGATGACGACTTTGGCGCCGTGCGCCGCCATTTGTTCGGCAATCGCCTTGCCAATGCCGCGTGAGGAGCCAGTGATGATGGCCGTTTTGCCAGAGAGGTCGAACAGGTTCATGCTTTCACTCCGTCAAATCCGTCGCCTTGCTCGGCGGCTTCCATCAGCAGATCCGACGGGTTCCAGTGAACACCTCCGGCACCGTCTGCCCATTCGGTCAACTTCGCGGCGACCTTATCCAGCCCCACCGTCTCGGCATATTTCATCGGCCCACCGCGCCAGCGCGGATAGCCGTAGCCGTAGTTATAGACCACATCGATATCGCCTGCGCTTTGCGCCACGCCCTCGCCCAACACGTGTGCGCCTTCATTGGCGAGCGCGAATTGCGTGCGCTCAATGATCTCTTCATCGGTGATCGTGCGGGTGTTGATGCCCATTTCGCGGCGCACCTCTTCCATGATGCGCAGCGCCTCAGGGTTCGGCGTGCGGGCGCGTGTTTCCGGGTCGTAGGAGTAGAAACCAGAGCCGGATTTCTGACCCAAATGACCGGCCTCCACCAAACGATCAGCGATCGTGTAAACCCGCCGCTCGTCGTCGGAGAGGTCTTGGTCAGCGCGGGATTTGTAGCCGATATCCAACCCAGCCAGATCGCTCACAGCGAACACGCCCATCGCCCAGCCGAAATCGGTCAAAGCTTTGTCAACTTGCTCCGGCGTTGCACCCTCCAGCACCAGCAGATTCGCTTGGCGAATATACGGGGTGAGCATCCGGTTGCCGATAAAGCCGTGGCCGACGCCAGCAACGACAGGCTGTTTGCGCGTTTTTTTCGCCATGTCGAGCGCGGTGAGTAAAACATCGTCTGCCGTCTTTTCGGCACGAACAATTTCCAGCAGTTTCATGATGTTAGCGGGAGAGAAATAATGCATGCCCAAAACGTCTTGCGGCCGGGAGGTTTGCGCAGCGATAGCGTCCACATCCAGATAGGACGTGTTGGTGGCCAAAATCGCGCCGGGCTTGGCGATCTTGTCGAGCTTGCCGAAAACTTCCTTCTTGATGTCCATCGTCTCGAAAACGGCTTCAATAATGAGATCGCAATCGGCGAGGTCAGCGAAGTCCGTTGTGCGGGTGTAGAGCGCCATTCGCTCTTCAACCTGTTCGGCGGTTACGCGACCGCTCCTGATGCCGCGCTCCCAGTTCTTGCGAATGGTGGTCAGGCCACGGTCCAGCGCTTCATCGCTCATTTCCAGCAGCGTGACGGGGAAACCGGCTTCGATATACGTCATCGAAATCCCGCCACCCATCGTGCCGGCGCCAATCACGCCAACTTTCTTGATGGTGCGTGGCTCGCCTTTCACATCCTTCGGTGCTTTAGCAGCAGCACGTTCAGCAAAAAATATGTGGCGCAGGGCGGCTGATTGATCAGACTGAACCAGTTCAATGAAAGTCTCGCGCTCTTTCGCCAAACCCTCGCGGAACGGCAATTCGAACGCTGCCTTCACGCATTCTGCAGCTTTCACGGGCGCGATGGCACCCTTGGCCTGCTTGATGATTTTCGGCATCGCTTCATCGAAGACAGCGACGATTTCAGGCGTCATTTCGCGAGTCTGATTGCAAAGCCGTCGATCGGTCATATCCTGCCCGACAACGCCCTTTGCAAATTCAACCGCATCATCCACCGTATTGCCCTGCGAAACCGCATCTACCAGCCCGATCTCGAACGCTTTGGTTCCGCTCACAGGTTTGCCGCTTGTGATCATCGCCAACGCTTCTGCAGGATCATCAATCGCCCGAGGCGCGCGTTGCGTACCGCCCGCGCCGGGAAGGAGGCCGAGCAGAACTTCCGGCAGGCCGATTTTTGCCTTGGCGTCGGCCACCTGAAAATGGCAGCCCAATGCCGTTTCCAAACCGCCTCCCAGCGTGTTGCCTTCAATGGCAGCGACCAGCGGCATGTCGGTCGCTTCCAAAATATCGCAGACTTCCGGCAGCATCGGCTCCATCGGCGGTTTACCGAATTCGCGGATATCAGCACCGGCGATGAACGTGCCACCGCGCCCTGCAAGAACAGCCGCTTCTGCTCCCGCATCAACCGCTTCTTTCACGCGCTCCACGATTCCCACACGCACATGGTGCGACAGGGCGTTGACGGGGGGATTGTCGATCCAGATTACTGCGATCTTGTCACGCCATTCGATGGAAACGGAATCAGTCATGGCTTACTTGCCTTTGAATTTTGGTTGGCGCTTTTCAACGAAAGCTGTCGCCGCCTCACGGTGGTCTTCGAATGTGAAAGACAGCGTCATCAGCATTGTTTCCTGATCGAAATAATCGTCCAGCGTGCTGTTCAGCGCGAGGTTCAAGTTGCGCTTCATGAAGTCGTATGTCTTCGTGGGGCCGTTGCCGATATGCTGCGTTATCATGCCCAGAACGGCGTCAAATTGATCGCGAGGCACGGCGCGGTTCACCACGCCAGCTTCCGCCGCTTCCTTGCCGGTCATGGGCAGCGGCATGAAAAACATCTCCCGCGCTTTTGCTGTGCCGACAATTTTCGTCAGGAAATACGCGCCGCCAAAGTCGCCCGACAGCGCGATGTTGCCAAAAGCCGTGGTCAGCTTGGCATCCTCCACCATCAGCCGCATGTCGCAAGCCAGCGCCAGCGAAAGGCCCGCACCTGCGGCCGCGCCGTTGATGGCGGCGATTGTAGGCTTTGGCATCGTGTGAAGCAGGCGTGATGATTCTACGATGTGGCGGATGAACTTCTGCTGTTCATCAATCGGCGCGTCTTCCTCGGTGCTTTTAAGCCTCGCGACCATGTCCTTAACATCGCCGCCGCCAGAAAACGCATCGCCCGCGCCAGTCAGCACCACACATCCGATTTCATCGTCCGCTGCCACGTCTTGCAGCATCGACAGCAGATCCATCCACCCGTCCCGTGTAACGGCGTTGCGGGCTTCAGGACGGTTCAAGGTTATGGTCGCGATGCGGCCATTCTTGGTGAGTTCAATATCAGCCATGATTCAGCGCTCTCAATAAACTTCAAACAGGCCAGCAGCGCCCATGCCGCCGCCAACACACATGGTGCAAACAACATATTTCGCACCACGACGTTTGCCTTCGATCAGCGCGTGGCCAACCATGCGCGCGCCGCTCATGCCATAGGGGTGGCCGATGGAAACCGCGCCGCCATTGACGTTCAGCAGCTCGTTGGGAATGCCCAGCTTGTCGCGGCAATAAAGCACTTGCACTGCGAACGCTTCGTTGAGTTCCCACAGGCCGATATCGTCCATTTTCAGGTTGAAACGCTCCAGCAGGCGCGGAACAGCATAGACAGGCCCAATGCCCATCTCGTCTGGCTCAAGCCCTGCGACCGCGATGCCGCGATAAGCGCCAAGAGGCTGGATGCCGCGCTTCTCTGCGTCCTTGGCTTCCATCACAACAGCGGCCGACGCGCCATCGGAAAGCTGGCTGGCGTTGCCCGCCGTTATCGTCTTTCCCGGACCCATAACCGGGTTCAGCCCGTTCAAGCCAGCCAGATCGGTCGAAGGGCGGTTGCCCTCGTCTTTCTCCAACGTAACTTCATGCTCGGATTTCTCTTTGGTCTCTTTGTTGACCATCACCATCGTGGAGGTGAGCGGCACGATTTCGTCGTCAAACTTACCGGCTTCTTGGGCTGCTGCAGTCCGCTGCTGGCTTTGCAACGCGTATTCATCCATCGCATCGCGTGAAATGTTGTATCGGTCAGCAACAACCTCGGCGGTGTCCAGCATAGACATATAAATATGCGGGTGCATCTTCATCAGATCGCGGTCCGGCCCCATCCGCATTTCCGGCGTTTGCACCATCGAGATGGATTCAACCCCGCCGCCGATGCAGACATTCATGTGGTCATCCACAATCTGTTTTGCAGCGGTGGCAATCGCCATCATGCCCGACGCGCACTGGCGGTCCAGCGACATGCCTGCGGTCGTGACGGGAAGCCCGCCCTTCAAAGCTGCCTGACGACCGATATTGCCTGCCTGAACGCCTTGCTGGAGGGCAGCGCCCATGACCACGTCTTCGAATTCAGCCGGATCAAGCCCGGAGCGTTTGACCGCATGTTCAATGGCATGGCCTGCCAACGTCTGTGATGACGTGTTGTTGAAAGCGCCGCGATAGGCTTTGCCGATCGGTGTGCGGGCTGTGGATACGATGACTGCTTCGCGCATGGATGTCTCCTCCCATAGTGCCGGTATTGAGCGGCGGATGCGGCCCAACATACTCAGTAGTATGTTGACTATGGCTTGGCTTTTCGGCAAGGGCAAGGGAACGAAAAGTTACTCACTGAATGCCACCATCGGAGCACCCATGACCCTAGAAGAAATGACAGCAGAAATGCAGACCCGCGTTGCCGCCAAGGGCGCAATTGATGGCAAAGTCGTGAAATTTGATTTTGGCGATGACGGCATCATGGTGATTGATGGCGCGGCAGACCCTGCAAGCGTTCACAACAACGAAGCCGAAGCTGATTGCACCGTTGTGGTCGACAAAGATGTGTTCGAATCCATTGCGGCAGGCGAAGAGAATGCCCAAATGGCATTTATGTCCGGCAAGCTGAAAGTCGAAGGCGATATGGGTATCGCTATGCAACTCGGCACGCTGCTTAGTTAAGAACTGTCGCCCCGGCCTTTCGGGGCCGAGGGAGAACGTATGACCATCACCGCAGATGACATCCGCGCGGCGCTTGCCACAGTGGCAGGCCCAGACGGTAAGGGTGATATCGTGTCGCTTGGCATGGTGTCGGACCCTTTTGTGACGACCCGTGATGGTCAGGCCAAAGTGATGTTCTCACTCACCGTTCCAGCTGAGCGCGCTCAGGAGCTGGAAAATCTGCGCGCCAAGGCGCAAGTGGTCGTGGAAAACATTAACGGTGTTTCATCCGCAATGGTGGCGCTAACGGCTGAGCGGAAATTCGGGGCCGGCGCAGCCTCTGGCGGCGGCATGGCCCCGCCACCTCCGCCACCGATGATGCCCACGGCGAAAATCGGCAAGCCTGAAGCTGCCGCTCAAACGACGCCACCAAAGCCCGCTCAACCGGGTATACCGGGCGTGAAGCACATCATCGCGGTCGCTTCCGGCAAAGGCGGTGTTGGCAAGTCCACAACATCTGTGAACCTTGCACTCGGTCTTCGCAACCGCGGCCTCTCCGTTGGCATTCTGGACGCTGACATTTACGGCCCATCGCTCCCCCGTCTACTCGGCCTCACCGGCAAGCCCGAAGCGGAAGGCCGTATCCTGAAACCGATGCAGGCCATGGGTCTCAAAGCCATGTCCATCGGCTTTCTGGTAGCGGAAGACTCGCCGATGATCTGGCGCGGTCCCATGGTCATTTCTGCGCTCACCCAATTGATGCGCGAAGTTGAATGGGCACCTCTTGATGTGTTGATCGTGGACATGCCGCCGGGCACGGGCGATGCACAGCTAACCATGGCGCAACAAGTGCCGCTGGCGGGTGCTGTCATCGTCTCTACCCCTCAAGACCTTGCTTTGATTGATGCCCGTAAGGGACTCAATATGTTCAACAAAGTCTCCGTGCCGATCTTGGGCATTGTCGAAAATATGTCGACATTCATCTGCCCTAAATGTGGTGAGCAGACCGATATTTTCGGCCACGGCGGCGCGAAGGCGGAAGCGGAGAAACTCGGTGTTCCTTTCTTGGGCGCGGTTCCGCTCCACCTCGATATACGCACCAATTCAGACGGTGGCACACCCGTTGTCGACAGCGCACCGGATGGCCCCCACGCGGCGATCTATAACGCCATTGCCGAGAAGGTTCACGCGTCCTTGGATAATGCGAAGTCCGAAGGTCCGGCCATCGTCTTCGATTGATGGTACGGCGGGAAACGATAAAAATGCCTGCCAACCGACACCAAATCCTGTCCGCCCTTGACGAGCCGGTTCTGCTCATCGACACAGCACGGACAATACTGTTCGCCAATGAGGCAGCCCATGCTCTCCTGGGGAAAGGTATTGACGGCACCCAATTGGTGCGCGTTGTGCGCCACCCAGAGGCCATCCGTTGCGTAAGCGCCGTGCTGTCTGGTCAGGACCGTTCTATGGCCCAATTTCACCTAGAAGTGCCTCATCGAACCGCATTTAGGCTTACGGCGGTTCGACTTGTAGACGATGAAGCCGCAGCAGCGTTGGTACTCAAAGATATTTCGCCTCTACTGGAGGCCGAACAAATGCGATCGGATTTCGTGGCAAACGTTAGCCACGAATTGCGGTCTCCGCTCACCACGCTCGCAGGCCTGATTGAAACGCTGCAAGGCTCGGCGCGAAATGATCCGAAAGCCCAAGTGCGCTTTCTTGAAACCATGGGCCGTGAAGCCGCGAGAATGGACCGCTTGATTGATGATTTGCTTTCGCTTTCCCGCGTTGAGGCACAAGAGCGTGTGCGGCCGACTGCCAGTGTCGATCTCAGTGCAGTCATCACAGATGTGGTAGCTTCTTTGCAGGAACGCGGAGACTTCGAGGGTCGTGACCTCAATATTAACCTAGCTGACAATACGGCAACAGTGCTTGGCGATGCCGACCAACTCACCCAGGTTTTCCAGAATCTCATAGAGAACGCCGCCAAATACTCCAAACCGGAGGGCACCATCTCAATTGCCTTGGAACGGCGCGATAAGGCGTTGGGCTTTTCCACGCCGGTGTTTATTGCCAGCGTGACCGACGAAGGGCAGGGCATCGCGCCCGAACACCTTCCACGTCTGACCGAGCGCTTCTACCGCGTCGATTCAGGCCGGTCTCGCCAAAAAGGGGGCACGGGCCTGGGATTGGCTATCGTCAAACACATCCTATCGCGCCACCGGGGGCGATTGATCGTTTCCAGCGAAGTCGGCAAGGGCTCAAAGTTCTCGGTCCTGCTACCGGCACTCAAATTGCCCACCGCCGGATAAAGTGCCGCAACCCGTCGCGGCGCGATATTGCCTGTGTTAGAACAGACGCAAAGATACCACTTTTAAGCAGACCATCGTGCAAGACATCGACGTTTTCATTATCGGCGGCGGCATCAACGGCGTCGGCATCGCCCGCGATGCGGCAGGCCGGGGCTATACAACAGTGCTGTGCGAGATGAACGATCTGGCCAGCGGTACATCCAATTGGTCGTCAAAGCTGGTCCACGGTGGCGTTCGCTATTTGGAGCATTACGAATTTATGTTGGTGCGCAAGGCTCTGAAGGAGCGCGAAGTGCTGTGGTCGCTCGCGCCCCACATCATCCGCCCGATGCGTTTCATCATGCCTCACCACAAAGACCTTCGTCCCGCCTGGTTGCTGCGTTTGGGGCTGTTTTTGTATGACAACATCGGTGGCCGCAAACTGTTGCCGGGTACCAGGACTGTTGATTTGGCAAACGGCGTCTACGGTAAACCGCTAAAAGCTATGTTCACCAAAGGTTTTCAGTATTCGGATTGTCAGGTGGACGATGCCCGTTTGGTCGTGTTGAACGCAATGGATGCGAAAGAACATGGGGCGCAGATTTTGGTGCGCAACGAGTGCGTCTCCGCCCGCCGTGAAGGTGACAAGTGGCACGTGACGACGCGAAACGCGCTGACCGGCGGAACCCAAGACTTCTCAGCCCGCTTGGTCGTCAACGCTGCCGGTCCGTGGATCGACAGCGTTCTCGGCAAGACGTTCGGGCGTAACGACGCCCACAACGTCCGCATGGTGCAGGGCAGTCATATCGTGGTGCCCAAACTGTTTGAGCACGACAACGCTTATATTTTCCAAAACGCCGATGGCCGCATCATTTTCGCTATTCCTTTCACCCACGATACAACGCTAATCGGCACAACCGACCGCGATTACGAGGGTGATCCGGCGGACGTTGCCATCACGCCAGACGAGATTGACTATCTTTGCGCCGCTGCGTCGGAATATTTCGAGCAAGAGGTGACCAAGGAAAGCATCGTTTGGACCTACTCCGGCGTTCGACCGCTCTATGACGACGGTGCAAGTGCTGCCCAAGAAGCGACCCGCGATTACATTTTCAAGCAGGATGGCGGCAAAGGCGACCCGGATGTGATTGGTGCGCCTTTGATCAATATTTTCGGCGGAAAAATCACGACCTACCGTGAATTGGCCGAGCGGATGATGGACGAGATTGAGACCGAGCTTGGTCGACGCAAGGGCAAATGGACGGGAACCAAGCCGCTACCGGGTGGTGACTTTCCGACCGAAAGCTTCAATGCGCTGGTGGAGAAAACGCTACAGCGCTACCCGTTCCTAGACCCCAAAGACGCAGACCGCATGTGCCATGCTTACGGCACCCGCATTGCGATGGTGCTGGGGCAGGCAAGTTCTGCCGACCAATTGGGCGAAGAATTCGGCGCCGGTCTAAGCGAAGCCGAGGTGCGCTATCTTATGACCAACGAATGGGCGATGACGGCGGACGATATCGTCTGGCGGCGCAGCAAACTGGGGATGTTGATGAGCGACAAACAGATCGCTGCGCTCGACAAGTGGATGAAGGCGGAAGCCGCCTAATAGCCCATGGCGCAGCCGTCCTTGCGAGGGTCGCTGCCGCCGGTTAGCACGCCCGTTTCCCAGTCAATCGCAATGGCTTGGCTGCCGCCCACTGGCCGCGTCGACCGCGCGATGGAATGGCCCATGCCGCGAAGCTGCTCGACAATAGCGTCTGGCACCGGCCCTTCAATCTCCACTTCGCCGTCAAACGGATCTACCATCCAGCGCGGCGCGTCTTGCGCTTCTTGAATGTCCATGCCGAAGTCGATGTAGCGCGAGATGAATTGTGCCTGACCCATAGCCTGATATTCGCCACCCATCACGCCGACGCTCATCACCGTGCGCCCCTCTTTCGTGACAATTGCCGGGATGATCGTGTGCAGCGGGCGCTTGCCCGGCGCGATGCAATTGGGGTGGCCTTCTTCGAGCACGAAACCTTGGCCTCGATTGGTGAGAACGATACCATGTTTTGGCGTCGTGATGCCGCCGCCCCAGCCCCAGAACAGGGTGTTGATAAACGAGCAGGCATTGCGGTCCTTATCCACGACCGAAATGTAAACGGTGTCCTTGTGGCGCGGCATGAGGATGCTGTTGTCGGGCTCAACCATTTTGGCGGGGTCGATGGAAGCGACCAACTCAGCTGCGAACGCTTTGTCGATCAAACCGGAAACGGGCACATCCGCTTGTGCCGGGTCTGCCAGTGTCAGCCCACGCGCGGCATAGGCGCGGCGGCACGCTTCGATTTCGAAATGAATACGTTCGGCGGAGATAAGCGAACCTTCTGGCGCCCGTTCGAACATGTTCATCAGCAGCAACGCGATGACGCCTTGGCCGTTGGGCGGGCATTCATGGATTGTGAGGTCGCGAAACGTGCTTGTCACTGGCGTCACATATTCACCCTTAGCAGAGGCAAAGTCGTCGAGCGTATGAAGCCCGCCTTTCGCTTGCAAAGTCGCCACCATTTCCTGCGCAAGCTCGCCCTTGTAGAACGCATCGCGCCCTTCACGGCCGATGATTTCTAAAGCGTCCGCTAGTCCCTTTTGGTGGTGCAGTTGACCAACCGCCGGCACCTTGCCGTCTGGCAAAAATATGCGAGCGCAATTCTCATCGCTTCGGATAATTTCCGCATTCCCCACCCAATCCGTGTGGACCCTTGAGGAAACCGGATAACCGTTGCGGGCATGATCGATGGCTGGCGTAAGCAGCTCCGCCATAGGTATGCGTCCATGGTCAGCGTTCAACCGACACCAAGCGTCAACTGCACCGGGAACGATCACAGAATGCGCTGACGTCCGTTCAAGTTCGCTCAAACCAAGCGAGCGCAACTTCTCCAAAGTCGCAGCGGCGGGTGCGCGGCCCGAGCCGTTATAACCGATCACCTTATTGCCACCCTCCGGCGCAAAGAGGCAAAAATTATCGCCGCCGATTCCCGTCGAACCCGGTTCCACCACGCACTGCACAGCACAAGCTGCAATAGCTGCGTCAAGCGCGTTGCCGCCTGCCTTCAAAACGTCAATTGCGGTTTGTGTTGAGAGCGTATGGGAGGTGGCGGCCATGCCATTTTTCGCGTGGACGGGAGAGCGGCCGGGTAATTCGAGATCGCGCATGAGGAAATTCCAAGGCTTTAAGACGAAACGACTTTTCCATGCAAAAAATCGTGCTGCAAGCGCCGCAGCTGCTTGTGGTGGATTTGCCGCGTGGTGGGTGGCATAGAAGTCCAATTCATGCCGCCCTATAAGACAATCATGACCGATCAAACCGTTGCACTCCACGAACTTATTAAGCTGAGCCAAGCTGAGCGCGCGCAGCTTTTGTTGCGCGCCGAGGATGATCTTGCGCCTTTCATCGCCAAGGTTGCGCCAATCATTGAGGCCGTGCGGACCGAAGGTGATGATGCTTTGATCCGATTTGCCGCTGAATTCGACGGCGCAAACATCGCCCCCGGCACCCTGCAAGCGAGCGAAGCGGAAATTGAAGAAGCCTACTCCTCGCTTGATCCAGAGTTTGTCGAAGTGCTCCGTTATTCGGCGGACAACATCCGCCGTTTCCATGAAATGCAGATGCCCAAGGATATGGAGTGGTGGACGGAAATCCGCCCCGGTGTGCATGTGGGCGAGCGTTTCACGGCCATTGATTCTGTTGCCTGCTACAGCCCACGTGGCAAAGGCTCGTTTCCTTCCGTTACGCTGATGAGTGTTATTCCTGCCATTGTTGCGGGAGTGGAAAAGGTGGCGGTGCTCACACCTGCCGGACCGGACGGGAAAATTGATAGCGCCACACTGGTGGCCGCAGATATTGCCGGGTGCCGCACTGTCTTCAAGGCCGGTGGCGCCCAAGCTGTTGCCGCTGCGGCGTTTGGCACAGAGACGATTCCACGCGTTATGAAGATCGAGGGGCCGGGCAGCCCTTGGCTGGCAGCGGCAAAAGTTGTCCTTTCAAATCGAATCGACCCCGGCATGCCCGCTGGCCCTTCGGAAAGCATCGTTTTTGCCGATGAGACCGCGAACCCGCGCATAGCTGCGTTGGATACGATCATCGAGTCCGAACACGGTGATGACTCATCCGTCTTTCTCGTCACCACATCGCGCGAACTGGCGGAAGCGGCCCGCGCTGCAATTCCGGATTATTGGGCGCATATGAGTGAAGAACGGGTGGGTTATTCCTCTGCTGTTCTGGGGGGTAACAGCGGTGGCATCGTATTGGCAGAAAATACCCAAGCTGCGTACGATTTCATCAACGATTACGCACCAGAACACTGCCAAATTTTGAGCGCCAAGCCGGAACAACACCTGCCTCATATCCGGAATGCTTCGGAAATTCTTCTCGGTGAACAGACCCCCGGTTCTGTGGCCAACTACATGATGGGCCCCAACTGCGTGTTGCCCACATCTGGCGCGGCGAAGACGCGGTCTCCGCTTGGCGTTCACAACTTTCTCAAAGCCTGTTCGCTTGGGCGTATGACGGAGCAGGGGCTTGCCGAGACTGGTCCAAAAACGGAAGTTTTCGCCACCTATGAAGGCTTTGATGCCCATGCCAATGCGGTTGGCGAGCTGCGTCGCAAAGCATTTGGTAACGAGTAGCGCTTAGCCCTCGTTGTCCAGCGAATAGCCTGCACCGCGCACGGTGCGGATCACATTATCTTCTCCGTCGCGGTTCAACGCCTTGCGCAGCCGACCGACATGAACGTCGACGGTTCGCAGATCAACCAACGCATCGTGGCCCCAAACCTTGTCTAACAACTGGTCGCGGCTCCAAACGCGCTTTGGACGTTCCATGAACACTGTCAACATTTTGAATTCGGTTGGCCCAAGTTTCAAAGCCTTGCCGCCGCGCATAACGCGGTATTGTGCTGTGTCGAGTGTGATGTCGGAAAAAGTCAGCATGCCGCCGGTCGCTGAAGGCTTGGAGTGGCGCAACCGCACTTGTATCCGCGCCAGCAACTCACTCACAGAGTAAGGCTTTACGACATAGTCATCGGCACCCGTTGTTAGCCCCCGCACTCGATCAGCTTCTTCGCCGCGAGCTGTGAGCATTATAATGGCGATTTCGGAAGTTGTGGCCGACGCTTTCAGCTGCCGGCAAACTTCAATGCCGGAAATCGATGGCAACATCCAATCCAACACAATAACATCGGGCGCTTCTTCTTTTGCCAGCAGAATGGCCTCGTCGCCGTCTTCTGCCCAGATGACGGCGTAGCCTTCTTGCTCCAGATTGTAGACCAGCATTTCGCGCTGCGACGGTTCGTCTTCCACCACCAAAATTTTCGCGCTTTCGGAAAGGGCCATTAGGGGCGCTCTATTTTGGTGTGACGAACGCGGTGCTTGTAAGATCCGCTTTTGGTCGCTCGTCGTCAGGCAATTCGCCAGAGATAAAGAAGTGAACTTGTTCAGCAATCGAGGTGGTGTGATCGCCCATGCGTTCGACGTTTTTCGAGATGAAAAGCAAGTGCATGCAAGGTGTAATGTTACTGGCATTTTCCATCATGTAGGTGAGCAGCGCACGGAAGAGTTGATTGTTCATCTGGTCCACATCGTCGTCACGGGCACGGACTTCGTCGGCCAGATCAATGTTGCGCGCAATATAGGCGTCCAGAACATCTTTCACCATTTGCCGCACTAGATTGCACATGCGTGCGATGGTTTTGGCTGACGAGCCTATAGGATCTGTTTGGGCCAGCACATGTGTGCGTTTGGCGATGTTCTTGGTGTAGTCGCCTATCCGCTCGAGGTCTGCGGCGACCTTGATGGCGGCCAAAACCGCTCGCAAATCTTGCGCTTTGGGCTGACGCAATGCGATCAAGCGCACGGCAAGTTCGCCAATCTCCTGTTCAATGCGATCAACCTCTTTGTCGGAGGCTTTCAGAGCATCAGCCAATTCAAGATCGCGGGTGGTCATGACCTCGACCGCGTCTTCGATCTGTTTTTCGACAAGGCCACCCATCATCACAACTAGATCTTCAATCTGGCGAAGATCTTTGTCGAAAGCGGTGGAGATATGGGCTTCGTTGTGCATGGCGGTCAGTCCCTCGATTAGCCGATCCGTCCGGTGATGTAACTCTCCGTGCGGGAATCGGTGGGATTTGTAAAAATGTCTTCGGTTGCGCCGTGTTCTACCAGATATCCAAGGTGGAAAAACGCAGTCTCCTGGCTCACACGTGCAGCCTGCTGCATGGAGTGGGTCACGATTACGATCGTGTATTGCTGGCGTAACTCATCAATCAATTCTTCCACAATGGCTGTGGCGATGGGGTCAAGCGCCGAACATGGCTCATCCATCAATATGACTTCTGGCGACACGGCGATAGCACGCGCAATGCAGAGGCGCTGCTGTTGGCCACCGGAAAGGCCGTTGCCCGGCTCGTCGAGGCGATCTTTGACCTCTTCCCAAAGGCCCGCGCGCTTGAGGCTTGTCTCAACAATCTCCGTTAGCGCTTGCTTGGAGTCTGCAAGGCCGTGAATGCGTGGGCCATAGGCGACGTTTTCAAAGATCGACTTGGGAAACGGATTGGGTTTTTGAAACACCATGCCAACATCGGCGCGAAGCTGCACGACGTCGATATCCGGCGCGTAGATATCTTCGTCCTCCAGCAAAATCTGGCCTTCGACACGGCAAATGTCGATCGTGTCATTCATGCGGTTGAGACACCGCAGGAATGTCGACTTACCACAGCCTGAAGGGCCGATCAGCGCTGTGACGCTCTTTTCGCGTATGTCGAGATCGACGTCGAAAAGGGCTTGCTTAGCGCCATAATACACCGAGACGTCACGAACGGTCATCTTGTTGTGCGGCATATCTGTTGTGGCTTTTTCGGTCATGTTTGTTTGGGTGTCCATAAGGTCAATTCTTTCGCAAGCGACTACCAGCGACGCTCAAATCTTTTGCGCAGCAGCACGGCAAATGCGTTCATGAGAACGAGGAAGCCTAGCAGCACCATGATGGCAGCCGCTGTCTTTTGGCGGAAGGCGACTTCGGGGAAGTCTGCCCACATATAGATCTGCACAGGCAGCACGGTTGCGGGGTCGGTAAAGTCGCCGGGAATATCAACGATAAAGGCTACCATGCCAATCATCAGAAGCGGTGCCGTTTCGCCAAGGGCTTGCGCCATACCGATGATCGTTCCGGTCAACATGCCGGGCATTGCAAGCGGTAGAACGTGGTGAAACACCGTTTGCACCTTTGATGCACCGATGCCGAGCGCTGCTTCACGGATGGAGGGTGGCACGGCACGCAACGCGGCGCGGGATGCGATGATAATGGTCGGTAGTGTCATCAGCGCGAGCACGGTGCCGCCGGTGAGTGCGGCCGAGCGCGGAAAGCCGCCGCCCAAAGTGAACCAGCCAAGGTTGACCCCGTTGATGAAAATTCCCAGCCCCAACAAGCCAAAAACGATAGAGGGAACTGCTGCTAGGTTGTTGATGTTCACTTCGATGAAGTCGGTCAGTTTATTCTTGGGTGCGAACTCTTCCAGGTAAATCGCCGCTGCAACTCCCAGAGGAAAGGAGAGCGCAAGCGTTACCAACATTGTCAGGAACGAGCCAACAACAGCGCCCCAAATGCCAGCCATCTCAGCTTCACGGCTTGCACCACGGGTAAAAAATATTGTGTTCCAACCTTCGGAAACGCGCCCGGCGCTGGCGAGGCTTTCAAGCCATGCAATCTCCTTGTCAGAGATTTTACGCTCAGATTCTGGGATTTCCAGCACGCCCAATGACCAACCACCATCTGCACTCAGCGCAGTTGGTGGCACCAGCACAATACCTTTGGCTGTGGTGGACGAGGCTTCAGTAATCTTGATAATTCCGCCGTTCACTTCAACCAAGAGAGATGGATCATCGTCTGTGAGGTTTTCGCTACCTTCGCGCGATGCTGCCCGCGCTTCCAGCCGTGTTGCCCGTTGCTCTACTGTTTTACGTTCTGCTTCGATCGTTTGAAGGCGGGCAGGGATGTCTTCTACTTGCGCTGCGGCGCGCGCTTTTGCTCCTTCGCTGGCGTCGGAGTTGGCAACAACAGCCTGAGCGGCGGTGAGATCGCCCTTTAATTTATCAACCGTGCGCTGTAGCGCTGCTGAACGGTTACGCAAGCGTTTGGCGCTCTCACCAATCAGTACACGTGCATTGGCCACAAACTGTGAAAAAACGGGCTCGGCTGTGCGCAATTCAATTTCGTCTTCCACACCAGTCAACGTGATCGAACCGCTGCCAGCGCGGCGGTCGAACGTTGCGCTTAGGCCTTTGAAATATAGATCCGCAGTGTCGGAAAGCGGCACCGGCACATCAGTTTTTTGGCCTAATAGACTGGCGTTTGCGAGCACATGATCGCGAACTATGATCTCAGCCCCACTAGAAATCAGACCGCGCATCAGGCGGCGATCCTTCCGGCCGGATACGAATGGTAATTGTTCAGATAGGCTGTCGTTCAGCAGCTTGCGGTAATCGGCGTTCCGTGGATTAGCAGGGTCAATATTCTGCGCTGTCATCTCTATTGGGAGCGCGACAGTGTTAAAGCGAAACGCGGGCAGGCCATTGCCAACGACAGTGGATAGCAGCAGCAAAAGAAAGCCAGCGGCGGTTAGCACGCAGCCGAGACCAAGGTATTTGAAACGTGTTTCAGCCTTGAACCGACGACGCACATTAGCTTGGCGTTCTGCGGAATGCCGCGACGGACGAGCGCTGGTGGCCACGTCTTTTTCCGTTACATCAGTCATATTGCTCACGGTATTTCTGGACCACGCGCAGCGCGATTATGTTGAGGGTCAAGGTGATGATGAACAGCACAAGGCCAAGCGCAAAAGCGGCAAGTGTCTTAGCGCTGTCGAATTCCTGATCGCCCACCAAAAGCGTCACGATTTGCACGGTCACCGTGGTAACGGCTTCGAGCGGATTGATGGTCAGGTTGGCGGCCAAACCCGCGGCCATCACCACGATCATCGTCTCGCCAACGGCGCGTGAAACCGCCAGCAGCATGGCCGAGACAATTCCAGGCAGAGCGGCGGGGAGGACGACTTTGCGAATGGTTTCAGACTTTGTCGCTCCCAACCCTGCCGAGCCATCGCGCAAGCTCTGCGGTACGGCGTTGATCACATCATCGGAAAGCGACGACACGAACGGTATGATCATGATGCCCATGACCAGACCAGCAGCGAGGGCAGATTCTGAAGACACGGTCAGTCCAATGCCTTCACCCCAGCCTCGAATGGCAGGGGCAACGGTAAGAGCCGCAAAGAAGCCGTAAACGACTGTTGGCACACCCGCCAAAATTTCCAGCGCGGGCTTGGCTACAGCGCGAAATGTGGGGCTTGCATAGTCCGATAAATAAATTGCAGACATCAACCCAATAGGAGCGGCAACGCACATTGCGATGAACGTGATAAGCAATGTGCCGGCAAAAAGTGGAACTGCCCCGAAGATGATCGAATTGTCGGCATCTGCACCAGCACCGCCCGCACTCTGGAACGCGCTTTGCGGCGACCAGTGGATGCCGAACAAGAAGTCGAACAACGAGACCATGTTAAAGAAGCGAATGCTCTCAAAGATCAACGAGAAGATGATGCCGACGGTCGTTAAAATGGCGACTCCCGAGCATACGATCAGCAGCCCACGAATGAACCTTTCAACAAATGTCCGCGCACGAAAGGGAGCAGTGATTTTCGAGTAGCCCCAGAGGAAACCACCAGCCGCGAGCCCCAGTCCAACAATCCAAAGCCAGAGCATAGAGCTTGCTTGGCGCAAAGAGATGAGTTCGGCCGCAGCTTCTTTTGTTTCGTCGCGCAACGATACGATGCCACCATTTGCGATGGCATAGGCGTCGCGCAAAAAGGCTTCGATCTGAGGCACGGTCATATCGGATATTTGCGCAGCAAAGACGGACAGTACGGAAGAATCGATTATCCGACCCGATACCCCATTCCAAAACGGTATCAGCACGAGCGCTGGAACAGCTGTCATGATGGCCAGAAAGAGGCCGTGATAGTTTGGCCGCGAGTGCAGTCTGGTGTTTTCTGCGCCAGCTGCAACGACGGAAGCACGCTTCTGGCCTATTAGCCAAGCAAAGGCGGCCAGCACGACCAATGTCAAAGCGAGAAAAATCATAAAATATGCCTGCAACGGTTTGCCCACCATGTGCGGCACGCAAAAATATTCGGTCTCAGCCAATGCTTTGGCTTTTTCCCAAACCGAGGCCATGCGTCGGTTTGGGAAAAAGCCGGTCCGACAACGTGCGCTGTCAGACCGGAATTTTATGAAACCGCTGTCCTTACATGGACATCGGCTTCAATTCTTTAGCGTTTGCAGCAACTGCGGCGCGGTCAGCGTCTGGCAGCGGTATCAAACCTTTGTCTGCCAAATAGCCATCTTCGCCCCAAGTGCCTTCATCGGTGAACTCGGCAACAAATTCTGCAATGCCCGGAATGACGCCGACATGCTCTTTCTTGACGTAGAAATAGAGCGAGCGGGAAATCGGATAATCGCCGTCGGCAATTTTCTCAAATTCCGGTTCAGCGCCGTTCACGGTTGCGCCTTTAAGTTTGTCGGAGTTTTGATCGAGGAACGAAAAGCCAAAAATGCCCACAGCGTTTGGGTTGGCTTCTAACTTCTGCACAATCAGATTGTCGTTTTCACCTGCTTCGACAAATGCACCGTCTTCACGGATTGCATGGGCGATCTTTTTGAAAGCGTTTGAATCGTCTTTTTTCAAATTGGCCAGCATAGCTACTTTTTCAGCGCCAGCTTCCATTGCCAGTTCGACGAAAGCGTCGCGTGTTCCCGAGGTTGGCGGGGGGCCGAGCACTTCGATTTTCACGTTCGGGAGCGATGGGTCAACGTCTGCCCAGTTCATATTCGGATTAGCGACCAATTTGCCGTCAACCGGAATTTGCTTCGCCAAAGCGCGGAAGATCATTTCGGGAGTGAGGTTGAGCGAAATCCCTGATTTGGCCGAACCAAGTACGATGCCGTCAAAACCAACCTTTACCTCAACTGGTGTCACACCGTTTTCAAGGCAAGAGTTGAACTCACCTTCTTTAATGCGCCGAGAAGAGTTTGTAATATCGGGAGTGTTCACACCAACGCCCGTGCAAAACAGCTTCATGCCGCCGCCGGAACCGGTAGACTCAACAACTGGTGTTTTGAAGTTGCTGGATTGGCCGAATTTTTCGGCAACTGCCGTGGAGAAAGGGAACACAGTGGACGAACCGACGATTTGAATTTGGTCGCGAGCCATTGCGCCAGTTGCGAATGCGGACATTGCCAGTGCGCTGGCGGCGAGAAGAGTTGTTACTTTGCCAGTCATGAAGAGAGCCTTCCTTGTTTGACTGTTTCGAATCTCAGGGCCGCGTTTCCACGACCACGTAAATTCCTTAGCCCTTCCGTTTCTACGCTTTTGTGACACCTACATGACACTTATGTGACAGTGGAAAAGTTCTGGCCGTTGCCCACAGGCTAGATGCAAAAAGGCGCTATCGCATGGTGCGACAGCGCCTTCTGTAAAGTTCAGATATGTGTCTTTAGATGAGCTTGCCCATAGCGACAGCGGTGTCGGCCATGCGGTTTGAGAAGCCCCATTCGTTGTCATACCAAGCCAGAACGCGCACTAGATTACCGCCTGTCACCCGCGTTTGGGCTGCTGCAAAGACTGACGAGTGAGGGTTGTGGTTGAAGTCGATCGAAACCAGCGGCTCCTCACTATAGCCCAGCACGCCTTTCAGCGGACCGGCCTTGGCAGCCTTTTTCAGCGCGGCATTCACTTCTTCTTCACTGCACTTTCGGCCAGCAACGAAATGCAGATCGACGCAAGAAACATTGGGGGTCGGCACGCGGATGGCAGAGCCGTTCAGTTTGCCCTTTAGCTCTGGCAACACCAAGCCAACCGCAGCGGCGGCGCCTGTTGTCGTTGGGATCATCGACAACGCGGCAGCGCGGGCGCGGTACAAGTCTTTGTGGTGGCGGTCCAGCGTTGGTTGATCGCCAGTATAGGCATGGATCGTGGTCATGTTGCCTTTGGTGATCTTGAACGTGTCGTTCAGCACTTTCGCGACGGGGGCGAGGCAATTGGTGGTGCAAGAAGCATTGGATACGATGATGTCTTTCTTGCGCAATTCGCGGTGGTTGACCCCATAAACGACTGTGCGATCTGCCCCTTTGCCGGGAGCGGAAATCAGCACGCGGCTGGAGCCATTTTCCAAAAGCAGGCTTGCTTTATCACGGGCGGTGAAAATACCTGTACACTCCAGCGCGATATCGACATCCTGCCAAGGCAGTGCCTTGGGATCGCGCTCTGCTGTGACCATTATGGGACCGGAAGACCAGTCGCCCGACGTCACCGTCATAGTATTGCGCTTGATTTTGATCTCACCAGGAAAAGGCTTGTGCACGCTGTCATAGCGCAGCAGGTGAGCGTTGGTTTCCACCGGGCCCAAATCGTTGATCGCAACAACCTCGATATCCGTGCGACCGGATTCGGCGATGGCGCGCAAGACGTTGCGGCCAATGCGACCAAAACCGTTAATGGCAACTTTCACAGTCATAATGGGGGCTCCGGGGTTGGTAGGGCAATTAAACTTAAATCGATTTAGAATTCGTAGGCGGTCAAGTCAACTTTAACGCGCTAAGTCAACTTCCAGGAGATTGACCATTGCGAGCGCTGAACCTTAAGCCGCGTGTATCTTGCATATTGTTGAGCTTGCTGTTGAATTGGTGACTTGGGGAATATGGATCAGTTTGTATCAAATCGATCAAACGGCCTAGCTTGGCATTCGGGGGGATCAAGTGACGCACGTGCCGAAGACCACGGTTCCTAAGAAGGATTTCAGCCAGAATGTCTGGGTCAGTGTGTTATGCGGCGGTTCGGGTGAACGGCTTTGGCCCATTTCGACACCGGAAAAGCCTAAACCGTTCCAGCGCCTTTTTGATGAACGCCCCTTGTTAGAACAAACGCTGCAGCGGCTGTCCAAATACAATCCCGCGCAGACTTTGATCGTTGGCCACCAAAACCATGTTCCTGAACTAGCGTTGTGTGCGGGAAAGTTTGGCATTGCGCCTCAAAACGTTCTGGCAGAACCGGCGTCGCGCAACACGGCGGCAAGTATTGCGTTGGCAGCGTGCATAGCAGCCCAGCGAGATTCGGATGCCGTGATGATCGTATCTCCCAGCGATCATTGCATCCGTCGTATCCGCGCCCATCACGATGATCTGGAAGTTGCGTTAAGCGCGGCTCAAGACGAAGCGTTGGTGCTTCTCGGCGCACAGCCACACAAGGCGGATGAGAACTTCGGTTACATTCTTCGCAATGCTGCTGGCGGCTCTGTTCAAAGCGTCGACGTCTTCCACGAAAAGCCCGCGCCGGAATTGGCGCAAGCACTTATCGATGATGGTGCGCTTTGGAATACCGGCATCTTCGTCTTCAAAGCGGCAACGATGGTTGCGACATTTCGCAGGAACCAACCGGAAATCATGCGGGCTGTAGAGCGCAGCATCGACACCGCACATTACGACGGGCGGGCGTTGTATTTAGGCAAGGCTTTTGCAGCCGCTTTATCGCTGCCATTCGACACAGCAATTGTAGAAGGCCATGAAACGTGCTGCGCTTTGGAAATAACCAGTGACTGGGATGATCTCGGCAGTTGGTCTGCTTTGCTGAAAAACAGGTTGGCAGAAACCGGTCAAGCGATCTTCGGGCCGGTTGAAGAAATCGAAACGACGGACAGCTTGTTGTATTCGCAAGGCTCCAAAATTTACGCAAAGGGCGTGGAAGGACTGGCAATCATAGCAACCGATGAGTGCGTCTACGTTTCTCCAATTGAACAAGCGGACGGTGCGCGCAGCTTTTTGGAAGCAAGCAAAAATGGTTTGGTGGTCCAAGATGAAAGTCAGGCGCGGGTGGATCGCGCAAGGGATTGGTTGACCGGGTCGGCATTTCCACTTTGGGTTTCAGCAGGTGTGGACGAGCGTTTTGGTGGCTTTTCCAATGCGCTTGGCCTGACAGGACAATCCCTCTCCCTTACCAAGACACTCAGCACACAGGCGCGTCAGGTGATCGCCTTCAGCGTGGGTGCGTTGAACAATTGGCACGAAGATGCCGGGCGCATAGCGGGACACGGCATTGCTTGCCTTGATGCGTGGCAGACCAAAGACGGCGCATGGCCCAGCGAGCGCACCGAGAATTTGGATGTTCTCGGCGCAACCACGAGGCTTTACGATCTCGCTCAGGTTTTGCGCGCTTGCACGGCCTACAGAGGCTTGGACGCAGCCGTCGCTGACGATTTGGCGAAGCGAATAATTCGCATGATCGGTGCGATGTCTAACGACATCGGTTTTAATTCGACCGCTGAAGCCAGCAGCGGAGTCGCCAGTGCGGATGCGCATATGCATCTCATTGACGCGGCAAGCGGCTGGCACAAAGCAACCAATGATCCGCTCGCTCGCGGTCTGGCTGAGGGCGGCTGGGCAGCGTTCTTCCATTATTTTTACGACGAGCGAAACTGGCGTGTGAGCGAGTTGCCTGATCACAAAGACCGCGCCGGCCCTTGGTCCCCGGGGCATCATTTCGAATGGCTGCGCTTGTGGGCGGCCGAAGATGAGCGCCTGCCCGCAGTCGAGGACTTCTCAATCGCTCAACAGCTTTGGGCCAGTGCTACCGCTTTCGGTCAGACCGAAACGCGCGGTCTTTCAGCGCTGATGGTCGATGGCAGAGGTCCGGGTAGTAACGAAACCCGCGCTTGGGTGCAAAGCGAGCATCTGCGTGCAGCAATCGCACTGGGACGTCCACACACGGAAATTTTCGCGATATTCGATTCGCTCTTTCATTGGCATTTATCGCCCTCGGTTGCAGGGCTTTGGCACGACCGTCTGGAAACCAAGGGCGGCACCTTGCGCGGGAGCAGTGTGTCGGCCAGCATTTTTCATCACATTGTCTTGGCTTTGGAAGACTACATCAATTGGGCGCAAAAAGACCGCAAGACCGAAACCCTTACTGTGTCCGTTCAGGCTTGATCTTTGCGCTTGCGGATTTCGGTGAAGACCTCTTCATCGCTTGCATCTCTCATGCCCAGATGCGCCCGGATGGAAGCATCAGACGCGCGCAAAAACGGGTTGGTCGCGAACTCTTCATCCAGTGTTGAAGGAACGGTCGGTTTGCCGTCTGCACGCAACTTCGAGATCTGCTCCACGCGCTTTTGGAGTTGCGCGTTATCGGGGTCCACAGTGAGCGCAAACGCGGCGTTAGAAGCCGTATATTCGTGTGCGGAATAGACAACTGTATCAGCGGGCATGTCGAGGAATTTCGAGAGGCTTTTCCACATCATCGCAGGCGTTCCTTCGAATATCCGTCCGCAACCGAGAGAGAACAGGGTGTCGCCAGTGAAAACCACTTTTTCGCCGGGCAAGTAAAAATTGATCATATCCGTTGTATGACCTGGTGTGGAAATGACCTGCACTTCGTAGCCAGCAAAGTCGAAATGGTCGCCGCCGTTTACCTGCCGGTCCAGTCCTGCAATTGGCGAAGCACTACCGCTTGGCCCGATCACTTGGCACCCCGTTGCAGCCTTAACAGCTTCCAGCCCATCGGTGTGGTCCCAATGATGATGAGTTATCCAGAGATGCGTGAGCTTCCAACCCTTTTTGTCCAGCGCATCAAGCAACGCTTGCGCTTCTCCAGCATCAACGGCAGCGGTAGCGCCGCTTTTGCGATCGTGGATTAGAACGCCGTAATTATCTGCCAAATATGGAAAGAGGTAATAGTCGAGCGAGGACATTGGCTTACCACTCGCCCGTGTTTTCCATGGAGGCCCAAGGTTCCTGCTTCGGCAGGGCATCACCTTCCTGCAATATCTCGATAGAAATTCCGTCGGGTGACCGCACAAATGCCATATGCCCGTCACGCGGTGGACGGTTGATCGTCACGCCGTGGTCCATCAGCCGCTGGCAGGTCTCGTAAATATTGTCGACTTTGTAGGCCAGATGCCCAAAGTTGCGTCCGCCGGTATACTCTTCCGGATCCCAATTATAGGTAAGCTCCAGCTCGGGAGAGCGGTGTTCTTTCGCATGGGCTTTGTCTTTCGGTGCGGCGAGAAAAACCAGCGTGAACCGGCCAGCCTCAACGTCAATGCGACGGGTCTCTTCCAAACCAAGAATGTTGCAGTAAAAATTCAAAGAAGCGTCGAGGTCTTTCACCCGAACCATCGTGTGCAAAAAGCGCATTTTTCTATCCGTAAAGCTGGGAAGCATCAGGGTCGAGTGTAATCGGATAGTGTGCGGAGTCAAAACGCGGTGCAACTGAAGGGGAAAGGCATTGCGGCCAGCCCGTTTGCCTCTGCCGGGAGGAACTTCGGCAAGGGTTGACCGCAATGTTTGGCCATGAAGACCTGGATCTTACCGCCCCCCAGCGATGGCTGATCCAAACCGCTCCAACACATTTACCGTCAACTGGTGTTGGTGCTTGTTTCGAGTTAACAATTAAATGGCAAATCGTGTCTGTGGTGAATGTCACACTGAGCGACTTTGAACCACGATTTAGCGGAAATCGTAGTGGGTCAGACCGCGCAGTTTTTCCGCGTCCAATATCTTGATGGTCTTGCGCCCTGACTCGATAATGCCTCGCCGCGCAAGCGAAGCCATCTCCTTGCTCACAGCTTCTCGATGGGTGCTCAGCCGTGTCGCGATTTCGTAGTGTGATGGTGCGGGAACAATCTCTCCGGTTGTTCGTGCATGTTCACTCGCGTCCATCATACGCAGCAATTCCGCGCATATCCGCTGGCTAACCGCCATAGTGGAGAATTCAAACATCCGATTTGTGAGTTGCCGGTTTTTCTGCACCAGCAACTCCGCCAAGTTCAGTCCGATTTGCGGAAAATCAACAATCAATTTGCGAAATGCGTCCGCAGACATGCGGGCGAGATAGCTTTCTTCGATAGCTTGAATTGTTGCCGAACGAGGGGCTCGGTCAATGGCAGAAAACTCGCCAAAAACGTTGCCCTGCGGGATTTCGGCGTAAGTCACTTCCTTGCCTTCTTCCGAATACCCCTTAGCTGCAACGCGCCCTTCGATAACGAAGTAAACATCTGTGGAGTCTTGTTTTTGGCCAATCACGTCAGCGTTTTTGTCAATACGCATCCACTCGCATTGATCGCCAATCATATTGGTTTCCTGCGCGCTCAATCCCTTGAACAAGCCAATCAGATACAACAAATTTTTTGCCTGAACAGTCATGCTGCAGACACCGCTCCCGCCAAAAATGCTCAGGTAGAAATGCCCCGCATTTCACCTTCTGATTTTCTAGCTTATCGCACTTTTCGGATTCTGCGAAGGGTGCGTTGATTTTGATGAGTGTGGAGAATGCTACAAGCGAAAACAACGACATGTGCAAAAAATCACAGCTCGAACTTAACTTGGTGACGCAAAGAAATGCTGTTTTTCGAAAATGCTACACCCGCTGACGATACCTTCCAGAACCCTCAAACCGCGCCAAGACTTAGCGAGAGCAACAAAGTGTTAGCCTTCTCGAAAGCTCCAGTTTCCGGAGAAACAGACGGTGGCATTATCAACGACAAGTGGTGGGCGCTGCGCAAAATCGGTGCGCTTTCGGCGTGGCAATTTTCAGTCTCAAAAGGAGCAGGGCAGACGATAGCGCTCGTGGGCGCTTCTTGTGCAGAACATCCCGAACTTGAAGGCACATCACTGCTTGAAGCCAGCAAGGACAACATCAGACAAGCGCGGGTAGGCACGTGCTTGGCCAGCATCGCAGTCAGCCGCCAAGCGGGCGAAATCGTCGGTTCTGCACCATCTGCTAGTATTTTCAGCACGGCTAAGAGCGGTCGCAGTTTTGCAGATGAAATCGAGCAAGCGATATTTCGCGGGGCGGGCGCAATTTTGGTTGCCGAAGGTGCCGGACTGAAAGCTGCAGACTTGCACGCCATTGAGAACGCAAAGCGGCGTGGCGCAGTGGTAATCGTCGGTGCTGGCGAGGATGACGGATCCGAGGAAATGCCTGCCACATTCGTGGTCGTGGCTGGATCGAACTATCAGGATAAACTCTGGACCGGCTCGCGCACTGGCCCCGACATTGCATTTGCTGCACCGGCCCAAAGTGTATGGGGCGCAGCGGTGGGCAGTGACGCTCAAGTCTGTCGCGTTGATGGCACGGCGGGCGCGGCAGCATTGGTAGCTGGCGTTTGCGCCTTGTGGCGAGCACATCACGGCGACGATGTCCTGAGCGATTTTGTCAAAAACCGATCAATCTCCATTCATGATCTCTTCCAAAGCGCAGTCGGAAAAACGGCGCGCTGCCCGAACCACTGGGACGAGGAAAATTGTGGAGCCGGTATCATAGACGCCAACGCTTTGCTGCGCCTGCCGCTGGACATAATTTTACAATCCTGATCCAGCCAACGCCTAAATGCGAGGCGCCGAGCGGGACTTGTGCGTGGGCCGCAACGGGGGAAGACTGCTAACAAGTTATCTTGAAGGGGATTTGGACAGTGAGTGGAACCGTTCTCGACTATATGAAATCCGCACGGATAGGCGAGGCGACGGAAATTGCGGTTATGGCACCCATCAGGCCAGGCCGCGTTCCCGGCGAGCGGCGCACTTTCGAGGAACGGCTCCGGTTTGCGATGGGTTCGGTGCAAGAACGCACCGCCAAGGGCATCCCCACGGAGTTGACGCGCATTTCCACCATTCATTTTGGCCGCATGATGATCATTCGACCAGAAATGTATCTCACCAAGTCTGGAGTCGATTTCACCGACCCGACCTTCATGCCCTTGCCGCTTGATGAAGCCGAAGCCGAGGCGATGCAGAAGACGTTCGCCGCCCAACCGCAATTCCGCTCTTGGCTGCTGACGCTCGTTGTTTTCGATGGCGATCTGAAGGTCTATTTTCGGGACATCGCTGAATTCCTCGGCGATTATTTCAACCGCATTTTTGAAAACACTGAGGATTTTCCTGGGGTTCAGGAGTTCGAGGACTTTTGGTCGTGGATACGCCGCTATCAAATTTCGGCCGACCTGTTCCATTCGGCCTATCCGGACCTCACCGCGCCGCACATCAAATACTTACAAGACTTCAAGCGCCAGTTTGACCTGTTCGTTGAAACAGTCCGTTCGCCGACGGGTCGCAAGGTGGAAGATATGAACGATTTGTTCGACCAATTCTTGCAAGACAACCATCACCGGTCAGCAAACTTCCCGGCACCTGGTGGGGTATATCTGCCTTTGCGCAAGAAGGGAGAGTGACAGTGCCAAACGCAACCAATACCGCCCCAATCGACACGCAAGCACACCTGCTGCGCCCGTCGAAATTCGCTGATGGTCGAACCCGTGATTGGTCGCTCTTCGTGTTCTTCCGCATCCTCAGTGAGCGCGAAATGAAGCGCTCTGCGCAATTGGTGGAAAATCTGATTGCAGCCAAAGACGCTGGAATTGCTGACCATCACGCCAGAGCCTTGCTCAGCGAAATGCGAAAACCGCGGCGCATGAACGAAAGCAAGGCGGAAGCCTATTTGATCGAGCAGATGGCACAGATGGGCCAGATCATTCCGTCCAACGATGCGCCCGCGAAAGCCTTTCTTGCATGGCTTGGGTTGGTGGCAAAGGCTGATCTTGCCACGCTGCTGAATACCATCTCGGATGTGTTGAAACCGCTTGGCGCAAGGAGATCCAAAGCACTGCCCGGAAAGATGGCATCAGATGTGACTGCCCGCCTGTCGGATGCGAAGCGTCTTCTGGGTGAGCATGCGGGTAACGGCGAAGCGCTGCAAAAGACCCTAAAAACCCTTGCAGCCTTTGCAAAAGGTGCAGCGTCGCCAGAGGGTGTCGATGCACTTCACGCGCTGTTCGGCAAAGATCCGCTCAAAGCGGGATTGACGGCGCTTGATGGCGGTTTGCCGACTGTGATCGCCTACGAAATGCTGCGCCAGATGAAGGTTGCCAATGCTTCTGACACAATCAGTAAGTCGGCGGGTGTGGCTCATGCAGAAGCCGACACGGATACGCGCCTAGCAGCCATCAAAGAAGGCAAGAGCGCCGAAGTTGACTCAGTTCCATCCAACTACGCCTTCACTGCCGCGGGCCTTGAAGCGCTGAAACTGGACCAGAACACTCTGCGCAGTTTTCCCGATGTCTTTTTGGAGGGCATGGCAGCGCGCGCCGATCGTTTGGGCGACACTGGCGCAAATGCGCCAAATCACTGGCAAGGCGAACTCGGCCAGAAGTCGGTTCATGGTTATTTCACTGGAGGTTTCCAGATCGGCGGGGAAGGTATGCCTTCGCAGGAAATTCAGTGGAAACGCCTGCGCGAAGACATTGCCGATTTCAACGCAGCCGCCAGCGGCAATGGCGAGGCATTGCGCACGATGATCAACGGTCTGTTCCGGTTGATTGGCCTGGAAATTGTTCATTTGGAAGTCGGCCAAGACCCCTATACCGTCGCTGATGATGGCTCCGTGGTTCGCGAAAAATTCCGCATGGAACACTTTGGCTTTCGCGATGGCATCAGCCAACCTTTTGTCGATATGAAACTCGGCGCACCGCCGGCAGGTGGAGGCACTCCGGGACGCAACAAGTCTTGGAAACCCGTTGCTGCGGGAGAGATTGTCCTCGACCAACCCAATGAAGATGGACGGCTCGCCAAACAGCCGGCCCATCCGGATCTTCGGCGCGGTGGAACCTTCCTCGTTTTTCGCAAGCTGGAACAGGACGTAATTGGCTTGCGTAATTTTCTTAAAAGCCAAAAGCCTGATCAGCCAGATGCGCAAAAGAAACTTGTTTCCCAAATGATGGGCCGTTGGCCAAACGGCTGTTCGCTGGTGCACGAGCCGGATAACGAAGGGGACGCGAGCGACCCGCGCTTGCTCAATAATTTCACGTTTCGAGATGACGATCCCGAAGGCAGGCGGTGTCCGTTGGGTTCTCACGTGCGCCGCAGCAACCCCCGTGATTTGGGTGGAAATGACGATGTACGGCGCCACAGAATTTTGCGCCGGGGCATAAGCTATGGTGGGCCATTCGTGCCGCAGGGAGCCAATGCGGTCGAGGAAAAGCGCGGTATGCTCTTCATCTGCGCCAATGCTCGGATTGATCTGCAATTTGAAGTGGTTCAGTCGAAATGGATCAATGGTGGTGAGTTTTCCGGTCAAGCAGGTCTCGCAAAATGTCCGATCACGGGCAACAACGGCAGTGATGTTCAAGACGCCTTTCTGGAGCCTGGGGCCGCTGCTCCGATATCCCGCGTGCCTCGGTTTGTAACCACAAAAGGCGGCGATTATTTCTTCGCGCCCGGCGTAGCGACACTGGCTCAAATCGCCTCGGGCGAGAAATTTGCTCTCAAGCCTGAAGAATTGCCCTATGACGGTGCAGGTTTTGGCGCTGCAAAAACGAAAACACTTTTTGACCCCGAACGCCTCCAAGATTGGGCGCGAGCGATGATTGCCGGCAAGACCCCAATCGTGCGCGTGCCCATGCCCGCCGCGCCCATAAACTTGGCAGACGAAGAACCCGGGAACGACAATTTCATTCTTGAAGACGCGCTTATGCCGAAGTCCGTGGTCTTCCTGGCAAAACATGCCGACGCCAAGGCCGTCATCAGCGGGGTCGACAAGGCTCGTGATCCGCTCTTTTCGGTGACTCAATATCAAGAGGCTGGCCGCCGCTTGCTGCGGGGGCATGATCTCCTGATAGGCACTCAAAAGGGCGACGACACAGAAGCCGACCGCGAGCGACTGACCGATATGCTCAACACAGCGTGGGGTCTTCTCACGACCAAGGGAAACGCCCATGCGCGGATTGAAGCCATCACCAAGCGTGAATTGGAGAATGCGTTGGCGAGCGCCGCTTCGACTGGAGAAATAGACCTTGTGGACGATCTGGCTGTGCGCACAAGCTACGCTATTGTTTCGGAAGTCTTCGGCACGCCCGGTCCCGATCATCTAACAGAACTCGCTATGTCCTTGCCGTTTGCACGTCAGCATATCGGGCAGGTCTACCCTGATTGGTTGGAAACGCTGGACCGCACAATGCCGGCCAATCGCGGCATGCGCACGATGCAAATCTGGTCAATTCTGCTGCTGCTGGATATCGTTGGCAATGTGCCGCAAGTGAAGGCGTTAAAAGCGCTTGGTAATCAGGCGGCAGCGGAAATGTTCGGCCATTTCGATGTTTTGCTGGCGAAAGCCTCGCAGAATATGCCGCTGGATTTCGGAAATGACCCTGGTGACAGACCACTCACACTGCTCGATTGCCTGCTGCTCATTGCTCCGCAGATAATGGCAAAATACAAGCGCACCCGTGCTGACTATCTCAATGATGTGCGGGGGCTGCTGCTGGAACTTGTCGGTTCGCCCGTCGCAACAATTCCTGTCAATTTCGCGGCGATGATGCAGGAATCTGTGAAGCTCAATCTCGATCTACCGCATCTCATCTCAATGTTGCAAAGCAAGCCGCTGTTCAAGGGAGACGCAAGCGTCTCCGGCATAAACCGTTTCATCTATGAGATCCTGCGCATCAATCCAACGGTTCGCCTTATCATGCGCCAAGCGATGCAGGACACTGTGCTGCCGAGCGGCGGTAAGGTGAAAAAGGACGAATGGGTGGCAGCCATTATGGCAGCCGCGAATTTGGATATCGCCGCTTTTCCCAACAGTCAGGAATTTTCGCTCCATCCGTTCGATCAAGGTGCCAAAAGGGATTATGAAAACTACATGCTCTTCGGCGCACCCGGCGGCGGGCGCGAATGTTGGGGCCGCGACCGGCTCGCACTTCTGGTGATGAGTGAGTGCCTAAAGGCGGCAGCACGACTCAAAGGCATGCGCGCGATTGCAGGGCCGGAGGGTGAAGTGCAGACGTTTCTGCGGATGGCGCGGGGCTACAAGGTTCGTTTCAATGAGGTGCTTCCGCAGCGCCACCATTAGGCATTACAGAGCAGCGGGCCGTTCAACAGGCTCCTTTGTTGCCAAGGTTGCAGCGATGTCGCCAATGGCCTCTGGCTGCCATGCCACAAGCCCGTATTCACGGCACAGCCGGTTTTGCCGAGCTAGGTCTTTCAGGCCGTTGGGATCTTTCGGATTGACGTTCAGCCGTAGCCGCGCGCGCAGGCCGAAGCCCTGCGAAATGAGGCACTGGTTGTTGATAGCCAAGGCAGAATCAAGCGCTTTTGCACATGTCGCCAAAGCCCTGTCCGTTTCGCCAACTGCCCCAAACGCTTCCGCCCCGCCAGCATGAAGATAAAATCGCTCCAACTCGCTACATCGTTCATTCAACCGCTTGTCTGACATTTCCTCATAAATCGTCTTGCCTTCCGCCCCGCGCCCCAACCGCGACAACGCCATCGCGAGCAGGCCCGACACGTGAATAGTTGCAGGTTGAAAGCCGTGCTCAAGGCCCGTGCGGAAGGCTAAACGTAATTCGGCTTCAGCTTCCGCATTGCGCCCCAGCATCAACAGATTGCGACCAAGGCCGAGGCGAGTTAGCAGCTTTGAATAGGGGTCGTTGGCCTCGTCCGCCACTTCCACGGCAGTGACGGAATGAGGCAAGCCCTCGTCATAGCGCCCGACTTCCATAAGATACCAGCTGAGATAGCCGCTCGAAAGCGCATACGGAATGCCTGCGCTGCCAAGCCGTTTGAGCCGCAAGTCTCCGCCCAAAAGTTCGATTAGCTCGGTTTGAACTTTGATAGCTTCATCCAAACGAGCCAATCCGTAAAACATGCTGCTCAGCACGAACTTGGCGGAGAATATCAACGGCGGAGACTGCATCGCTTCGGCCAAATGCGTTGCTTCCTGCGCAATCGGCAAACCTTCTTCATAGCGACCTTCAAACCACGCAATGATCGCCAACTGACATTGCACGCCGCAAATTTTCGCAGGCTGATTGTGCCTTTTGGCAATCTCATCAGCTTCGGGCAGATACTGGTTGAGTTGGGTTAGCTCACCCAGTTGCAGCGACGGCGTATAGCACAGCAGCACAAAGTCTACGAACCGCATTTCAGCTTTTGCGCCCAGGCGCTTGATGCAGGGCAGCGCTCGATCAAAGAGCAGCCGCAGCGAACCGGTTGACCATGTGCGCGATGCTATCTTTGCGGCTTGCCACAGGTGTTCCAGCGCTAAGGCATCGTCTCCCGCTGCTTCGGCGTGGTGCGCAAGGCGCTCGTGCTGGCCGTCAAGCGCAGGATGCAATGAACGGATGGCTTCGATCGCGCGCTGATGCAAACCGATCCGCCGTCCGCGGCCCACGGTGTTAGCACATGCATCGGCCAGCAGGCCGTGACGAAACTGGATGCGGCTGCCAAGCGGTGGATGGATGAGGTCAAAGCGCTGCAATTCGACGAGGTCGCGCTGCAACTCGCCCGCCGAAATACCCAGCGTCTCACGGGCCAATTCAAGCTCCACACTTTCACCAAGAACGCTAAGCGCCTGTGCAAGCGCCTTGCTGCTGTCGGACAATTGGTGCAGCCGCGCATGGATAACGCTTTCGACACCGGGGGGGATGTCTTGGAGAGCCTGATCGCCCAGCTCTGCGATTGACGATAGGATTTGTTCCAGCACAAACGGAAACCCGCCAGAGCGTTGCGCGGCAAGCAGCAACACTTCTTCGCTCAATCCTTCAGCCGCTGGAAACGCGCGTGCAACTTCCAGTGTCGCCTCTATATCAAGCGGACCGAGGTGAATAATGTCGTCGGTTATGGCCCGAGCAATTTCCAATCCTTCGCGCCGTCCTGCCATCAACAATAGTGCTGGATAGTCCGTCTCTTCCGCTTCCAATCCCTCAAAACACCGCGCTGATTCAGGGTCGATGTTGTGAAGATCGTCAATCACGATCATCACTGGCCCTTGAACGGCGCTCTTTAGAAAAATGCGGGTCAGCAATGAGCGCAATTGTGCCGGGCTTGGCATCTTTTTGGCATCTGAGGTGCTCCAGAATTCAGAGAACACTTTAGCGTCTTGCATGGTGAGGTTCACGCCATGCAGTGCCAAGGCTTGTTCGAGTGCGCTAATGGGGGATCGAGAGTCGATCTCCAAGGCCTGCGCGATAAGGCTGCGGATGGCAGAAAAGGGCGTTGAACGGTTTTGGCTTTCGCCACCGTGCAACAAAATTTCGATGGACTGCGGCTGGCTACGGGCTTCACGAATGATGTTTGTGACCAAGTGGCTTTTGCCAAGACCAGCGTCCCCGATGATTGCTGCGCTTTTGTTTGGTTCGCCCTTTCGCGGCAGTTTGGCAACCAATGCCGCCAACTGCTTCTCGCGCCCGACCATCGGCCGCTGGTAACGCTCTGCCAGATCGGTAGCATTCATGCGGTGGGGGCGGGCGACCAAATGATGGGGCCGTGCGCCCAGCTTTTCGAGTGAGGGAAATCCGTCAACGTCGAGCAATTGCATCTGTGAGCGGCAAAGTTGAGCAGTCTGGCTGCTAATCAAGATTTCACCCTTGGGAGCACGCTTCTCCAGAGCAGCAGCCAAATGTACGGTGCCGCCGACAAGATCGAGAATGGCGCCACCCTCAAGATGTAATTGCCGCAGACCGACAAGGCCTGAATGGATACCGATGCGAAACCGAATAGGCTTGCCATTGGGGGCAAAAAGAGGTTCTGAAGCCTCAGATGGGTGTTGGATCTCCCAAGCTGCGCTACAGGCTCTGTCGGCGTGGTCTTCTTGCGAACCAGGCCAGCCGAAAACGGCCACGCCACCATCGCCTGCAAAGCTGACCAGCAATCCCCCGGCGCGTTCGATTGTGCGCCGGATATGGGTGTAGACGTCGTCCAGCAACGCTTGTGCATCATCTGGGTCTATTGAGGCGATGTGCTCCGTCGATCCAACCGTATCAACTACGAGGATCGTGACAACGCTTCGCTCAGGCCGTGCAGCCAGGTCGGCCATGCCTAATGCCCCTTCTTGTTCCCACGCCCCCGGGACGTGATTAAACGATACGTCATAGTGCTCGTCCACCCCTAGCTGTCGTCGTTCTGCGTTGTGCTTATTGGTTCCGCCTGCCCGATGTTGTGAGGTTTCGCACTATGCTCTACCTAAACCAAAATGAATTGGTGTGGGCCGAAAGGGAGGAATTTGATGTCTGTGGTGCAACAACGTGAAGACAACCGCCGCATGGAAGCGGAAATGCCGGCCTCTCAAAGATGGAGCGCTAAAACCATCTACCAGCGCCTGCAACAGACCGTAGCAGCGCATGGCAGCCGCAACGCATGTAGCTTTCAACTGAAGTCCGGCCCAACCGACAAAGCGCAAACGCTGACATGGGCGCAATTGGCCGACCAAACAACTCGCGCCGCTAATCTCTTCCGCTCTCTCGGCATCGGCGAGACCGATACCATCGCTTACATGCTGCCAACGATGAACGAGACGATCATCACGCTGATGGGCGGGATGACGGCAGGCATTGTCAGCCCGCTGAATCCGCTGCTTGACGACGACCATCTGGCTGGCATCTTGCGCGAATCTAACGCTTCCGTGCTCGTCACGCTCAAGAGTTTTCCCAAGACCGATCTGGCGCAGAAAGCTGCCGCTGCCGTCGCGATGGCTCCCAACGTCAAAACGATTATTGAAATTGATCTACGCAATCACCTGTCGCCACCGCTGTCGTGGATCATCCCGTTCATCCGCCCGAAAGTAGATGCATCCCACAATGCGAAAGTGATCGGGTGGGACGAAGCGCTGGCAGCTCAAAGTGGTGAGACGCTTTCGTTCAAGGAGAGCGAAGAGGATCGCTTCTGCGCCTATTTCCACACCGGTGGAACAACAGGCATGCCAAAACTGGCACAGCATAAGTTCTCTGGTATTTTGTATAATGGCTGGTGCGGGGATGAATTGCTGTATTCGGCAGAGGACGTGGTTCTATGCCCACTGCCCATGTTCCATGTTTTTGCCGCCTATCCCATTTGGCTGGGTTGTCTGACATCAGGCGCCCATATCGTTTTGCCGACGCCGCAGGGCTATCGCGGCGATGACGTTTTCGACAATTTCTGGAAGCTGGTGGAGCGTTGGAAAGCAACCTTCCTTGTCACCGTCCCAACAGCCGCCGCTGCCTTGTTACAGCGTCCGGTGAACGCCGATGTTTCCTCGTTGAAACTGGCATTCAGCGGTTCTGCAGCGTTTCCGCAGGAAACCTTCAAAGCGTTCCAGAAGGCGACCGGCGTTCAAATTCTCGAAGGCTATGGCATGACTGAGGCAACCTGCCTCGTGTCGGTCAATCCTGTTGTGGGTGAGAAGAAAATCGGTTCCGTCGGCGTGCCACTGCCTTACACCGATGTGAAGATTTACCATTGCGACGCCAGCGGCGCGGTGACCCACGAATGCGGTACGGACGAAGTGGGCGAGATCTGCGTGTCCAATCCCGGTGTGATGGTTGGAGAGACATACACCGACGAATCCAAAAACAAAAACCTCTATGCCAACGGCAAATATCTACGCACCGGCGATTTGGGTCGCATCGACGCTGATGGCTACATCTGGATTACCGGTCGCGCCAAAGACCTCATCATTCGTGGCGGTCACAACATTGACCCAGCCATGATTGAAGAAGCGCTGTCCGGCCACCCTGCGGTCGCTTTCGTTGGCGCTATCGGCCAGCCTGACGCAAAGGCTGGCGAACTGCCTTGCGCTTATGTGGAACTGAACGCGGGCGCGACCGCAACACCGGAAGAACTGATCGCCTATTGCGATGAGCATGTTGCCGAACAAGCGGCAACGCCAAAATACATCGAAATCCTCGATGAGCTGCCCAAGACCGCCGTGGGCAAAGTGTTCAAGCCAGACCTGCGCCGTCTGGCCATCACCCGCACATACAACGCAGCTTTGGAAGAAGCGGGTGTAGCAGCGAAGGTGACGAGCGTGATTGAAGACAAGAAGCGTGGCCTCGTCGCCAAAGTGGCTAAGTCCGACGCGTCAACTTCTGATGATGCCATCAACAATGTGCTTGGCGCTTTTACCCGTCCGTGGGAAGCTGCCTAGCGGAACAGACGGCATTAAATTCGCGGGGGCGTGATGGAAAAGATCGATAGCTGGGTCGACAAGCTCGCGGTTGCCATGGCGTTGCTCGGTGGTTTTGTTCTGATCGGCATCATTGTCGCCACTTGCTTGAGCATTACGGGCCGAGAGCTTGCTGTTCTCGGTCTTGGCCCTATCTCCGGCGACTATGAAATTGTTGAAATTGGAACGGCCTTCGCGGTCTTTTCGTTCTTGCCCCTCTGCACACTTCGTCGTGCTCATGCGACTGTTGACTTGATGATGCCAGCGCTCGGCAAATGGGGAAATCGCATCTCGGATCTGTTGGTTTCGGTTCTTATGGCTGTGCTTTCGATCGTTATCGCATGGCGGCTTTTTGTGGGCATGGGCGAAAAGCGGTTGTATCTTGAAACCACGTTCATTCTGCAGTTCCCCGTCTGGATCGCCTATGCCATTTGCATGGCGGGCGCGCTGGTCTTCGTGGTTGTCGCGCTTTGGTCATTGGTGCGCACCGTGAGTGGGGGCGGCAGCCGTGTCTAATCTCGAAATCGGGCTTTGGTCGTTTCCCGTTCTCATCGCCATCATTTTTCTGCGCGTTCCCATCGGATTGGCCATGATGGTGGTTGGTGCTGGCGGCACGTATCTGGTGTCCGGCTCCAACCTGATCGTGCTGAGCCAGCTCAAAGACGTAACCTACAGCACGTTCTCGTCCTACTCATTTTCGATCATCCCCATGTTCCTTTTGATGGGCCAGTTCGCAACACTCGGTGGCATGTCTGCCGCCTTGTTCAAAGCAGCGGAAACATGGCTTGGCCACAAGAAGGGTGGCGTTGCAATGTCTGCCATCGGGGCTTGTGCGGGTTTCGGTGCGATCTGCGGATCATCAACTGCCACAGCGGCGACTATGGGGCAGGTGGCTTTGCCGGAACTGCGCAAATACGGCTATTCCGGCGGCCTCTCAACCGCGACGCTGGCCGCAGGCGGCACGCTCGGCATTCTCATTCCGCCGTCTGTTATTTTGGTGATTTACGCCATCCTGACGGAGCAAAACATCGCCAAACTTTTCATGGCCGCCTTCGTTCCAGGATTGCTTGCAGCGCTGGGTTATATTTTGGCCATTTCGGTGTATGTGCGGATCTTTCCTGAAAGCGCCAATACGCGCGAGCGTGTGCCGTATGCGCAGCGCTTCCGTGCGCTCGTAACGGTTTGGCCTGTTTTGATGATCTTTGTCGTTGTTATCGGCGGCATCTATTCCGGCATTTTCACCCCCACCGAAGCGGCAGCTGTGGGTGCGGCGGGCACAGCACTTCTGGCCATATGGAACGGCGGGGTGACGTGGCCAAAACTCAAGCAGGCAATCGTCGATACCGGCAATTCCACCGCGATGATTTTCTTCATCCTGCTTGGTGCATCGTTTCTCAATTCATTTCTTGCGCTTACTCAAGTGCCGCAAGAGGCGGCGCGCATCGTGACAGAATTTGGCCTGTCGCCGTGGACCATTCTCGCCATTGTGCTGTTTCTGTATCTGCTGTTTGGCTGCATCATGGATTCGCTCTCTATGATCTTGCTCACGGTCCCGATCATCTTCCCCATCATGATCGGTCTTGATTTCGGCATGCCGCCGGAAGACTTCGCTCTATGGTTCGGGATTTTGGTGTTGATCGTTGTTGAAGTCGGACTGATAACGCCGCCGGTGGGCATCAACTTGTTCGTCATTAACTCGATGGCTGGCGACATTCCAATCCGCGAAACCTTCCGCAATGTGGCGCCTTTCGTGATTACAGACATTATCCGCGTGATAATCCTAACGATGTTCCCCGGCATAACGCTGTTTATGGTTTGGTGGGTTTATTGACCGACTTGGGCTAGATTTCGCTCACATCCACCGTGCGACCTTCCGCAAGCGATTTGTAAGCCGCTTCCGCCAGAACAAGCGCCAGCCTGCCATCTTCGATCGTGCAAATTGGCTGTTCCTCGCCCTTCAGCACGCGCACAAAATGCGCCCATTCGTTGCGATAACTTTCCTGGTAGCGCTCGATGAAGAAATACAACGGCTTTTCGTGAACCGACCCGCTCGCATTTTCCTCGATCAACCGCGTGGGTTGCATGTTTTCCGTGCGCAACATCCCGCCTGAGCCATGAACTTCAACGCGCTGGTCGTAGCCGTAGGTCGTACGCCGCGAATTCGTAATCGTTGCAATCGCACCGCTTGCGGTTTGAAGCGTGATAACCGCGGTATCAAGGTCGCCCTCGCTTTTCACAACATCACTGGTCAGCGCCGAGGCAAGCGCGGTGACGCGCACGGGTTCTTCGGGCAGCAGAAAGCGCGCCATGTCGAAATCATGGATTGTCATATCGCGCAGCAGACCGCCGGCAACCTGAATGTATTCAAGCGGCGGCGCTTCGGGGTCTTTGGAAATGATCGTTGCCAGTTCCACGTCGCCAATAGCACCGGCCTCAATACGCTCATGCATGGCCCAGATGCCCGGATCGAAACGGCGATTGAAGGCGATGAAAAGGGGCTTGCTCTCGCCTTTGATCGCTTCAATCAATTGCTCCACCCTCGCCAGGCTCAAATCGACTGGCTTTTCGCAAAACACCGCTTTTCCAGCTTTCAAGCCTTTTTCTATCAGGTCTGCATGGGTGTTGGTGGCGGAACCGATTACGATGGCATCGACGCTTGCATCCGCCAGCGCTTCCGCTTCGGTGGCAACGACGGCCTCAAGTTTAGCAGCAAGCTTTTCGGCATTGTCTCCAAACGGATCAATAACGTGGCTAACCTTGCAATCGGGATGGACCGTAATGTTGCCGCCATGAACGCCGCCAATACGGCCCGCGCCAAAAATCGCGATGTTATACTGGCTCACCTAACCCTCCTCCCGCACCATCTGGCGCAAAACACTTTTTTCCACTTTGCCCATCACATTGCGGGGCAAGGCGTCCATAAAGACCACCGACTTTGGTTGCTTATACCGTGCAATCCGTTCTTGCAGGAAGGCGAGAAACGTCTCTTCGGTAAGACTTTGCCCCGCTTTTGTTTCAATCACCGCCACTGGCGTTTCGCCCCAGCGGGCATCCGGCCGTCCGACAACTGCGACGGCAGCGATGGCTTCATGCTCCAACGAGGCTGCTTCGACTTCCGCTGGATAGATGTTCTCGCCGCCGGAGATGATGACGTCCTTGGAACGGTCGATGATCCAGTAGAACCCTTCTTTGTCCCGCCGCCCGATATCGCCCGTATTATACCAGCCATCGACCAAAACCTTGTCGGTCTCCTCAGGCTGTCGCCAATAGCCCTGCATCACATTTGGCCCGCGCACCCAAATGTCGCCGGCTTCATCTGTGCCAAGCGATTTTCCAGCCGCATCGCGCACCTCAATCTGACAGAGGGGCAGGGCGGTACCCGCTGAGCCTTCGTGATCGCAGCAATCCTCAAGCCGCAGCCCAATGGCAGAAGGCCCGGTTTCGGTTGCACCGTAAATCTGGCTGACTGGAATGCCCCGCGCATGCCAAGCCTGAATTTGCTCCAGCGGAATAACCGAAGAGCCAACGACGATGTATTTGAGGCCGTCGAATTCTGCCGAAGGCCATTCCGGCAGAGTCATCATCGCCGCCATTTGAGCAGGCACGAGGATGGTGGTCGTGATGTCTCCACCATCAAGGCTGGTGAGCGCGGCGGAAGGATCAAAGCGGCGGTGGAGTTCAATCGTTGCCCCATGCGCAAGAGCGGGCAGCAGCAGAATGCACAGCCCGCCCACATGAAACAGCGGCAGAGTGATGAGAACGGTTTGACCGCTCTGAAAACTGTAGAGCGCTTGCCCGTTTTCTACCGTCGCCCAGACCGACATTTGGGTGAGAACCACGCCCTTTGGCTTGCCCGTTGTTCCCGATGTGTAAACCAGCAAGAGTGCGTCGCCGCTCTCGCCCGCTGCCTCGAAGTCGGAGACGGGCGATAAGGTATCGAGGGCCTCAACCTGTAAATGCCTCAAATCCAACTGTGCAGCCGTCTCTGCAAAAGCATCGTCGTGGAACAGCACAGAGGGCTCGGCGTCTTTAATGAGATAACGGTATTCCGCCAAAGCCAGACGCGAATTCAGCGGCGCAAACATCGCGCCGATTTCCGCACACGCCAGAACCAGCCGGATCATGTGGTCATGATTAAGACCCAGATAGCCAACGCGGTCGCCGTGCTTGATGCCAAGTTCGTTGCGCAAATGCTGCGCGATGGCGAAGACCTGATCGCGCAGTTCGGCAAAAGTGGTGTCGCGCCCCTCAAACCGAAGCGCGACCGCATCCGGCGTACTGTCGGCGAAAGCGCGCAAGGCGTGGCCCAATCTCATGGAAACGCGCGTCAGTCCCGCTTTTCGCCCGGCTCGTAGAGGCTTTCATCGCCCAAACGATGCTCGGTGATTTCCGCCGTCCAAGGCAGCATGAGCGAACCACAGCGGCTTTCACGGTACATTCGCTCCAGCGGAAAAGATTTCAGCAAGGTGCGCCCGCCACAAGTGCGCAGCGCAAGCGCACAAATTTCCTGCGCGTGCTCCATGATCGTGTGTTGCGCCGCATAGGCCCGCATTCGAGCTTCTTTGCTGGGTGCATAGGCCGCTTCCGAAATCGTCATTTCAAACAACGCCCGCGATTGTTCCAGCATAAGGCGCATACGCGAAACCGCGTGCTGTTTGGCCGGGATGGAGCGAGATTTGTGAGTCACGCCCTCAACCTCGCCGCGCAGATACTTGACGGTGAAATCAAACGCACCTTGTTGTAATCCCATATAGGAAGGCGACAAGGTGAAGAACATGTGCGGCCATTTCAGCGCCATGCGGTAGTACGCACCGGGTGGCAGCAATTCCAGGTCGTCGGGAACAAAGACCTCCTCCATCTTCAGCCCCATCGAGACGGTCGCCCGCATACCGAGCGGATCCCAGGAACCGATGATCTCGAACCCATCAGCGTCCGCAGGAACGCACAAATAGACTGCATTCTTAGTGCGCTGATCGCCCTCGTCGGTCTCGATTGTGCAGGCCATGGAATAGTGTGAAGCCGCACCGGCGAGCGATGCGAAGTGCTTCACCCCGTTGACGATCCAGCCCCCGTCAACCTTGCGTGCTGTTGTACCAAACGGTGCTTTGCCCGCGGCAGCGGCCGAATTCGGCTCGGAAAACGGCTGTGCGAAGATGCCTTCGCCGTTCACAACACAATCGTAGAGCTTCGCCCGCCTTGCGTTTTGAGTGGCCCGAACATCATCATCAATGGGCAGCGAATCGAACATCGCTCCCGTCCAGAACGTCGTCTGCGCGTGCATGTTGAAGGTCAGCGCTGTCGCACCGCACCAGCGGCCAAGTTCTGCGGATACGCGGCAATACGTTTCAAAATCTGCGCCGATACCGCCGTATTCTGCTGGAATCGTTAGCGCGAGAAAACCCGCACGGCGCAGGTCTTCGTAATTCTCGGTCGGAAACTTCGCCTCACGGTCATATTCTGCGGAGCGCGGCGCAAACCGCATCTCGCCCAATTCGCGGGCGATGGCGATCAATTCTTCCGCGCTCATTCCGGCTTTGGCGACAGGCAACTTGTTCAACATGGTGATACGGCTCCCAAAAACTCCAGCACATGGTGATTGAATTGGCGCGAATTTTCAATCGGGGCCATGTGGCCAGTTTGATCGAGAAGAATAAAGTGTGCGTGAGGAATCTTGCTTGCCATTTTTTCCATCATCGGCGCAGGCGAATTGGTGTCATGGCTTCCGGCGATCAACAGAGTTGGAACGTCGACAGCGCCAAGCTGCTCTCGCCGATCAAAGGTAGTGATCGTTCGCATGGCGGCGATGTAGCTTTCAACCGGGACAGCGGACATGACGTCGATTATTTCACTCAACGTTCCTTCCTCCGGAGACGGGCCGATTAGCTTCTCGGCAAAGGACGCTGCGAATTGCGGCATGGTCATCCCCTGCTCGAACGGTTTCAGCCGCGCCGCGATGAACTCTCGCTGAAAGTCCCCGCCTGGCTTGCCGAAAGCGGGGCTGGTTGCCGATAGCACCATGGCCAATACGCGTTCGCGGTGTTTGGCGAAGATTTCCTGCACCGTCATGCCGCCAAGCGAATGGCCCACGAAAATGGCGCGTTCTATGCCAAGATGATCCAGCACACCGATGACCGCGCCCACATGCGCCTCAAAACCCGCGTCACTTGCAAGCGTTTCCCCAAAGCCCGGCGCGTCCACGGCGATAAAGCGGTAACCCGCTTCAACAAGTGTCAAACGTTGGCGCGAAAAGCCTTCTTTGCCGCTGCCAACCCCATGCAGAAAGACGACCGCCGGACCGCTGCCTTCATCGATATGACTGGCAACGCTCACGCGAGCGCCTCTACCAGCTTGCCCTTTACGACAACCTCTTTGCCATCGAGGCTCACGGAACAATTGCGCATGGGTAGATCGAAATGGCCAAGCGTGAAGCGTTTGGCAACTTCATTCGCTCCGGTGGAAAACAGGAAGTTGCCCGCAAAAACCCGCTGCTCGGTGCCGTTATGGTCGCTCTTGTCATAAAGCTCCATCGCCGACCATTGCGCCCGGTGGTTCATGCCCCAACCGACATGCGAAATAGCGTAGGCATCCTCTTCGTTCCAAACGGCGATGTATTCGCGCAGCAAATCGCCATCCATATGATCGCCTTCGATGGCGCGGATGTAATCGTTCTCGAATGTCAGCCGCACTTCGTCTTCCATCGTGCGTTTGAAGGTGAGGTTCTGGTCGCCCTTGGCAAGAACGAGCGAGCCGTTCACCGTGCCACGTGCAGGGAAGGCGAGGCACAGTCCGCCCGGCCAATTGGTGATCGTTCCCGGTGTGGTCGTGTAGCCCCATCCACCGCCAACAACTGCACCTTCCATTCTGATGGTCAGGTCGGTTCCAGCTTCAGACGTGACTCGCATTTCTTTGGCGCCGCGCATCATCTTCATGCCTGCCTTTACGCGTTCTTTCAGACCCTCATCATGGCCCACACGCTCCAGAATGTCGGGGTGTTCGTTGGACACCATCACCACGCGCGAACCGGCCTTTAAAATGGTTGGCAACTCAGGCGCATGCAACATGCCTTCCAGCGTGCAATCGACGACCAATCCGCCGAAGGAAAGCGCTGCGAGCGCTGGCACACTATGGGCAATTGCTGCTGTGGTGCCGGTCGAGCGGATGGGAACAGGCGCTGATTGCGCAGGCGTTGTCAGCACCACATGCAAGGGGCGAGCGCCAAGTTGAACCAGCGCCAGTTCGCTCAGATGCACGTTGAGTTGGCGCGACTGTGTCTCGGAGACAATAACCACCTCATCGCCCGCCGCTACGCCGCTTAATTCAAACAGCCGTGCAAAGCTCGCAATCCACTTGCCCTCGATCCTGTCACTGAACATCGCGTTGCCCGTGCCTCCCTGTATTGTCGTGCGTGTTTTCAGCATGGCAGCTTTGTTCTGTCGAGACGAAAGACGCATTCATTCCGGCTGTTTGCAGCGTTTACAACGTGCGGCTTTCCGCATAGCTTTCGGCCTTCAAAGGGGCAGACAAAATGTGAAAACGCCCTTGGGAGAACGTGGTTGCTAAGGCTGCTCCAGAAGACGCCAGCAAACACAAAGTGTTTAACGGAGGAAAATTCATGAATCGACGTTCCATTCTCAAAGCCGGTGCTCTTGGCGTTGCGCTTTCCTGCACAATTGGTGCAACAGCCGCATTCGCACAGAACGTTACATTGCGCATGTCCACATGGCTTCCGCCACGTCATCATCTTGTGGCCGACACGTTGCCGACGTGGATTAAGACCATCGAAGAAGCGTCGGGCGGCACACTTACGATCAAGATTGACCCTGCTCCCATCGCCAAGCCACCAGCACAATATGACGTGGTGCGCGACGGTGCGGCAGACATGGCGTATCACGTCGCGGCTTACACACCTGGCCCTTTCGAAATTTTGCGCGGCTTGGAATTACCGTTCCTTTCGCCAAACGGCGAGATCGGTTCGCAGGCCGCTTACGACTGGTATGACCGCAACATCGGCTTCGACAAAGAATTCAAAGACGTGAAGGTGGTCACATTGATGGTCCACGGCGCTGGTGCCATTCACTCCAAGAAGAGCATCACTAAGCTGGAAGACCTCGAAGGCGTGAAACTGCGCGTTGGCGGCGGTGGTGTGCGTATGTCGGAAGCGTTGGGTGCAACTCCCGTCGCCATGCCTGCTCCGCAAGCCTACGAAGCCATCCAGAAAGGCGTTGCCGATGGGGCCATGTTCCCGTTCGAAGGCGTTCGTGGTTTTAAGATCGGTGAATTGACCGACCATCACCTGAAAATTCCCGGTGGCCTCTACACCACGGTGTTCGCCGTGATGATGAATCGCGCCAAATGGGATGCGCTTTCTGATGAGCACAAGAAAGTGCTGACCGAGCAAGGCGGCATCGCTGGGGCTAAAATTCTCGGTGCTGGCTGGGACCGTGCAGACGAAGCCGGTCTTGAAGTTGCAACCGCTGATGGCGGTATGGTCCATGAGCTTTCGCCTGAAGAAGTGGCGCGCTGGAAAGAAAAGGTCGCGTTCATGAATGAAGACTGGATCAAACGCGCCGATGATGCGGGTCTCGACGGTAAGGCGCTGTTGGCAGACCTGATTGCTACGGTTGAGAAATACTCAAAGTAGGGTCTAGCGCATTATTCTTAGCGGGGCAGCTTGATCAAAAAGCTGCCCCGCTTTCGCGTTCACATCGGATGATCGCAAAAGGGGGCATCTATGGAACGGATCACGAAAACCATTTCCAATTGGTTGGCTGCTGCTGCTTGCGTGGTTTTGGTCGTTCTCATGCTGATCACGTTCTTTGACGTGGTAGGCCGTTATTTCTTCGATGCGCCGCTCACATTCGCAGTCGAGTTGATCGGCCTGAACATGGGCCTGCTTGTGTTTTTTGGCCTCGCAATCACCACGTTAAACCGGGGCCACATCGCGGTTGATCTGGTCTCCGCTGCTTCCCCTCCGGCGATCCGCCGGTTCCTCGCCCGAATTGCTGCAATCGCTGGCAGTGTCTTTATCGCGCTCATGGCGTGGCGACTTTGGGATCGCGCGGGCAATTTTATGTCTGACGGTTTGGTAACGGATATTCTGGCTTTTCCGATTTATCCGATCGTGATGATCATGTCCGCCACCGCTGGCTTCACGGTCGTTATCGCTGTCTATCAAATTTTCTTCGCCACCGACCAAGCTCCTCAAGCGCATTTTACGCCAGACGAGGAGGCATAGGCGATGGATCCGTTCACAATAGGCACAGTCGCTTTTCTCGGCCTTTTCGTCCTTTTAATCCTAACCGTTCCCATCGGCTTTGCCATGGGCTTGGTGGGGCTTGTTGGTATGGCTGCCATCATTGGCTGGGGGCCGGCGCTTTCGCTGTTCGGCACCACGGTTTACGAGAACACCGTTACCTACAGCCTTTCGATTATTCCGCTTTTCGTGCTCATGGGCTCTGTCGCTTCGCGCTGCGGGCTGAGCAAAGAACTCTACGCCGCGTTCAACGCTTGGTTCGGCGCATTTCGCGGCGGTCTTGCGCTTGCAACCATAGGTGCTTGCGGAGCATTTGCTGCGATTTGCGGCTCATCGGTGGCCACTGCCGCCACCATGAGCCAAGTCGCGCTGCCGGAAATGCAGCGCTACAAATACGCCGAAAGCCTTTCCACCGGCTCAATAGCAGCCGGCGGCATTATCGGCATTCTCATTCCGCCTTCGGTTGTGCTGGTGTTGTATGGCGTGCTGACAGAAACTTCGATTGGTGATCTCTTCATTGCCGGGTTCCTGCCGGGCATTCTCACCATCATCGGTTTCATGTTGGTCATTTCCATCGTCACCCGCATCTGGCCCGAAATGGGCGCTGCCGGTGAGAAAACCTCGACCCGCGAGAAGTTCGCCGCATTGGGTCGCACTTGGGCGATTTTGCTGCTCTTTTTGCTCGTGATCGGTGGCATCTACTTCGGCGTCTTCACCCCAACCGAAGCGGCAGGGATCGGTGCGGTGGGAGCGTTCGGCCTTTCTGCTCTGCGGGGAAGGCTTACCTTCGCCAACGCATCGGCCGCCTTAATGGAAACCGTGCAAACCACAGCGATGATTTTCACCATTCTGATCGGCGCGTTAACGCTCAACAACCTTATCGTCTTCTCCGGTATCGCCGGTGCGTTGTCCGGCTTTGTGTCCGGCCTCGATATGTCGCCCATGGCCATCATGGCGATCATATTGCTGATTTATCTGGTGATGGGCTGTTTCCTTGATGCGCTGGCGATGATCTTGCTCACTGTGCCGATTTTCTTCCCCATCGTGACAGCGTTGGGGTTTGACCCCGTATGGTTCGGCATCATTGTGGTCATGGTGGTCGAACTTGGCCTCATAACGCCGCCCATCGGCATGAACGTATTCGTTATCAAAGGCATGGCTCCGCATGTGAAACTGTATTCGATTTATGTCGGTGTTATCCCTTTTGTGCTTGCGCAACTGGTGCTGATCGTCGCCGTATTCCTGATCCCCGAAATTGCGCTTTGGCTGCCGGAGACTGCACGCGCCTTCCGTTAGGCGGTGACAGGCTTGGCTGGCTTGTGAGCCAGCAACCACAAGCCAAGCAGGCTCGTTGCAACGAGGAAACCGATCAGCATGGCGGGGCGATAACCCGTGTCCAAAAGAGCACCTGCGACAGCCGGTCCAGCAATGCTGCCCAGTGTGTAGACCATTGCTATCGCTGTCATGGCGACGGGAATTCTGTCCGCGTTCAAAACCGTGCCTGCTTCGACGACCGCCAGTGTATTCAAGCCGCCCACGGCGCCACCCATAAGAAAAACGATCCCTACTACCAGCCAAGCAGGCGCAGTGACGAATGCTGCTGTTGCACATGCTGCAATCGTGGCGGTTACGCAGACACCTTGCGCAAACTTCACTCCCTTTCGGTCTGCCAGATACCCCAATGGAGGCTGCAACAGCGTTCCGCCAAGCCCAAAGCCGGAGACAAAAACTGCGCTTGTGGTCAATGCATATCCATAGGGTGCGTAGTGCAGGGGGAGGAGGGCGATGGATGAATTTTCAATGAAGCCGGAGACGAATGCAGCCATGAGGCCGATAATGATCAGTTTGTAGTGGTTGCCTTTGTCGTTGTTTGCGCTCGTCTGCTCGACGCGCATCTCATGGTTGGCAACCGAAAGTACAAGCAGCGTGAGGCCAATGCCGCACAGCCCCAGCCCGAAGAGTTTGGCTTGTCCAAGATCCATGATCACAAACACTAATGGTCCTAGCGCGATGCCAAGGCCCATCAGCGCCTCGTGCAAGCCAATCATGCGGCCTCGGCTTTCAGGCCGGCTCATCGTCACGACCAAGGTGTCGGCGGCGATCCAACGGATAATTAAGCCGCCGCCTGCCAGCACGGAAGCTGCAATCAACACACCAAGATTGCTCTCCATCAGCAAAATCAGCAAAGCGCCGGTCGTAAGAGCCGCTGCTAGGATAAACGCTGTGCCATCGCCCAAGACTCGGATTAGGCGTGGCACGAATGGACCAAAAGCAAAAATGGTGATCCAGGATACCGCCAAAATGACGCCAACAACGAACGACGAAACACCCTGCTGTGCCAGCAACTGCGCCAGCAAAATAGGGATCACGCCCATTTGGATGGTCTGAAAAATCAAAGAGCCAACCATCATGGCTCCAAGTCTTTTCCCGTTTTTGCTTGGCGCACTAGGAGAACTCAAACAACACCGCCTTTCAGCGCAGCCGGATAGTCGGACTGGTCACAAAGACAAAAATTAAACAACGCTCTATACATATGCATCTTGCATACATTTGGAGCCTTTATGCCGTGTCTTACATCGAAATTTCCTCAGCGCCAAAGCAACTCTCTCAAGAAGAGGTGCATGACCAATTTTGTGAATGGATGAAAACCAAACTGCCGTGCAATGCGGGCCGGCGCGAGTTTACCCGCGGGCGCTACATGATCCGCGTTGCCACGCAGGAAACTGTTCCTGCTATCTTTGATGAGTTCAAACGCGCGCTCGCGGCGCGGGAGGTCACGGCTTGCCTCTACATTTTCAACGATTATCGTTTTGCTGACGGCAACAGCGATACGGCTTCAGCTTTCAAGTTTTTGGCCGAACAAATGGTTGGGATCTCCCGCTTGCCAGCCTGCGCACTCGCCCACGGAGCGCCGCTCACCAACGAGGTTGAATTGCTCTGCCCCGTGACCAACCAACTCACCGTGTTTGATGACTTCGAATGCATCGCGTTTTGCCCCCAATCGAACAACCTTCACGATCCGCTGTATGATCCGCTTATGGCGACACCGTTCACGGCAGTGAACATGTCGTCAGATGTCTACGCATTTTCCCGTTTTGTGGACGATAAGGCCCGTCAATCACTCGGCCATCCTGTGCATGAAGAAAGTGATATTGAAAAAATTTCCAAGCTGTTCGACACCTGCGTTTCGTCTTGGCACCGCCTAGCCACATCGATCATCAAGAATTACGAGGCGATTACCGATACCAGAAAATGTCCTGTTCATGTCACGGACGATGGGCAGTATTGGGTCGCCGCTCACAAAGACCCGGCCTTTGCAGAACAGGTGAAAGAGCCTCACAAGCATGAATTGCCTGAACTGTACGCCAGGCGGATTACGGACGAATGGTTAGCATGGTTTCGCGATGGCAAGGCATACAATGCTGGGGGACTGGCGCGGGACGGCGTTAGCTTGTGAGTGATAAATGTTTCCAATTCACAGCATTGTATTGAAACGTGATGGTGCCCGAGTTGTGTTGTGTGTATTCCGGACATAATGTTGATTGCACATATCTTTTGGTTTCATCTGTTCATCGAAGGCAAGTGATGAAAAAAATTTCATCAAATAAAATTCCCGACCAACTGTTTGTCGGAAATGTTCTGAGCGCATTCACACTGGCCATGACCGACAAGGTTAACGCCGCGATCTGCAAAGCAACGGGTCAGAGTGAATCTGCCTGCTATGCGATTGTGCAAATTGGCACGGAGCGTAATTCATCGATCGAAGATCTTCGTCGTATGTTGGGCTTGGAGCACTCATCCGTGGTTCGTTTGATTGACAGGTTAGAGCGTTCCGGCTTTGCAAGGCGTGAACGCGGTGCCAGCAGCGATAAGCGACGGGTTATCATAAACCTCACCGACGAGGGGGAAAATCAATTCACCCGAATCTTGGACGCACGTGCCAAGGTTATCCAGAAGGTGATTGCCCAGCTTTCTGCCTCGGAAATGGAACTGTTAAACGGATTGGTAGCCAAGCTCATGCCCGCTGTTGCTGAATGTGGTGACGATCAACACGTGGTTTGCCGTTTGTGCGACCTAGAAGTGTGTCCGCAAGAGCGTTGCCCTGTGAACCTCGCCTATCCTGAAAACGCGGAGTTTCCAAAAAACGCCTTCCGGCGGCTCAAGGATTCCCACTTTGCCTGATCAGGTGATCTCGCTTCCCAATTGATGCGTCAATTGGTGTCCTGCCGCGATGCGCTGGGACATCTTGTGCTGTTTGTCCAACTGTTTAATCTGGCGCAGCTGTGACAATGAGATCATATTTTGGGGACCAATATGCTAACCACCACTCCCGGTTTGATGGACGAAATCCGCGGTCGTTTTGCCTATGTCGATACCTGCCCGGAAGCGGGCAAGCGTGTGTTTTTCGAAAACGCCGGCGGGGCCCTCACTCTCAAATCGGTGGTCGAAACATCCAAGCATTATGCTGGAATTCCGGACAATCAAGGCCGAGACAACGTAATGTCAAAAGCGCTTATGGACGTCATTGCCAAGGCTCGCGCTGATGCAAAGACATTCCTGAACGCATCCAGCGGATATGTTTTTGTAGGCGAGAGCGGCACAGAACTGCTGTTTCGCATGATTTCCAACGCCATAATCGAAGCGCCTGAGGGCGGCAACGTGATCGGCACAACGCTGGAACATCCGGCATCGCGCAGCGCCGCGCAACGCTGGGCAAAAGTAGCAGGCAAGCCGTACTTGCCTGTCGTCCACGATGATGAAACCGGTTCAGTGGATGCGGCCGCTTATGCCGCTGTCGTTACGCCGGAGACACGTGTTGCCACGATCATTCACACATCACCCGTCACAGGCATGGGAGTGGATGTTGGTGCGATATCGAAGGCTATCCGTTCCGTCTCGCCCGATTGTTTTATTATTGTCGATGGAATCCAGCACGCCGCCCATGGTGGTCTAGATTTGGACGCTTACAACATCGACGGTTACGCGATCTCTCCCTACAAGGTCTTTTCTCGCCACGGTTACGGCGTCGCATGGATTTCAGACCGTTTGCAGGCGCTTCCCCATGACAGCTTGATCGACGGCCCCGAGGGCAATTGGGAACTCGGCACCCGCGATACTGGCTCTTACGCCACTTTCTCCGATGTGGTCGATTATTTCGAATGGGTTGGCACTCATTTCACCGACAGTTCTGACAAACGCACCCGCATTGAAGCGGCGGGCAAGGCCATACACGCCCATGAACAGGCGCTCACCCATGCCATGCTGCACGGTAAGGACAATCTACCAGGTCTGGCAGACATGGACGGCGTCACCATCCTTGGTGGCATCGACAATCCTCGACGCGAAGGCCTGGTGGCGATGACGGTTGAGGGCATGGACGCTGGTGAAGTCGTTGCCCGCCTTGCCGATCAGGGCATCCGCACGCACATTCGAAAAAATGACCACTATTCCGGCAACATTCTGACGCCGCTGGGCTTGCCGGCCTGCATTCGCGTTTCCATGTGCCATTACAACACGGAAGTCGAGGTTGCCCAGTTCCTGACGGCAATGCGCGAAATCACTGAAGACGCAAGGGCTGCTGCCTAGCTTTAGTGTGCGGCCAGCACTTTGCTTGCCGCATCCAAAGCGCCATCACCGTGCTTGATGTTAAGCGCTTTGAGCGCGCAATCAATGGAACCGATAACGCCCATCGTCATCGCGATGTTTTGATGGCCCATATGGCCGATGCGGAAGCGGCGCACGAATTCTACTGAGCCTGGCGCGCCAAAGCCAAGGCCGATCCCGAGCGTAACGCCTGCGTTTTCTTCCACCCATTTACGCATTTTCGCCGCTTCACCCGGCCCCGTTGTGATGGTGGAGACAGCGTTTGATCTTTTGGTTTTGTCCGCGATGTTGTGGTGCATTCCATCGCCTTCTCCCCACGCTTCAACGGCCGAGCAATAAGCACGTGCGATGGTTTCGTGCCGCTTCCAGCAGGCTTCCAAACCCTCTTCATGAACCATCATATCGAGCGCTTCGCGCAACCCGTAAATGTGGTGCGTGGGCGCCGTGCCGCCGAAGAATTGATAATACATCTCCGGGTCCGCCCGCGGCACCCAGTCAAAGTAAAAGCCCGGCTGCTTGCCGTTACGAGCCTGCGCCGCCTTGTCGTTGAAATAGACAAAGCCGAGGCCAGCGGGCGTCATCAGTCCCTTCTGACACGCAGCAACCATGACATCGACGCTCCATTCGTCCATATGAAAAGCATCGCAACCCAGGCAGGCAATGCAATCGACCATATAGAGCGCATCGTGTCCTGCGGCATCGATTGCTTTACGCAGTGCTACGACATCGTTGCGCACGGAAGAGGCCGTATCCGTCTGCACCGTCAGCACAGCCTTGATTTCGCCCTTCGTATCGGCTCGTAGAACCTCTTCCAGCTTTTGTGGGTCGGCGTCGCTGTGCATTCCGAAGTCGAGCACGATGGTTTCGATGCCCATGTCCTTCGCTAAATCGCCCCAACCCGCGCCGAAACGGCCTGTTGCGATGACCACGACCTTTTCCCCCGGCGCAATCGTGTTGCGCAAGGCGGCTTCCCAAGCTCCGTGGCCGTTTGCGATGTAGATGGCGACGTCACCTTTGGTCTGCGCAACTGTTTTCAAATCCGGCACGAGACTGTGGGTCACCTCGATCAACTCGCCCTCATAAATGTTGGGTGATGGCCGGTGCATTGCAAGCAGCACACGCTCGGGAATGACCGAAGGGCCGGGAATGGCAAGTTGGGTTCGACCGTGGTTGAGCGACATGGATTTCACGCAGGTGAATTGATGGAAGTTATGCCAACTATTCGCCCATCGCGTCCAACTTGCCAAGGTCGCTTCTGCCGCAGGGCCAATCTATCGGTTGAAGCCGCGCCCAGACTTCTTGACGCTGGTTGGCGAAAGGCGTTGAAAGTTGCCACACGCAGCACCACCAGCGCGAGAGCATAATGTCCGACCTCATCATCGCCCCGTCCATTCTTTCCGCAGACTTCTCGCGCCTCGGTGACGAAATTGAAGATGTGATGGCAGCCGGTGCCGACTGGGTGCATCTTGATGTGATGGACGGCCACTTTGTTCCCAACATCACTTTTGGTCCGCCTATCATCAAAGCCGTGCGCCCGCGGGTGAAGCACGTCTTTGATTGTCACCTGATGATCGAACCCTGCGACCCTTATCTGGAAGCGTTTGCCGAGGCGGGCGCTGATATAATAACAGTTCATGCCGAAGCGACAAAGCATCTGGACCGCTCGCTTCAGGCCATCCGCTCACTTGGAAAGAAGGCAGGCGTTTCGCTCAATCCATCGACGCCGGAAAGCGTGATCGAATATGTGTTGGACCGGCTCGACCTGATCTTGCTGATGACAGTCAATCCTGGCTTCGGCGGTCAGGCGTTCATTAAGCCTGTCGTTGATAAGGTTGCCCGCGTGAAAAAGATGATCGGCGACCGTCCCATCCACATCGAGATTGATGGCGGCGTCACGCCGGAAACCGCACCGCTCGTTGTAGCAGCCGGTGCAGACGTTCTTGTGGCTGGTTCGGCAGTCTTCAAAGGCGGAACGCCAGAGCATTATAGAGCAAATATCGAGGCGATCCGCGCCAGCGTTGCGGCTTAAGCTGCCCGTTCCAGTGCTGCGGATATTTTTGCGCAGAGCTTGGTATAGTAACTCGACGAGCGGAATTCGGACGTACGGGGGTAGGGCGCGTCTATGGCGATTTCTTCGGAAATTTTCCCCATGTCATCCATAACTGCCACGCGGTTCGCCAGATAGGCGCTCTCAAACACTGAATGGGTCACGAAGATCACTGTGCAATCCAGTTTTCCCCGCAGGGTCAGCAGTTCGTCGTTCAATCGAAAGCGGGTAATTTCATCCAATGCAGCAAATGGTTCGTCCAGCAGAAGAACGGAGGGCTCGCTAACCAATGCGCGAGCCAGCGACACCCGCATCTTCATGCCGCCTGAAAGCTCTCGCGGATAGAGCGCAGCAGAATCACTGAGGCCAACCAGTTCCAGCGCGGTTGCTATGCGCGAGGCAGCATCGGTTTTCGATATTCCCTTGATGCGCAGCGGCATCCAGACATTATCATCAACCGTTGCCCATGGTAGCAGCGTCGCTTCTTGCAGAACCATAGATAGGCTTTCTCGGGCCTGCGTATCGCTCCACATCACGTTGCCGCTGCTTGGCACATCGAGATCGGCAAGGAGCCGCAGTACGGTCGATTTCCCGCAACCGGAAGCACCGAGCAGACAAAGAAAGTCGCCTCGCTGAACGGATATATCAAACCCGGATAGCGCGGTCGTGCCATTGGCGAAGGTTTTGGAAACCCCGTTCAATTCCACAATTGTATGGTGCGTTGTGTTCGCCACGTGTGGCCCCCGTTTGTTTGCACTTTTTGCAAACACGCTTTTGGGGATTGGTTCAAGCGGCATAAGAAAAAGGCCCGCTTTGAGGGCGGGCCTTTTGAACTCTTGAAGTGATAGCGCTGCTTAGAGAAGCGGTGCGATCACCAGGCTGACAATCGCCATCACGTTGATGAGGATGTTCATGGCTGGGCCTGAAGTATCCTTGAACGGATCTCCCACCGTATCGCCAACAACGACGGCAGCGTGCGTATCGGTGCCTTTACCGCCAAGATTGCCTTTTTCGACATATTTCTTGGCATTGTCCCAAGCACCGCCAGCATTCGCCATCATCAGTGCCATAAGCACGCAACCAAGCAAAGCACCGCCGAGCATACCGCCCAGCGCCTGAGCACCGATCAGGAGGCCAACGGCGGGTGGCGCGCACACCGCGATCACTCCCGGCAGCATCATCTTCTTCAGCGCGGCGGTGGTCGCAATGTCCACACACTTGGCCGAATCAGGATCAGCAGTGCCCTCCATCAGACCGGGAATTTCCCTGAACTGACGGCGGATTTCATTGATCATGGCAAAGGCTGCGTCGCCCACTGCGGTCATGGTCAAAGCAGCAACCAAAAACGGAATCGTTCCGCCGATAAAGAGGCCAACGATGACCAAAGGTTCGGAAAGCTCCAGAGAGAAGTCCGGATTGGTTTTTTTGATCGTCTGCACAAAGGCAGCGATGATCGCAAGCGCTGCAAGCGCCGCCGCACCGATGGCAAAGCCCTTACCGATGGCCGCGGTCGTGTTGCCGAGCTCATCAAGGCTATCGGTGATTTCGCGAACATCCTCACCCATGCCGCCCATCTCTGCAATGCCGCCGGCATTGTCAGCGACAGGGCCGTAGGCGTCGATGGCCATTGTGATGCCAACAGTTGCCAACATGCCAACGGCGGCGATGCCCACGCCATACAGACCAGCAAGCGATGTGGACACCCACACGATTGCAGCAATCGAAAGGAGTGGCAGAACAACCGATTCCATACCAACAGCAAGGCCGGTAATCATCACCGTTGCGGGCCCGGTTTCACCGGACTTGGCAATGCGGGTCACTGGCGAACCAGCTGTGTAATATTCGGTGATCAGGCCGATGGCGACACCGCCAGCAGCGCCGGCAACGACAGCCCACCACACGTTGACCGAAATCCCCATCATCGAAACAAGTACATACGCCGCCGCCAAAAACAGGACGGGGGCACCCAAAGTGCCGGTTCTTAGTGCAGACGCAGGCTCGGCAGCCGAGCGTGCCTTCACCACGAAAATCATGATGATCGACGCAACCAGACCAAGGCCAGAAAGAGCCAGTGGCAGAGCCATCAGGCTCGTCTTGTCACCCATAGTCGTGATAGCAAGCGTCGAGGCAATCGCAATAGAGGCGATCATTGCGCCGCAATAGGATTCGAAAATGTCCGAACCCATGCCAGCAACGTCACCAACATTGTCGCCCACGTTATCCGCGATCACGCCGGGGTTGCGAGGATCGTCTTCGGGGATGCCTGCTTCGATCTTGCCGACAAGATCGGCACCAACGTCAGCGGCTTTGGTAAAGATACCGCCGCCGATGCGGCTGAACAAAGCAACCGTGGATGCGCCCATGCCGAAACCCTCAAGCGATTGGGCTTCGCCCGTAATGCCCGTGCCTAGGAACCAGTAAAGACCGCCAAGGCCGATCAGACCAAGCGAGGCGACACAAAGGCCCATGATAGAACCGCCAAAAAACGCCACGGTGAGGGCGCTGGAAGCGCCGCCAGCCTGAGCAGCTGTTGCGGTCCGCACGTTGGCCTTGGTCGCTGAAAACATACCGATCCAGCCAGCGATGGACGACGATGCGGCACCCACGACAACGGCGAGAGCGACATTTCCATCCAGGAAGATGAATGTTGCAACGATTTGAATGGCCAAAAAAATCAGCAGAATCGAGTATTCGCGTTTCATGAAGACCATAGCGCCTTCATGAATTTGGTCGCCGATCTTCTTGATCGCCTCTGTGCCTTCGTCATATTGCATGACCATCCTGTAAAGGACGAAGGCGATGATCAAACCGATCACGCCCATAAATGGTGGAAGAATATCGAGCATGGTTTCCCCTTGTTCTCTCTGCCGGTCTCCAGTCCGACCCGCTGCCGGAACGACAGCCTAATATCGGCAAATTGCAATAATGTCGCACCCGCCTCAAGGGCTTAGAAAACATATTCCCAGCCAAGTCCACCCACCCCGGAAAGACCTATTCCTTTCGCACGGCAAGAAGTTGCTCTAAGCAATCTCTAGCGTACGTCTGTTTGCTTAGATCAACGTCGTATTTCCGATGTTTCGAACTTAGGACCGAATATGAAAGCCGCTTATATATGCGCCTATACCCGCACTCCCATTGGCCGCTTCGGAGGGGCTTTGTCGTCCGTCCGCACCGACGATTTGGGCGCAGTTCCGCTCAAGGCTTTGATGGACACTCATACGAGTGTCGATTGGGAAGCGATTGATGAATTGATCTACGGCTGCGCGAACCAAGCCGGTGAAGACAATCGGAATGTCGGCCGCATGAGCTTGCTGCTTGCTGGCTTGCCCCAATCCATACCCGCCGCCACGATCAACCGCCTTTGCGGCTCGGGCATGGACGCGATCGTTACGATTGCCCGCGCTATCATGGCGGGCGAAATTGAGGTTGGCATTGCTGGTGGCGTTGAGAGCATGTCACGCGCGCCGTTCGTTATGCCCAAGGCAGACACGGCCTTCTCGCGCAACGCGGAAATTTTCGACACAACAATCGGCTGGCGTTTCGTAAATCCCATGATGAAAAAACAATACGGCATCGATTCAATGCCGGAGACGGGTGAAAACGTGGCGGAGGAATTTAACGTCTCCCGCGAGGCTCAAGACGCTTTCGCTTTAAGCAGTCAGGAAAAAGCCGCCAGCGCGCAGGCGAGCGGACGTGTTGCAAAGGAGATCACCTCGGTCACAATTCCGCAGAGACGAGGCGACCCCGTTGTGGTGGATGCGGACGAACACCCTCGCGCGACAACGCTGGAAAAGCTGGCCTCGCTGCGCGCTCCTTTCCGTGAAGGAGGCACGGTCACCGCTGGTAATGCGTCCGGAGTGAATGATGGCGCGGCAGCGCTCATCATCGCCAGCGAAGACGCGATAAAAAGGCACGGACTGCAGCCCATCGCCCGAATCATGGGCGGCGCAACAGCAGGTGTGGCCCCGCGCATCATGGGCATTGGCCCTGCACCGGCCACACAAAAGCTATGCGCGAGGCTTGGTATGAAACCGGCAGATTTTGACGTGGTGGAACTCAACGAAGCCTTCGCCGCCCAAGGCATAGCCGTGCTGCGCGAACTTGGCATTGATGAGACAGCCAATCATGTGAACCCCAATGGCGGCGCGATTGCGCTCGGCCATCCACTTGGCATGTCTGGCGCACGAATAACCGGGACGGCCGCATTGGAACTGCATGAGCGCGGAAGCAAACACGCGCTGGCAACCATGTGTATTGGTGTAGGGCAGGGCATCGCCATCGCATTGGAGCGGGTTTAGCCTGAGCGGTTTCCTGCACGCTTCCTGCTTATATTGACGCAGGCGCTTTTGCATATCAGGCTGCTGCCCGAACACCCGAAACAATCGGGGAAATTGGGAGATAAGCATGTTCAAGAAAATGATCGCAGCCGCAGCCATGGGTGCCGCGCTGCTCGCCACACCAGCTTTTGCCGAATATCCAGAGAAGCCGGTCAACTTTATCGTCCCGTGGCCTCCCGGTGACCTAGAAGACGTGTTGACCCGCATGATCGCGGAAGACTTCCAGAAGGAATACGGCCAGCCAGCAGCCGTCGTGAACAAGCCCGGCGGTGGCGGCGGCCCGTTCCCCGGTGCTATTGAAGTCGCCAACGCGCCTGCTGACGGTTACACCATTGGTTCTTTCGTTATTGGTGTGCCGGTTGTTGGCCACAAGATCGACATCGCGGAATTGACCCCGGCAAAGTTTGAACCTGTCGGCATTTTTCTCACTTATCCCTTCGTCATCGCAACAAGTGCAGAGGCACCGTATTCCTCAATGGCTGAATTGGCCGAATACGCGAAAGGCAACGACGTGGCGCTTGGCCATTTCGGCGACCCGCTGGTGCCAACCCGCGTGACCAAGGCTTTTGCAGCCGCATCGGGATTTTCATTCGCCTCAGATGCTGCCTTCGATGCGCTGGATTGCAACACGCTCGCTTCCGGTGATGCGGACGTGATCAACACAACGCTTCAACTCATTTTGCCGTGCCTCGACAAGGTGAAGGTTCTTGTGGCCATCACCGATCAGCGCATTCCCCTCATTCCCGATACGCCTGCGATTGGTGAACTGAACCCCGATCTCAACATCGCGTTGTGGAACGGCCTGTTCGTCCACAAGGACACGCCGGCTGACGTTCGCGCAAAGATTGAAGCTGTTGCGATGAAGACCGTGATGTCCGAGCGCGCGCAGAAGGTTGCAAAGGAAACGGGCGCACTGGTCTATTGGCAAAATGCTGCCGACTCCGCTGCCCGCATCAGCGCAGACGAGGTCACCTTCGGCAAAATGGGCGAGTTGCTGAAATAAGCCAATCCGCTACCGCCTGCTCAGTTTGTGCAGGCGGTGGCCTTGGGGCGCGTGATGCAGGAAGAAAATTTCCTTTTATCGAAAACGAGGACAGCGGGGCAGTTTCTGTTTTTCGCCGCCTTCCTTGCACTGTCACTTTTTCTGCTGTCTCTCGCCGGATGGCAGACCCGGTGGATTGAGGATTCCAAGCTGTTTGCTCAACCTCGCTTTTGGCCGGTTGTCGCGCTGGTGATCATGGCCGCTTTCTCCGCGCTGCATTTATGGCGTTTGAAGCGGCGGCGGCTGATTTCACTCGACTGGCAAGAAGCCAAGATCTGGGCGCAGCCGCTAGAATACGTTGCATGGTTTATGGCCTATGTCTGGACCGTCCCGGTCATCGGCTACCTGCTGGCTTCGCTGATCTTTCCGCCGCTGCTCTGCTATCGCATTGGTTACCGTGATCGCAAATTGCTGGCAGCTTCCGTCCTGTTCGGTCTTGCGACGGTGATCGTCTTCAAGAGCCTGCTATCGGTGCGCATTCCTGGCGGCATGATTTATGAGGCACTGCCGGACACGCTGCGCTCTTTCTTCATCCTTTATCTGTGATGGAATATTTCGGCGATGCCATAGCCATCCTGTCGCGCTGGGATGTGGTTGCCGCGCTTCTCATCGGCTCCATCGGCGGTGTGATTATCGGAGCGATCCCCGGCGTCGGGCCTGCGGTTGCCATTGCCATCTTATTGCCCGCAACTTTTGCGCTGGACCCAATCGTTGGCCTCACGGTGCTGCTCGGTATTTACGGCTCGTCCATGTACGGCGGCTCGATCCCGGCCATCTTAATCAACACACCCGGCACGGCAGTCAACGCGCTTACTACCTATGAGGGCTTCCCCATGACCCTGCGGGGCGAGGGGAAACGGGCTTTGTCGCTGGCGTATTCTGCAAGTTTCTTTGGCGGGGTGTTCTCCGTTGTTGCGCTCATTTTCCTCGCACCGGTGCTTGCCAGCATCGCGCCGATGTTCGGAAGTCGTGAGATATTCTTGGCCGCCTTACTGGGCATCATTTTGGTTGTGGTCGCCCACCGTGGGCAGATGTTGGCGGCCGCTATGCTCGCCGGCTTCGGCATCTTTCTGAACACGATCGGGCTGGAGCCAGTCAAATATTCTAAGCGCTTCACATTCGATCAGTCTTGGCTTGCAAGCGGGGTTGATCTGATTGTTGTTGTGCTGGGGCTCTTCGCGCTCAGCCAGGCCTTCATGTTGCTGGTGGAAGACGATGAGCGGGTGCGCGTCACCGAGACCCGCGGCTCGCTGTTCCAAGGGTTCCGTGAACTTGCTCGCCACCCCCGCGTTGCCGCAATCTCCAGCTCATTCGGCGTGGTGATGGGCATGGTGCCGGGCGTGGGAGAATTCACAGCCCAATTCATGAGCTACACATCGGCGCAAAAACTGTCGAAGAACAAGCAAGCCTTTGGCCACGGCTCCAGCGAAGGCTTGATCGCCTCGGAAGCCTCCAACAACGCCGTGCCAGCCGCTGCGATGATACCTCTTCTGGCGCTCGGCATACCCGGCGAGGCGCTGACGGCGATGATGCTTTCGGTGTTTTATGTCCACAACGTTGTTCCCGGCCCAAGACTGTTCCAAGGCCAGATGGACTTCGTGATCGCGCTCTATCTCGCACTTCTCATTCTCAACGTGCTTGTGATCGTCTTCCTGCTTTTCTCGACAAACTGGCTGGTCAAACTCACCAAGATACCCAACCGGTTTCTCGGCGTGGCGATCCTCACCCTGTCATTTGTTGGCGTCTATTCCCTACGCAACTCGGCGACCGATTGCTTGATTGCCGCCGTCTTTGGCCTGTTCGGCTTTATCCTCAAACGGCTGAATCTGCCCATTGTGCCGATCATTCTCGGCATGGTGCTGGGCGGCATTATGGAAGTGAAACTGCGCACTTCCATGAATCGCGTGCGCGAACCGTGGGATTTCATAGACCGCCCCATTGCCTTCATCATTTTCTCGATCATCGTTATCATTCTCGTTACGCATTTTTGGCGGCTGTGGCGCGAATGGAAGCCAGTTGATCGCGAAGTGCTAGGCCGCAAGACTTCGCGCAAATTCGGCAGGCGCTTGAACGCCCGCAGCACGCGGCTGGCCAATGGCCGCCGCAAGCAAACAAGAAGGAGACGCGTCCGTGACCATCTGGCATCCCGTTGACGACGGAAACGCTGACCTGACGAGCCACGACACATTCGTGAACGGCGCGCCGCACAACACATTTGCGCGCATGCGCCGCGAAGCGCCAGTCTGCTGGACACCGTGGGACGCTGGCGAAGGCTTTTGGTCAATCACCCGCCACGCCGACATTTCTGCCATGAACGCCGATACTGAAACGTTCTCCTCCGCCCGCGGCATTCGCATGGAAGACCAGACCGATGAGGAATATCTCGCCCGCCGGACCTTTCAGGAAACCGATGGTATGGAGCATCGCAAGGTGCGCATGAAGGTTGGGAAGGCTTTCTCCGCGCCCGTGATTTCCAAATTCGAGGATGACATACGAGCGATTTGCGTGGAAATGCTGGATGAAACACTGGAGCGCGATACGTTTGACGCGACCAAAACCATCGCCCGAGAATTGCCCATGCGCATGTTGGGCCGCATTCTCGGCACACCGGACAAAGACCTGCCTTGGCTGGTTGAAAAAGGCGATGCGCTGATTTCCAACACCGACCCGGATTTCACCGATCACGTGCTGGATAAGCTCGACACCGATGAATTTCGAATGATGCCCTTCAATTCCCCCGCAGGCGCTGAGCTCTACGTCTACGCCAAAGACCTGATGAAAGCGCGTCGCGAAGCTGGGGAGACGGGCGGTGTGTTGGATTTGATCATGGAGCCGGATGAAGAGGGCAACACAATATCCGAAGAAGAATTCCGCAACTTCTTCTGCCTGCTGGTAGCGGCGGGCAACGACACGACCCGCTATTCCATAGCGGCTGGCATTCACGCCATGTGTGTCCAGCCGGAATTGCTGGGTGTCATGCAGTCTGGCGCAGTGTGGGACACCGTCGCCAATGAAATCATCCGCTGGGCTTCGCCCGCCATGTATTTCCGCCGCACGACGATGAGGGATGTGGAAGTCCACGGCCAGAAAATCCGTGAAGGCGATAAGGTTATTTACTGGTTCGTGTCGGGCAACCGCGATGATGAGGCGTTCGACGATCCCATGCGCGTCAACCTTGCGCGGAACCCGAACCGACACTTGGCCTTCGGGCAGGGCGGTCCCCATGTCTGCCTCGGCATGTGGCTGGCGCGGCTGGAAGTGCGGGTTCTTTTTGAGGAATTGGCGAAACGCATTTCCCACGTCGCGCTTGCGGGCGAGCCGCGATTCCTGCGGTCCAATTTTGTGGGCGGACTGAAAAATCTTCCCATCACCATCAAACGCATCTGACGCAAGGACACCACCATGAACGACCGTCTGCGAGCAATGTTCTGCGATCACTTGGCCATCATGCGCGGCAAATACCTGCCTGCCAGCAAGATCGGTGATGGCGGTTCGCGCTTCTGCCAATCCGTCTTTGGCACCCATTATGACCGTGACCTGCTCAACTCCCCCGGCTCGAAAACCTACGAAGGCCTTCCGGACATGGAGTTGCGCTGGCGCAAGGCTGATATTCGCGATGGCTGGGAGCCGAACACGAAAGTCGTGCTTGGTGATTTGTTCGATCAGAACGGCGCACCCCTTTCCCTGTGCCCGCGCGGCATTCTGCGCAAGGCGGTGGACGATTGGGCGACGCACGGTTTGTCACCAAAGGTCGGTATTGAGCTTGAAGCTTATGCGATGCAGGCGGACGATGATGGTCGATTGATCCCCTATGACGCGCCCGGTGGTGTGGTCTATGGCACAGGGCCTTTCGCCGATCCGCTGCGCTTCAACGACCGCATCTGGCAGGCGGCGGAGGATATGGGTTTCCGGCTGGAAATGATCACGGCTGAATTCGACACACCGCAATTTGAATACACGCTGCAATTCGACGACGCGCTAAAGGCCGTCGACGATATTGTGCTGTTCAAGCAGATGGCGAGGGAGATCGCGCTGGAATTCGGCGTGGTGCTGACCTTCATGCCCAAGCCGATCCCTGAGGCTGGCGGCTCCGGCATGCACATCAATTTTTCATTCGTTGATAAGAAGGGCAACAACGCCATTGCGTCTGGCGAAACGGGCGGGCCTGACAATATGAACGATCTAGCCCGTGGTTGCGTGGCTGGCTTGGTTCACCACCATCAAGGCCTCGCCGGGTTGATCGCTCCAACCGCTCCATCTTACATGCGGCTCCAGCCGGGTAGCCTGTCTGGCTATTGGCAAAATTGGGGCGGCGACCATCGCAACGTGACAACACGCGTCTCCGGCGAAGGCGGCGCGAAGGCGCGGCTGGAACACCGCATGGCCGACGCCTCCGCCAATCCCTATGTCGCGGTGGCCGCTGTGCTTCAGGCAGCGCGGTTGGGATTTGAGAACAAGCACGACCTGCCGCCGATGGAAACCGGCGATGGCTTCGAGCGAAACGATGCAAGAGTTGGCACCGCGCTCAATCTGAAAAAGGCCATCGAACATCTGGCCGCCGATCAGATCTTGGCTGAAGCGGTGGGCACCGATTTCGTGGCAAACCACATCTACATGAAAGAGAAAGAGTTCCGCAAAACCAAGAACCTCGAAGCTGATGCGCTGCGCGACTTCTACATCTGGTTTCTTTAAGCCATGCGCCTCGCCATACTGATTACGAATACCGATCATTCAGATTTCGCAGGAGCGCGGCCCGACGATGCGGTCAAATTCTCCCGCTTCGTCGCCTTGGCGCGTCCCGATTGGTCCTGCACCAGTTTCGATCTGCCGCGCGGCGATGCCCTGCCTAAGCTGGAAGACTTCGACGGCTTCATCATCGGCGGCAGCCCGGCGTTTCTTTCCGACGACCGCCCGTGGATCGCGCCCTTGCTGGAATTTATCCGCGCCGCCCACGCGGATCGCGTGCCTTTGCTGGGCACGTGCTTTGGTCATCAGGCCATCGCTGCTGCGCTTGGCGGTAGGGTGGGGCGAAATGGCGAAGGTTGGGGGCACGGCCTATTGGAACTGCAGATGTTCCAAGTTCCGCCATGGATGAAGGGCGCACCAAAGGTTCGGCGGCTCTATGGCTCCCATGCCGAGCAAGTGTTGGATTTGCCCGATAACGCCACCGTCTGGTGCGCCAGTGAGGGGTGCCCAATAGCGGGGTTCTTTGTCGAAAACTCTATTTTCACCACACAACATCACCCCGAAATATCAGCTGATTTCATGGCCGATCTGGTGGATCATCTGGCAGACTATATGGGGGCTGAAGTGACTGAAAAGGCTAGAGCTTCTCTGATCGATGAAGCGGACAACGCCGCCTTTGCGGAGGCCGCAGCGCAGTTTTTCGAGCAGGCAATACGCGCTTGAGGATTTTCAAAGCCCGCCGTTTGACCTCAACCAGTCAACAATCTCCTCGACACCAATTCCGGTCTTCAGATCGGTAAACTGAACCGCGCGTCCACCGCGCGCGGTGTCGGCATCGCGCTTCATCCGATCAAGGTCAACGCCCACATAGGGCGCTAAATCTTGCTTGTTGACGATCAGCATATCCGAGCGCGCAATCGCCGCGCCACCCTTGCGAGGAATGTCTTCCCCTTGGCAGACCGAGATAACATAGAGCGTCAGGTCGGCCAGATCAGGTGAGAAGGTGGCCGCCAGATTGTCACCACCGGACTCAATGAAAATCACATCCAGATCGTCATGGCGCGACCGCAACTCGGCGATCGCCTGCAGGTTGATTGACGCATCCTCGCGGATGGCCGTGTGAGGGCAACCGCCCGTTTCAACGCCCACAATCCTGTCTGACGACAGCGCCTGCATTCGCACCAAGGCATCAGCGTCTTCGCGTGTGTAAATGTCGTTCGTGACCACCCCAACAGAATGGCTGTCGCGCAGAGCACGGCAAAGCTTTTCCGTCAGCGTGGTCTTGCCAGAACCGACCGGCCCACCAATACCAACGCGCAAAGGTCCGTTGTGAAAAGCGCTCATGTCCTGAACATCCTCGCGTGCCGAGCCTCGTGTCGCATGGTGGCGATATCGGCGAGCGGTGCGAAGCTGCCGATGTCGTCCAGCGTGGCGCAACAGGCATGTTCCACACTATCGGCGATTGCGCTTTCCAGCCGTGCCAGAAGGGCAGCAGCCCCGGTCTGGCCGATCACGGACAAGCGGATAGCGATCTGGGTTTGGTTGGTGATGAACGCGTGGGCATAGGCGGTGGCAACCGTTCCGCGGTCAATCGCGGAAGCCCCAGCCGCTGCGCCGACCGCGACCGGCAGTGCGGGCCTTTCGGGAAATGAGACCGTTTCACCCCAAGCCGCCATCCCGTCGACAAAAGCACGGCCTTGGGCCGTAGTCTCCAGATGCTGCTCTTGCGAGGCGCAGGAGGCGAGAGCGAGTTCGTTGATTTCCGAGATGCGCTCAAGGTCGTCAAAACTGTCCAGCGCGGCCAGCAGAAAGATCAATTCGTTTCGCACTCTGCCTTGGGTGAGCCAGCCCTCCAGCCAATCGCCGAGGCCATCGCCATCCGCAACCCACCCTTCGCTCACGGCATTTTCCAGCCCCGCCGAATATGCAAAGCTGCCGGTGGGAAACACTGGCGAAAGCCATGAGAGGATGCGCAGGAAGCCGCTATCCATGCTGGTGGCCGTGGTCGTGGGCATGGCCACCATGGCCAACGCCATCGTATGCTCCGCCCTCAGGATTGAACGCAGCCTCAACCGGGCGCACCTGTGCGCCAAGGTTCTCCAGCATTTCACCGATGACAGGATCGCGGCGAATGAGAATGTGGTCGTGATGAATTTCTGCAGCCAGATGGCGGTTGCCCAATTGCCATGCGAGCGACAGCAGATGGCGGGCATCTCGGCCGAACACGGCATACAGGTTTTCCGGCTTCGCTTTCACGGCAATTACCCGCCCGTCTTCCAGCACCAAACCTTCACCATCGCGCAGAAGTCGCGTCTCTTCTAGATCGAGCATGAAGTCTTCGCCGCCATCGCTGGTCATGCGCAGGCGGCGGCGGTGGCGACCGGTTTCGTCCAGCGTCACGGTGTCCACAGCACCATCCGCCTTGGCCGAAACAGCTATGGCGCGGGGCAGGCTCAAAGCACTTCGACAGTCGCGTTTTCGATGATTTCAATTTTGCGCGAGACAAAATACTGAGCACCCGCATCGCGCCATGCGATCAAGTGCGGCTCTTTGAAATGCGCTTCGAGATCGGCGCGGCTTTTCCAACGCTCGACAAACATTAAGGTGTTTTCGTCCGTGACGCTTTGAACCAAGTCGTAAGAAATGCATCCCGCTTCGTTCCGCGTGGCCTCAATGCAGGGCATCACGGCTTCCATAATGGCGGGCATGGAACCGGGCTTGATTTCAAAAGTGGCGATCAAATAAAGCATTGGAATTTCTTTCTCAAAACAGGAAATAGCGCTGCGCCATCGGCAAAACTTCAGCCGGTTCACAGGTGAGCAACACACCATCGGCGCGCACTTCATAGGTCTCCGGGTTCACGTCGATTTCCGGCGTTGCGTCGTTCAGTTTAAGCGAGGCTTTGGAAATGCCGCCGCGGGTATTGTTGACCGCCACCATCTGTTTCTCAACGCCCAACCGCTCGCGCAATCCGTCGTCCATCGCAGCTTGCGAGACAAACGTGACGGACGAATTCGTCATCGCCTTGCCGAAGGCGCCGAACATGGGGCGCATATGGACGGGCTGCGGGGTTGGGATGGAAGCGTTCGGGTCGCCCATTGGAGCTGCTGCAATCGTGCCCCCCACCAAAACCATAGCTGGCTTCACGCCGAAGAACGCCGGATCCCATAGGCAGAGATCAGCCCGCTTGCCTTCTTCGATGGACCCTATCTCGTGGGATATGCCGTGAGCGATGGCCGGATTGCTGGTTACTTTGGCTATGTAGCGGCGCACGCGGAAATTGTCGTTGTTGCCGGTCTCCTCGGCAAGCGCCCCTCGCTGTTTTTTCATCTTATCTGCCGTCTGCCACGTACGGATGAGAACTTCGCCCACGCGCCCCATCGCCTGGCTGTCTGAGGCTATGATCGAGAACGCGCCCATGTCGTGGAGAATGTCCTCTGCAGCAATCGTCTCCTTGCGGATGCGGCTTTCGGCAAAGGCGATGTCTTCAGGGATCGACGCATCAAGGTGATGGCAGACCATCAGCATATCGAGATGCTCTTCCAGCGTGTTGACCGTATAGGGGCGCGTTGGGTTCGTAGACGAGGGCAAGACGTTGGGCAGGCCGCAAACCTTGATGATATCAGGCGCATGGCCGCCACCTGCGCCCTCTGTGTGAAATGCGTGAATAGTCCGGCCTTTGAAAGCGGCCACGGTGTCTTCCACAAAGCCACTCTCATTCAGCGTATCGGTGTGGATCATCACCTGAACGTCATAAGCGTCTGCGACCGACAGGCAGCAATCGATGGCGGCTGGCGTCGTGCCCCAATCCTCGTGCAGCTTCAGCGCACAAGCGCCGCCGAGTACCATTTCTTCGAGCGCGGCAGGCTGTGAAGCGTTGCCCTTGCCGGAAAGGCCGATGTTGACGGGGAAAGCATCAAAACTCTGAATCATCCGCCCAATGTGCCAAGCACCCGGCGTGCATGTTGTGGCCAGCGTGCCGTGGGCTGGGCCTGTACCGCCGCCGAGCATGGTGGTCACGCCGGAATGCAGTGCCTCTTCGATCTGCTGCGGGCAGATAAAATGGATGTGGCTGTCAAAACCGCCGGCGGTGAGAATCTTGCCTTCGCCGGCAATCGCCTCTGTGCCAGGCCCGATGATGATATCGACACCGGCCTGCATATCGGGGTTTCCTGCCTTGCCGATCTTGGCGATGCGCCCGTCGCGCAATCCAACATCGGCCTTGTAGATACCCGTGTGGTCAACGATGAGTGCGTTGGTGATGACAGTATCCATCGCCCCGTCAGCACGGGTGGCCTGACTTTGCCCCATGCCGTCACGGATCACTTTACCGCCGCCAAATTTCACTTCTTCCCCATAGGTGGTGAGATCGCGTTCCACCTCAATAATCAGATCGGTATCGGCGAGTCGGACCTTGTCGCCCGTTGTGGGGCCGTACATGGCGGCATATTCGGCACGGGGCAGGGTGGCGGGCATGGGCGTTCTTTCTTATGCGGCCTTGGTTTCAATATCTTCAGGCAGCGGGTCCTTTTCAGCGTCAAACTCGTCCGGCAAAAGGCGGTTTGAAGGAAGTTTGAAGCCGTCCGGCAGCAGCGCAATTGATGCAGTCTCGATACGTTCTTGCAGCAAGGCCATGAAAGTCTCTTTGTCGAGGCCCGGCTCAATCGGTTCCAAAAATTCCAGCACAGCTGTGCCTTGTCGCATTTCCCAATTGTCCAGCGGCCAGAATAGGCCCAAATTGGTGGCAACTGGAACAACGGGGCATTTATAGGCTTCGTACATATGGAAGATGCCTTTGCGGTATCGGTAGTGATAACCCACAGGACAAAGCCGGCCTTCCGGATAGATCAGAATACGACGTCCTTTTTCGCGAGCGCGGGCAAGTTCCTCATCCACCAATCGTTCGCGTGATTTGGCTCCACCGCAATTGTCTACGACAATTGCTTCCATTTTCTTCAAAATCCAGCCAACGCCAAAAACCTTTGCCAGGTGATCGCCCGTCACAATCGCCAGGTCGTGAAATTGCGCAAATGTGGCATAGCCGTCGCCCCAACTCTGGTGTTTGGATGCGATGATTGCGCCACCTTTCGGCACATCGTAGCGGCCACGCACTTCCAGATGTATGCCACCGATCACCCGCATCCAAAACAACATCATCTTCGCATAAGTGCGCAACCAGACAACGAGGAGATGCCGCCCTGGCAGCAACATGAGCGGCATGGCAACGAGGCCAACGGTGATGGATGTTGCCCAATAGGCAATGCGGAAAAGGAAACTACGCATCGGTTTTATCTGCCTTCCAAAAAGGAATGAAGTTCAGCCGTGCGCGCCTTGGTCATTCGCGTCGCGCACATATTGCGCACCATCGATGCCATAGAGCCGTTAAAAAACCGGTCGTGTTCCACGCTGCATTGAGCGTCACGATAAGAAAGCCATGCACGTTGCGCTGCCAAAATGCCGTCTGCAATGCTGGGCGTTCCGTTGGGGGCATCGGCGTCCATCAGCTTTGCGTCTGCACGCACCTTCGACCAAACAGCGTTCAGAGCCGCGTCGGCATCATCGAAGTCGCGCAGTGAGCACACGTTCAGTTCATATTGTGTTGATGGGCTTTCACAATTTGGCTGTTGGGCATGAACGGAGTTTGCCAGAACGACAGAAAATGTTGCGCAGATAAAGGGTAATGCAAGAAGTCTCAATCCAGATCTCCCATCACCTTGCCGTTGAACCCGAAAACGCGGCGGTGGCCGCCCAATGCAACCAGCGCAACATCGCGTTCCTGCCCTGGCTCAAAACGCACCGCGGTGCCTGCCGCAATGTCCAAGCGCATGCCACGCGCGGCCTCGCGATCGAAGTCCAACGCGGCGTTTGTTTCATAAAAGTGATAGTGGCTGCCCACCTGCACAGGTCTGTCGCCCGTGTTCGCAACACGGAGCGTCACCGTCTCCAGCCCTTCATTCAGCGTAACATGGCCTTCGCCTGAAATGATTTCTCCCGGGATCATCGTGCTGCCCTTCTATCGGATCGGTTCGTGGACGGTGACGAGTTTCGTGCCATCGGGAAAGGTCGCTTCCACCTGAATGTCATGGATCATTTCCGCAATTCCCTCCATCACTTGATCGCGCGTTATGACATGGGCGCCCGCCTGCATAAGATCCGCGACCGAACGGCCATCGCGTGCGCCTTCTACGACGAAATCGGTGATCAGTGCGATGGCTTCGGGGTGGTTCAGCTTCACGCCACGCGCGAGACGCTTGCGAGCGACTTCGGCAGCCATAGAAACAAGCAGTTTGTCTTTCTCGCGGGGCGTCAATTGCATGGCGTGTTCGTCTCCGGCGCGAATATGGTCATCATTGGTGCCATACCTTTGGCAAAGTAGCGCCATCATTCAAGAGGCGTAGCGCCGCAATTAACGGCGCGCGCAGCGCGTGTCCGGAGGCGGCGGTTAATCGAACTGCAAGTTTGCCCTGCCAGAACGATGCGCCACCATTGTCGCCGATGATCTGACGAACGGGCTCCAGCAACATTTCGGCTTGTGGCGAAACCAGCAACAGCGTGGCAATTGCAGGATGGCTGTTTGTTCCTGTAGAGGCCGCAAATGCTGATGCTGCATCGCCTTCAATCCCCATATCTTCAGCGTGAATCAGATTGCCGTCGCGCCTTATGCGCCAGCGGTCATGGAAAAATGCGTGTTTTACACTTTCTCCCATGCGCTGCCGCCCAAACAAGACAGCTTCACCCAGCAGCAGCGTTGCATTTGCTGCCATATCTACCGATAGGCTGCGGTTGAAAGAGCTGCGGTCGAAGAGTATTGTCTCTTGTGGCAGCCAGTTCAACCGCGCGTTTTCGCCCAGTTTGAGCGCAATGTCCGAACGGGCAATATCGGCGCTCGCCTTGTAAATGCGCTCGCAGGCTTGGCTGGTAACGGTCAGTTCGCTGTCATCGTCGAGGGTGAACTGCCAAGCCATGCGGTCGCCTCCGGTCAGTCCGCCGGAGGAATTGATCATGACCGCTTCCAGACCGGCACCGTGTTGGCGCGGCAGCCGTATCTTGGCACAACCTTGCTGATAGAGATCGGCAATGCGACTTCGTCCGCCTTTTGATTTCACCTGCAGAAAACCTCGTCCAAAGCTGCGCTGCATTCGTGTTGCAGGCTGTGCTGCGGGTGAGGCTGGCAGGATGGGCGCATCAAACATGAAAATAAGGTTGAACGTGTTTCCCAATGTCGTCAATCCAAAGCCAGCAAGACACTTGCGCGCAACTGGTAGGGGTTCGTAACCTGCTCGGTACGCAACTCCGGAAGGCTCTCATGGCGCAAATAAACGCAAACGGAATTTCACTAGAGGTCGAAGAACAAGGCCCGACGCATGGTGAGCCGCTCATTTTGATCCGAGGCTTGGGCACCCAATTGGTCTATTGGCCGGACGCTTTTCTCGACGGGTTGGCAGAAGTGGGTTGCCGCGTAATCACATTTGACAATCGCGACGTTGGCAAGTCTCAGCGGTGTCCGAAGGAGGGGGTGGTCGATGATGCGATGGGAATCATCGAACGGTTCCATGATGGCAAGCCATTAGACGCTGCCTACACGTTGGATGATATGGCGTTGGATGTTGTAGGTCTGATGGATGCGCTTGGTATCGACAGCGCCCACATCTTCGGCATTTCAATGGGCGGCGGTATCGCGCAACTGTTAGCGATTAATCAACCCCAGCGCTGTCGGTCTGTTACGATTGTCATGAGTGCAGCGCGGTTCAGTGTGGGGTCTGCAATTGAAAAACTGCTCGCTTGGCCATGCACCCGCGATCAATTCGCTGAAGCTCTCATCGCGATGGAAAAAGAGTGGGGGTCGCCGGGCTATCCGATGGACGATGAAACGGTGCGCGACATTGCGCACAGAGCTTATGACCGTGGTTATGACCCCAACGGCATCAATCGGCACGCATTGGCGACGAGTCAGTCTCCAGACCATTCCCAACGCCTGAAAGAAATATCACTTCCCTGCACGGTGATCCACGGAAGCGACGACACGCTTATTCCCCCAATTGCAGGTGCAGAAATTGCCTCGCTCATTCCCGATTGCCCGTTCCACCAAATAGACGGAATGGGCCACACGATCACAGCAGCGCTCACACCCGTTATCGTGCCCTTGGTCGCGCAGACAATGGCTCGCGCCAAGACTGCTGCTGATTGATCAACTGCGGCCTTTCCACGGCACAAGCGCGGTTTCCAGCTTGCGCATCAAGATGTCGATGCCGTAGCCAATCACGCCAATCAGGATAATGCCCATAATCACGATGTCAGTGAGCTGGAAGCGAGAGGCGACCATGATCATCATGCCTGCACCTTTTTCGGCTGCCACCAGTTCGGCAGCAACCACAGTGCCCCAGCAAACCCCCATCGCCACACGCGCGCCGGTGAAAATCTCCGGCAGGGAGTTTGGCACAATTACGTGACGCAGGATTTGCCATTTGCTAGCACCCAGCGAATAGGCTGCGTGTACCTTGGAGATGTTCACACCGGAAACACCGGCCCTTGCAGCAATCGCCATAATCCAGAGTGCGGCGAGGAACAGGAGGATGATCTTTCCCGTCTCGCCAATGCCAGCCCAGATGATGACCAGCGGAATGAGCGCCAGCGGAGGCACAGGGCGCATGAATTCCACAATCGGATCGAACCAACCCCGGAAGTAATCGCTTAGACCCATGGCATACCCAAGCGGAATTCCAACGAGGGCTCCGATTGCGAAGCCTGCAACCACCCGGAGGAGTGACCAAAAGAGGTGCTGCCACAGAGTGAAATTCTGATAGCCCTCACGGCTGATTTCTCCGAAGCGTGCAACAACGGTTTCTGGCGGTGGCAGCCACACAGGCTCCATCTGCATTCCCGAAGGTGCAGCGTAGTTGATCGTGCCTTTGCTCGTCAGCGCCACACGTCCAGCGTCTGTAAATACCGCTTGTCCGGGTGAAATTGGCTGGCCGTCAATCGCAATAATCTTGGCACCATCAGAGCGCTTTATGTCGTCATTGCTGTCCATAACGATCAGCTTTGAGCGCCAAGCAAGCGCATCAACAGCGTCGTTCTTTGCAAAACCATCTCCTGGTTCGGCAGCCATTTTTTCCACGGTCTCGCCACGCTTCGCGACGCGCACGAATACGGTTGCATCATCTGTCGAACCATCAGCAGCTTGCATCGTGTAGACAAACGAGGTGTCGCCAATGAACGGGCCCGGCGCGTGGATAGGCACCCATTTAGAGCCAGTGAACGCGCCCCACAGCAGGAACAAAGTGACTATGGACACAACACTTGCCCAGCGGTTTGGCTTGACCGCACTTTCATCACCGAACGTTACGGTCTTCAAAGAGGTGAAGTCGTCCTTTTTGGTGAAGACCTTCTCGGTCAGCGCTCTGAGAATGAAAAAGAAGGCGGTGAAAATCGCGATATAGACGATGAGAATGATCATGCTGCGCTCTCCTGAGTGCGGCCCATGATTTCTTCTTCCATGTCCCAAATCATCGACAGGATTTCCTCGCGTGTATTGGCGTAGTCCTTGTGCTTTTTCACCTCGCGCAAATCTTGATCGACACCTAAATCAGCAAAGGGCAGGCGGTATTCTTTATGGATACGACCGGGGCGCGGGGCCATCACAAGCAAGCGCTCTCCCAGCAGCAGGGCTTCTTCCACCGAGTGTGTTATGAGGATGATGGTCTTGCCGGTCTCTTTCCAGAGTTTCAAAACCAGAGACTGCATTTTCTCGCGGGTTAGTGCGTCGAGCGCCCCCAGCGGTTCGTCCATCAGGATGACGTCGGGATCGTTGGCCAGGCAACGGGCAAGCGCCACGCGCTGCTGCATTCCGCCTGATAATTCGTAAACCGCTTTGTCTTTGAAATCTCTCAGGCCGACCACTTCAAGCAGATGGTCGACATTGGCACCGTATTGCGAAGCCGACTGTCCCGCCATACGGGGCCCAAAGCTCACGTTGTCACGCACGCTCATCCATTCGAACAGTGCGCCTTGCTGAAACACCATGCCGCGATGGGCGTCCGGCCCTGTCACCAGCTTGTCGTTCAGCATGATGCGGCCCTTCGTGGGCGCGAGAAAGCCCGCAACGATGTTGAGCAGGGTGGTCTTGCCGCAACCCGATGGCCCCAGCACGCTCATCAATTCCCCGGCCTTCAGCTCCAGAGTCACGTCTTGCAACGCTTGAACGTGTCCGCCCGAGGGCAGGTCAAACCGCATGGATATATTGTCGATAAGCAGATTAGACATGGACCCCCGGACCGCGTTTGTGCGGCGCGTTTGAATGTGTGCTGGTGAAGATAGAAGAACGGCGCGAGGTTTCCCCCGCGCCGTGCTTTCGTTGCTTACATGCCTTTAGCGGCAGTGATTGGCCCTGCGTTCACCGCAGCGCTGTAGTCTGGAAGCGCACTGTCGATGCTCTTGGCTTCCACGAAGACGTCGGCCACGCCTTTCATGAAGGTCGCCATGCCGCCATCAAACCACTTCTTGCCCATCTGCTCGTCAATCGACGGGAAAGTCATTGTACCAATGGAAGCTTTGGCACCGTCCAAGTCCATGCCGGACTCTTTAGCAATCACAGCCAACATTTCGTCGCTCTTGTTGGCGTTCCACTCAGCGTTGGCCTCTGCCGTCACCTTCAGGAATTTGGCAACCACGTCACCGTTTTCTGCGATGAAGGAAGCTGGAGCCGAGGTTACGTCAAAAACCAGAATACCAAGTTCTTCTTTTTCGGCGCCCGTCAGAAGCGTGTTGCCGTGCTCTTTCATGCGAGCAAGGCCGCCGCCCCAACCGCATGCGAAATCAACAGCGCCCTGTTCCAGCGCAGCAGCGCCTTCCGGTGGCGCCATGTTGACGACCTGAAGGCTTGCAACATCAACATTGAAGTGAGCCATCTGACGCAAGAAGCCGTAGTGAGCAGCGGTACCGAGTGGCACAGCAACTTTTTTACCGGCAAGTTCGCTAGCATTGTCTTTGGTGACCTCAAGCGCGGTTTTCACGACGCAGTTGTCGTTTTCGGAATAAGAAACGGCCACATCAACAATCTGAAGATCTTGACCGGCAGAAGTTGCGACCACGAACGGTGGCAGGCCTTGCGATACGGAAATCTGAACGTCGCCAGAAGCCATAGCAGCGGACATTGCCGTGCCCGTTTCAAACGCACGCCAGTTGACTTTCGCGCCAAGCGCTTCGTCGTATTTGCCAGCGGCCTTGGCGGCCAGGAATGGCATCGGCCATTCGAGGAAGTAGCCAACCGTGATTTCTTTGGAATGCGAACCAGCGAAGGCTGCAGTGCTGGACAGCGCGACAATGGCGCCAGCCAATACGGTTTTGAGTACTTTTTTCATTCATGTTCTCCCTGAAAGCGTCCCATGGGGACTTTGACTTAGCCGCCGTCGCACCAACTTGTCGCAGCGCTAAAGGTAAGCTGTTGAAAGCTAGGACTGAACTTGAAGGAGTGTCAATGAAATGACCGGGTGGTGAGGGGGTTGAAACCTTCTGGTATCGTGCAAAATCAGAATCTGGCCCACTCGCATTGTAAAGTCGGCTCGTGACGCTGGTCTTGTGCAAATTCGACCAAACAGGGTGAACATGTCTGTTGCAAATATGAAACCGCCCGTTTCTATCGAATGGGAACCTCGCCTGAAACTGACGCCACCGTTCTTGTGAGAGGCGATATTGCGTGCAACGTCCTGGTAATCGGTGCGGGCTCTACCGGCTTACGAGCAGCGCACAAATTGGCTGAGGCTGGCACCACTGTCGTCGTGATTGACGCTAGTGATGTTGGCTATGGCGCTTCTGGCCGCGCAGGTAGGCAGGTCACCCGATCTTGCTTTTTAACAATCCGGACACGCTGCGCAAAAAAGTGGGTGATCGGTATTTTGAGCGCATAACGCAAGCCTATGGCTCATCTGCGGATAGGTTGTTCGGCTTCATTCGTGACTACAAGTTTGATTGCAAGTGCACGGCAATCGCTTGATTGCGGCTTTTGGACAAGCTGGAAGCATTGAGATCGGGATGAATTTCAGGCTGTTTGTTTCGGTCGTTTACCAAAGAGTCAGCGCCAGCAAAAAATTCAAAACCGCTGGTAGACATCTGTTAAGTTTTCGCGTTTAAGTTGCATTTAAGAATTTGTGCAACCTAGGCTGAAAATCCATGAAATCCTTGAAAACACCCAAGGGTGCTCGCGTTAAGGCGGGTCCGATCTCCTTAGAATCCAAAGCATTTGATTCGTCAGCGCTTGGTGAAATCGAAGGCACTTCGGACATGCACGCGCTGGAGCCGCGCATTTTGCTGGACGCGGCAGGTTTTGAAACCGGTGCCGAAATAATCGACGCAGCACACTCGGCAGAGGTGAGTGATGCCGTCGATAATGCGCTGGCAGGCAAGGGCGTTGCGCCTTGGTCTTCAGACGAAAATACCGCAACCAAAGCGTTGCTGGAGAGCTTCGAGGCACCGCAAACAGCGCAGATCGCATTTGTTGATGCAGGCATTGAAGACGCACAAACCTTGATCGCAGGATTTGGCGATGATGTCGAAGTCTATGTCTTGAGCGCCGACAGCGACGGCGTGGAACAGATGGCATCAGTGCTGGCGGAGCGCGAAAATCTCGACGCAATTCACATTTTCTCTCACGGACGCTCAGGCACGTTGGATTTGGGGTCCACCAAACTGACCGAGGCGTCGATGAACAGCCGCCACGCCGATGAGATGGCCATTATCCGCGATTCGCTATCGGAATCCGCCGATATCCTGATTTACGGCTGTGACTTCGCCGCCAACGCCCGCGGTGTGTCCGCCGTTGAGGCATTCGCTGCGGCAACAGGCGCAGACATTGCCGCATCCGAAGATTTGACCGGATCTGCAACCTATGGTGGTGATTGGGACTTGGAGGTTGAGCGCGGCAGTATCGAAGCTGCTGCAATATCAAGCGCCTCCTATGACGGCGTTTTGCCCGATCCACCCGTTGTGAACGCACCCGCCGCGATCACAGTCCTTGAGGATGGGCAGTTTTCATTCACGGGGGCCAATGCGATCACCGTGAGCGATCCAGATTCAGCCAATTTGACGGTGACACTGTCGGTCGATCCAGCTTACGGCACCCTTAATGTGGGCAATGTGGGAGGCCTGACCATCACAGGCCAAAGCACGTCCGCCGTCTCGGTCTTTGGTGCTGTTGCCAACGTCAACACCGCTCTTGCCAGCGCGACGTTCACCCCAACCGCAGACTTCAACACGCAAGCTCTGACGTCCATCCCACTCACCATCAGCGCGCAAGATGAAGCAGCGACCAATGGTAATCTGATCAATGGTGATTTCGCATTGCCGCCCGGACAAGCCGGTTTTGTTGATGCGAACCTTGTCAGCGGTTGGGACACCACCGACAGTTCCAATGAAATAGAGTTTTGGAACGGCCCTCAAACCGGTTTTCCAAATCCAGCCAGTTGGGTGCCCGCCACCGGAGATGCAACCGGCTATTGGGTCGAACTGAATGCGAATTCCGCTTCAGCGCTCACACAAACCATCACACCTGTTGCCGGTTCCACGCTCGAATTCTCCTTTGCCCACCGCGCGCGTCCGCAATTCGACGGTGCTACAGTCGTCAATGGAAATACGGTTTTCAACTATGTGGACATCGACAACACCGCCCGTGTGACCGTCACAGATCTGGGTGCGAACGGCGTATTGGGCGGCGGTGATGACGCGGTCATTTTCACCAAAGACTACACGAGCAACAGCGCAGCATGGGAGTTTTATACCGATTCAATTTCGACACCGGCAACAGGCAATGCTGTCCTGCTTTCGTTTGAGGCCATTGCCGGTTCAGGCACGGGTGCAAACACGAACTCTGAAGGCAATTTCCTCGATCTCGTCTCCCTTGCCGCCGTGTCGCAAAACGACACTGTCGTCAACTCTGTTTCCGTGCTGCCGGTTGTCGATGCCGTGCCCGACACGTTATCGACCAGTGATGTGACACCGATCACCTTCAACGTGCTTACAGGTGCTGGGGGAGCGTCTGCTGATAACTTTGACGGTACGCCGATTGTTACGTCTATCACCCAGCCAACTCTGGGCAGTGCCTCGTTGGATAACTCCGACGGCACAATCACCTACACACCCGCAGCAGGTTCAACGGGGCTTACAACCTTTACATACACGGTCACATCTGGCGGTGTCACAGAGAGTGCAACGGTTACAATCAACGTTGGCGCGTCAAACACCGCGCCAACGTTCAGCTTTCCGGGAACTCTGTCGGTAGATGAAGACGGTTCCATCAATTTTGGTGGCACCGTAAATGATCCGGATGCAGGTTCCATTACGATGACGTTCTCGGTTGATCCGGCGCACGGAACACTGTCTGGTTTTGTTACACCTGGCGTCACTTTCACGGGAAATGGCACAAACACGCTCACCATGACGGGCATTGCGGGTGCTTTGCAGAATTCTCTGGAGGCCGTTCGTTTCACACCAGTTGCTGATTTCAACACCTCGATCCTCGGCACTATTCCCATCAACATCAGTGCGACTGACGGCGTTGCGCCAGCTGTTACCGATACAATCGATGTGACGGTCAATCCTATCGTGGACACGGCCGCCGATACGCTTTCGACGGACGATGCAACCGCAATCACTTTCAACGTGTTAACCGGTGCAACAGGCGCGGTAGCGGACAACTTTGAAGGCACGCCGCAGGTGATTGCTGTATCGACGCCAACGTCTGGTAGCGTGTCGATTGATAATGCCGACGGTACACTGACATTCACGCCCAGTGCCGGCTTCACGGGTTCCACAACCTTCACCTATACGGTCACATCCGGTGGAGTGACCGAAACCGAAACGGTGACGATCAATATCGGTCAGTCTAATCAGTTGCCGATTGCCAATCCGGATGCGGTGAACGTAATTGCCGGTGGTCCGGCTGTTCCAGTCGATGTTTTGTTCAACGACACTGATCCAGACAGTAATCCGATCAATGTTACCGGAGTTTTTGACCCATCTGCACCGGGTGTTTTCATTCCGCTCATCTCGGGCGGAAGCGCTATATTTGCTGATGGAACGACAGTGACCCTGCTTCCAAATGGGCAGCTTTCTGTTGCCGCTCCAGCCACAGCTACAGGCTCAGCGGTGTTTGACTATCAAATTGCAGACTCATCTGGCGCCACTGCTGTAGCCAGCGTTGCAGCTGCTATTGTAAGCGATACCGATGGCGATGGCGTCGCTGACATTGATGATATCGACGATGACAATGACGGTATATTAGACAGCGTTGAACAGCGTTATTCGCCTGGTTTTCAGGTTGGTGTTTGGAATGTAACAAACTTTCAGCAGCCTTCGCTGACAGCAGGTGATGCGAACTTCATTGCCAGCACTGCGGATATGCAGCCCCTGTCTTTTGGTCCAGGGGTAACTGGGGTTGCTTCGTCTGTGCCTGACAACAATCATATTGCAATTGATGGATTGGACTCTGCCACGCTCACCGATGCGATTGCCAATGATGATTATATAGATGTCGCATTCGTTCCCGACCAAGATGCGCGTATCGCAAATGCATTCATGTCGGTCTATACCGATGGCACCAATCCCGATGTTGCGGGCCTGAACGGGACATGGATGGTCAGCACAGACGGCGGCACGACTTTTACGCCTTTTGCTGAATCTGATTTCGACAATTCGGGCATCAGTCTCAACACGACCGGCTTCACAAATAACGCCATCTTGAGCGACGAGCCAACGGTTCGCGCAGGCCAAACAGCCATTGTACGCCTCTATCTGCACGGTTCTCCGGCGACCAGCGGTAATATCGACGATATCGGCCTGACATTTCTAGGCGGCCCCGCCGACACAGATGGGGACGGTATTGCTGATTATCTCGACATAGATTCAGACAATGACGGCATAACCGACAACATCGAAGCGCAGACCACCGTTGGCTACATTGCTCCTTCCGGCGTTGGCGCGTTGATGGGTGACGCGGATGGAGACGGTTTGGATGATGCCTATGATGCAACACCAAATGGTACGGCAGATGGCGCAGGTTCCATTGGGCTGGCACCGGTAAACACTGATGGCGGAACGCCGCCTGCCGGGGTTGCGATCGTTCCCGACGCAACGCCAGACTATCTCGACACGGATTCCGATGGTGATGGTGTGACGGACGCCGCCGAAAACGGTTTCGGCCAGCCAGTGCAAACAGGTCTTTCAACCGCCGCCAATGATGCTGACGGGGACGGACTTTTCGATATTTTCGAAACAGCGATTGACGGCAACACAAATGACGGTTTCGTGGTCAACGAAGGCATCTCTCCGTTGGATGGCACCTTACCGGACAATGATGCCGATGCGGCAACCGCCATTCCCTTGCTAGCCGATCTCGACTACCGCGACGCAGTGCCCGCGCCATGCATTGATCTCGACGGCGATGACAGCCACGTGGGCGGTGCTGCCGCCATATTCAGCGGCAATGTTGAACTGGCCAACATGGTCGGGCCAACGGTCACCGGAACAACTGGCGCTATAGGTCAGACCGCTGAATGGACTGGCGCATCGGTCTTGTCAGACGGAACGCCGCTGACATTGCGGGCAACAGTGGTGAGCCTCTCAGCGGGCGGTGACGTTAGTTTCGGGCTGTCTCCGGGAGGCCGAGCTGCCAACACACTTTCAACAGATACAGTCGCTGAAATTCGGTGGGAACTGTTTCTTGAAGGCACTAACACACCCTATTTCGGCGACATACTGCCAACAATTGTTGACATCGACGGAGACGCAACCGATCCGAGCACAGGCGAAAGAGTGACGGTTTCAAAGGACGGCCTCATTGCCTACGCGGTCGATCCTGCAACAAACCTTGATATCAACGACTTTGCTGATCGCATCGAATTTGTCGGCACTCAAACGCAAGGCGGCACAGACCCCGAAGCACGCTTTCAGCTCGCCTACAAAGATGTTTCCGGCTTTACGCTGACGTATGATTACCGTGGCGGCGGCGGCACATTTGCATTGCTTTCAAGCGACACAGCCGATCTGACAGCCATCACCAACGTCAATCCGGATAAGGGCTACGCCGATACATTTGCCGAAGGTGACACGCCTGTTGCCGTGGCTGATGACGTGGTTATCGATGACAACATCGGAGCCACCCAATCGGTTCTGACCATTGCCCTCAACAATATCGCAGACGGCGCGGACGAAAAATTCGTAATCGGCGGTGAAGAATTTGAAGCAGGAGCTGCCGAAACTGCGACTGTTTCATTGGCTGGTGGCGGAACTGCAGAGATCGTGTTCAACGGCGCAACTTTCACGATATCCGGCTCCGGTGGAGCTATCATTTCCGACGCTGATCTGACAGCTCTGGTTCAAGGCATTACATACGAAAACACGAGCGATGATCCCACAGCAGGTGATCGCAACCTGATTGTAAATCTTGATAACGGCGTAGCGGTAAGCCCAGACGCGATTTCGACGATCACAGTGGTTCCCGTCAATGATGCCCCAACCATTGATCTTGATGGCGCGGACGCCACAACAACGGGTGCCGATTATCAAGGCATCTTCACCGAAGACCTCGGCGCGGTTCCGGTTCTGTCTGTGGGCGATGCTCCAATCGTTGACGTTGATGACATCAATATCGAAAGTGGCGCGGTCACCTTCACCAATCCTTCGGCAAACGATCAATTGCTGCTCGGCGCGACCGTACTCTCTTCTGGTGACACCGGCACAGTTTCCGGTATCGCCTACACCGTCTCAACGGGCGGCGGAGGAGAGCTGATTGTCAGCTTGTCAGGCTCTGCCACAAAGGCAGCGTACGAAGCACTCTTGGGCTCTCTCAATTTCAACAACACCAGCCAATTCCCCGACTTGGCAGACCGTATCATCACTTTTCAGGTTAACGACGGCGATACAGACTCTAACATTGCCACGTCCACAATTTCCATTGTGCCGAATCTCGATCCACCCGTAATTGTGCCGGACCCCAACGGCAACAATACGGTTGGTGGCAAATATCTCGGTGAGTTCATTGAAAACGGCAATCCGCAACCGATTGTGGATGGTGACGTGCGCGTGATTGATGTGGATTCAACCACAATTCAAACCGCTGTCATCACACTCACAAACGCTGAGGTGAGCGATGTCTTGAACGTGCAGGTGCCAAGCGGCATCGCAATTTCTGCTGCCGTGGATACGTCAGTTGCTGGTGAAATCACGGTGACCCTAAACGGCAACGCAACGCCAGCAGAGATGCAACTCGCTATTCAGGGCGTGCGTTTCTTCAATTCCTCTGAAGATCCCGTTGGTGGTGTACGTGAGTTTGAAATCTATCTCATTGACGATTCCAACACCCAAGGCGCAACCGTCACGACTTGCATCAATGTGGTGCCCGTCAACGATGTGCCATTCCTTGATCTCGACCGCCCCAACACCACCGATGGCGGCAATGACTATTCCGGAATTTTTGTAGAAGATTCCGGCGGCGCACCAATCTCCAACACTGGCAATACGCTGTTGCAGGATTTGGATGACGCCAACATGCAGTCGATGACAATAACATTGACCAATCCGGAAGCCGGCGACGAACTCATTGTCGCAACCGGCGCAACGCTGCCGGCGGGCATCACGATAGATCCAGCATCAACGGCAACCAATGTCATACTGACGGGCGACGCCTCTATTGCTGACTACCAAGCAGCGCTTGATGCCATCAACTTCAACACGCTCTCTCAAGACCCAATCGAGACTGATCGATTGATCGACGTGGTGGTCAACGATGGAGAAGATGCCTCTAATGTCGGCACGGCAACCATCTCGGTGAGAGCGGTCAACGATGCGCCTATTCCACAAGACCCTGGCAATCCGGGCATTGAAGATGACGCTATGCCGCCACAAGTTGGAGTGGATTCTGCCGCTCTGCCATTGTTCAATATTACTTCCTATTTCAGCGATGCTGACGACACGGTGCTGACCTATTCGCTGGGTAGCGACACGCCGGGCTGGATCAGCGTTGATCCGAACACAGGTGCGATTACCGGTACTCCGCCTCCTGACGCCAGCCAGAATACAAACGTGGTGGGCAACGCTGATGGCGTCTACACAATCACAGTAATAGCCACCGACCCCGGCAGACCCGAAGTCCGCGCCGATCCTTTGGTGCCGGTCGATCCGCTTGACCCATCAACAGGAACACCGGCTACGCCGCCATTATCCGGCTCGACTACTGTCACCTACACGATCACAAACCCTCTGCCAGTGGCAGTCGATGATTCCTTCACCCATACTGAAGGTGCGGCCAACACTACTGGCACAGTCTTCTCTAATGGCAGCCCCAACACGGCAACCACGGATGACAATGACGGTGACGGCGACAGCTTCACTGTCACTGAAGTTGCTGGTTCAGCCGCCAATGTCGGCCAGCCTGTAGCAGCCAGCAATGGTGGCCTCATTACAATTGAAGACGATGGCTCTTTCACGTTCGATGATAACGGCGAATTCGAATACCTCGCAGTTGGACAAACCCGTACCACCACCATCACCTACAACGTCACAGATGCTGATGGCGGCGTTGGTGTAACGCCAGCAACGGTGACGGTGACGGTCACAGGCACCAATGATGTTGTTGTTTTCGATGATCCAACGGGTGAATTGTCAAACCAGACGGGCGTAGATGGTGAACTCGACGCACCATTCGACATGGCGCCGTTCTTCTCCGATGCAGATACCAATGACACGCTCACATTCTCTGCCGATCCCGCAGACCTTCCCGTTGGTATGAGTGTGAGCGCTGCCGGTGTTCTATCCGGCACGCCGGACAAAGACGCTTCTCAGGGTGGCGATGGAAATGGCGTTTACGTAATTCCAATCACTGTGACCGACGGTAACGGCTCGACGATCGTCACCAATCTCACCTACACCGTCACCAATCCCGGCCCAACAGCCTTGGATGATATCGGAACGACAGATCAGAACACTTCGATAACCCGGACTGCCGCGACTGGCATCATCAATGACAATGATACGGATCCAGATGGCGACACGCTCATCGTTACTCGTGTTGTGGCTGGAACGGATGTTACGGCACTAACGCCCCTCACTGATGGAACTGGCGTTGCTACGTCTGTGACAGGTTCATCGGGCGGCACCTTCACAATCGCGGCCGATGGTTCATATACATTCAACCCCGGCAGCGATTTTGCTTACCTTGATGATGGAGAGGCTGCCGTCACATCCATCGCCTATCAAATCGACGATGGCCAAGGCGGCACTGCTACAGCCGTGGTCAGTGTTACCGTCAATGGTTTGAACGACGCGCCAACGCCGTTCGACCCAGACGATCCGACTGGTCCTGCTGATCCCGGCGATTATATTCCGGACCAAACCGGAACAGACAATGCTCCTTTGGCCCCGCTGGATGTCCAGCCCTACTTCCAGGATGCAGACGTAAGCGATCAGCCAAATCTCACGTATTCCATCGTGAGCGGCCCGAGTTGGCTGGCGTTCGATCCGGCAAATCCGACGCAACTCATCGGCACACCACCAAACGATGCGTCAACCGATGGCCCCACAAGCGATGGCCAATATCCTGTTGTGATTTCCATCTCCGATGGCACGGCGAGTTTTGAGACCACCGTGCTCTATGACATCGGAAACCTGCCGCCCGATGCGGTAAATGACGCTTACACCGCATCCGAAGACGCGCCGCTGACGGTGCCGCTTGCCACTGGTGTTATCAATAACAACGACACAGATGGCGATGGTGACGCGCTAACGGTCACACAACTGAACGGGCAGCCCTTGGTGCCCGGTGTTCAGGTAACGCTTGCGTCAGGCGCTCTCCTGACGCTGCAAGATGACGGCTCGTTTGAATACGATCCAAATGGCCGGTTCGAAGCCCTTGGCGTTGGTCAAACCGCCACGGACTCCTTCGATTATCAAATTGGTGATGGCGACGGTCTGTTCGACACAGCCACCGTTACAATAACGATAAATGGCGTAAACGATGGCCCGATCCCGGTCGATCCGGAGCAGCCGGTTGGTCCAAGCGATCCCGATGATCCATCCGACCCGGACGACCCCCGCGATCCGCCGGTTGATCCGCAGGGTTACATCCCCGGCCAGACCGGTGACGATGGAGCGCCACAGCCACCGCTCGATCTGACACCATACTTCGGTGACCCCGATGCCGGTGACGTGCCGATCCTCAGCGTTACCCCAAGCGATCTGCCGCCGGGCCTGACGTTCGATCCGACCACCGGCATCATTTCCGGTACGCCGGACGCCAATGCCAGCCAGTTGGGCGATCCGGGCACGCCGGGTGTCTACACGGTGCCGGTGACGGCGACCGACCCGAACGATTCCACGCTGACCTTCACAACCAACGTCGTCTACACGATCACCAACCCAGCACCTGTCGCCGAAGATGATGCGATCACCGCGCCGGAGAACGGTGTGACGACCGGCTCGGTGTTTGATCCCAACGGCACGGCCACGGGCGATACCGACCCCGATGGTGATACAATTGTGGTCAGCGAAGTCGCTGGCGATCCGGCCAACGTGAGCACGCCGGTTGCGGGTTCTGACGGTGGCACATTCACGATCAACCCGGACGGCACCTACACGTTCGATCCGGCTTTGGACTTCGATGATCTGCAACAGGGCCAAACCCGCACCACAACGGTTGCCTATCAGATCTCCGATGGGGAAGGCGGCTTTGACGATGCGGTGGTGACGGTCACGGTCACGGGTTCCAACGATGGCCCGATCCCGGTCGACCCAGAGCAACCCGTCGGCCCAAGCGATCCGCTTGATCCGTCGGACCCGGACGACCCCCGCGATCCGCCGGTTGATCCGCAGGACTACATCCCCGAACAGGCCGGCGATGATGGTGTGGCCCAGCCACCGCTCGATCTGACGCCTTATTTCGGTGATCCCGACGGCGGCGATGTTCCGGTCCTCAGCGTTGTGCCCAGCGATCTGCCACCGGGCCTGACCTTCGATCCGACCACGGGCATCATCTCCGGCACGCCGGACGCCAATGCCAGCCAGTTGGGCGATCCGGGCACGCCGGGTGTCTACACGGTGCCGGTGACGGCGACCGACCCGAACGATCCCACGCTGACCTTCACAACGAATGTGGTCTACACGATCACGAACCCAGCACCTGTCGCCGAAGATGATGCGATCGTTGCGCCGGAGAACGGTGTGACGACCGGCTCGGTGTTTGATCCGAACGGCACAGCCACGGGCGATAGTGACCCCGATGGCGATACGATTGTGGTCAGCGAAGTCGCTGGCGATCCGGCCAATGTCAGCACGCCGGTTGCCGGCTCTGACGGTGGCACGTTCACGATCAACCCGGACGGCACCTACACGTTCGATCCGGCTTTGGACTTCGATGATCTGCAACAGGGCCAAACCCGCACCACAACGGTCGCCTATCAGATCTCCGATGGGGAAGGCGGCGTTGACGATGCTGTGGTGACGGTCACGGTCACGGGTTCTAACGACGGTCCGATCCCGGTCGACCCGGAGCAGCCGGTTGGTCCGAGCGATCCCGATGATCCGTCCGACCCGGACGACCCCCGCGATCCGCCGATTGATCCGCAGGACTATATCCCCGGCCAGACCGGTGACGATGGAGCGCCACAGCCACCGCTCGATCTGACACCATACTTCGGTGATCCCGACAGCGGTGACGTGCCGATCCTCAGCGTCACCCCAAGCGATCTGCCACCGGGTCTGACGTTCGATCCGACCACGGGCGTGATCTCCGGCACGCCGGACGCCAATGCCAGCCAGTTGGGCGATCCGGGCACACCGGGTGTCTACACGGTGCCGGTGACGGCGACCGACCCGAATGACCCAACGCTGACCTTCACAACCAACGTGGTCTACACGATCACGAACCCAGCACCTGTCGCAGAAGATGATGCGATCGTTGCGCCGGAGAACGGTGTGACCACCGGCTCGGTGTTTGATCCGAACGGCACGGCCACGGGCGATACCGACCCCGATGGTGATACGATTGTGGTCAGCGAAGTCGCTGGCGATCCGACCAACGTGAGCACGCCGGTTGCGGGTTCTGACGGTGGCACATTCACGATCAACTCGGACGGCACCTACACGTTCGATCCCGCTCTGGACTTCGATGATCTGCAACAGGGCCAAACCCGCACCACAACGGTCGCCTATCAGATCTCCGATGGGGAGGGCGGCTTTGACGATGCTGTGGTGACGGTCACGGTCACGGGTTCTAACGATGGCCCGATCCCGGTCGATCCGGAGCAGCCCGTTGGTCCAAGCGACCCGCTTGATCCGTCCGACCCGGACGACCCCCGCGATCCGCCGGTTGATCCGCAGGGTTACATCCCCGGCCAGACCGGTGACGATGGAGCGCCACAGCCACCGCTCGATCTGACACCATACTTCGGTGACCCCGATACCGGTGACGTGCCGATCCTCAGCGTTACCCCAAGCGATCTGCCACCGGGCCTGACCTTCGATCCGACCACGGGCATCATCTCCGGTACGCCGGACGCCAATGCCAGCCAGTTAGGCGATCCGGGCACACCGGGTGTCTACACGGTGCCGGTGACGGCGACCGATCCGAACGATCCAACGCTGACGTTCACGACCAACGTGGTCTACACGATCACCAATCCCGCGCCTGTCGCAGAAGATGATGCGATCACCGCGCCGGAGAACGGTGTGACCACCGGCTCGGTGTTTGATCCGAACGGCACAGCCACGGGCGATAGTGACCCCGATGGCGATACGATTGTGGTCAGCGAAGTCGCTGGCGATCCGGCCAACGTGAGCACGCCGGTTGCCGGCTCTGACGGTGGCACGTTCACGATCAACCCGGACGGCACCTACACGTTCGATCCGGCTTTGGACTTCGATGATCTGCAACAGGGCCAAACCCGCATCACAACGGTCGCCTATCAGATCTCCGATGGGGAGGGTGGCTTTGACAATGCTGTGGTGACGATCACGGTCACGGGTTCCAACGATGGTCCGATCCCGGTCGATCCGGAGCAGCCTGTTGGTCCAAGCGACCCGCTTGATCCATCCGACCCGGACGATCCCCGCGATCCGCCGATTGATCCGCAGGACTACATTCCAGAACAGGCCGGAGAAGATGGAAGCCCCATTCCTCCACTGGATCTAACGCCTTATTTCGGCGATCCTGATGCTGGCGAAGCGCCTCTGGTTTCCGTTGTGCCCAGCGATCTTCCGCCGGGTCTGACCTTTAACCCAGCAACAGGCATCATCTCCGGCACGCCAGATGGAGATGCCAGTCAACTGACGAATGTTCCAGGTGGAACGCCAGGGGTCTACGTGATTCCTGTCACTGCAACCGATCCGAACGATCCCACGCTGACCTTCACAACCAATCTGACTTACGTGATCGAAAACCCACCACCTGTGGTGTCGCTTGGGATCCCTGATCAGGAAGGCGTTGACGGATTTGATGTGAGTATCGACACGTCGGTTCACTTTAATGATCCTGACGGCGACACGCTGAGCTACGCCCAAGTTGGACTGCCGACTGGGTTGACGATTGACCCTGTAACCGGGCTGATCAGCGGCACGCTTGACGGCAACGCTTCAAACGGTGGACCGAATGCGGATGGGTTTTATCCTGTCACGATAACGGTTGATGACGGGCAGGGCGGAATTGTATCGACCACCTTTGTTTTCGATGCCAACCCGCTTCAGGTCAGTATCCTTGATCAGCCGGATACGCCCACGTCAGGTCCCGAGGACCCGAATGTGCCATTTGTCGGTGATGTGGGTTTGTCGGTAAGCGATGGCGTCAACGCCCAAAGCCCACTTGGCCCGAACACGGCGCTGGAAGGTGACCTGGTCGTGACACAAGCCGTAAACGATGTTCGATTGCTCGGCGGTGGTGTCGGGCTGTTCGATAAAGACCATCCGATTATGGAGGCTATTCGAAACCAGATCGAAACCGATCGCGAAACGGGAACCGGCTTCGGTATATATGAAGACGATGGGCTAAGTGATATGGATTATTATCCGTATGTCGGTGGGCAGGTTGATACCACGCTGCGCAACGGTGCTTGCGATGTGACGCTAAGAACGCTGGTGTTCCAAACACATATGGCTGTCGATCTGATGACCTTTGGAAACGCTCGCATCGCATCTTGGGAAGTAGAGCTTGCTTCGGGAAGCGACTATCCGAACAAGGTTGCTCAAGTCGGTTCAAATGTAATTCTGCTTGAGCGGGTCGCGAATATTGATTTCGTTGAGCTGGACATCATCGCGAAGATGCGAAACGGCCAATTCGCGGTGTTCTCGGTGAACGTGAACATGGCAACAGGCGAGATACAACTTGATGGGCCGCCGGCGGAAGCCGAAACCGGTGCATCGAATTCGCTCTCGCAGCAGGTTCAGAAATTTGCGCAGTCTGCGCGATCAGTAACGCAATCACTCTTCAAAATATGACGGAACAATAACGATGGTTTCCACCAACGATAAAACTCGCCCACAAATACAACCTATTAGTGCAATTATACAGTCACGCACAACCAACACTCTCACGCCAGGATCCGAGATCATGACTCCAAAAGTGCACCGCATTTCCCACGGCATCGCTGCCACGCTTGCTCTCTCGCTGCTTGCAGGCTGCCAAATTGCGCCAAAGCAAATGACTGATCTTGAGATCGCGGCTTACTCGGAGGACAAGCTGGCGAGAGTAACGCAAGATCAAGAGCCGATAACGGGCCAGATCACGCTCTACGATGCTATGGCGCGGGCTTTGAAATACAATCTCGACTACAAGGTCGAGATTATGAACCGCCAATTGGCGAACAAAAATCTGCGTTTGAAGTCTTATGCCATGTTGCCAAAAGTGGTTGCCAATGGCGGATGGGCTGACCGCGACAACAGCGCTGCCAGCTATTCGCAAACGCTCTTTGCAGGTGTGCGTTCGGTCGATCCCACATTTTCAAAAGAACAAGGAAAATTTGCTGGGGACGTGACATTCTCATGGCACATTCTGGACTTTGGTTTGTCCTATATCCGTGCTCAACAAGCAGCTGACGAGGCCTTGATTGCCGAGGAACGCAAGCGCAAAATCATCAATAAAATCGTGGAAGATGTGCGCACTGCCTATTGGCGGGCTGTCAGCGCCGACCGTTTGTTGGAGGGCTTCCACAAGCTGCGCCACCGCACGGAGCGAGCATTAGCTCAATCGAAGCGTATTTTGAAAGCTGGTCAAACTTCACCGGTTTCGGCGCTCACCTACCAGCGCGAATTGGTTGACATTAAGCGCCAAATTCATCGTTTGGAACGTGAACTCAAAACATCAAAAATCCAACTTGCCGCACTGATGAATGTCAGCCCTGGCAGCAAATACTCGCTGCATATTCCCAAGCGTCGCTTGACAGATTTGGCGATCAAAGCGTCTGGCGACGAGATGTTGCGTGTGGCGCTTGAGAAGCGGCCAGAACTGCGCGAAGTCGGTTATCAGGAGCGCATCAACGTTAAAGAAGCGAAGGCTGCATTACTGGAAATTCTGCCGGGAGCATCGGTCTATGCAGGGCTAAATCTGGACACGAATGACTTTCTGTTCAATTCCAACTGGGTCAGCTACGGCGCAAAAGTCGGTTGGAACCTGATGAAGGTCTTCACCTATCCTGCACGTAAAGGCGCTGTTGATGCCAAGCAAGAAGTGCTCGACCAGCGTGCTCTGGCAACAACTATGGCGATCATGACGCAGGTTTATGTTTCGCGAGCTCGCTACAAATATCTTTATCAGTCAGCGCAGACAGCCGCCGAATACTATCAGGTGCAGCGCAAGCTGAAGGCCCAAATTGATGCCTCTGTAAGGGCTGGTGTGGCGTCCGAGCAAACCCGTATTCGCGAAGAGATGAACACACTGGTGGCCGCTGTTCAGTTTGATGTTGCCTATGCCGATCTGCAGAATGCCTTTGCGGCGGTTTATGCGGCGGTCGGGTCTGATCCGTACGACCAGAATATCTCTACTGACATGAGCGTCTCCGAGCTTTCGGCAGTCTTGAAGAAGACCTGGCGGGATCGCGGCGACTCACATCTCTAGGAGGCGGCCAAGGACAAGGGGATATGACATGAGGTTCACAAAACACTTTTGGGGTGCAAATTTAGTGAGGCTATCGGCAGCTTTACTCGCGCTGTCGGCACTGCCTGCACCGGCGTTTGCAGAGGATACTACGTTGCAATCACGCGGTCTGGTGCGTTCCAACGACAGGGTAGAAATTCGCTCGGACTTGTCTGCCGTGGTGGAGCGGGTTCACTACCGCGAAGGCATGTCATTTGCGAAGGGTAAGGAACTCATCGCATTCGACTGTTCGCGTTTGAAGGCTGAGTTGAACAGTGCCCGGGCGGCGGCATCCAGCGCCTCGTTAGAGTTGAAAGCCAAGAAATCTTTGCGTGCCAATGGAGCGGCAGGTTCCAGTGAAGTGCGCATCGCTCAAGCGGCCGTAAACCGCACTTTGGCTGACGCTGCTGCCGTTCGCGCTAGAATGAAATACTGTACGATTAGCGCGCCGTTTGATGGCCGCGTTGTGGCGCTCAACACCCATGTTCACGAAATGCCCGAAGTGAACACGCCGCTCATGGTCATCATCAATGATACCTCGTTGGAGCTTGAACTGGTGGTGCCGTCCAACTGGTTGCGTTGGCTGAAAATAGGGCAGGACTTTCAATTTTCTGTCGATGAGACAGGGCAAAACTATTCAGCAAAAGTTACTCGCATGGGCGCAGAGATTGATCCCGTAAGCCAGACAATTCGCATTTTTGGGACGCTAGAAGGTGATACTTCGGACGTTCTCGCCGGCATGAGTGGTTCGGCCCTTTTTCCTGCAAGCGGTTCCTGAACGTGACAGCTAAGGCGATCAGAATTGAGCCGAGTGCGCCTATTGGCGAGGGGCCGAAGCCAGCTAACGATACGGCTGATGAGCGGCTCAAAACACGTGCGCAGCGGCTTGGTCCTGTGTCTGGCCCTGATGAAATGCGCAGTTTGCGCCGCAAATTGTTGCAGACTGAAAGCAGGCTGAGCAAGCTGGAGGCGCTACTCGAATTTGAAGACGCTGTGCGCAAGTGCCGAACGTTTCGAGAGCTTGTTTATTGCATCGCGAACAAACCGCTCGATCTGGTAGAAAGTCGTCAAATATTGATCTTTAGGGCGAGAGGTTTCCGCTCTGATAAGGTTAAACTTGACGCTGTCTCGAGCCTGTCATCGGTAGACGCAAACGCGCCTAAGGTGAGAGCTTTGGAGGACGCGCTTGGCAAAGTGCTTAAAGTGGCAATGCAGCGGGAAGAGACTGTCGTTGGCCAGCCTCTCGCTTTCGGTAGGCATGAGGATTCTTCTGCGCTCGCGGGCACTCTCGTTCCCCTGCTGGACGACCGCAAATTACCGTTTGCTGCTTTGGTGTTCGTCAGTGCTAACAACAAAGTTTCCGAAGCGCAGCCCATCCATGCGCTTGTCGGAGACGTTGCCCGCCATGCTTGGCTTAAACTACAACCACGCCGCCGAGCGACGGGTTCTATAAGACTGCCGCGCTATTTGAGCGCTGTCTTGGCTGTTGCATCTATCATAGTGATGTTCATTCCGGTTTCACTCACCGCTCTTGCGCCTGTGGAAATTGTTGCTCGCGACGCGCAGGTCGTGGCGGCACCCATTGATGGAATTATCGAAGAGATATTAGTTGAACCCAATTCGATTGTTAGCAAAGGCAAACCGCTTTTTCGTTTCGTTGATACTACGCTTGCTTCCAACCGCGATATTGCCAACGAGAAAAAGCTGGTTGCGATTGCACGGTTGAACACTGCGCAGCAGAATTCCTTCGGAAATGGCGAAGGCAAACGCGATCTTGCCATAGCAGAGGCGGAGTTACAGCTAGCCTTGAGAGAACTGGCTTACGCCGAGTCTCAGTTGGCGAAGGCCGTCGTCGCTTCTTCGCGCGATGGTGTAGCTGTTTTCGACCGTAAATCCGATTGGCAGGGCAGACCTATTGCTGTGGGCGAACGTGTGCTGGAGATCGCTGATCCGAGGTCGGTGGAAGCTGAAATGTTCCTACCTGTTAGCGATGCTATCGTTTTGCATAAAGACGCCGAGGTGAGGCTTTTTCTCGATTCCAGTCCTCTGTCAGCAATTCCTGCAACGGTGAAATCTGCAAGCTATCGGGCAGTGCCGCATGAAGGCAAAGAAGCATCTTACCGAGTGGTCGCTCGTATATCGGGCGAAGAAGATGCCCTTTTGCGGATCGGCACCCGTGGCACCGCGCAGGTCTTTGGTGAGACGACAACACTTGGCTTTTTCCTGTTCAGGAAGCCGCTTGCATACATTCGTCAATGGATAGGTTGGTAGAATGTCTGTCCAGTGCGCGCCGCCGCCACCGCACGGCAGAGCGGAGTTGCGGGTTCCGCAATTGCGCGAAGACTTGGAGATTTTGGAAGGCTGGCCCAGCCACAACGGCGCACCAACTTGGCTTTTGTTCGACCCGCTGCGCAACCGCTATTTCCGCATCAACAACTCGATGTTCCAGATGCTCGCTTTTTGGGAATCCGATGAGTTTTCCAAAATCACAGAAAGGGCTGCTGCCGCGCTTCATCGCCCTGTCGAAGGCGGTGAGTTAGGTGAATTTGTCAAATTCCTGTTCGCTAACGAACTGACGGCAAAGCCGCTAGACGGCGAAGCAACGAGCTATGCCCGCATTGAGGCGCAAAAGCATAAATCCTTGTTCGGCCGAGCGTTGCATGGGTATCTGTTTTTCAAAGTGCCATTGTTTCGTCCGCAGCGGTTCCTGCGCGCTACGTGGCCAATTGTGAAACCGTTGTTCTCATCTGCCGCCGCAACTGCATTCATAATTTTCGGCCTGCTATCGCTCTATCTCGTGTCCCAACAGTGGAGCGCATTTACCAGCCAGTTCATGCATTTTCTCTCGATTGAGGGGATCGCGCTTTTCGCGGTGAGTCTTGTCTTCGTGAAAATCGTTCACGAATTGGGCCATGCCTATATGGCGACGAAATACGGGTTGGACGTTCCCGTCATCGGGGTCGCCTTTCTTGTGCTCATGCCGATCATGTATACCGATACGTCGAACGCATGGCGCCTGCCGTCGCGGCGCAAGCGGTTGATGGTGGACGGCGCCGGCATCATGACCGAAATGTGCTTGGCGGTGATAGCCACCTTGTTCTGGGTATTCCTGCCAGACGGCACGATGCGTGCAATCGCGTTTTCAATTGCTACGGCCGGTTGGATTTTGAGTGTGGTGATTAATCTCAATCCGTTCATGCGCTTCGACGGGTATTACATCCTTTCCGACGTCCTCGGTTTTGAAAACCTGCAAGAACGAGGCTTCAAAATGGCGCGATGGAAACTGCGGGAAGTGCTTTTTGCGCTGTGCGAACCACCGCCTGAGAGACTGTCGCGACGGCTTGCGGCAACGCTCGTGCTGCATGCGTGGGGAACGTGGATCTACCGCTTCTTCCTTTTCCTCGGCATCGCGTTCTTGGTCTACGCTTTTTTTATCAAAGTGATCGGCATTTTCCTTTTTGTGGTGGAGATCGCTTGGTTCATTTTGCTCCCCATCTATCGAGAAATGAAAGTCTGGTGGTCTATGCGCTCTCGTCTTTTTCAAACCCGCCGAGGCTGGACCACGCTTTCTGTTTGGGTTGGGCTCGCAATTGCGTTTTTTGCGCCACTGTCAAACGAGGTTCGCTTTCCTGCCGTGCTTCACGCCTCGCAAGAAGTGGAAGTTGTGCCACCGCTTTCTGCGAAACTGGTGTCTTTGAAAGTTGCACAGGGAGACCGCGTCGCCGCTGGTCAGACTTTGACGCAGATGCAGTCGCAGACATTAGCGCTCGATATCGAGCGCGTTGAAAGCGAGATTGAACTGCTCAAAACCCGTATCGACCGCAGCGGTTCCAATACGCAGGAAAAAAACCAAACCAGGATTTTGCAGTCGCAGCTTGTAAGCAAGCAGCAAACCTTGTCGGGACTTTTGCAGCGGTCCGACGAACTCGTCATCAAGGCAGCATTTTCCGGTGTCGTCGTTGATATGGATAGGAGCCTGCGTTCTGGCGACATGGTGGCGCGTGGGCACTTAATGTTCCGCATCAAAACCGACGCGGAGGTTTCGGTGTCGGGCCTGGTCGCTGAACATCAGGTTCCGAGGCTGACACTTCAAGCAAAGGGCGCGTTCATTCCCGAAAACCTCGCGCTTGAAAAAATTCCACTCATTTTGAACCAGATAAGTGAAACACCAATCCAGCAGATCGCGTTCGTCGAGTTAGCTGACATTTATGGCGGCACGGTTCCGATCATGGATCAATCCGGCGAAAAGCCTGCGCCCATGGGCAGCTATTACCGTGCGAAGTTGGCGGCATCCGACGATCAAAGCATTGCAGTTGAACAAACCCAAATTGGAACCGTTCACTTGCAGGCGAAAGCCGTTTCGTTGTCACAACGGGTTTTTAGACGTATCGGCTCGGTTCTTATCCGGGAGAGCGGATTTTGACTTAGCAGCTAGGCGTTTTCACCACCGCACGCGCATTGGTCGAGAAGTTCCCAAAACCGCTCATTTCAGCGCCCTTGAAGCGCACGCCAGCACCTTCAATCTCCGAGCCTGACACAGTGATCTCGCGTGTGCCTACAGTGTCATCAACATCAATCGTGAAAGCGAGGGATTTTCCGGCACTCAATTCACGCACGTCAAAGACGATTTTTTTGTCGCCGTCGCGCACTTTCGGAATCTTTGAAAGTGACTGGCGGCCAGCAACGATATCAAGCGGTTGAAATACTTCCACGCCTGCGCCTGCACTCGTGACGTCGAAAATCAAACCTGACTTTGAACCGGAAAGATCGACAGTGATTTGCGCATCTTTGATGGTGCATTTGCCAGCATTTCGAATTGTAAAACGATCTTTTGGCGCACCCTCATCGAATTTCACACGCAGTTCAGCTTGCGCCGAAAGGGGAAGAGCGACGAGCAAGGCGGCTAGGGAGAGAGTTTTCATGAGACTGCGATTCCAAAATATACGAATGCTTCGGTTCGGGCCGCGATGCGCTCACCCAGTGTTGTGATAGGGTAGCTCACTTGGGCCAGGCTCACCAGTAAGAAAGATTGCGGTTGACGGCAGGGGTGTTTCTTAATCGAGCGAAATCCGCATGCCATCTTTCCCAATATACAATTCACCACTCCAATGATCTTTAATGGCTTCCAGCCAGTGATCATCGTTATAGGTAGGGTCATCCGACGGAATAAGGTGTGAAAGCGCCAGTCGCTTTACACCAGCGTTTGTTGCGGTCTTCGCGGCGTCATGTGCAAACGTGTGAGAGCGCAACCAGTGCTGCATAAGCTTGTCGCTGCCATTGCCCACACGCTCCATCAGTGCAGGCAAAGCAGCCTCCAGCATAGCTTCGTGAATGAGCAAGTCAGCGCCACGCGCAAAGTCTTCCAGTGCGGGAAGAGGGGCCGTGTCGCCTGAAAACACCACCTGCACTTTGGCGGTTCTGAACGAAAGCGCAAAGCAATCCACCAAAGGCGGATGAAGCGAGCGAATTGCGGACACGGTGATCCCATCCTGCTCCAACACCACGCCTTCCTCGATGACGTGAATCCTCACCAGATCGCGCAACGTTGGCCTGCCTTCGTCGTCTTGGCGCAGTTCAATGTCAGCCTTCATGGAATGAAGGAAACCATTCCAATAGGCGTCCAGGCCCTTCGGTCCGAAGACGTCTACCGGCGTTTTCAATCCAGCCGTCCATGACGTGTGAATAAGAGGCCCAAGCTCCAGATAGTGATCTGAATGCAGATGCGTGATGAAGATCCGGGAGAGCTCCTTGAGTTGCATACCTTGATCAACCAGCCCCTTAGTGACGCCCAAGCCGCAATCAACGACGAGTTTTTCACCGTTCAAGACGTAGAGGCTAGAGGTCGGTATGGATGAGCCAGGTCGAATAGCCGGCCCGCCTTTAGTGCCCAACAGAGCGACATAGTTTTCGCTCATGCGGCTGCCGCGAAGCCTTTATCAAGCGATGACAGAATGATGTCAGTGTCTTGCTCAGTCAGCACCAGCGGGGGCGAGAGGATGACATTGGGACCGGAAATGCGAACCATCGCACCCGATTGATATGTCACTTCTTGAATAATCGCTGCCGTTTCAGGATCGATGGGTTTTTTGGTCTCTCGGTTGCTGACCAGTTCCATCGCCGTCATGAGCCCGTGGCCACCGCGCACATCCCCGATAATATCGTATTTCTCCTGCAGTTTTTTGCAGCCTTCAAACATTTGATCACCCCGGGCCGCGGCGTTTTCCGTGACGTTCAAACGCTTGGTTTCGGCTAAGCAGGCCAGTGCAGCTGCGGCTCCAACGGGATGCCCCGAATAAGTGTAGCCATGACCGATTTTGGCGGCTGGATTGTGCTCGAACGCTTCCACCATTTTTTCGCCCATCATTACCGCGCCGAAAGGGAAGTAGCCGTTAGTGATTGCTTTGGCAGTCGCCATCATGTCGGGTTGAATGCCCCAAAGACGCGCGCCAGACCATGCGCCAGTGCGGCCATAAGCTGTGATGACCTCGTCGGTGATGAGCAAAATGCCGTGCCGGTCGCAGATCTCCCGCACCATCGGAGCGAACGATTTATGCGGAGGAATAACGCCGCCTGCACCCAGTATCGGTTCCATGATCATTGCTGCAATTGTGTTCGGCCCTTGAAATGCGATCTCGTCGGCTAGAGCCGCAATGCATAGATTGGCCAGCTTTTCCGGATCGGTTTCGTTGAACGGATTGCGATAAGTGTAAGGTGCGGGAATGTGATAGCATCCCGGCAGCAGCGGTTCGTAGTCGGCACGGAAATTGGCGTTGCCGTTTACACTGGCCCCGCCAATATGAGTGCCGTGATAGCCTTTCTTCAGGCTGAGGAACTTCACCCGTCCATGATTGCCGCGCAGCTTGTGATATTGCCGTGCAAGGCGAAGCGCAGTCTCCACTGAATCCGATCCACCGGATGTGAAGAAGGCTCTGTGCATTCCGTCGGGCTCGAAGAATTCGCGCAGTTCGTAGGAAAGCTCAATCGCCACATCGTTCGATGAACCGCGAAAGGTGGAATAGTAGGGCAGCTTGTCCAATTGTTCGGCTATCGCGTCTTTCACCGGTTGGCACGAATAGCCCAGGTTGACGTTCCAAAGCCCGCCCACAGCGTCCACCACTTTGTGTCCGTCTATGTCGGTGATTGTCACATCTTTGGAGCCGGTGATGATTTTGGGCGGATGGTCGATGCTGTCCTGCGGTGAGGTCATTGGGTGCCACATCAGACGACCGTTATTTTCCTTCAGGAAGTTTGAATCTTTCATTCTGCAGGCTCCGCTTGCTTCTGCTCGTGTATCGCGCCTTTTGATGTTTTCACGGCGCGCCATCTGCTGCACATTGAAGGGCGCTAGGGAAGAAAAAGCAATTGCCCATATTTGCATATTTGGGCGTGACAGGATGGGATATCCAATGGACCAGACTTCTATCGACGCCGTGCGGAACAGCAAAATTGTGCCGCAGCTTCATCTGATTGGCGGCAGGCACGTTGCTGCATCAGACGGTGGCGAGATGGATATCCTCTCACCATTGACCGGGCAATTGCTCACGAAGGCGGCTCGCGGGACAACTGAGGACATGGAGGCGGCGATTGCTTCTGCACGCGTTGCCTTTGAAGACAAACGATGGGCCGGACAACCGCCTGCCGCTCGCAAGAAGGTGATGCTGAAGTGGGCTGATCTGATTGACGCCAATGCCTTGGAACTCGCTGTCCTAGGCGTGCGTGACAACGGGACCGAGATCAGCATGGCGCTGAAGGCCGAGCCGGGATCTGCCGCCGCTACCATCCGCTACTATGCCGAAGCGCTCGACAAGATATACGGTGAAATTGCGCCGACTTCCGACGACATACTGGGCATGATCCACAAGGAGCCGGTTGGTGTTGTTGGCGCGATTATTCCGTGGAACTTCCCCCTGATGATCGGCGCGTGGAAGCTCGGCCCCGCGCTGGCTATGGGCAATTCGGTCGTGCTGAAGCCATCCGAGACAGCTTCGCTGTCGTTGATGCGCATGGCGGAGTTGGCCCTTGAAGCAGGCTTGCCGGAAGGCGTGCTGAATGCGGTGACAGGCGAAGGCGCGGTGGTTGGTGAAGCACTGGCCTTATCAATGGATGTGGATGTGTTGGTTTTTACTGGTTCCGGCACGACCGGCCGCCGACTTCTGGAATATGCCGCACGCTCCAACATGAAACGGGTCTATCTGGAACTGGGTGGAAAATCGCCCAACATCGTCTTCGCTGATGCTCCCAAGCTTGATGAGGCGGTCAAGGTCGCTGCTGGCGGCATTTTCCGGAATGCGGGACAGGTTTGCGTGGCCGGGTCTCGGCTTCTGGTGGAGGCAAGCATACATGACGACTTTGTAGCTGAATTGATCAAGGTCACGGAGGCCATGAAGGTCGGCGATCCGCTGAAACTAGATACAAATATAGGCGCGATCAATTCGCTAGCACAGCTGGATCGGAATCTGGAATTCGTCCAAACGGCATTGGCGGAGGGCGGGAATCTGATGACGGGCGGAAAGCGAACGTTGGAGGAAACCGGCGGCTATTTCATGCAACCAACAATCTTCACTGACGTGACGCCCGATGCAACACTGGCACAGAAAGAGGTGTTTGGGCCTGTTCTGGGTATCACGCCGTTCCACAGCGATGAGGAGGCAGTGCGGATCGCCAACTCGACCATCTATGGCTTGGCGGGTGCGGTGTGGACCTCAAACCTTTCCCGCGCTCACCGCATGGTGCGCGATGTGCGAACTGGTGTGATGCATGTAAACACATACGGCGGAGCTGATGGCACGGTTCCCTTGGGTGGTGTCGGTCAATCGGGCAATGGCAGCGACAAATCACTCCACGCGATCGATAAGTACATCAATCTGAAAACAGCTTGGATCAAACTCTAGTTTTCCCCACGATCAATCACTCTGATTGTTAGCACGCCCTTCGATACATCGGTTTTGAGATTTTTGTTTTTTCTGAAAGCAGTAGAAAAGGCTGCAATATTCGCCCCAGGCCTAAATAGCAGATTAAGTTAATTTTCTAAGATGTTGCGAATTTAAATCGGCCTCCAATACACGCTCCGTCATGTGTTCATTTACAAGCATCATTATTCAGGTCTGCCCCAACAAGGGCGAAATTTGTTTGGGGCAGTTTGTTTCTGTTGGCAGACAAAGTGATTGATGTAAGTCATGCTGTGCCAAAATTGAAAACGGGCAACAAATCGCTGTGCATTTGCATCCCAAAAACTCTGGCAATTTTGCAATTGTTGGCACAGGGCGTGCCTTGCCTACAGACATGTTTAAATCTTGCCATTTGGAAGAGCTCCACGGGCTGAAGCCAGGATTTTTGGAAGCAAAAACCGGTGTGTCGAGCCGCTATTTCTGTGACGAAGAAAACCAGATTGATCTCGGTGTTGCGGCTGCAAAAACCGCCATATCCAAGGCCGGCATTGATGCACAAGATATTGATCTCATTATCAGCGCCTGCGCCGTTCCATTTCAACCGATACCCGCCACAGCTCCTGCCATCCAACGTGCTTTAAGCATCACCGACGGAACGTGTTTTGCGACAGACATAAACTGCACCTGCTTGGGTTTTCCCGCGGCACTTGAATTTGCAAATGGCCTTATTGGTGCTTATTCCAAAATCCTGATCGTTTCGTCTGAGCTGGCCTCACGTGGCCTGCCGTGGAAAACCCAACCCGATGTTGCTGGGCTATTCGGCGATGGCGCAGCGGCAGCAGTTTTGACGTCGGCCCCTTCGAAAAAACTGTTTGCTGCCCGCTTTGAGACTCATGCTTCGGCCTACGACAATTGCTCGCTCGCAGCGGGCGGCACCCGTTTCGATTTTGCAAAGCAGCCCGACATGTTCGCCGCGCACAGTCAGTTCACGATGGACGGAAAAGAACTGTTCCGTCTAACTGCCAAACACTTTGGTTCCTTCGTTGAGAAGCTGCTCGCGTCAACGGGATTGCAACAAAATGATATTGATCTTGTGATACCCCATCAGGCGAGCCCAAGTGCACTGGCGCACATGATTAAACTCTGCGGTTTCAAATCAGAGCGCGTCGTCAACATCGCTTCGCAAGTTGGCAATCAAATCGCGGCCTCCATCCCCTTCACGCTAGACTATGCAAACGAGAGTGGCCTCATCAAAAGAGGCGACCGAATTCTTATGCTCGGCACGTCAGCCGGTGTTTCGTTCGGCGGAATTGTGATGGGGCTTTAGGCGTGGGACGGGTGCTTGTAACAGGCGCGACTGGCTTCTTAGGCGGTTCACTGGTGCGCAGTCTTGTGACGGAGAAAGTTGACGTCATCGCCACAGGGCGAAACGAACAATTGCTGGTGCAACTGCCAATGGCAGATTGCAATCGTTTTGTCTGGGATATGGCTGAACCGATGGACGAAAATCTGCTGGCAACGCTTGGTGGCGTGACTGCGATCGTTCACTGCGCCGCATATTCATCGGCTTGGGGCCATCAGCGCCAGTTTTGGTCTGCCAATGTTGACGGCACACAAAACTGCCTCGACTTGGCGTCAAAGCTGAACGTGCGCCACTTCGTTCACGTGTCGACACCGGCGGTGTATTTCAAGTTTGAAGACCAAATAGGCATTCGTGAAACGCAACCGCTGCCCAAGCCAATCAACGCTTACGCGGAGACCAAGGCAATTGCTGAACAGCGTGTCCGTGACAGCGGTGTCCCGTTCAGCATTTTGCGCCCCAGGGGCATTTACGGAGCGGGCGATACCGCCTTGTTGCCAAGGCTGTTGAAAGCTGCTGCGACCGGGCCGCTACCACGCTTTCGCAACGGTGCCGCAAAGACCGATATAACGTATGTGGAGGATGTTGTTTTTGCCATTATGGCGACGTTGAACGCGGGCACAGCAGCGACAGGTGAAGTGTTTAACGTCTCTGGCGGCGATGCGCTTCCCATCGGAGAAATAGTCGAAAAGGCATGCGCGGCCAGCGGCACGCGCGTTCGGTGGCGCAACCTCCCGGTGGCACCAGCTTTAGCGGCCGTGCGGTTGGGCGAAGGCATCGCGCGCCTGCGCAAAAACCAGCCAGAGCCGCGGGTGACGGCCTATGGTCTCGGTATTTTTGCGTACAGCCAGACGCTCGATATTTCAAAAGCGCAAAGACTGCTCAATTGGCAACCTCGAATATCATTTGATGAAGGTCTGTCCCGAACCTTCAGCGAGCAAAGCGCGTGACACTGCCCGGTCCGGTATTCTTCACCAGTTCAATCATGCCCGTCATGCGTGGGCTTGTGTTGAAAGGCGGAGGGCGAAAGGTCGTGCCACTGCGCGTGCGCGTTGGATATTTCCATCATCCCAAACTAGGCCATACGCTGATCGATACCGGATACAGCAAGCACGTTTTCAGCCTCACCAAACAAGATTGGTTTTTGAAACTCTATGGGCTGTTGTTGCGCCCCAAAATTATCAATGACGCGCCGCTGGAAAGCGGCCTTGCCCGCTTGGGCTTACAGCCGGTTGATATCGACACCGTCATTATCACCCATTTTCATGCAGACCATATAGGCGGTTTGAGAGATTTGCCGCAGGCGCGGTTTCTTTGTTCAAAAGCCGCTTGGCAAAGCCTTCAAGCCAAAACGAGAATCTCAAACGCGCTTGAAGGCGTCTATCCAACGCTGCTGCCGGATGACTTCGAAACTCGGCTGTCCTTCATTGAAGACAATGGCGGGGAACGGAACGCGACAGACGGCACTGACATCGCTGGAGACGGTTCGCTGATCGCTATCGCGTTGCCTGGCCATCTGGAAGGCCAAATAGGCGTGTTTTTCCCGCAAACTGATCCACCTTTTCTCTATGCCGCTGACGTGCAATGGGCACGAGATGCGTTGTTGGAAAACAAAATGCCCGGCTTTCCTGCCAACCGAACATATAACAACCGCGTTGAAGCGATGGAGAGTGTGGAAAAAATTCAGGCCTACATGAAGCAGGGAGCGGATGTTTTGTTGTGCCATGATTGGCACCTTCACGAACGCGATATTGATCGAAACGTTCCAGCCGAAGGTGCCGCGGGATGAGCGCGGTCGGCCTTTATCATGCACTCGGCTCCTACCTGCGGGTGCGCACATTCCCGTTAATCCATGGTAGCGCGACATCGGTGGAAAAATGGCAGACCAAGCGCTTATCAAATTGGATCAAGCGGCATGTCAGCGCCGTTCCCGCATTTGGCGAAGCGGCGAGGGACGGTTCGCGATTGCAACAATTCCCAGTGATGACCAAAGCCGATTTGATGGCGGATTTTGCCGCCTACAACAGCGCAGGGATTTCGGCGAAACAGGGCTGGGAAGCGTTTGCAGGCCCAAAGCAAATCGGGCCTTACGTCGTAGGAGCCAGCACAGGTACAAGTGGTAACCGTGGCCTTTTCGTCATTTCGCAACAGGAGCGGTTTAGATGGTTAGGAGCAATCCTTGCCAAGGGCGTGCCGGACTTCTGGCGTCACAAAGACCGCGTTGCCGTCATGCTGCCGCTCGATACGCCGCTATACGATACGGCCAACAAAACCAGCCGATTGCAGTTACAGTTTTTTGATACCAGCAATCCGCTCGACAGCTTGATTGACGGTCTAGAGGGTTTTGTCCCCACCATACTGATTGCGCCTCCCCGAGTGTTGCGCCGAATGGTGGAGATGGGTGTTGCCGTATCGCCAAGGTCGGTGTTCTCGGCTGCGGAGAAGCTGGAGGCTTTCGATAGGAATATCATCGAGGCCGGTTTGAAAACGCGGCTGCGCGAAATCTATATGGCGAGTGAAGGCCTGCTCGCGGTTTCTTGCAAGCATAACCGATTGCACCTGTGCGAAGATTGCATGCATTTCGAGCTGGAAGATGTTGGTGATGGCCTGGTCTCTCCCATCATTTCAGACTTCAGCCGCACAACCCAAATCATGATGCGATACCGAATGAACGACCTGCTGCGTATGGACAGTGCACCATGCCCCTGTGGTTCGCCCCTGCGCGTTGTGAGCGAAGTCATAGGTCGTGTGGACGATGTATTTAAGCTTTCCGATACAAGCGGAAACGCGGTGGAAATCACGCCCGATCTCATCCGAAACACAATCGTGGACACCGATCGAACCATCAGGGATTTCCGTGTCATTCAGACAGCACCAGAGCGCATTGAATTGAAGCTTGAACAGGACTGCCTCTCCGATATCGGTGAGCGCGCAAGGGCGCGGCTTGTCGAATTGTTTGCAAAGCATGGCTGCGAGCCGTCCATTAATCTGGCTTTTGAACAACTGACTGAACCGCCCCGGGGTAAACTTCGCCGCGTGGAATGTCGGTTGGAAGGCCGTGTCTCAGACTCCAAATCAAGTTCGATGGCGAGCAAGATATGACCAAGCTAAGCAAGAAAGTTCTCGTTGCTGGCGGCGCTGGTTTTCTCGGCTCGCATTTGTGCGAACGTCTGATGAATGAAGGGCACAGCGTTGTCTGTGTGGACAATTTCTCAACCGGAACAGCAGTCAATGTCGAGAAATTCGCCAACCACGTTGATTTCAAAATGTTGGTTCACGACGTAACTGAACCACTGCATGCAGAGGTGGACGAAATCTACAATCTCGCTTGTCCGGCATCACCTTGCCAATACCAACGGGATCCGGTGAGCACGGTTCGAACTAATGTGATCGGCGCGATCAACCTTTTGGAACTCGCCAAGAAATCGCGGTGTCGCATTCTCCAAGCATCTACATCTGAAGTCTATGGCGACCCCGCCGTTCACCCGCAACCTGAAACCTATTGGGGAAATGTCAATCCAATCGGAATTCGCTCCTGCTACGACGAAGGCAAGCGGTGTGCGGAGACGTTGTTTTTCGACTATCACCGCCAGTTTGGCGTCGACATTAAGGTTGCCCGAATTTTCAACACTTATGGCCCGCGAATGCATCAGCATGACGGTCGAGTGGTCTCAAACTTCGTCGTGAGGTCATTGCAAAACAAAGATATCAGAGTTTATGGCGACGGCAGCCAAACGCGCTCTTTTTGCTATGTTGATGATCTGGTCGACGGACTGTTTCGGTTGATGCACAGACCTGCCGAACTGACTGGTCCTATTAACCTCGGCAACCCCAAAGAAATTTCGATCCGGCAACTGGCGCAGCGGGCCATAGACCTGACGGGCTCTCGTTCCAAGATCGTGTTCCACCCGTTGCCGCAAGATGATCCTCTGCGCCGCCGCCCGGACATTACCCGCGCCCGTGCGGATTTGGATTGGGAACCGATCGTAGGTCTTGAAGACGGTTTAAAGCGAACGATTGCCTATTTTGAAAAACAGCTTGCCCAAGACAACAGCGCGGTAGGCTAGCGTATCGCCATGTTCAGGTGGTTGCTTGAGGGGTGGTGGCAGCATGAATTTCTTCGATAATATCACGTACCGATCTGGTAATTTCCCAATTCGGGTAGTGCGTCTTCATTTTTGTCAGATCTGAATAATAGCAGATGTGATCGCCTGCCCGATTACGGTCCACGTAGTCATACACCATCGCCTTTCCCGAAACGTCGCTGGCGATTTCAAATGCTTCCAGAATAGACACTGAATTCTGCTTCCCACCGCCGATGTTATAGACTTCGGCAGCGCGTGGAGCCTCAATGAACTGCAAGACAAATGCAGCAACGTCGGTGCTGTGAATGTTGTCGCGCACCTGTTTTCCCTTGTAGCCGAAGACTGTGTATTTTCGTCCCTCAACATTGCATCGCACGAGGTGGCTCAAAAAGCCGTGTAGCTCTACGCCAGCATGATTTGGGCCGGACAGGCAGCCACCGCGTAAAGTGCAGGTGGGCATACCAAAATAACGGCCATACTCCTGTACCATCACGTCCGCAGCCACCTTCGACGCGCCGAAGATCGAGTGCTTGCTCTGATCAATGCGAAATGTCTCTGCAATGCCATCGACAAAAGCCGGATCGTCGTAGTCCCATCTTGTTTGGCGCTCCACCAGATTGATTTCGTTTGGTGCATCACCGTAAACCTTGTTGGTGCTCATATGAACAAATGGTGCTTCTGCCGCGTGTTGGCGGCAAGCCTCCAGCAAGTTCAGCGTGCCGCCAGCGTTTATATCGAAGTCGTCGAAAGGCCGGCTGGCAGCAAGGTCGTGGCTGGGTTGCGCTGCGCAATGGACGATGGCGTCCGGTTTGATCTCTTTGACCAAAGCGCCAACCCGTTTGCGGTCGCGAATATCAACTTCATAATGATCAAAGTTCTTCAATTCGCTCAGCAGGCGGCGTTGGTTCCATCGGGTATCGCCGGAGGGCCCGAAAAAGTCAGCGCGCATATTGTTGTCCAAGCCGTGTACCTGCCAGCCAGCGCGTGCGAACTTGCTAACAACTTCAGAGCCAATCAGGCCGGATGATCCAGTGACAAACAATCGCTTCATAAGTGCCCCTTGCGCTGCTGCACTTTAGCTAAAGAAGTGTCCGCACGCCAATATTGACCGGACAATCCAAAAAACATGCGCAATAACTGTAAAACCGAACGCGAAAATGTGCTTCCACTGTTAAAGCGCTCTGCCCCTCGCATTCTTTCTGAAATGCGATGAAGCGTGAAAGCAAGGCGAGTGCACCTTGGAAGAAGGACTTTTTCAGAGATGATCGTAGCCTTCACCACACCGGCGATGGGCCATGTTAAGCCCATGTTACCGCTGCTCCGTGGTTTGGTGGAAGACGGCCAAGAAGTCGTCTGTTTTGGTCATACAAAATTCGAAACCATCGTTCGAGCGACAGGCGCTCGTTTCGAAGCATATCCTGAAATTCAATACGACATTGATGCACCGGACTTCAATTTGATAAAGATGGCAGCAGACCTGATCGATGCGTCCGAAACAATCTATCCGGCCCTTTTGGGCAAGGTGGAAGCCTTGGCGCCGCGTTTGATCGTGCAGGACTTCATGGCGCTGTGGGGCAGCCGAATTGGAACTGAACTCAGTATCCCACGCGTTCACACGATCCCAACCTTGGTTTTTAACCGCGAAACCCAAAGACAGATGCGCCGTGAAGATGGCCTGCTGAAATTGGCACGCGATGTGAGTAAGGGCATGCCCGCACTCATCCGTTCAAAATTCAGATCGAAATTCGCAGTGTCAGTGCAAGAGGCGTTCGGTTTGGAACGCTCTTGGCGAAAGCTAGCGCCACCCGTATGCGAGTTGGTGTTCTGCATCGAGGCGCTGCAAGTCGGTAATCCGCGTGGGGACGTGCCTCGCCATTATATCGGTCCATCCTATTCACAAAGCGAAGCGCCGGTTTCACCTGTGGAACGCAAACACGCTCTTATCACTTTTGGCACACTGTCCAACAATGAAACGGAACGGTTCAGAGCCGCCATCGAAGGCGCGTTTTTGGCGGGATATTCCGTAATCGCTCAGTGCGGAGGAAAGGTGGATATTCAACATCTTGAACGGGTGGGGCAGTCCTTGGAAAACCAATACGTTGGGCAGACAGCCACAATTGTTGAGTCCGTGCCCGATCTGGAAGTTTTGATTGCTGAAGCGGCCGTGGTTATTCATCATGCCGGCATGGCAACGACTTGGGAAACGGTGAGACACAGCAAGCCCGCGCTGTTTATCCCCACAATCGCCGATCAGAAAGTGCTTGCTTCTCAATTGGAAGCGAAGGGGTTTGGGGTGCGTCTTGCAGCTGGCAACGAATGCAATGCGCAGGTGATCGCTAAGGCTCTTAAGTCAGTTGAAACGCGCAGCTATTCTTGGGGTCAGATTCAGCAGTGGCTGCTGCAGGCCGGTGGTGAAGCGGCTGGTGTGAAAATCATCAACGATGTGCTGGAGCAACGCCCGTGACCACTTATCTTGGCTTTTCATGCTCCCAACACGACCCTTCAATAGCGGTGGTCAATGAAGATGGTGAAGTTGTCTTTGCCGAAGCCAACGAACGTGCCCTCAAATATAAGCGCGGTTGGCACGCAGCGCCTGACCCTTTCGGCGTGATTGAGCCAATCATGGATGACTATGTGCGCGAGGGTCCAGTCTGCGCAAATCTGACATGGACAAGAACATCTCTGCGTGCATCGAGCGTGCTGGCACCGCTTAGCCGCTTGGCCATAGCCACTTTCAAATTGATCCGACCGACAGACGAGGAGGCCATGCTCTGGCGCGGTTGGTATTTCCGCCATGCCCTTTACAGAGCTCCAACAACAGCAAACAACATGCTGCTGAACGTCGATCTGCGTTTGCGAGAGCGCAGCGGCTTTCGCTTTGAAATGAGAAAGCAAGCGTGGAACCATCACCTGTGCCACGCTGCAACAGCTTGTTATTCCAGCCCATACGACAAAGCACTCTGCGTTGTAGTTGACGGCATGGGGGAAGGGGCCAGCACCGCATTTTTCTCGTTTGAAAACGGAGAACTTCAGCGCCTCGACTCCAAACAATTCGCCAATTTGGCCAGTTTGGGAATTTTCTACAGCCAGGTTTGCTATGCCATCGGTTTTGACCCTCTCGCTGGAGAGGAATGGAAAGTGATGGGCTTGGCAGCCTATGGCGAGGTTGATGAAGAACTCTACGACCTCTTGCGCCCCGTGGTTAGAGTTGACGGTAGCCGTTTCTCGCTCTCCCGTTCTCATGCGGCATGGTTTGAAAAGTTGCTTTCGTTTCGAAAACGGGGGTTCAAGGAAAACGCTGATCTGGCCTGCACGGCGCAAAAGGTTTTTGAGGATGTGTTGTTCGAATTTCTGACAGTGGCTCACGAGCGCTGGGGCGGTGAAAACCTGGTTCTCACCGGTGGGTGCGCCCTAAACTCCAGCGCCAACGGAAAGATAGTTGGATCCACGCCCTTCAAAAACCTGCATGTGCCGATGGCCCCCGGTGACGATGGCAACTCTGTCGGTGCCGCATTGCTAGCTTGGAAAGACGATCATCCGAACCAGCAAGTGCCAAGGTTCACAACGCCTTATCTGGGTTCAAAACTGTCTCAAAATACCCAAACGCGCTTGCTGAAACATGGTATGAAACCATGCTTCACAGCAAAAGAAGCGAAGCACTTGGCCGAGTTTGTAGCTGGCGAGCTTGCCCGCGGCGCTATTGTAGGCTGGGTGCAGGGCAGGGCCGAATTTGGGCACCGTGCATTGGGAAACCGCTCCATTTTGGCTGACCCAAGATCAGCAGAAGTCCGCGAAAGGCTCAACTCCGCAGTCAAATTCCGAGAGGAATTTCGCCCTTTCGCACCTGCGATTTTGCACGAACACGGCCCGGAATATTTCGACGACTACGAACCGTCTCCCTATATGGAGCGTGCGCTGCAATGGAAGGCGGGCTGCGCTCCCGAAGGCGTGCGCCATGCGGACGACACAGGCCGCCTGCAAAGCGTGACTCAGCAGGGCAATCCGCTCTTCCACGAGCTGATATCCGCATTCCATCGCGAAACCGGCGTACCGATTTTGCTTAACACCAGCTTCAACGTCATGGGTCGCCCAATGGTGCACGATATTGAAGACGCGCTTGGTGTGTTCTTCACGTCCGATTTGGGTTTGCTGGTTTTGGATGATGTTGTGTTCAAAAAGAACGATTGATTTCGGCAGCAACCAAGATCGAAGTCATGCTATCAAGCGAGCGCCTTTGGCAGAATATACTCAAGGCTGCGAAAATGAGTTTTTGTTCGAGAATACCACCGCAAATTTCCCTCGTGCTTCGCACCGCAGTTGCAAAAGAGTGAAATGATCAACAACGAGCCGCATTGACCAGATGCCGAACGTGAACGCGCCTATTTCAAGGCGGACCTATTGGCTAGGCTAAATCGAAGATTTCTGCGAGTTTAATTCTTTGAATTTTGCCCGATGGTCCCTTGGGCAGTTCATCGAGAACATAAATTCTGTCGGGGGTTTTGAACTTTCCGAGTTTGTTGCGGCACAGCTCGATCAGATCCGCTTCGCTCAATTGCGAAACGCTGCTGAGTTTAACTGCCGCCTCAATGCGCTCTCCGTAACGTTCGCAACGACAGGCAAATGCGGCAGCTTCGATAACATCCGTATGGCTGTAGAGCGCTTCGTCCACTTCTCGCGGTGCTATATTTTCTCCACCTTTGATGATCAATTCTTTGAGGCGGCCGGTAATAAAAACGTAGTCGTCTTCGTCCATGCGCCCCAAGTCGCCAGTGCGCAGCCAGCCTTTTTCGGTGATCGCTTCTCTCGTTGCTTCTTCATTCTTCAAATACAGTTTCATCACGTTTGGCCCACGGACCAACACTTCGCCTTCTGTACCACGGGCAACTTCGCGCTGTTCGCTATCTGCTATCATGACCTCATTGCCAAATGCGATTCCAGGTGAGCCAATCTTGCGTGTTCCTGGCGGCAATGGGTTTGAGAGAATTTGCGCTGCGGTTTCCGTCAGCCCCATTGTTTCAATGATTGGAATGCCGAATTTCTTTTCAAAAGCAGATTGGACATCTGGTGACAGCGGTGCTGATGCCGAGCGACCAAAGCGAACTCTTTGTAAAAGAGAAGGATGAATTTCTTTGCTCTCATCATGGAGCAGATAGGAAATCTGAGTGGGCACAACTGAAAACCACGTGCAACCTTGCTCAATGACCGTGGACCAAAATGTAGATACAGAAAACTTTGGCGGCAGAACCAAGCCACTACCCGAGACGAGTGCGCCCATGACAGTCACACAAAGCCCATTGATGTGATAAAGCGGCAATACACAAAGACCACGATCACGGCTGGAAAGTTGATGTGCGAGAGCGGTGTTTGCGCCACCTGCAATCAGGTTCGATTGGGATAGCACCACGCCCTTCGGCCGCCCCGTTGTGCCGGATGTGTACATCAACAAGCCACCAAGTTCCGCTGTTGAGGCGTCTGCTGCATAGACATCGCTGAGCAAGAACAAGTCGTTGGAAATCTCCATTAGCGGAAGGTCGCCAGCGGTTTGCAGTGGCTCTTCAAGCGCCATTAATCCGGCATCATTGGCGAAGATCAGCTTGGCCTCGCAATGCTCCAGCACATAAGAAATAATGCTGTTGCCCGCTACAAGGTTGATAGCCGTTGCCAGAAAGCCGCCGTAGGCGATGCCCAAAACCACGATCGCAGTTTGTGGAGAATTGCTGGCAGCATAGGCGACAGCCTCGCCGGGTCGCACACCCCGAAGCACAATGGCTTGCGCAACAGCCTGAACACTGGTTTGCAATTCACGATATGTAATGTCCGCACCCGACAGCGGGTCAATGAGGGCGATATCGTCAGGTTGGGATGAAGCGTGATGATCGATGATCTGCCTGATTGAAGACAAATCTGGCGCATCATTTTCAGGCGTTTCCAAAGCAACAGAAGTCACTTTCCCGCTTCCTGCCAATAGTCAGCAAATATCTCGTCTACTGCTGGTTCATCAATCGGAATCGGGCGCACTATTCTGGTAATGTTCATCAGATGCTTATGATTGAAGTTCTCATCAATCGAATTGCCGCCCCAAGAGCCACAACCCATAGACAGGGAGAAAGGCATGCCGTTGTCGAATGATCCACCTGTAGCAAAGCAGTGGGCCTGATTAACGATCACCCGGCATGTTGGCATTTCAGCACCCATGCTCACGGCACGTTCATCAATTGAAGTGTGAATCCCGACCGAATGGCCAGCCCCCTGATGGGTGAGAAGTTCAGAGGCGATGCGCTTGGCACCGTCAAAATCGCGGGCGTGATACAGCGTCGCGACCAAAGACAGTTTCTCGCCAGATTCAGGATAGTCTGGCCCAATACCGCTTCCCTCGATGACAAGGAATTTTGCTGTCTCGGCATCAGCTAAGTCTAACCCCACTTCAGCAATCACCTTGTCCACGTCTTGCGCGATGATGCGCCTGTTCAAGCCGTCGCCTTGGAACAAGGCAGATTTGAGTTTTGCTGCGTTGGGTTTATCCAGAAGCCTGCCGCCCGCGCGGTGGAGTTCCGCCATGAACGCATCGCGCACGGCATCGACCACGATCAGCGCGTTTTCCGATGAGCATGATGTGGAATTGTCAAACGTCTTGGAGGCCGAGATTTTGTCGGCAGCTGCAGCAAGATCAGCTGTCTCATCCACGATTACGGTGACGTTTCCAGCCCCCACACCAATAGCAGGTGTGCCAGACGAATAGGCGCGGTGGACGTTGTTCTGGCTGCCCGTGACGACGAGCAAATCGGCTTTCTCCATCAAACGCTGCGCCTTGGCCTTGGAGACCGGAGCCGGAATCATCTGCACCAGATCGTTTGCCACGCCGATCTTGTCGAATTCCGCATGGATATAGCCCAGCAGTTTCATGCAAGCCTCAACACCTTTAGGCGAAGGCGATAGGATGATGGCATTACCGCATTTGAGTGCGTTGACCACGTTGTTGGTGGGCGTGGCGACCGGATTTGTCGATGGCACAACTGCACCCACGACGCCAATAGGGCGGGCGATTTCGGTGATGCCTGTCGCGGAGTCGTCTTTGATAATACCTACGGTCTTGGAGTTTTTGATATCCCGCAATACCCCAAGTGTCTTGCGGTGATTTTTCGTTATCTTATCGCGCACGTTGCCAAGACCAGTGGTTGCAACGGCGAGTTTGGAGAGTTCCTCGTTGCGCGATGGTTCCATCAAGGCCCATGCGGCGGCAAGCGCTGCGCGGTCATAGCGGGCCTGATCTGCACGGTGCTCAAAAGCGCGTTGGGCAATCCGTGCACGCTCTATCAGAGTATCGACGATCATCTCGTCTTCGGACAGGTCAGACGTCTGGAGCGCAAGGGCCATCTTTTAAAAGTCTCTCAATAAAGGAAAAGCATCGACAGGCGGTGTAACCCGCCTGTCGAAGGTTCGGATTAAAGACCGGCCAAAAGTTCTTTCAGCGTTTCCTGACGTGCGGCCCACATCGCCTTTACCTCGTCACGGGTCATGATGTTCATGGGGGAGCCGCCGGCCTTCATTTTGCCGGCAACGCGCGAGTGCTTGAACATCATCGGCACTTGGGCCGCCAGTTTGTCGATGACCTCTTGCGGCGTGCCCTTGGGCACCATGAGGCCGCGGTAGTTCACCGACGAATTGTCTACATCAAGGCCGGTTTCTTTCAATGTGGGAACGTCCGGCAGGAAGTCGCTGTTGCGCTTTAAATCGGCCACGCCCAACACTTTCACATTGCCCGCTTGGCTAGCGCGGTAGGCATCGGAAAGGTTGTTGATACCGGCGACAACATCACCGGCGATCACTGCCTTCATCGCAGCCGCACCACCACCCTTTGTCGGGATATAGGCTATTTTGCACTCACAGGCTTTCTCGATCTGCAGCGCCGCGATGTGATGGCCGACGAACAGGCCGGCCCCGGAAGTCGTCACCTTACCGGGATTGGCTTTTGCGTATTCTATCAGCTCTTGCATCGTATTGTAGGGGCTGTCCTTCGGCACGATGACAACGGCAGGGTCTTCACCCCAGTTTGCGATCGGCTCAAAGGAATCGGCAGAATACTTCACGCCGCCTTTAATCGACTGCGCTATGAAATGTGGAATATTGTAGGCCGACAACGTGTAGCCATCGGCTTCTGCTTCGGTGGCAAACCAGTTCCAGCCAACGCGCCCGCCAGCGCCTGGCTTGTTGATGATGTACATGGGCTGGCCCAGAATATCTTCGTTGCCAGCCACCATCGTCACAATGCGTGCCTGAAAGTCGGTTGCGCCGCCAGCTCCGTAAGACACAGCCACACCGATTGGGCGATCGGGATAATCTGCGGCTTGCGCCATGCTCCAGCTAGCCGCGACTGCGACCGTGGTAAGCGCCAGAGTTTTAAAAAACTTTTTCATCGTATTCCTCCCAGAATGTCTGACCCAAGCGATCAGAAGAACATGCCTCTCGGCGTTTGGACTTGCAGTAACAGGCTGAAAAGCCCGTACATCACGGCCATGAAGACAAACGCAACGGCAATGCGTTTCACCCATGACATGATTTCGGTGTGCGGCGCGGGGTCATAGACCGCGAAGATGGAAACGAATGTGACCATTGACGCTGTGTAGAAGCCTAGAAATTTTGCCAGCACGAATATGTACACCAGAATGATTGCTGCCCCCGGCGCAATGGTTTTCGCCAGTTCCCAAGATACACCTTCGCCTACTTTCGATACGCCCGTAATGGCGCGGAAGAAATTCCAAGCAGCCAGCGTCAGCATGACCACAGCAATAATACGCGGGAACAGGAAAGCCTCCACCGGCTCGCCAGTGAAACTTATATAGGCCACGCCAACGGCTACAGCCAATATGAAGCCTGAAGCAATGCGGTGTTCTGCGATGCTAGCCTTCATTGCGCGGCCTCCAGAAGCGGTTCGCGCTCCTTGGCTTGTTTAACAGCCGATGCCCAGAAGCTGTAAGCAATCGACGCGATAACCAGTGCGATGAGGAACATGTTGAGAGGGCCCAAGAAAAAGTAGGGAAGCAAGCCATCTGTCGCTGTTGCGATCATGCTGCCTTGCGTGAAATTCGCTTCAGCGATTGGCCCGAGGATGAGTCCCAGCACGAGCGGTGCCGCTGAGAAGCCGAACTTCTCCAGAAAATACATGCAGAAACCCAAGCATAGCATGATCTGAACATCGCCAAACGACTGCTGGATCGAATAGGAGCCGAACAGAGCCAGCACCATCACGGCCGCCGCCATTATGGGCGTTGGAATGCGCGCAACCTTGGCCGCATAGCTGGCGATATAGATGCCGAATATAACCATCAAAATCTGGCCGATAAGCATCGAGTTAATGAAAGTCCACGCCACTTGAGGGTGGTTCTCAAAAAGGTCCGTACCGGGAAAAATGCCGTGGATCAGCAAGCCACCAAGCAACACAGCGGCAGTTGGGCTGCCAGGAATAGAAAGCGTCAGCAACGGCACGAGCGACGGTCCAACCATGGCGTTGTTTGCCGATTCCGCCGCGATCACGCCCTCGGGATAACCCGTTCCGTACTTGTCCTTTTCGGCCGAAAATTTCTTCGACTGGTCATAGGCTAGAAGTCCAGCAATCTGCCCGCCAACACCGGGGATTAGCCCGATAACAGAGCCGCTGACCGTGCCAATCGCAAGCGCCCGCTTGAAAACAAACGTCTCGCGGAGCGATGCCATGATGGATTGTTTCTCCACCTCCAGCGCGGAGATGGAGGTCGGCACACGCCCTTTGGCAAACATTTCGATAACCTGCGGAATGGCGAAAATTCCGATCAATGCCGAGATTATGTTGATGCCGCCCGTCAGCGCGTCAGCAAAAATGAACCGCTGCGCACCCTGAATGTCGTCATAGCCGATCATCGAAAGCCAAAGACCGATACAACCGGAAAGCAACCCTTTGACAAAGGATTTTGAATCAAGCGAACCGATTACCGTGACGCCCAAAATCGCCATCCAGAAAAGATGCGACGGCCCGAAAGCCAGCGCCCACTGGGCCAAAACTGGTGTCAGAAAGATCAGCAGCAAAACACCGATCACGCCACCAACGCCGGATGCCATGAACGACATATGCAGGGCCTTTGCGCCCTGTCCGTTGCGGGCCATCGCGTTGCCATCGAGCGCAGTTGCAATGTTGGCAGGCGCCCCCGGTATTTTCAACAAAATGGCGCTTACTGCCCCGCCCGCGACCGTTGACGTATAGGCGGCGCCGAGCAGAATAAGCCCCTGCGTTGGCGGAAGCTGGAAGGTGAATGGGATCAACAGCGCCACGGCCATTGTCGGTGAAAGGCCAGGTGTTGCGCCCAAAATCAGACCGCCAATAGTCCCGCCTAACAACAGCAGGAATGCCGTTGGTTCGAAAACTCCGCCGAAATAGCCGAGAAACTCCATACGCCTTGACCCCTCCCAAGATCGTGACCTCATGCGAGGCCAATCGCCAGATCTCTCATTTTCTGGCAATTGCCGAAAGGCTATGCCATGAAAACAAGAATGCAAACGTTTTCATTTTGAGTTTTGCACATGCCCAAGCACGTCAGATCGCGAAAAGGTGCCCCGGGAATCGTTGAGGTTGCTGCGCGTGCCGGCGTGTCACCAGCCACAGTTTCGCGCTTTTTCAACACTCCTGACATGGTGAAACTACCGACACGGACGCGGATCGAAAGGGCAGCAAACGATCTTGGATACATCCGCGATCGCATGGCCGGTTCCATGCACAATCGTTTCTCCGGAACGATCGGCATCATCGTGCCCACTATTGATAATGCAATTTTCTCAGAACTTATCGAGTCGTTTGCATCACGCTTGCTCGTTCATGACCGCACAATGCTGATCGCCGCTCATGGCTACGAGTTGGAGCGCGAAGTTGCCATTGTTCGCTCCCTTCTGGAACGTCGGATCGACGGAATTGCCCTAATTGGTTTTGACCACGACCCCATCGCGCTCAATATGCTGGCCCAACGCAATGTGCCTGTGGTCTCCATCTGGAATTTTTCTGAAACGTCGGACTTGCCTTGCATCGGCGCCAACAACTTCAAGGCGGGCCAGATGGCGGTGGAACATCTATTGGAGCTTGGACATACCAAAATCAGTTTTATCTTCGCTGACACGAAGGGCAATGATCGTGCGCGAGCGCGACTGGATGGTGCGATTGGCAAGGCGAAAGAAGGCGGTATTCAGGTTTCAGCAGACGCTATTCATACCTGCTCTTACGATGTGGGCGAAGCAAAGCGACTTGTCGTGAACATTCTGAAAAGCGAACCGAAGACAGCCATTGTGTGCGGCAATGATATTATCTCCCACGGCGCAATGTTTGCCTGCCAAGCACTTCATTTGAAGGTTCCGGACGCCGTCTCCATTATCGGCATCGGCGACTTTCAAGGTTCTGCTCACATGGAACCGGGTCTGACAACAATCAGACTTCCAGCCAAAAAGATTGGCGCTCTGGCTGCCGATACTCTGGTCGAGATGAATGAGACCGGCAGGCCAAATCCAGAGTTCCGGCGCGAAGTGGAACTCAATTTTATTCGTAGAGGATCAACAGCCGCACCGTGCGATGAATGATTCGCCACAAGCAGAAAGCCGCTTTGGCTGGGGAACCTGGATTCGAACCAGGACTAACGGAGTCAGAGTCCGTGGGTCTACCGTTAACCTATTCCCCATTGGACGCAGGCGGTCTGCGCGGGCGGTATCTAGGCTTGCGGTGTTGAGCCGTCAAGTGCGCGCTATGGGTGCACTTGCTCACACCCAGTCTTGTGCCTGCAGCACTTCGTGCTATCTTGGTGACAACTTGAAAATAACGGCCGGTCGAGGCTTCCGCGATTGCGGGAAGCGCGCCGCCAAAAGGATTTCCGGTGTCCGATGCATTGACGGGGGCACAAGCTCCCAAGCGGCCGGGGATGAGCGTTGAAACCGAGACATCAGCCAACGCGAACGCTGGCAAGGATGGCGAGGCAAAAGCAGGACCGAAAAAGCGGCGTCGAAACCGTAATCGGAAACGCAAAAACGTTCAGGCCGACAACGCCATAAATGCCTCCAACGACGGGGCAGGGTCTCTTCAGGGTGCGCAAGCAACCAAGGCTGAGCCGCGAGCTAACGCGGAAGATAAAAGCGATGGCTCATCGCTTGGCCACGCGAAAAAGAGCAAGCGGGCGCGTCGCAGAGGTCGGGGGCGTAAACCTCATAAAGTTGATGGCCCAACAAGCGTAACTGATCCGCACGATCAAAACGCCAATCTGGCCGGAACGACCTACGAAACAAAACCCAAGCAATCGGGCAAGCAGCAGCATAGAAACCGCCGTTCTGTTCGCCGAAACCCGCAGGCGCGCCAGTCTCAAGGTCAAAATAAAAAGCCGCAATCGCCACTCCAGCCGCAGCAACATGATGGGACGCCCAAAGCGCGACCCAAACATCAGCACAACAACGCTTATGCAGCGCTTGATCTGGGAACGAACAATTGCAGGCTTCTGGTCGCTGTCCCTCAGCAACCTGGTCGTTTCCGTGTGGTTGACGCCTTTTCGCGGATCGTTCGACTAGGCGAAGGCTTGGCAGGGTCAGGCCGATTGAGCGATACGGCGATGGATCGGGCGGTGGAAGCGTTGAAAGCCTGCGCGGGTAAACTCGCTAGCCGAAACATGAAAGGCGTGCGCTTGATCGCAACCGAGGCGTGCCGACAGGCAATGAATGGCGAGGAGTTCCTCGCCCGTGTGGAAGAAGAAGCCGGTTTGAAGTTGGAAATCGTTGACCGCGAAACCGAAGCGCGTTTGGCGGTTGCCGGTTGCGCCTCGTTGGTTGATCGCAAGGCCAAGGGCGCGGTTCTGTTTGATATCGGCGGCGGTTCATCGGAACTGGCACTACTCGATTTGCGCAAACGTAAGCGGCATGATCTTGGTCCGGCAATGGTTTCATGGACCTCGATGCCTGTTGGCGTTGTCACGCTTTCTGAACGTCACGGTGGCGGCAAGCATGTCACCCGGGAAATCTTTGCCAACATGGTGGAAGAGGTTAGCGGCATTCTCGAAAACTTCGAAGGCCAGCACATGCTCGAAGATGCTGCCAGCGAAGGCGAAGTGCATCTGCTGGGAACCTCTGGAACCGTTACAACCCTTGCTGGCATCCATCTGAAATTGCCGCGTTATGACCGACGTCAGGTTGACGGCACATGGATGGCCTCGAAACAGGTGGATGACATGATCGAAGCGCTGCTGGCCATGTCGTTTGAGGACCGCGTGCGCAATCCGTGCATCGGGCAGGAACGCGCGGACCTCGTCTTGGCCGGTTGCGCCATTCTGGTTGCGATTCAGAAACGCTGGCCTTGTCCCCGTCTGCGTGTTGCCGACCGTGGCCTGCGCGAGGGTTTGCTGACCGAAATGATGAACCGAGACAACGCCTGGCAGCGCCGTCCGGCAAACCGCGCTCCGCAAAGGTCAAATCAGCAGGGCCAGCCGACCCAAGGTAAGGATTAGAGTTATGGCAAGACGATCCAGACCTGGTGGTGGCCCCAAAACACCCAAGTCCACCAACATTCGCAACATGCACACGAAGGTCAAAACGGCCCGTGGTCGCAAGCTGTCTTCGACGCTGTGGCTTCAGCGCCAATTGAACGACCCTTACGTGCAAAAAGCCAAAGCCGAGGGCTATGCTTCTCGTGCAGCGTACAAATTGCTCGAGATGGATGAGCGCTATAATTTGCTCAAGCCCGGTCAGCGCGTGCTGGACCTTGGCGCGGCACCGGGAGGCTGGTGTCAGGTGGCTGCCGCCAAACTGGGCTCCAAGGCCGAGGACATCCGCGTCGTTGGCATCGACTATCTCGACATGGACCCTGTGCCGGGCGCGACGATTTTGAAGAAAGACTTTCTCGATGATGACGCCCCGGATGCGCTAATGGAAGCTCTGGGAGGCCACGCTCCGGATCTTGTCATATCTGATATGGCCGCTCCGACGACAGGCCACCGACGCACCGACCATATACGCACTATGGCCTTGGTGGAGGTGGCTTTGGAATTTGCACTTCAGGTTCTGAAACCCGGTGGGCATTTTCTCACCAAGACATTCCAAGGTGGAACGGAAAAAGAGTTGCTTGATCAGATGAAGCGCAACTTCAAGCACATTCACCACGTCAAACCGCCAGCCTCGCGAGACGGTTCCGTGGAGCTTTACCTCCTCGCGATGGACCGCAAGCCAATCGACAACGGTTGATACAAAAAGGGCCGCTCAGTCGAGCGGCCCTTTTTCATTTCATCATATGGGGTTAGCGGTTGGCTAGCTCCCGCGCTCGCTTGATGCGGAAATGATAGCTTGCTGTGCTTTCACCCGGCTTGCGCTTTATCGAGTTTCGGAACAACGAAAAGCGCCGCTTTTTTGTTTCGCCTTTTTTGGCTGAGCGCTTCACTTTGGCCTTTGCAGCCTTCCTCTTGGCCTTGGAGCGGGCCAGCGACTCGGCGCGACGTTTTTCGCGCCAAGACATGGATTTGTTGGGCTTTGCCTTCGCCTTGGATGCGCGTCTCTTGGAAACTTTCTTGCGAGTGTTTGTCTTCGTCACTTCGTCTTTGGAATTATTTCCAAAAAGCCGGCCGATCAGGCTTGTTCGCTTTTCGCTTTTTGATGAACGGCTGGACGTAACAACCGTGCGCGTGCGTGTGCTTTTGGGTTTGATGGATGCGGTGATGCGGCGGTCTACGTTCTTTCGGCTGATCGCCTTTTTGCGTGCCTTTTTTGAAGGCGGCAGCGATGCCATAGCAGGTGAGCCCATGCGGCCTGTGCGAACATGCACAACCTTGTAACCACCAGCCTGCAACCGATCGAGCAGTTTGGGCAGGGCAGAAACTGTGCGGGATTGAATATCATGCAGCAAGATTACACCGCGGCCACGCGCGTTGAGCAGGCTCATCACGCGGTTCACCACCGCGTCAGAAGAAATAGGTTTCCAGTCGGTGCTATCGATATAGGCTGAAAACGGCAGCAAACTGTGCTCGCGCAAAACACGATCAAGCGCAGCGTTACGGGCAAGATAAGGGTAGCGGAACAGCCGGGAAGAGCGGCTGCGCATCGGGCCAAGCGCCTTGTTGACCATGGCGACACCGTTTTGAATCTCGGCGCGTGCACGGGCCATTGAAGTGCCGGGCAGGTGCGAATGAGCTTGCGTGTGGTGGGCGACCGTGTGACCGGCGCGGGCAACACGCTGCACGAGGCTTGGATAAGCCCTTGCCATATTGCCAACCATGAAAAACGTTGCCTTTGTGCATTCAGCCGAAAGCGCGTTCAGGATGCTGACTGTTTTGCCGGGCATGGGCCCATCGTCAAATGTCAGAACCACCTCTTTGTGGCGAAGACCAATTCCAGCGCTTGCATTGGCACCCATTGCTGCGTTGAACGATGATACGTTAATCGTGCGCGAAACGCCCAGACACGAAGCGCTTGCGGTCGCGGCCATGGCGACAAATGAAACGGCCATGGCAAGCAGGCCCAACGAAGATTTCTTGAACATTCCCAATTCCTAAAACAACCGCCAGCGTGTTTTTGGGGAGCGCCGGACGCAAAACCTTTAACTAAAGAGAATGTGAACAAACTTGGTTAATAAACCTTCAAGTGCCTGCCTCTTGCCCCGGCTACTGCTCTTAAGTGCGGGGGCATATGTGCGGTTCGGGAAAACAAATTGCGATCGTCAACACCTTTGACGCAAAAGCCGCAAGTGGTGGCCTTTTCACCCGCTCGACCGCGTGATAGCAGCAAGCGTCAAATGGCAATGCCTGCCTCGCCTCCTACGGAGATGCCGAGTGGGCCGCAAAGCGGGTTTGACACAATGGCTGAAATCATCACCACTTCCACTGGCGAACAGGCGCTAACTTTCGATGACGTGCTGTTGCAGCCCGGTCATTCCGAGGTCATGCCCAACCAGGTCGACGTTTCCACCCGCCTTACCAAAGACATTAGCCTCAACCTTCCGATTCTTTCCGCCGCGATGGACACGGTGACCGAGAGCCGCCTCGCAATCGCAATGGCGCAGGCGGGCGGGCTTGGCATAATCCACCGCAATCTCACACCTGAAGAACAGGCGGAAGAAGTGCGGCAGGTGAAGAAGTTCGAATCCGGCATGGTGGTCAACCCACTGGTCATTGGCCCCGATGCAACATTGCAAGACGCGCAAAATGTTATGGCGGCGCACCGCATTTCCGGCATTCCTGTCGTCGAGAACGGCGGCAAGGGCGGGCATCACACGGGGCGCCTGGTTGGCATATTGACCAACCGCGACGTGCGCTTTGCCGAGGATCCGGCACAAAAAGTCTATGAACTGATGACCCGTGAAAACCTTGTGACCGTGCGCGAGGGCGTATCGCAAGACGAAGCGCGCAAGCTGTTGCATCAGCACCGTATCGAGAAATTGCTAGTGGTTGACGCCAAGGGAAATTGCACTGGGCTTATCACCGTCAAAGACATGGAGAAGTCCCAACTCAATCCTAACGCCACCAAAGACGAACACGGCAGCCTGCGCGTGGGCGCAGCAACGACGGTTGGCCCCGATGGCATGGAAAGGGCCGAGCGCCTTATTGATGCCGGTGTGGACCTGTTGGTGATCGACACCGCCCACGGCCATTCTCAGCGCGTTTTGGATGCTGTGACACGAGCCAAAAAGATGTCGAACCATGTGCGCATCGCTGCAGGTAACGTCGCAACCGCGTCTGGCACGCAGGCACTTATCGATGCAGGAGCCGATGTAGTGAAAATCGGGATCGGCCCCGGTTCCATCTGCACCACCCGCGTGGTGGCCGGTGTAGGTGTCCCGCAATTGTCGGCCATCATGTCAGCGGTGGAAGTTGCGTCCAGACACGATATTCCGGTGATAGCCGATGGGGGCATCAAGTTTTCCGGCGATCTCGCCAAAGCTTTGGCGGCGGGGGCATCGGTCGTCATGGTCGGCTCCCTGTTAGCTGGCACTGACGAAAGCCCGGGCGAAGTTTATCTGCACCAAGGCCGCTCGTTCAAAAGCTATCGCGGCATGGGCAGCGTCGGCGCGATGGCGCGCGGTTCGGCCGACCGCTATTTCCAGGCCGAGGTCAGCGACACAATGAAACTGGTGCCGGAGGGTATTGAGGGCCAAGTTCCCTATAAAGGCCCGGTCGGTTCCGTGCTGCATCAACTTGCAGGCGGGCTTCGCGCATCGATGGGTTATGTCGGTGCAGCCAACCTGGAAGAGTTCAACAAGCGCGCTCAGTTCGTGCGAATTTCGACGGCGGGTCTGGCAGAAAGCCACGCCCACACCGTGTCGATCACGCGCGAAAGCCCGAACTATTCGCGGAGATAGGCATGGATTTCATAGCACCAATCTGGACCTTTGCCGAACCGTGGCAGTTGCGGCTGCTTGTTCTAATCGTTCTTCTGAACATGGCGCTTGCATTGCGGCTTTACGGCGTGATGAGCAAAGCCCGCTATGCGGCCGTGAAAAAGGGCGAGGTGGACAAGGAAATCTTCCGCGCAACTCAGGCAGAGCCGGAACAACTCGCTGTATACACCCGCGCGGTAGCCAACCAGTTTGAAGCGCCGGTCCTGTTTTACGCGGTCATCGCCATCGGTATGGCATTGGGGGTAACCAGTTGGATAACTGTCGTTCTCGCGGCGGTCTATGTTGCCTTGCGGTGGCAACACGCAAACGAAATGATCGGCGAGCACAACGTGCTGCGCCGCCGACAATTGTTCATCTGGTCCTTCTATGCCCTCATTGCGCTGATGGTTGAACTGGCGATCTCAGCCTTGCTCTGGGCGTAAGCCTGTCATGTTTGATGAGCCAAACGGCATATTGATTCCCGTATTCGGGCATCTGATGCTGATCTTCTTCTTGTTCGTCATGGTTTCGATCAAACGCATGTCAGCCGTCAAACGGGGGCAAGCGGAAAACGCTGACTTCGCCCGTATCGGAGAAGAGCCGGAGGCTTCTCGCCGCTGGGCAAAAAACCTTGATAACCAGTTTCAAGTGCCGATGCTGTTCTACGCGCTGGTCGCGCTGTTGTTCGCCACGGAAATGGTGAACTCAACTCAGATCATTCTCGCCACTATCTTTTTGGTCGGTCGCGTGCTCCACACCATCGTTCAAGTGAGCGGCGATAACGTGCCGCTTCGCGGACAGGTATTCGTGATAAACTTTGCAGCTCTCGCCTGTATGTGGTTGCTGTTTTTCGCACAAAAATCAGGATTGATGACATGAGACTGGGTGGACGTGTTCAGGCGGCGATCGAAGTGCTGTCGGATATGGAGAAGCGTAAGCGTCCGGCTTCCGAAGCGCTGAAAGCGTGGGGTCTGGATCACCGCTTCGCAGGCTCCGGCGATCGTTCTGCCATCGGCAACATCGTCTATGACGCGCTGCGCAACCGTGCTTCCACGCACTACATTATGGACAGCGACAAAACCCGCCGATTGGTGCTCGGCACCTTAATGCGGTTCTGGGACTTTACCCCTGACAGCCTCAACGCTGCTTTTGAAGGCGATAAGTTCGCACCTGACCCGCTCTCGCAGAAGGAAATCGAGGCCTTCACGACGCGCAATCTGAAAGATGCGCCAGAGCACGTGCAGGCCGATATTCCTGAATGGCTGGCCCCATCCTTTCAAGCAAATTTCGACGAAGAATGGATCGCTGAAGCCCAAGCCTTCACCAAACGCCCGCCTGTTGATCTGCGCGTGAACACACTGAAGGCCAACCGCTCCAAAGTTGCCAAAGCACTGCACAAGTCGGGTGCGGTCGAAACCGTCATCGCCCGCCACGGCCTGCGTATTCCAGCAGGCGAGGGGGCCTCGCGCCAACCTAATGTGCAGGCCGATGCGGCTTTCCAGAAAGGCTGGTTCGAAATCCAGGACGAAGGCTCGCAGATCGTCTCCGATCTGATTTTTGCCCGTCCCGGCGAACAGGTCATGGATTTCTGTGCAGGCGCTGGTGGCAAGACTTTGGCACTGGCGGCAACGATGGAAAACAAGGGGCAAATCCACGCTTACGATACCGATAAACAGCGCCTGAAACCGATCTATGAGCGCCTCAAACGCGCAGGCATCCGCAACGCACAAGTCCATGCGCCGGATGCCGATCTGTCCGATCTCGTGGGTGCGATGGACCGCGTGTTCGTAGACGCGCCCTGCACGGGAACCGGAACATGGCGCCGCCGACCGGATGCAAAATGGAAGCTAACAAAAGAATCGTTGGAGACACGCCTTACCGAGCAAGAAGAGGTTTTGACTGAGGCCGCGCCATTCGTGAAACCGGGCGGCTTTTTTGTCTACATCACCTGTTCTGTGTTGCCGGAGGAAAATGAAAACCAGATTGCTTCCTTCCTCGAAGACAACACCGATTTCGAACTGCTTTCAGCCGGTGAAGTCTGGCAGGAAATATTTGGATTCGATAAACCGCAGCCGTGGTCGGCAGATATGATGAGCATCACGCTCACCCCGGCATCGACGGGAACAGACGGATTTTTCTTCGCTGTGATGGGTCGAAAGAAGCAGTAGCGCCGCCGCTGACTCCCCTGCAAAAGCCATGCTATAGACGTCCAGTAAATTCAGTTTGTTTGGACCCTCCCGATGGCCCGTTTCTTCTCTATTCTCATCTTTATCCTGATCGTTCAGGGTGTTGGTGGCGGTTTGGCTTATCTTTTTCCTGCCGATCAATGGCATGCTGATCTGGTAAAGCCATTCTACAATCCACCAAACTATATCTTTGGCGTTGTCTGGCCCATTTTATTCACTCTGATCGCTTTTTCCGGTTGGCGCGTATTCACCAGTGAAGGGAAAACACCGGGCTGGTCGCTATGGGTCTTGCAGATGGTGCTGGCTTGGTCATGGACACCGATATTCTTTGGCGCACACATGATTTTCTGGGGCATGGTGATCATCGGCGTTCTTGCCATCGTGATTATGCGGTTCATCGCCGTGGTCTGGCCGCATGACAAATTCGCAGCGATCTGCATGGTGCCCTACGCGGCATGGGTATCGTTCGCATTCGCCCTGAATGCCGGGATTTGGTGGCTGAACTGATCAGCTTCTAGGAATGAACAGCCCGCGCGCGATGTAATGTGTTAGTCGCGCCACCTCATTGGCAGCGCGGTAAAGAAAAACGGAGCCGCGACGCCATTGGCTTTTGCGTTGACTGGCGTTTGCGTGTTGCGGCCCGTAGCCGATGGTTGTGCCGGCTTTTGCTTTTGGTCTTCCGGTCACCACAGCCGGAACAACGCCTCTGAAGCGAAAGCCGTAAACCCAAGCCCTGTCGAACTCGTGGTCGTATGGCACTTTCATAGGCAACAGCTTTTCGCAGTAGAGACGACCGGCTTTGCGGTTGATCATGTATCCACGCGCACCCGTGCGGCGAAACAGGAACGCCACCAGTTGATTGTTCTGTGTCAATTGGCATTGCGGCACCGGCGCACCGCTGTGACGACCGTTCAGGTTCGCGACATCCCATCTATGCGCTTCACGAATGAGTGCTTCGATCGTAGCGCGAAAGTCGGCGGTGAGGTCCGCGTCGTCTTCCAAGATGATGCCGAATTGAACATCGGACTCCATAAACGTCTGTATCGCTTTATGGTGACTTAAATAGCAGCCAAGCTCGTTGGGGTTGATCGTTTTACCGTGGCGAAAGTCAAAGGCGGATTGATCAAGCCCGTCGAGGTCAGGCAAGAGAGACTGCCCCTCAATCGCGGTAACCCGCTCGTAATCAGCCCCCACATCGTTTAACTGGGTTGCGATGGCGTCCCACCGGTCGGGGGATCGATCCAAATTGATGACGTAAGCCCGCCAACTGGAACTGTCGTTCGATGAACTCAAAGATTCCGCCATTTCTGTATTTCTTAGATACCAGCGTTGGGAGCAGGTCATAGGTGCTTGACTGAGGCTTGAGTAGTCAAGCCACTGCGCCGAAAATGGCCGTTGGCGGGCCTTGCGCAATCCCCTGGCTGTTTGAGCGAATGATGTGGGCAATTTGGCTTCGGACAGTTGGCGGCTTGCCCCCCGATCATAGCTGAATTAATCCCTAGCCATGACAGACCATCCCGACGCTATTCTCATCATCGACTTTGGCAGCCAAGTCACGCAACTCATTGCGCGGCGTGTGCGGGAGGCCGGTGTCTACAGCGAAATCGTGCCGTTCAATTCCGCTGCCGAGGCATTCGATCGGCTTCAGCCCAAAGGCGTGATATTGTCAGGCAGCCCGGCCTCGGTGCACGACGACAACGCCCCGCTCGCGCCGCAAGCGGTGTTTGAAGCCAAGATTCCAGTTTTGGGCATTTGCTATGGTCAACAGGTCACCGCCCACCAACTTGGCGGCAAGGTTGAGGGTGGCCATGAGCGGGAGTTTGGTCGTGCTGAAATTACCATCCACAAATCCAGCCCGTTGTTTGAAGGCTTTTGGACGGTTGGAAACAACTACCCTGTGTGGATGAGCCACGGTGACCGCGTGACGGAATTGCCCGATGGTTTCGAGGTGATCGCCACATCGCCCAACGCGCCCTTGGCTGTCGCCGTAAACGAAGCGCGCAAATACTATACCACCCAGTTTCACCCCGAAGTTGTCCACACACCTGACGGCGCGAAACTGTTGTCGAACTTCGTTCACAAAATCTGCGGTCTGGCCGGCGACTGGACGATGGCGGCCTACAAGGACAAGGCCATTGAGGCGATCCGCGAACAGGTGGGCGATGGCAAAGTGATTTGCGGCCTTTCCGGCGGTGTGGATTCCTCCGTCGCCGCGATGCTCATCCACGAAGCCATCGGCGAGCAGCTCACCTGCATTCTGGTGGACCACGGTCTGATGCGCATGAACGAAGCGAACGAAGTCGTCGCCATGTTCCGCGAACACTACAACATCCCGCTCGTCCATGTTGATGCAGCCGATATGTTTATCGATGCGCTGGAAGGGGAGGCGGACCCGGAAACCAAACGCAAAACAATTGGCAAGTTGTTCATTGATGTGTTTGAGGCCGAAGCGAAGAAGATCGGTGGCGCGGGTTTCCTTGCCCAGGGAACGTTGTATCCCGATGTGATCGAAAGCGTCTCGTTCACGGGTGGTCCTTCGGTAACGATCAAAAGTCACCACAATGTTGGCGGCCTGCCGGAACGGATGAACATGCAGTTGGTCGAGCCGCTGCGCGAATTGTTCAAAGACGAAGTGCGCCTGCTTGGTAAGGAACTTGGTCTGCCGGAGAGTTTCATCGGCCGCCATCCTTTCCCGGGCCCAGGCTTGGCGATCCGTTGCCCGGGCGGCATTACCCGCGACAAGTTGAAAATACTGCAAAAGGCTGACGCCATCTACCTCGATGAAATTCGTAAAGCCGGCCTTTACGACACGATCTGGCAGGCTTTCGCCGTGCTTCTGCCGGTTCAAACGGTTGGCGTGATGGGCGATGGCCGCACCTATGAATTCGTCTGCGCTCTGCGTGCGGTGACGTCCGTCGACGGCATGACAGCAGATTTCTATCCCTTCGACATGGCTTTCCTCGGCCGGGCGGCGACACGCATCATTAACGAAGTCCACGGCATCAACCGTGTGGTCTACGACGTTACCAGCAAGCCGCCGGGAACAATCGAGTGGGAATAGGCGTCACCCGCCTGCGCAGCCCACGCAGCGCACGGCCATAGGGTCTACTGCCAGCCGGCCATCGGGGATTTCCTCGCCGCACTCCTCGCAATACCCATACTCGCCGTCCCGCAACCTACGATGGGCGTTTTCAATACGAAGCAGATCGGCCTTTCGCTTCGCTTCAGTAGCCTTGTCCATGGCTTGTTGCTGCATCGCATCCATGCGCGACAAACGCCCCACCGATTGCTGATCGAGCGCGACCGGCTTGCGCGCCTCGGCTGATAGCGCGGAGGAAGCCTCCAGTTCTTCTTGTTTTGCCATCAATCGTTGCGACGCTTTCGCTAAATCGACCATAACCCGCTCCTTCCTCCCGGCATTCGCTTGTCTTGCGACAGATGAGACCCTAGCGTCGAAGAAATTGCAAAAATGCGCGCAGCACAGGAAATCGTTCATGGCCCTTTTGATTGCTGGACTGGTTGGCTTTCTCGGCATCCACTCCACACGAATCACAGCCCATGGTTTTCGCGCTTCCATGGTCGAGCGTTTTGGACCCAACGGTTGGCGTGGGATTTATTCGATTGTCTCAATTCTTGCGTTTATCGCCCTGATCTATGGATACGGCATGGCGCGGGAAAACGCAGGCCAACTCTACATTCCTGAATCCTGGGGGCGCACGGTTGCACTGCTTGTTATGCCCATCGCCTTCATCCTGCTGGCCGCATCACAATTGCCACGCGGACATATAAAGCGGCTTGTTGGTCATCCGATGTTGTGGGGTGTCCTGCTTTGGTCTGCCGCGCATCTGACTGCAAATGGGGATACCGCCTCGGTCATTTTGTTTGGGTCATTTCTGGTTTGGGCGGCAATTGACCTCGTTTCATGCTACCGACGCCCAGTCGGAGATTTGCCGGACGCCAAAATTTGGCCCGACCTTGTCTCGGTCGTTGGAGGTTTGGTTCTGACGGTTCTGTTCGTATCGTTTTTGCACGAGTGGATTGTGGGCGTCGGCATTGTGTGACTCTGGGTCAGGCTTGCACCGCCCTGCCGTCTTCCTCTTGCGCGGGTTGCAGTTCCATCCCATCTCCCCCTTACGCAAGCCGCGAAATGATGTAGAAGGCCGCTTGAAGAAGCGGGTGGGCTGCTGCCAACAACGCCAGATCAGATGGACGAGAATTTATGTCGGACGATTCCTTTTTCCGTGAGGTTGATGAAGAGCTGCGCAGCGAACGCGTGCAGAATTTCTGGGATAAGTACAAAGCCTTTGTAATCGGCGGCGCGATAGCCATCGTTGTCGGCACAGGCGGCTATCGTTTCTATGAGACTTATACAGCCAATCAAGCCGCACGGGCAGGCGATCAATTTATGGAAGCTGTGCGGCGGGCGGAAAACAACGATGTTGATCAAGCATTGGTTGACCTTGGCAAAATCGCCGAAGAAGGGTCGCCCGCTTATCAAGCACTAGCGCGCATGCGTTTGGCCGCTGAACTGGGCAAGCAGGGCAAATGGCAAGAGGCGGTTGAGGCGTATGATGCGGTTGCGGCTCTCTCGTCAGCCGATCAAAACCTTCGCTCCATTGCCCGACTTCGCGCAGCCGCCTTGCTGGTGGATGAAGGCACGGTAACGGAAGTCGAAGCCCGCGTTGCACCGCTTACCGGCCCCGGCGCACCCTACCGTGCGTCAGCCCGCGAATATCTGGCACTGGCTTATTACCGCGCTGGTGATCTGGAACAGTCAGCGAAAATATTTAATGAAATCCGTGCCGACAGCGGCACGCCGCGCACCCTGTCTAACCGAGTGACCTTGATGTTGGAATTGATCGCATCGCAGGGCGGCCCCGCCTTCACCGAGGCTCCGGCACAAGCAGCGCCGGCTCCCGCTACCGAGACGACCCCAACCCAATAGCAGCATCCCAAGGCGCCTTAATGAGTTTCACCATAGCCATTGCAGGCCGCCCGAATGTCGGCAAATCGACGCTGTTCAACCGTCTGGTTGGTAAGCGCCTAGCGCTCGTCGACGATTCTCCTGGCGTTACCCGTGACCGTCGTATGGCGGATGCAAAACTGCTCGATCTGAAATTCAAAGTTATCGACACCGCTGGTCTTGAAGAGGCCGCCCACGAGAGCCTGGAAGGCCGCATGCGCCAGCAGACGGAAATGGCCATCTTGGAAGCGGACGCGACGCTGTTCCTCATCGACGCCCGCGCAGGCGTTACGCCGCTGGACGAAGGTTTCGCAAATCTGCTGCGTCGCGCTGGCAAGCCGGTGATTTTGGTGGCCAACAAAGCTGAAGGCAAACGCGGCGATGCGGGTCTCTATGAAGCCTACGCGATGGGTTTTGGCGAACCGATCGCCTTTTCGGCAGAACACGGCGAAGGCATCGTGGAACTGCGAGACGCCTTGATCGAAGCCGTGGGCCATGCCCGCGCTTTGGGTGAGGAAGAAGCTGGGGAAGACGAAGATGTCATAGAGGGCGACGATGAAGAGGACTTCGACATTGACCCGTCCGACGACACGTTTGAAATAGAGTTCGATGAAGAAGACGATGTCGAGGAAGAATACGACACAACCAAGCCCATGCGCATCGCCATCGTCGGGCGACCTAATGCAGGCAAGTCTACGCTCATCAACACGATGGTTGATGAAGACCGGCTGCTGACCGGCCCGGAAGCGGGCATCACACGTGATTCCATCTCCGTCGAATGGGAGTGGCAGGGTCGCCAGATCAAACTGTTTGACACAGCAGGCATGCGCCGCAAGGCCCGCGTTCAGGAAAAGCTCGAAAAACTGTCTGTCGCTGACGGCCTTCGCGCAGTGCAGTTTGCTGAAGTTGTGGTGATCGTGTTCGACGCGACAATCCCGTTCGAAAAGCAGGATCTGCAAATTGTCGATCTGATCGCCAGAGAGGGCAGGGCACCGATCATCGCTTACAACAAATGGGACCTGATCAAAGACAAGCAGGCCACGCTGAACGAACTGCACGAAAAGTGTGATCGTTTGCTGCCGCAAATCCGTGGTGTCCGCACCGTCACGCTTTCGGGCCAGACGGGCAAAGGCGTAGACAAGCTGATGGAAGCGGTGCTGGAAGCCCACAAGGTTTGGAATCGCCGCATATCCACATCGAAACTCAACCGTTGGCTCGATGGCGTGCAAGCGCACCACCCACCGCCCGCAGTGTCCGGTCGCCGTGTTCGGTTGAAATATGCAACACAGGCCAAAAGCCGGCCACCAACATTCATGGTCCAGTGTTCGCGCCCCGAAGGGCTGCCCACCTCATACACGCGCTATCTCATCAACGAACTGCGCGAAGATTTCGACCTGTGGGGCGTGCCGTTGCGGCTGTTCTTGCGCAAGGGCGAGAACCCCTTTGCCAATAGACGCCGCAAAAAGAATTAATCGAAAATTTCTAATCTTCGTCGGCCCTTAACCGAAAAATAAGGTTAACCCAGCATTCTCCGCCAAGCAGTGCTATCAAGTCTCGCGTAACCGCACTGCACGTTGTGGAGTTTGTAAATGCGTCCCTCACGGTCTTTGCCGCCTCGCCTTTCGCGTGGTTTGCTTACCTTGTCCCTATCCAGCACGATTGCGGTTGCTGCTTTGGCGCTGAACGCGTCGCCCGTCGCTTTGCAGGATGTTGCCGAGAAAAGCCGACCGGAACTGCCGCAAGGCCAACGGTGGCTTGCGCGGTTGCACGACGAACCGATCAGCGCAAGATTGATTGCTGCACCGGAATCCGCTCGCGAACCTTTTTCAAAAGCGCTGATAAACACCAAACGCGTTTTGCTGACCGGCCCTGTCGTTTCCGCAAGCTCTATCAAGGCGCCGAAGATCAACCGCGCTCTAAAGGGCGACCGGCTTGTCAAAATCGCTGCCCATCGCTTTGGCGACAAAGAGGTAGCGGAAGTTCCCAAAATCCTGCCCGTAGCGGTCGATAAAGCCCCCGACATTGCGCTTACGCAGGACATTCCATTCGCACTGCCTGTGCAGACAGAAGATTCGGCCTCGAACACCTTTGCCCGTTGGGAAAAGAAAGAAGAGCGCGCCAGTGAGCTGGCCCAAGCGCAGGTCGAAAAACGTCGTGCTGCGATATTGGCTGAGCGCAAACAATCCGAGCGGGAACTGGCCATCGCCATCGCTCGAGGAGAGGTGAGCGTCGAAACCACCGGCAAGCCGCCAGCTTATAAAGATCGCAAGCTTGCAGCCGTAGATGCGGCCACACTCATAACGACCGCTTACGCGCCCACGCAACAGCAACAAATCGACACCGCGCCTTTCGACACACTGTTGAATCAGGATGCGCCGACAATTGCAGCAGTGGTCCCGACATGGCGCCCAAAAGTAGCACCGAAGCGTGCATCGCTGATCCGGCTTGGCCGCTACGACCACAAATGGGCAGCAAATCCTCTCCCGCGTAATTCCAGCTCCGCGGCACAACGCCGCTGTCTTGCAATCGGCATCTATTTTGAAGCCCGCGGCGAACCGAAAAAAGGCCAGCAAGCGGTTGCGCAGGTTATCTTGAACCGGGTGAAAAACCCTTCTTATCCAAACACTATTTGCGGTGTGGTTTATCAAAACAAACACATGCGCAACGCCTGCCAGTTCTCGTTCACCTGCGATGGCATTCGCGATAAGGTCAGATCACGAAAGCACTGGAAAATGGCTCAGTCTGTTTCCGATGATGCCGTCTTCGGACGCACTTGGTTGAGGTCCGTTGGCTCTTCCACACACTACCACGCTGATTATGTGTGGCCGCGCTGGCGCAAAAGCATGAAGCGCCTCACAAAGATCGGCCGTCACATTTTCTACCGCACCCGCAACGGCGGTTGGAGCTAGGCCAACGCACAAATTGACTTGAGCTTGCGCCGTTCCTACGGTCGCTGCGTTGGGCATGTTGCCTTGCTGTGTGGCGTAAGCGAGCCTTTTCAATGAGCAATGATCTAAAATCTGACGGCGATCTCGACGCGCGTCTAAAGCGCCTCGAAGAACGCATTGGCCGCAGCAAAAGCGAGCGCGCGCAGACTGAAAATGAAGCGCCGCAGGCCGACAAAGCCCAAATGGCGCAAGCCTTTCGTCTCAGTTCAGAGTTCATCGCAGCCATTGTGGTGGGTGCATTGATCGGCTATGGGATCGACGCGTTTTTCGGGGTTTCACCCTTTGGTCTTCTCATCTTTCTCCTGCTTGGCTTCGCCGCCGGAATCGTCAATGTTTTAAGGGCCGTGGGGAAGGTTGCAGAATCACCATTGCGTGGCCATAAGGACGCCGAAGACGATGCGGGGTAGGGTGGCCAAAAGGCATTCCCAATCGCTGTCTGGATGACGGCAGTGAAAATTCACTGCATTTCGCGGGTATGCGACAGGTTACGTCTTGTGATGTGGACCTGTTTTGTGCCAAACGAACGCCGACTTAGACGCTGGGCGATCCCGCTCGGCTGTTGACCAGAGATACGACGAGGCACCCTTGGCAAACGATCCGATCAGCCAGTTTAACATTTCCAAGATCCTGCCGCTGGAAATCGGCGGGCTGGATATCTCGTTCACCAACTCGGCTTTGTTCATGGTGGCGACCGTTGCCTTCTCCTCAGCGTTTCTGATCATGACCACATCAGGCCGTGGGCTTATTCCCGGCCGTGCGCAGTCAATTTCGGAAATGATCTACGAATTTATCGCGGATATGCTGCGATCAAGCGCCGGCAAAGAGGGAATGAAGTTCTTTCCTTTCGTCTTTTCGCTGTTCGTTTTCATACTCATCGCCAACTTCTTTGGCATGGTGCCTTACTTCTTTACATTTACATCCCACATCATCGTGACCTTCGCGCTGGCAATGCTCGTTATGACCGTTGTGGTGGTCTACGGCTTCTACCGCAATGGACTAGTCTTCCTAAAGCTTTTTGTGCCGTCCGGCGTGCCGGGATATCTGATCCCGATCGTTGTGCTTATCGAAGTTATCTCTTTCCTTTCCCGTCCGCTCAGCCTGTCTGTGCGTCTGTTCGCTAACATGCTGGCCGGTCACATTACGCTCAAAGTGTTCGCTGGCTTTGTTGTCAGCTTGAGCGCGCTGGGCATTGGCGGCATCGTCGGCGCTATCTTGCCGCTGCTCTTCACGGTGGCACTCACCGGCCTCGAATTCCTGGTTTCTTTCCTCCAGGCATACGTTTTCGCGATCTTGACGTGCATGTACATCAACGACGCGATCCATCCTTCTCACTAGGGCGTCCGCTCTAGAGAGAGACAATTCACCTGAACTCATCCATTTCGACCAACGAAGGAACACATTATGGAAGTTGAAGCAGCAAAAGCTATCGGTGCAGGCATCGCATGCCTCGGCATGGGCGGCGTGGGCATTGGCCTGGGCAACATGTTTGGCTCATACCTCTCCGGCGCACTGCGCAACCCGTCAGCCGCTGACGGTCAGTTTGGCCGCCTTATCTTTGGCTTCGCCGTGACGGAAGCTCTGGGCATCTTCTCGCTGCTCGTCGCACTCCTGCTGCTGTTCACCTGATTTTGGTTTCGTCGGTGCGCGCCAAAGTGCGCGCACCGACACCGACCTTTCAGAAACGGTAAGGCTTTTAAAAGCACAGGTTTTCTCATGGCGACGACCAATACAGAGGTTGGACAAGCGGACGCTTCGCAGCAACAATTCCCGCCGCTCCAAACCGAAACATATCCATCCCAGCTCTTGTGGCTGGCGCTAACCTTTGGCCTTTTCTACTACCTTATGGCCAAAGTGGCGTTGCCGCGAATTTCCTCCATTTTGGAAGTGCGCAGCGACCGTATTGCGCAGGATCTTGATGAGGCCAACCGCCTCAAAGAGGAATCCAATGCGGCCCACGCCGCCTATGAGCAGGAACTCGCGGAAGCCAAATCAAAGGCCCACGCGATTGCGCAGGACGCTCGTGACTCTGCCAAGAGCGAAGTTGAAACGACCCGCGCTGGTGTGGAAGCCGAAATGGCTGCCAGAGTAGCCGAAGCCGAAAAGCGCATTTCTGCGACAAAGGCCAAAGCCATGGGCGAAGTGGGAAAAATCGCCGAAGACACGACAGCTGCGTTGTTGTCTGAAATTATGGGCGGAAAAACCACCAAAGCCGAAATCGCATCAGCGGTTTCCGGCGTGAAGCGCTAGGAGAACCGGCATGGATTCGACCTTTTGGGCCTTCATCGCTCTGATCTTGTTTTTCTGTTTGATTGCCTACCTCAAAGTGCCGGCAATGATCACCAAGGGCCTCGATGGCCGTGCTGACAAAATCCGCACGGATCTGGAAGAGGCCCGTCGTCTGCGCGAAGAGGCTCAGCAGTTGCTGGCCGAGTATCAGCGCAAACGCAAAGAGGCCGAAGCGGAAGCTGAAGGTATTGTCACAGCAGCCAAACGCGAAGCTGAGGCCATGAAAGCGGACGCAGAGCGCAAAACAGCTGAATATGTTGAACGGCGCACGATGCTGGCAGAGCAGAAAATCGCTCAGGCGGAAGCTGGTGCGGTGGCCGAAGTTAAGGCGGCAGCGGTTGATGTTGCAGTCGAGGCTGCCGAGGCTCTGATCGGCAAGAAGATGTCCGGAGCAACTTCCGGCGATCTTCTCAAGAAGAGTTTGGCTGAAGTGAAAGCCCGTATGAACTGATCAGTCGTCTATCAATCGATTTTCAAAAGCCCGGCTGGTTTATTTCAGTCGGGTTTTTTGTTGCCCCGTCGCGCCTCAAGCGCTTTGCGGACAGGCGCGAAGGTTTTGCGGTGCAGCGGGCAGGGGCCGATTTGAGCCACCAATTCCCGGTGTGCCGCCGAAGGATAACCCTTGTGTCCGGCAAAACCGTATTGCGGAAAGAGACTGTCCGCATGAACCATCTGCCTATCTCGCAGCACTTTTGCGACGATGGATGCAGCCGCGATGGACAGGCTGCGTGAGTCGCCCTTTACCAAAGCCGTTGCGCGGCCTTTCAGGCCATCTGGCACCGCATTGCCATCAATCAAACTGTGCTCAACCATCAAGGGCAGCGCCGCCACTGCCATTTCCATGGCCTTGAGCGAGGCTGCACGGATGTTCATGGCGTCAATGGTGGCTGCGTTTAGGCAAATGGCTGCAACCGCGTGGTGGACCATGATTTCGTGAAACAAGGCTTCGCGGCGTTTTTCGGAGAGCTTTTTGGAATCGTCGAGACCGTCGGGGATATTGGTGACATCCAAAACCACAGCGGCTGCGGTAACAGAGCCTGCCAATGGCCCGCGTCCCGCCTCATCACAACCGCAGACGATCAAACCTTGGTCGGCCCAGATCTGCTCATGGTCAAATGTTGGTCCGGCTCCGCCTGTGGGCGAAAAAAGCTGCGGAGAATCGGCGGGAAGGGTGCGCATGGGGTCGCATCCTTTCGCTCCGGCCGATTCTCCGCAAGGGTTTTCCGTGCCCACGGGGTGTTGAGCATCGGAAAAAATCGCTGCGCGCAAACTCAAACAAACAGAGCCCTGGAACGAGTTGGGGAAAGCGGGTCTGTGCTAACGCAGCGAATTCGGGATGGATGATGCTGATGGAAATCATTCCAACTGCAACACCCATTAAAGAGAGAAATACGGTTTAGAAGAGAGACAATTGCTGCCCCGCAACTTCAGGTGGCTGAAACAAATCGGTGCGCAAGCCGCTTCTGATTTGTCCCATACCCAGTTTCTTCGTGGCGATTTCAAATCGGCGACCCAACTGCCAAGCGTAGGGGCCCTGGCCGCGCAGTCGGGTGCCAAATTCGGCGTCATAGTCCTTTCCGCCACGCATCGACCGGAGCACGGACAGAACATGGGTGTATTTGTCGGGATAGTGACGCAGCAACCATTCCTTGAACAAGCCGCTCACCTCGTGTGGCAGGCGTAGTAGGATGTATCCGGCATCCCGTGCGCCGTTGGCATGGGCCGCATCCAAAATCCGCTCCATCTCGTGGTCGTTCAGCGCTGGCGCCAATGGCGCGAGCATCACAGAGACAGGAATACCCGCTTCGCTCAATTGCCGTATCGTATCCAGCCGCAGAGACGGTGTTGCCGCGCGTGGCTCCATCGCCCGTGAGAGGCGGCGATCAAGCGAGGTCACCGAAATGGCCACCCGCGCCAAACCCTTCTCGGCCATGCGCGAAAGAATATCGATATCGCGGGTCACAAGGGCAGACTTGGTGACGATTCCCACTGGATGATTGGTTTCCTCAAGCACTTCCAGGATCGAACGCGTTACCCTCCATGTCTTTTCAATCGGCTGATAGGGGTCGGTGTTCGTCCCCAAAGCCATGGATTTCGCCTTGTAGTTTGGATTTGCCAATTCCTTGCGCAGCAACTTTGCAGCGTCTTGCTTGGCAAACAATTTGCTCTCGAAATCCAGCCCTGCCGAAAGCCCCATATAGGAATGCGTCGGGCGGGCGAAGCAGTAGACGCAGCCATGTTCGCAACCGCGATAGGGGTTGATCGAACGATCAAAAGGCAAATCTGGAGAATCGTTTCGCGTAATGATCGTGCGCGGCGTTTCGCTGGTCACTTCCGTTTTGAATGGGGGCAGTTCGTCCAACGTCTGCCAGCCATCGTCAAAAACGTGGCGGCTCATCGGCTCAAAACGACCGCTTGGATTAATCCCAGCGCCCCGTCCGCGGCGGCGAACATCTTCCACGCGCATGCCAGAGCGGGCCACAACGCGTTCGCTTTTTGCCGCGCTGCCGCCTTTCACAAAGGCAAAGCGGTCGGCATCGTGGATCGTATCAAGAATATTGGTCATGTTTCACTCCACGTTGCGCGGCTGCTGGGCTGCGATTCCTGTCTTGCATATATTCCTATTGCGATAATTGGAACAAATCAAGAACAAAAATAAGTTTGTGGAATGCTAGCTACTGCCGCGCTTCAAGTGCTCATCGAGCCTCGGCATAATCTCGATGAAGTTGCAGGGCTTATGGCGGTAATCGAGTTGCATTTTCAAAATGCCGTCCCAAGCGTCTTTGCAGGCGCCGGGCGAGCCGGGCAGGCAGAAAACAAAGGTTGTGCCGATCAGCCCAGCAGTCGCGCGAGACTGGATGGTGGAAGAGCCGATCTTCGAATGGCTGAGCATGTGAAAGGCAATGGAAAACCCGTCCATACGCTTGTCAAACAGCGGTTCCAGCGCGTCGGGCGTTACGTCGCGCCCGGTAAAGCCCGTGCCACCGGTGGTGATGATAACGTCGATATCTTTATCAAGCGCCCAAGTCCCCACGCGGCTTTGCAGTGCATCCACGTCGTCTTTCTCAATTGCCCGCGCGGCAACGCTGTGGCCTGCCTCTTCAATGCGCGCCACCAAGGTGTCGCCTGAGCGGTCGTCTGCAAGCGTGCGCGTGTCGGATACGGTGAGCACGGCGATGTTGATCGCGATGAAGGGCTGGGTGTCGTCAATGCGGCTCATAAAACTGGCCTTTTGAGTGTTGGTTCAAGAAACGGTTTGCGTCGCCACAACCCACCACTGGGGGTGCTTGACTGCAATCGCTTCTTTGGCCGCATTTGCGGCTTCATCCTCGTCAAATATCCCAAAACAGGTGGCACCGGAACCGGACATTCTGGCGAAACGACAACCTGGTGCCGCGCTTAACGTCTCCAGACATTGCGAAATTTCGGGCACCAGCGCGATTGCAGGGTTTTGCAGGTCATTGCGTGTTGTGTCTGCGATGCTCTCCCACAGAGGCCGTGAGAGCGTATCTGCTATGGCAGGGTTCTCCTTGATGGCTAGGGCCGAGAACACAGCCGGTGTCGAAACCGAAATTCGTGGATTGACCAAAACCATATTCTTGGAAGGCAAAGCGAGGGGCGTAATGTCTTCGCCAATTCCCCGAGCGCGCAAAGGCGTGCTGGCGAGGCACATGGGAACGTCTGCACCCAATTCCAGCGCAATGGCTGCCAGCTTTTCCTGGGGAAGATTTAGCGCCCAGAACTCGTTCAACCCGCGCAAGGCAGCCGCAGCATCGGCAGAGCCTCCGCCTATGCCAGAGGAGACGGGCAAACGCTTGGTGAGCGTCAGCCGCGCACCTAAATTGTTGCGCTCTCCTGCCAGCGCCTTTGCAGCACGCATCACCAGATTGTCAGCATCCGCTTTCAGGTTGTCGGCCTCGGGCCCATGCAGCTCCAGTGAGATTTCGTTGCTGCTTGGCGCGATCGTAAGCGTGTCGCCATAGCGAGCGAAGGTGACGATACTGTCGAGCAGATGATAGCCATCGCTCCGCTGGCCCAAGATGTGCAGCGCGAGGTTTACTTTCGCATAGGCGTCAACGCGCAAAACCATCGTCTCACCGATTGCCGTTCGGCACGAGCGGGGCTGATCTAGCCGTTGTCAGGTTTCGTCTCTTCGGGCTTGGCAAGGCGCGGAGAAGGCTCCTTGAAGCCGTTTTCCAGCTTGTCGAGAATTGCCTTTGCTTCTTCTTCGGATGGTGGCTCCAGCGCCAATGCCTGCCGCCACTGGAACGTGGCTTCCAGTTTGCGATCCGCCATCCAATAGGCATCGCCCAAATGGTCGTTGATAGTCGGATCGCCCGGACGCAGCGAGACGGCGCGCTCAAGATGCTCAACGGCTTTGTCATAGTCGCCGAGGCGATAATAGGCCCAGCCAAGTGAATCGACGATGTATCCATCGTTTGGGCGGATATCGACGGCTCGTTGAACCAGTTCCAACCCTTTTTCCAGGTTGATGCCCATATCGATCCACGAATAGCCGAGATAGTTCAGAACATTTGGCTCATCGGGATAAAGCTCCAGCGCCTTGTTGAAAGCAACTTCAGCTTTCTCCCACTGCTTCGTGCGCTCATAGGCGATGCCTTGGCGATAAAACAGCGACCAGTGATACCGCTCAGGCTGTTCCAAACGCTCAATCAGGCTCGTGTAAACCGGAATGGCTTCGGCAAATTTCTCGTGCCGCGCCAGCACTGCGCCATAAGCCAGATGGGTGGTCAGATCATCGGGTGCGGTCTTGATCAGGCTATCGAGAATGCTCTGCGCTTCGTCGAAACGGTCCAGTGCGTCGAGGTTGATGGCCACCTCCAACTGCGCCGTGCGGAAGTAGGGAGATTCCGGCGGAATTTTTGCAAACAGCGCGTTAGCACGCAGCATCAGGTTTTGCTGATCGTAGAGATCGGCAAGCTGGATCATAATCGTCTCGTCTTTGCTGGCCAGCACATTGGCGAGCTGCAGGTAGACGCGGGCAAAATCCTCGCCGCCATCGCGGTTGATCGCCGTGCCAAGGTTCAAAAACACTTCTGCTGCGCCGCGTTGGGCTGAGGTGAACGGATTGTTCAAGCCTTGGCCGCTGACAACGCGGGCGTGCATTTCTTCAAACACTGGGTTTTGCGGCTGCGCGGCAATGGCGTGGTCAGCCATTTCCTTTGCTTTTTCGCGGTTGCCCGCTTTCCAATGAGCAACAGCCAGCGCTTGCACCACGCGCATATAAGTGACCGTCGCTGCGCGACCCGCAGCCCGATTGTCGAAAGCCTTGGTCAGACGCTGGATCGCGCCATTGCTGTCGCCAGAATGAAGCGCGATCAGGCCGCCGTGATAGTCCACGAACAGGTCAAACCAAGCCGGACCTGTCAGGGCATCGACTGTTGCCAAAGCCTCTTCCGGACGGTTGTCTCCTGCCTGTGCCCAACCCAGAACAAGACCGGCCAACAAGCGATCCAGCGCTGAACGCCAATCTTTGCTGAGTTCACGTTCAGCCGCAGTCCACTCTTTGGCCCGGATGCGATCAACGGCAAGAATAATGGACGCCATTTCAGGTGCCATATTGGCTTGCGTCAATTGCTTGCCCAGCGACACGCCTTCATCGAAATTGCCATTGGCGATAAAGGTTTGGAAAGCGCGTTGCTTCAATTCCACATTGTCGGGGTCCAGCGCCATTGCGCCACGAAAGAACTGAGAGGCGGATTCTGTGTCTTTGTCGGTGTTGGCAATGCGCGCTGCCAGATAATTGCCCGAAAGAGAGCGGCCCACTTCAATCTGCGGCTCTTCGCTCTTCGTTTCAGCCTGAACTGCGGTCATCGAGGCGGCGCCAAGCAGAGCAAGAGCTGCCGAAGTCTTTGCCAACCGCGCCAGCGCGGTTGCGAAATTCTGCTGTGTCATAAAATGCTCCTTAGCCCCCGGTGCTTGGATTGCCTAAACCCTCACGCCCGTTTCATAAAAACTTGCCGCCGATGTTAGCGCCCTGAATGTTTTCAAAGCGTCAACATCATCGCTTTCATTGCCCCGAAGTGTTGCCTCATCAGGGCCAATAAACAAGGCAGCTTGAAGGCAACCCCAATTGCCCAAAAGCGAACGCCTGAAAGCGATTCGCCCAGCGTTGGACCTAGCTTACACGGCTAACGCAGAATTCCACCACATCAAGAAGCGCCTGCTTAATTTCACCTTCGGGCAGGGGAGCCAACGCATCGCGGGCCATTTCGCCGTAGTGTCGAGCGCGGGCAATCGTGTCGCCCAATGCGCCATGCTTTTGAATGAGCGCGATCGCATGCTGCAGTGCTTCTTCGTCAGCAGAGTCGCTTTCCATCGCCTTGCGCCAGAAATCACGCTCTTCTTCATTTCCGCGCCGCCATGCGAGCAGAACAGGCAGGGTAATTTTGCCCTCGAAAAAATCGTCGCCGATGTCTTTGCCAAGATCGGATTTCGAGCCGCCATAGTCGAGGGCATCGTCAATCAGTTGGAAGGCAAGGCCGAGATTTGTGCCGTAGGAGCGGAATGCATCGCGAACGGACTTGTCCGATTCAGCCAGAATGGGGCCAACTTCTGTCGCCGCGGAAAACAGTGCTGCCGTCTTAGCGCGAATAACCGCGAGGTAATCATCTTCGGTCGTCTGCATGCTCTGGGCCGCAGAAAGCTGCATGACTTCGCCTTCTGCGATAACAGTTGCCGCGGTGGAAAGCACATCAAGCGCTTCCATTGAGCCGGCATCAACCATCATGCGAAACGCTTGACCAAGCAGAAAGTCGCCCACCAGCACGCTTGCTTGGTTGCCCCAGACCATGCGTGCTGCCTGCTTGCCGCGCCGCATGCCGGACTCGTCCACCACATCGTCGTGCAACAGCGTTGCGGTGTGCATAAATTCAACCGAAGCCGCGAGCGTGATGTGATGATCGCCTTCGTAGCCACACATCCGCGCGGCTGCCAGCGTCAGCATTGGGCGAAGGCGCTTGCCGCCGGAGTCTATTAGATGTTTGGCGACTTCCGGGATCATTTGCACGTCGGAGCCGGTTTTCGACAGGATGAGCCGATTTACCCGGTCCATGTCCGCCTTGGTCAAATCCACCAGCGGCTTGACGCTCGCCTTCGGCTCTCGGTTTCCGCTCAGGGGAACGACAACGCCCATATCAAAACTGCCTATTACATCGATTTGCTGGGACAGTATGGAGCGCAAACGCCGTTCACAAGGGGCCATAGCGCCGCGCTTGCTGCACTTTGTAGGCCTTCAACATGAATTTTTCGTCATTGCCCGTGATAGGGCGATTGTGCGGTTCCTTTGTGCCGTTTCAAGCGCTAGACAGGGGCATGGAAGAATTGTTGCGCACCAATAATCCCGTCACGATTTCCTTCGTTCAGTCTTTGCTGAACGACGAAGGGATCATGCATTTTGTTGCCGATCAGCATATGTCCATTCTGGAAGGCTCGGTCGGAATTTTGGCCAAGCGGGTGATGGTTGGTACAGACGAAATTCACAACGCCCGCCGCCTGCTGAAAGAAAACGGACTGGGCGATGAATTGCCCGAAAAGCTCGTGCGGCCGGTCTAGGCAATGTCGGATCCCGGTGAAATGACCGTGGCTGGCCTTCACAGCAACACTTTCCGCGTTCACCAACAGTCAAAAACCGCTCATCGCCCCGGAATGGACGCGCTTTTGTTGGCGGCGACCGTGCCATCTGATCAAGTAGGACTGGTGGCTGACTATGGCGCGGGAAACGGCGCAGTTGGTATGGCGGTGCTGAATCGATGCCCTGCCTGCCAGGTTGACTTGATTGAGCGCGACATTGAGATGACGCAATTGATTTATGGCGCGATGATGGACCCGTTCAACGACCATCTCGCTGCTCGAATGAGGCTGGTGCGGGCTGACGTCACCGATACCGCCCAGATGAAGAAGGCCAGCGACCGGACCCACGGCTGCTATGACCGCATTGTTGCCAATCCTCCCTACAACACCGCCGATCACCGCGCCTCGCCAGACCCGAAACGTGCGGCTGCCCATCAGATGGAGGAGGGCGGTCTGACGAAATGGATCATCAGCGCAAACACAATGCTCAAATCCAAGGGCGTCATCACCTTCATCTTGCGCCCGGTCAACTTGCCGGAGGTGCTGCAAGCGATGCAGGGCCGGTTCGGGGCAATAGCCATCAAGCCTGTGCAATCGAAGCAAGTGGCAGCCGCCAAGCGCATTCTCGTATGCGCTCAAAAGGCGAGCGCAGCACCGTTGCAACTGCTGCCGCCAATCATTTTGCACCAAGCGGATGGAACGTTTACGCAAACAGCAGATGCGGTGTTTGCAGGACAGGGTTTCGTGTCGATGCAGGCTTAGCGTCGCAGCACCGTTGATTTATGCTTCGCCAAACCCACATTTACCACTCAACGAAAATCGCAAAGACGCGAACGAGAAAAGGGCAATCGTGGCAAACCTGTTTAAGAAAATGATGCCGGGCAAATCGGTCACGATTCCGGTCGTGCGCATGAACGGTATGATCGCAGCTGGCGGCTCAAGCCTACGCCCCACGCTCTCGATGGCCGGTGTGGCAGAACCCCTTGAGCGAGCGTTCTCCGTCAAAAAAGCACCTGCTGTCGCTATCGTGGTCAATTCGCCGGGGGGGTCGCCCGTGCAATCGCGGCTGATCTACAAGCGCATCCGTGATTTGGCGAAGGAAAAGGGCAAGAAAGTTCACGTCTTCGTTGAAGATGTTGCTGCATCCGGTGGATATATGATCGCCTGCGCTGGCGACGATATTACGGTCGACCCGTCCAGCATCGTTGGTTCCATCGGTGTCATTTCATCCAGCTTCGGCTTTGTGGAAGCCATCGACAAATTGGGCGTCGAACGGCGCGTATACACTGCCGGTCAGAACAAATCGGTGCTCGATCCGTTCCTGCCAGCGAAAAAAGCGGATATCGACCGACTAAAACAGCTTCAGCTTGAAATTCACGCTGTTTTTATTGACCTCGTACGGGACAGCCGAGGTTCTAAGCTGCAAGAAGACGATACGCTTTTTACTGGCGCATTCTGGACGGGAATGGCGGGCAAAAAGCTCGGTCTTGTCGATGAAATCGGCGACATCCGCTCGACTTTGCGCCAGCGCTATGGCGACAAGGTCGAACTGCAAGTGATGGAAGTCAAAAAGGGCCTCTTTGGCCGTCGCTCCGGCAATGGTATCATGCTCGACAAGGAAAGCCTCGTCACAGCCGCTGTAGACCGTGTCGCTGAGCTTGCGGAAGAAAAAGCGCTTTGGGCGCGATACGGATTATGAGGAAACTGAAATGGTGCAGTTGATCGCGGTCGCGGCAATTGGTGGAGTGGCCTACGTCGCCTACCAGTCTTTCAAGAAGCACATGGATGCCCTCAAGCGCGAAGAACGCTTGCGCTCGGAAGACCCTAAGCAAATGCCCGAACTGGAAGTTGATCCCGAGACCGGGAAATACCGTCCGAAAAAGTGATTTTGTTGGGAAAGAGAATGGAGGGAGAACGTAAAAAGGACGTTCTCCCTCGTTCCCTCTTGCGAATGTCGGGGTGTGACACTCATAAGAACGATCAGCGCAGGTGTTCGAGGGGCGATTGATACCCTTGCCGATGAGTTGAGACTAATGCCTGCCGCTGCTAAGCGATGTGCCATCCGTCACACATTGACGAATCCGCCTGCGCCGTGGCACCTGTCGGCCATCTTCACTCAGCCCGAACTGCAAAAACGGCAATGACCCACGACCCCAAAAATTCCTTTCAGGGCCTCATTCTGACGCTCCACGATTATTGGGCCAAGCACGGCTGTGTGATTTTGCAGCCCTATGACATGGAAGTGGGCGCAGGCACGTTCCACCCGGCAACAACCCTGCGCGCGCTCGGCCCCCGCCCTTGGAAAGCGGCTTACGTTCAGCCAAGCCGCCGTCCGACGGATGGTCGCTATGGCGAAAACCCCAACCGCTTGCAGCACTATTACCAATACCAAGTGCTGCTCAAACCATCGCCGCCAGACCTGCAAGAACTCTACCTCGGATCGCTAGCCGCAATCGGCATCGACCCGATGCTGCATGACATTCGCTTCGTGGAAGACGACTGGGAAAGCCCGACCCTCGGAGCTTGGGGCCTCGGTTGGGAAGTCTGGTGCGATGGCATGGAAGTGTCGCAGTTCACATACTTTCAGCAAGTCTGCGGACAGGAATGTTCACCCGTATCGGGCGAATTGACCTACGGGCTGGAGCGCCTCGCCATGTACGTGCAGGACGTCGATGACGTTTATGATCTGAATTTCAACGGCGGCGAGGGCGAAGACCGCGTCTCCTATGGCGAGGTTTTCCAAGAAGCCGAGCGTCAGTATTCGCGCTGGAATTTCGACATCGCCGACACCGAAACGCTGCTGCAGCACTTCAAAGACGCCGAAGCCGAGTGCCGGCGTATTCTGGCCGCTGATCCTGTTGATCCCAAGAAAGACCGCGCCATCGTCATGGCCTTGCCAGCCTACGACCAGTGCATCAAAGCCAGCCACATCTTCAATCTGCTGGATGCCCGCGGCGTCATTTCAGTCACCGACCGCCAGCGCTATATCGGCCTCGTGCGCGACCTGTCCAAAGCCTGCGGCGAAGCATTCCTGCAGACAGAGGCAGGCGGGGCGCAGCCAGACGCCAAACAATCCGCAGCCTAAGGAGCCTGAAACATGACCAAACCCAAAAGAGCTGGAGACGCCTCCATTCCTGTCGAAGTGGAAGCTGGCAAAAGCTATTTTTGGTGCACGTGTGGCCAGTCGTCGAAGCAACCATTCTGCGACGGCTCCCATCAGGGTGGCGAATTCTCGCCCATGAAATGGACCGCCGAAGCCGATGGTCGGAAGTTCTTCTGCACCTGCAAAGAAACCGGCAACGCACCCTTCTGCGACGGCAGCCACAAGCCAGCCTAGAGAGCGGGTCTGAAACCTTTCCGATTTTGACCGCGTAACTTGCCCATTCCGAACACAAGCGTTCGGGAGGACAATGACGCTAATAAAATCGAAAAGGGATGGACCAATGACCAAACTCACCTTCAAGGCGCTGGCAACTGCAGTGGCGATCACTGCGGCCACAACGCTTTCGGCTCATTCAGCCAATATCGTGAAAACCGCCGCATCGACCGGCAAGTTCAACACGCTGCTCGCCGCCGCCAAAGCCGCTGGCCTTGTCGGAACACTCGGCCACACGCGCGGCATCACGGTCTTTGCGCCCACGGATGCTGCATTTGCCCGCCTGCCAAAAGGCACCGTGCAGGATCTGCTGAAGCCGAAAAACCGCCACAAGCTGGCGGCGATTTTGAAATACCACGTCATTCCCGGCCGCGTTCTCGCCCGTGATGTGCCGCGTAAATCCACCCACATTCGCACGCTGAAAGCCCGTGGCGACCGCACGATCCGCGTGCGCAAGCGTTTCGGCCGCGTGCGCGTAGACAATGCCCGCGTCATTCAGGCCGATGTGAAAGCATCCAACGGCGTCATCCACGTTATCAACCGCGTGCTTCTGCCATCAAGCTAAAGCCGGTTTCCCACGAACCGCAAAGGGCATCTCTCCAAGAGGAGGTGCCCTTTTTTGTGTGCTGAAGGCTGACTTTGCCTGAGCGGGTTGGTAAGAGGCTGCAATCCTATTTCGCGGTCCAATTAAGCCATGCCTGATCTCCTCCCCGAACTTCGCTCCGAAGAAATTTCTGCCCGCCCCGCATCGCCCGCAGCGCAGCGAGGACGTGCAAACGCAAAAAGCATGCGGGGCCAAAAACACGATGCCTGATCTCCTCCTCGAACTTCGCTCCGAAGAAATCCCTGCCCGCATGCAGCGCAAAGCGGCGGGCGATTTGCGCAAGGCCGTCACGGATGCACTGGTCGATGCGGGGCTGACCTATGAGGGCGCGCGGGAATACTGGACGCCGCGCCGTCTGACCCTCGATATTCGCGGCCTGACCGCCCGTTCCAAGGACGTCAAAGAAGAGCGCAAAGGCCCGCGCACCGATGCGCCGGAAAAGGCCATCGAAGGTTTTTTGCGCGGCGCGGGGCTTGAATCAATTGATCAAGCGCAGGTGCGAAGTGATTCAAAAAAGGGCGATTTTTACGTCGCCGTGATCGAAAAACCGGGCAGGGCGGCGGAAGAGATAATCGCTTCGATCATGCCGGAAATCATCCGCAATTTCCCTTGGCCCAAATCTATGCGCTGGGGCAAAGCCTCGCGCGAGGCTGGCGCGCTGAAATGGGTGCGTCCGCTGCAATCCATCGTCTGCACGTTCGGGCCAGAGACGGAAGAACCCGTCGTGGTGGATTTTGAAATCAGCGGCATCAAGAGCGGCAACATCACCTACGGCCACCGCTTCCACGCGCCGGACGCCATTAAGGTGCGCCGCTTCGACGATTACATCGCGGCGCTGGAAAAGGCGAAGGTGATCCTCGACGCCGACCGCCGCAAGGAAATCATCAAAGCCGACGCCAACAACCTCGCCTTCGCGCAGGGCTTGGAATTGGTGGAAGACGAGGGCTTGCTGGAAGAGGTCGGCAATCTGGTCGAATGGCCCGTGGCGATCATGGGCGAATTCGGCACGGAATTCCTCGACATCCCGCCGGAAGTCATCCGCCTGACGATTAAGGAAAACCAGAAGTGTTTCGTGCTGCGCGATGGGAAGAGTGGCCAAGGCGGAGCCGGTGCACAAAAGAAGCTGTCGAACAAATTCCTGCTGGTCGCCGCCATTGAGGCCAGCGACGGCGGCAAGGAAATCGCGCTTGGCAACGCCAAGGTCGTCAACGCGCGGTTGAGCGATGCGAAATTCTTCTGGGAAACCGATTTGCAGACGGTGGCGACTGAGGGCTTCACCCCTTGGCTGGAGAAGCTCGACACCGTCACCTTCCACGCCAAACTTGGCAGCCAGGGCGACCGCGTAAGGCGCATCGTTGCGCTGGCCGAAGAACTCGCGCCCATCGTCGGCGCAGACGTCGAGCAGGCGAAACGCGCCGCCGAAATCTGCAAGGCCGATCTCAACAGCCAGATGGTCTACGAATTCCCCGAACTCCAAGGCGGTATGGGAAAGCGCTATGCGCTGAAAGCAGAGGAGTCGGAAAGTGTGGCCTTGGCCTGCGAAGAACACTATTCGCCGCTGGGTCCAAGCGACGACGTGCCGACCGATCCTGTGAGCGTGACAGTCGCGCTGGCCGATAAGTTGGATACGCTTGTCGGTTTCTGGGCGATTGATGAAAAGCCAACGGGTTCAAAAGACCCCTATGCGCTGAGGCGTGCAGCTTTGGGGGTTATTCGGTTGATTGCGCAAAATGGATTGAGCGTTGAGCTACTCGATATTTTAGAAAATCATTACGTATGGATTTGGGGAGATATTTTGGATGTGAAGACCGCTGAGCAAGTAGGAAAGCTCCAAGAACTCTATGATGCCGGTGTTCCAGAATCTCACACTGATAGAGTGTTCTCGTACCTTATCAGCGAAACGCGCGGCCTTATGTTTGATGAAGATTTTTCAAAAATGGATGAAGTTGTTGCCGACCTCCTTTCCTTCTTCCACGACCGCCTGAAAAACTACCTCCGCGATTCCGGCGCTCGGCACGACCTCATCGACGCCGTGATCTCCCAGCCCACCTCCCCCTCGCGGGGAGGTCCGAGAAGCGAAGCTGATCGGGGTGGGGGTGCGAGTGCAGATGCGAACACTGATGCCCAATCCGGCCCCCCACCCGAAGCCGCTGCCGCGCCTTCGACCTCCCCTCAAGGGGGAGGTGGGGAAGTCGTGAATGACGACATTCTCGCCATCACCCGCCGCGTCGAAGCGCTTGGTTCTTTCCTCGCCACCGACGACGGCAAGAACCTGCTCGCCGGCACGAAACGCGCCGCCAACATTCTTGCGGCGGAGGAGAAGAAGGGCACTCACATTGCGGATGAAGTGCTTGAATCAAAACTTGAAGAAGCGGAAGAAAAAGCTCTTTTCAATGCCGTGAATCAAGCTGAGAGCGATGCCGCTCAGGCCATTGAAAACGAAGACTATTCCGCTGCAATGACCGCGCTGTCCCAGCTGCGCGAGCCGGTTGATAATTTCTTCGAAAAGGTCATGGTCAACGCCGAAGACGCCACCATCCGCGCCAACCGTCTCGCCCTCATGCGTCGCATCCGCGACGCCACGGGCGCGGTGGCAGACTTCTCCAAAATCGAAGGATAATCCCAATGAAAACCTGGACCATCTATCTCTCGGGCGAAATCCACACCGATTGGCGCGAGCAGATCGAAGCGGGTGCAAAAGCCGCCAACCTGCCGGTCGCTTTTGCAGCGCCCGTCACCCATCACGAAGCCTCTGACGATTGTGGCGTCGCGATCCTCGGCGCGGAGCCGAACAAGTTCTGGCACGACCACAAGGGCGCGCAGATGAACGCCATCCGCACCCGCACCTTGATTGAAGGCGCGGACATTGTGGTGGTTCGTTTCGGCGAGAAATACAAACAGTGGAACGCGGCGTTCGACGCTGGCTATGCCGCCGCGCTCAACAAGCCGACGATCATCATGCATCAGGACGAACACGCCCATGCGCTCAAAGAGGTCGATGCGGCAGCACTTGCCGTGACCAAAACCAGCGAAGAGGTCGTCGAAATTTTGCGCTACGTCATCAACGGCGAATTGAAGGGTTATACCGACCAGCAGCAGGCGGCGGAGTAGGGGCTAAAACTTCCCCCCGCGTCCTTCGCCGCCGGAAAAGCGTTTCGCTCCGTCCAGCGTTTCGCCCGTATCCATTGTCTCAAGTCCCAAACGGTATTCGTTCCGCAGCGCTTCATCATGGCTCATGCCCCATTGTTGCAGCATGGACAGGCGATCGTTGCGCATGCAGGTCTGCGGGAACTTCGTGAGACTCGTCGCCAGCGCCAAAGCCGCATCCAGCGCCGTGCCGGACGGGACAACACGGTTTGCCAGCCCAATACGCTCGGCTTCCGCAGCATCGACAGGCCGCCCCGTCAGCACCAAATCCATCGCACGGCTCTCGCCAATCAGGCGCGCCAGCCGGAACGTGCCGCCGTCCACCAGCGGCACACCGAAGCGGCGGCAATAGATGCCGAAGGTTGCGTCGGCCGCCATCACACGCAAATCGCACCACAGCGCCAGCTCCATACCGCCAGCGACCGCGTGGCCTTCGATTGCCGCGATCACGGGCTTTGAAAGCACCATGCGCGTTGGCCCCATTGGCCCCAGATCACCCTCGCCACCATCTTCCACCCGCGCGGAAGAGCCGGATTCGGCCAGCGATATGAGATCAAACCCGGCGCAAAATGCACCCTCCGTGCCGGTGAGAACGGCAACATCCACCCCATCATCGGCCTCAAAATCGTTAAAAGCGGCATAGAGCGCGTCGCCTGTGGCCCGGTCGACAGCGTTGCGCCTGTGTGGGCGGTTGATTGAGACGACCAGAACGCGGCCATGGCGTTCAATCAGCAGATCGTCGTTGGGCGCGTCCATTCAGCTTTCCTCCCGCGCAATCGCCCGCCAGCCTATGTCTGTGCGCCAAAAGCCTTCCGGCCAGTTGACCTCTTCCACCGCATAATAAGCCAGTTTTTGCGCTTCCTTTACTGTCTCCGCCCGAGCCACCACGCACAAAACCCGTCCGCCAACGGCATACAAATGCTTGCCGCGCAATTCCGTGCCCGCATGAAAAACCTCGATCTGGTCATCATAGAGCGCGTCGAGCGCGGTGATGATCGTGCCTTTTTCATACGCGCCGGGATAACCCTTTGCGGCCATGACCACGGTGAGCGCAACCTCGTCGCTCCACACGGCCTTTGCACCGGAAAGATCGCCCTTCGCGCTGGCCAGCAGCAGCGGCAGCAAATCGCTCTCCAGCCGCACCATCAAAACCTGACATTCGGGATCGCCAAACCGCACATTGTATTCGATCAGCTTCGGCCCGCTGGCGTCGATCATAAGCCCCGCATACAAGACGCCGGAAAACGGCGAACCCGCCTGCGCCATGCCTCTAAGCGTAGGTTCCACGATTTCGCGCATCACGCGCTGCTGCATGTCATCGTCCAGCACGGGCGCGGGCGAATAGGCGCCCATGCCGCCGGTGTTCGCGCCGGTATCGCCATCACCCACGCGCTTGTGGTCTTGTGCCGTGCCAAAGGGTAGGGCGGTTTTGCCATCACACAGGAAGAACATCGAAGCCTCTTCCCCTTCGAGAAACTCCTCCACAACCACTTCCGCACCCGCATCGCCAAACGCGCCGTCGAAGCAGTCATCGATTGCCGCATGCGCCTCTTCCAGCGTCATGGCAACGGTCACGCCTTTGCCAGCCGCCAAGCCATCTGCCTTGATCACAATCGGCGCGCCTTGCGCGTCGATATAGGCATGGGCGGCTGCTGCATCGGTAAAATGACCGTAGGCGGCGGTTGGAATATCCATCTTGGCACAGAGCGCCTTGGTAAAATTTTTGGAACCTTCCAGTTGCGCTGCGGCAGCGGACGGTCCGAACGCGTCAATATCCGCTGCCCGCAAGCTATCCGCCAGCCCATCCACCAATGGTGCTTCCGGTCCGATCACCACAAAGGCAACAGCCATCAAGCGGCAGAAATCGATCACAGCCTGATGATTGGTCACTTCCAGCGTGACGATCTCGCCCAATGGGTCCATGCCACCATTTCCGGGCGAGATGAAAAGTTTTTCCAGAAGCGGAGATTGGGCAAGCTTCCAAGCCAGCGCATGTTCGCGGCCACCGGAGCCGATCAGCAGGATGTTCATGGGCATGCTTTCGAACCAACAACAATTGGGCGCGACCCTATCACGGAGATGCGCCTGCCTGCGGCATTTTCGGGGTCAAAAACCTCAATTGTCCACGACACTTCGCCCCACCCTTGGCTACAAAGCTCAACTTGCCTTGACCAAGGGGGCCGGAAAGACCAATTCTTTCGAAATGACACGCTGGCGCATGAGAGAAAGCCGGCAAGGAGCCAGCATTGAACGCGCCGAGCGAAAGCCTTAAACCGGACAGCCTGCACGGCAAGGTTGCTGATGCGGTGCCCAACACGTGGGTCTACCGCCTGCTGCCGCAAAGCGTTTGGCCCTATGCCCAGTTGGCGCGGTGGGATCGTCCCATCGGTTCATGGCTTCTCATGTGGCCGTGCTGGTGGGCACTGGCCCTTGCCATTGGCGCCTTGATGGGAAGTCCCGATATCGCCGCCTCCTGGAGCGACTATGTCCTACCTTTGGGTGGAGCGTTTGCGGCTTTTCTTCTGGGAGCCATCGCAATGCGCGGCGCGGGCTGCACCTACAACGATCTCGTTGATCACGAATTGGATGCCCAAGTTGCCCGCACCGCATCGCGGCCCATGCCGTCCGGTCGGGTCAGCAGAACCAACGCTAAGTTGTTTATCGCAGCGCAAATGGCCGTGGGCGCTGGCGCATTGCTTTATCTGACGACGTTCAAGGGCTACCTCAACACGTTCGCAGGCGTTTTGGCGCTGGCATCTTTGGTGGTTGTGGCGCTCTATCCCTTTGCCAAACGCTTCACCAACTGGCCGCAATTTGTGCTGGGCTTATCGTTTTCTTGGGGTGCGCTGATGGGCTGGGCGGTCATATTCGACGAAATCCACCTGCCAGCTTTGGCGCTGTATGCGGGCAGCATTTGCTGGGTGATAGGTTACGATACAATCTATGCCCACCAAGACGCTGAGGATGACGCGCTGATCGGCATAAAATCCACAGCGCTTCTGTTTGGTGACAAGACCAAATTGGCACTGGTCGTTCTTTATTCAGCCGCGCTTGCGCTGTTTGCGCTCGCATTTTCTCAAGCCTATACGGGCTGGCCCGCCTATGCCGGTTTGGCTGTCGGCGGAGCTCACATGATCTGGCAGTTGATACAATTGGATATCGAAGACGCAGACAATTGCCTGCGCCTTTTCAAGTCCAACGGCCAATTCGGCTGGATATTGTTTGCCGGATTGATGGCGGCAATCGTCGTTTAGGTGCGAGCGATAATCTCGCGCGCTTCCAGCTTGCGCACTTCACCCACCACGCCGGTCTTGCGACGGCGCAGGAAGTTTGGGCGGTGCTTCAGCGACGAGATGCGGCGGCGACGCGGCTGCGGCGTGTGCTCGGTCAGGATGCCTGCATCTTTGACGATGGTTTGAGCGCCCTGCGCGTCAATCATCACCATCGGAACGCCCAAAGCGCGGGCCCATGAATGCCAATCGCAAGCAGTTTCTTCCACATCATCCGACACGCACAATGGAACCGACAGGTCGCTGTCTTTGTGCAGCAATTCCAATGTCATGGTCATCGTGCCGTCTTCATGTTCATACGCACGGGCCGCAACGCCGACAAAGGCGCGGGCGGGCAGGGCGATGGAAAGCGGCAGGCCACACGTCAACGAGCGCTTCATAACGGCGCCTTTGTTGTCGAGGGTGACTGAAATATCGTCTACTGCGCGGCCATAACTGACTTGTTGCGGCATCTTATACGGGTCAAGGCGCATAGCCTCGTCTGCCCACACGGGTTTGATCTGGCTTGCGCCAGTTGATGCGATGTTCCCCATCGGAAAGTCCTCACTGTTAACTCCTGAGGGCCAGATCTTGCGCCTGATACCTCTTATGCGGCGGGCTTCTTTTGTCCCTGCCTTGCAACCGAATATAGGGGTGAGGATTCCCCATCCGCTTAAAATTCGCGGTTAAGAAATGTTGACGTTTGAGAGGGTTAGCGAAACCTTGGTGTGTGTAAGAAGCTGGTAAGGTTGCGCGAGTGTTAAGCAGTTCGCACCAGGTTGCGAAGAGCAACCCAGCGCAGTTGCGCCGCGCCCGCATAGACATTTAGCAAAGCCAAATTGCCGTGAACGCTCTATGTTTGCAGCACTTTGCCGGGGTTCATGATGCCCGCCGGATCGATCTCGCGCTTGATGCGCTTCATCAGTGCCAGCGAAACCGGGTCTTTGATCACCGCCAGCTTGTCCCGCTTCATTTGCCCGATTCCATGTTCGGCGGAGATGGAGCCTTCAAACGTGCCGACAATTTTATAGATCGCATTATGGATCGCATCTTCATGGGCGAAGAAATCGTGCGGATCCCATCCCACAGGCTGCGAGATGTTGTAGTGCAGATTGCCATCGCCCATATGACCGAAATTCACGATCCGCGCTTCCGGCACAATCGCCAGCACCGCAGCATCGGCTTTTTCGATGAAAGCAGGCACAGAACCGACAGGCACGGAAATATCGTGCTTGATCGACGCGCCTTCAGGCTTTTGCGCCCAGGACATGTCCTCGCGCAATTGCCAGAACGCTTTTTGTTGGGCAAGCGACTGCGCGACCACGGCATCATCAATCACGACGCTTTCCAATGCATCGCCCAATATGCTCTCCAAGATCTCATTCGCCTCCGCCTCAGAACGACCAGAAGACACCTCGATCAAAATCGTCCATGGATGCGGGTCGGCTAGCGGGGGTTGCGTTGGGTTGGCGGCGTGTCGGATGGTGAAATCCATTGCCGTCTCGCTGATGAACTCAAACCCCGTGAGGCCGGAACCTGCCGCGCCCTTCGCGCGGTTCAGCAGATCGAGCGCATTATCCGGCGTCTTCACGCCCACATATGCAACCGCCGTTCCCGCAGGTTTCGGGAACAGTTTCAACACAGCCTTGGTGACGATGCCCAGCGTCCCTTCCGCGCCCACAAACAGATTGCGAAGGTCGTAACCCGTATTGTCCTTGCGCAGCCGCGACAGGCCGTTCAGCACTTCGCCGGTGGGCAGCACAACCTCCAGACCCATCACCAGATCGCGGGTATTGCCATAGGCCAGCACACCTGTGCCGCCCGCGTTGGAGCCGATATTGCCGCCGATCTGGCAAGAGCCTTGCGAGCCGAGCGAAAGCGGGAACAGCCGATCCGCATCGTCGGCGGCTTTCTGGATCGTCTCCAAAATAGCACCCGCTTCCACCAACATCGTGTTCGACGCCGCATCGACATCCACAATCCGGTTCATGCGCCCCAGCGAAATCATCACCGCATTAGCTTGGCCCACCAACGGAATTCCGCCGCCCACAAGCCCCGTGTTTCCTCCCTGTGGCACCACGGGCGTTTTGGTCTCGGTGGCCAGTTTTAAAATCGCGGAGACTTCTTCCACACTGCCGGGCCGCAGCACGAGCGGGGAGGTGGTTTCATAACGTGACCGCGCATCGGTGATGTAAGGCTCGATTTCCTTGCCATCGCGCAGCGCATAGCGCGGGCCGACGATGGCCGCGAAGCGTTCGGCAATTGTCTCGTCCAATGTCACTGACGCCCTCACACTTCTTCTCCTTCGCTCAGATTCGATCCGTGTGCCGCGCGGGCGAGCCTGTCGTTGATGGCAGCGCCCAAGCCTTCGGTTGGAATCGGTTGCACCGCAAGCCGCCGTGCAGGGCCTTCATCCAATGCCTTCAGCATAGCGAAAAGGTTGTGCGCTGCCTCCTGCAAATTGCCGCTGGGCGACAGGTTCTGCATCGGCCCAGCATGATCCGGGGCAGCGCCAAGCACCAGCCATCCCTCGTCGGGGTCTGCACGGTCGGCGTTCAGCCGCAACGGTTTGCGCGGCGCGTAGTGCGCCAGCAATTGCCCCGGCGCTTCAATCTTTGCCTCGCCCTGCGGCCGCAAGACTTCGCCGCCGAACACGGCTTCAATCGCCTCTATAGTCGCCCCGCCTTCACGCAACAGAATCAGTTCATCGCCATCCACCTTCAAGATCGTCGATTCCAGCCCGACGTCACAGGCCCCGCCATCAAGCACCAGATCTACCGCGTCTCCCAAATCATCAACCACATGAGAGGCCGTGGTTGGGCTGAGCCTCCCGGAAGTGTTCGCACTGGGCGCTGCTATGGGAACGCCGAGCAACCCCGCAAGATCAGCCATCACACCTTTCGGCTGGCGCAGCGCCAGTGTCGCCAGCCCTGCGGTTACAGCAGGTGCAAGCCCTGCACTTTCGCGCAGCGGCAAAACCAGCGTCAGCGGCCCGGGCCAGAATGCGTCCATCATCCGCTCGGCCAGCGGCGAAACATCCGCGTAACGCACTGCCATATCCCGCCCATCCACATGCACGATCAGCGGATTGTGCGGGGGTCTGCCCTTCGCCGCATAAATTCGCGCCACGGCGGCTGTATCATCGGCTCGCGCGGCGAGGCCGTAGACAGTCTCGGTCGGCACGGCCACCAAGCCGCCCTCGCGCAGAATGTCCTCAGCGCGGCGCAAGCCTTTTTCTATGGGAACACAATCAACCATGGCCGCCTATACAGGCCAAAACCGAGCCAACAGCAAGCCACCCGTTCGCATTGTCGCGTTGAAAAGCGCCGCGCCTGCCTTTACCAAGGCTTTGGAGCTATCCGTCAGCCGACCAAGAGGAAACGCCATGTACCGCGCCCCCGTATCAGAAATCGCCCACACGCTGAAAACCGTCACCGGATTGGGCAAAGCCATGGACGCACGCAAGACGGGCGATCTTTCCGAAGACCTCCTCGACGCGATCCTCGAAGAAGCCGGTAAATTCGCCACCGACGCGATTGCCCCGCTCTCGAAGATCGGCGACGAACAAGGCACGCCGCTCAAGGATGGTGTCGTGACCATGCCGGAAGGTTGGGGGCAGCTCTACAAAGATTGGTGCGAGGGCGGCTGGAACGCGCTGACCGGCCCGGAAGCCTATGGCGGCCAGAACCTGCCGATGGCACTGCAAACCGCCGCCTTCGAGATGTGGAATTCCGGCTCGCTCGCCTTCGGCATCGGCCCGACGCTGACGATTGGTGCCATCGAGGCGATCAACCTCCACGCATCGGACGCGTTGAAATCCATCTACCTGGAAAAGCTCGTCTCCGGCGAGTGGACCGGCACGATGAACCTGACCGAGCCGCAATCCGGCTCGGACCTGAATGGCCTGAAATCCCGCGCCGAACCCGTGGGCGACGGCAGCTACCGCATTTTCGGTCAGAAGATCTACATCACATATGGCGAGCACGACATGACGGACAACATCGTCCATCTGGTTCTTGCCCGTCTGCCAGACGCGCCTGCCGGCCAGCGCGGCATTTCGCTGTTCCTCGTGCCGAAGGTTCTGGTCAATGAAGACGGCTCGCTTGGTGCGCGCAACGATGTGTTCTGCAACGGCGTTGAGCACAAGATGGGTATCCACGCTTCGCCCACCTGCACGATGATTTACGGCGACGGTAAATTCGGCGACGAGGCCGGAGCCATCGGCTGGATGGTCGGCGAAGAAAACCGTGGCCTCGCCTGCATGTTCACGATGATGAACAACGCCCGTCTGCTCGTCGGCATCCAGGGCGTCGCCGTGGCAGAAGCGGCGACCCAAAAAGCCATCGCCTATGCCAACGACCGCAAACAGGGCCGCGCCGAGGGTTATGACGGCGAGGGCATGGCCCCCATCGTCCACCACCCGGACGTGCAGCGCAATCTGCTGACCATGCGCGCACTCACCAACGCCACCCGCGCAATCTCCTACAATTGCGCCTTCGCCATCGACCGGCAGGAAGCGCCCGATAGCGACCATGCCTTCTGGGGCAACCGCGCAGCCCTCCTGACGCCCATCGCCAAAGCGTTCTCCACCGATGTGGGCGTCGACGTTGCCTCTATTGGCATCCAAGTTCACGGCGGCATGGGCTATGTCGAAGAGACTGGCGCGGCGCAATACCTCCGCGACGCACGCATCGCCCCGATTTACGAAGGCACGAACGGCATTCAGGCAATTGACCTCGTTACCCGCAAATTGCCGCTCGAGGGCGGTGATGCGGTGCGCGGCTATATCGCCGAGTTGAAAGACATCGCCGAAGCCGTGCGTGGTTCAAACCGGCCCGATCTTGACGGCGTGGCCGATGGTCTGGCCGCCGCGCTCGACGATATGGAAGCGACCACCGAGCACTTGCTGGCTTGTCTTGAAAATGGCGACAAAGCATCCGCACTCGCGGGCGCAACGCCCTATCTGCGCCTCTTCGGTCTCGCCGCAGGCGCGACCTATCTGGCAGCTTCGGCGCTTCACTCAGGCGAAGCTGAACAAGCCGACCGTGGTGCCATCGCCCGGTTTGCAGCCTCCAACCTGACGCCGGAAACCGCCAGTCTGCGACGCATCGTCGAAGGTGGGGCAAAGCCGCTTTTGTCTGCGGGAGAGTTGTTGAAGTCCGCCTAAACCTTGCGTCCGAAAATCGGGCGCTGGGCTTTCGACTTAGGACGCGAGAGCGTCACAACCGCCTCCACATGGGGCGACCAAAGAAACTGGTCGTAGGGCGTTGCGCTGTCGATCTGATAGCCACCGCGCACCAGAACCTTCAGATCCCGCGCCAGCGACGCAGGACTGCACGAGACATAGGCCACCCGCTTGACGTCCGACTTGGCAATATTCGCCACCTGCTCGGCAGCCCCCGCGCGGGGCGGGTCGAGGCAGATGCCGTCGAACCGGTTGAGTTCTTTCACCGTCAATGGTGCCTCAAACAGATCGCGTTCTTCGGTGGTCACGGGCTTCAGCCCTTCGCCGCCCGCGCCAGTCGCAAGCGCTTCAAGAGCAAGCCCGTCGCTTTCCACCGCATGCACCCGCGCCTTTTGTGCAAGCCTGAGAGCAAACGTGCCGGAGCCGGAAAACAAATCAACAATGCGCTTTGATTTTGCCAGATGCTTGGCAACATCACGCGCCATCACAGCTTCAACCTCCGGCACCGTCTGCAAGAACGTGCCCGGCGCAATCGCCACCTGAACCGCACCAAAGGAAACGATGGGTTTCTCGCGTTCCACTAAAATCGCGCCGTTGGCGGATGCGCGCAGGAACTGCGAGCGGGAAAAGGCGCGAACGAAATCCGCCTCCATTGCGTCCGACGGCATTTGTTCCAGCGTGAAGGCGAGATCAAGCCCGTTGTCGCATTGGGTGACAAGCACTTGCACAATCTCCCGCCCACGCATCAGCACAGGGCATAGTTTGGCAATCGCTTCCATTTTGCTCGAAATCGCAGGATGCAGAACCGGGCATTGGGAAAGCTGCACAATCGCTTCGTCCTGCCATTCGTGAAATCCGAACACCAGCCCGTCATCCGTGCGCCGGGCGCTGAAAGTCGCGCGGCGGCGGCTGCCCGCATCGCACGGCACGCACGGCGCAACCTTCGCGTCCAATCCGGCAGCGGCCAACGCGTTGGCAAGCAAGCCTCGCTTCCATTCCAGATAGGGCGCGCGCTCCCAGTGCTGCACTGCGCAGCCACCGCATGTGCCGAAGTGCGGGCAGGGGGGCTCAACCCTCTCCGCAGATGCTTTCTCAACCGAAGCGAGCGCCAAATGCGGCGGCGTGCCCTCAGCCACCACACTTTCCCCCGCCAGCGTGTAGGGTACGAAGACCGAAAGGCCATTGTGTTCGCCCACACCATCGCCCAGCGCCCCCACATCGCGGATATCGATTTTCATGCCTTCGCCCCGCACATCAAAAACTCTGTATTGCCATCGCCACCCTTAATGGGCGACGGCGCAAAGTGCGTAACGCTCCAGCCATCCAAACCCTCAAGCCAGCCCCGCAGCCGCTCGTTGGTGCGCTCTACAAGTGCGGTGTCTGTAACCAGCCCACCTTTGCCGATGCCATCGCGCCCCACTTCGAATTGCGGCTTGACCAGCAGCACACAATGGGCACCGGAAGCCGCCAGCCGCAGCGCAGGCTCCGCGCCCAGCGTGAGCGAAATGAAACTCAAATCGCTCACCACGCAATCGGGCGCTTGGCCCAAATGATCGAGCGACAGTTCCCGCGCGTTCAGCCCTTCAAACACGGTGACGCGTTTGTCGGTACGAATGGAAGCGTCCAGTTGATCGTGACCGACATCAACAGCGACCACATGGGCCGCGCCACGTTCCAGCAACACTTGCGTAAACCCGCCGGTCGATGCGCCCAGGTCGACGGCGCGAGCGTTGGTTAAATCCAGACCGCACAGATCAAGCCCCGCCACAAGTTTCAACGCAGAGCGCGAGACATAGCCTTGTGCCGGATCGTCGATCACCAGTGCGCAGTCGCTGTTCACCATCATGCCATGCTTTGCAGCCAATTCGCCATCAACGCGAACGCAGCCACGTTGCACCATATCGCGTGCGCGCGAGCGGCTGGGAGCGTGGCCGAGTGCGGCGAGGTGTTGGTCGAGGCGAATGCGGGATGGGGTCATAAAAAGCGTGTGGCAGGCAGCGCCGCCAAGATCAACCGAAGTGATCTTAAAAACAGTTCATCAAAGCCCCGGTGAGATAGGCCGTGTAAACCGCTCCACCAAACTGCGTCCAAAGAAACGCGCCGCCAGATGTCAGCCCGCCGAGGCTGGTGGCGAGAACGAACTTACCGATCAAGCTCACGAAGCCTCCAGCAGACGCTTCAGCTTCGCTACAGCCGTCTCATGGTTTTCGCCATAGCCAATTGTGCCAAAGAACTCGCCGTTCGCGTCCATCATATAGGTCGTTGCTGTGTGGTTGACGTTATAATCATCGCCGTCGCCATCCTTCTGCGCGAAGGCGCGCCAGGCTTTCAGCATGGTTTGGATTTGCTCAGGCGTGCCGGTGATGCCGGAAATGCGGCTGTCGAATGAGGTAAGATAGCTCGCCATTAGTTCCCGCGTGTCACGCTCGGGATCCACGGTAACAAAATAGACATCCAGCTTGTCGCCATCCGGGCCAAGGTCTTTAAGCCAACGGCCAGCTTCGTAAAGCGTGGTGGGGCATACGTCCGGGCAATGGGTGAAACCGAAAAAGATGACGTGCGGACGGCCCTTGAGGTCTTCTTGAGTGACCGTCTGGCCGTCGGTGCGAACAGCCTCAAACGGGCCGCCAATCTGAACCCCAGCGAGGCGTGCGCCCGTGCCTTCTTCAAAGAACTGTTGTTGCAGCGTGGACCAGGCAAGAAACCCGCCCAGCACTGCGATTGCAGCCCAAAGGACAATGCGAAAATTTTTCATAACCCGTTTTCGGCTCCCTGCGTTTACGAGTTGGCCGCGACGGGAACCTCCATGCCCAGCGCAGCAACGGCGGTGGCGAGGATCGCGCGGCTATCGAGCCCCGCACGTTCTATCATCGCATCCGGGCTCATTTGGTCAATATATTCATCAGGCATAACCATCGGACGCACCTTCAATCCAGCGTCCAAAGCGCCGCAGGTTGCCAAATGGTGCAGCACATAGCTGCTGAAGCCACCAACCGAGCCTTCTTCGACGGTTATCAACACTTCGTGTTCCCGCGCCAAACGCTCCACAAGGTCAGTGTCCAGCGGCTTGGCGAAGCGTGCATCGGCAACTGTGGTGGAAAGGCCAAGGCGTTGAAGCTCTTCTGCAGCCAACAGGCTGTCTGCCAACCGCGAGCCGAAAGAGAGAATGGCGATCTTGGTGCCTTGGCGCACGATACGGCCCTTGCCGATTTCGAGCACCTCGCCGCGCTCTGGCATATCAACGCCCACGCCTTCACCGCGTGGGTAGCGGAAGGCAATCGGGCCTTCGTCAAACTCGGCAGCGGTGCGCACCATATGCTTCAGCTCGGCTTCGTCGGAAGCGGCCATAATGGTGAAGCCAGGCAGGCAACCCAAATAAGCCACATCGAACGAGCCCGCATGGGTCGCTCCATCGGCGCCGACGAAACCCGCACGGTCAATAGGAAAGCGAACGGGCAGGTTCTGGATAGACACATCGTGGACCACTTGATCGTAGCCACGTTGCAAGAAAGTCGAATAGATCGCGCAGAACGGCTTCAGCCCTTCTGTCGCCAAACCAGCGGCAAATGTGACCGCGTGTTGCTCTGCAATGCCGACATCGTAAATCCGGTCGGGAAATGCCTCGCCAAAAATATCGATGCCCGTGCCGTTCGGCATGGCTGCCGTGATGCCGACTATGCGGTCGTCGTGCTCGCCCTCTTGGGCAAGCGTCTGGCCGAACACTTTGGTATAGCTTGGCGCGTTGGGCGTTGGTTTGGACTGCTCGCCGGTGATGACGTTGAACTTGGACACGCCGTGCATCTTGTCGGCCGAGCTTTCAGCAGGCTCGTAGCCTTTGCCCTTTTCCGTGCGCACATGAATGAGGATCGGGCCTTGCTCACTGTCGCGTACATTGCGCAAAATCGGCAGCAGGGCGGAAAGGTTGTGGCCGTCGATGGGGCCGACATAGTAGAAGCCCAATTCCTCGAACATCGTGCCACCGGTCCAGAAGGAACGGGCATATTCTTCGGTCTTGCGCGCTTTGTCCGCCAGGAATTTCGGCAGTTTTTCGTTCAGTTGCTTCGCGGTTTCGCGCAAGCCCCGATAGGTCTTGCCGGAGACAAGACGCGCCAGATAATGGCTCATCGCGCCCGTGGGCGGAGCAATCGACATATCGTTGTCGTTCAGGATAACGATTTGCCGCGCATCCATCGCCCCCGCATTGTTCATCGCTTCATAGGCCATACCGGCCGTAATGGAACCATCGCCAATGATGGATACTACATCGCGCTTCACCCCCTGCAGGCGCGAGCCTTCCGCCATGCCGAGGCCTGCGGAAATGGAGGTTGAGGAGTGGGCCGCACCGAACGGGTCGTATTCGCTTTCAGAACGTTTGGTGAAGCCGGATAGGCCGTCTTGCTTGCGCAACGTGCGGATGCGGTCGCGGCGGCCTGTGAGAATTTTGTGCGGATAACACTGGTGGCCCACATCCCAGATGATGCGGTCGTGCGGTGTGTTGAATGTGTGGTGTAGCGCGATGGTCAGCTCAACCACGCCGAGGCCAGCACCCAAATGGCCGCCAGTTACGGAAACGGCGTCAATCATCTCGGTGCGCAGTTCTTGCGCTAATTGCGGCAGTTGATCGTCGGTGAGCTTGCGAAGGTCCGCCGGTATCTGGACGGTATCCAGCAGTGGTGTTTCCGGTCTCATGGTCTTGCTCCCTTCGCGAACATCGCGCGTCCAATTATTCGGACAGTTTATTATGTCCATTTAATTGGACACTCGTCAACATGTGGAGAAGTCGCACTCTTCAATGGGTGCTCATATCCGTTACCTGACGGCCTCAATATAGGGATCTGATAGGCTAAATCACGCGCAATTGGCTGCAGAATTTGCGCAAATTGCCTCGGTTTGTGCAGATTTGGTGCAAAAGCTCGGAAAGGGTTAACCGTCGAGCGGTTCGCTGCCCTTGGCGGTGCCGTCTGCGCCGATGCGGATTTTCTCCACTTTGTCTTCGGCGGCTTGCAGCAGCGTTGCGCAATGCTTCTTCAACGCTTCGCCGCGCTCATAGGTCTTGATGGATTCGTCTAGCGAAACGTCGCCACGCTCCAGCGAATTGACGATCTGTTCCAACTGATCGAGTGCCTGTTCAAAGGTCAGCTTGGCAATGTCGTTTGTGGTCGTGCTGTCGTCAGCCATCTTGGTATCCGTTGTTCGATAAAAGCTCAGCCGCGCATCAAGCGGGCAACGTGGGTGGCGCAAGATTGTGCCAAGCCTTGCAGGTCATAGCCGCCTTCCAGCAGGCTGACCAGACGGTTGTCTGCGTGGCGCGATGAAGCATCCATCAACTTGCCGGTCGCCCAGTCAAAATCGTCTTCGACCAGATTTATGTTGGCGAGCGGGTCGCGGTGATGGGCGTCGAAACCAGCGGAAATGATTACAAACTCTGGCTGGAAAGCGTCCAGCTCTTTCAACACCCGCTCGCGGAACGCTTCGCGAAAACCCATGCCATCCGTGCCGGGGTCGAGCGGCGCGTTGCAGATGTTGCCTGCGCCCGTCTCGTCCTTCTTGCCGGAGCCGGGATAAAGCGGTATCTGGTGGGTTGAGGCATAAAAGACGCTTGGATCGTCAAAGAAAATGTCCTGCGTACCGTTGCCGTGGTGAACATCAAAATCAACAATCGCAACTCTCTCCACGCCATAGGCCTTCTGCGCGTGGCGTGCCATCACGGCAGCAGTGTTGATGAGGCAAAAGCCCATTGCCGTGGTTTTTTCGGCGTGATGCCCCGGGGGTCGCGCAGCAAGGAAAGCATTGTCCGCCTTACCCGCGAAAACATCGTCCACGCAGGCCAATCCGCCGCCAACGGCATGGCGCACACATTCCCAAGTCTTCGGGCTCATCACCGTGTCTGGGTCGAGACGAACGCGGCCGTCTTCAGGCGATTGCTCGCGCAGCGCTTCGACATATTCTTCCGGGTGCGCGTAGAGGAAAGTCGCCTCGTCTGCCACAGAGGTTTCAAACCGCACCAGCGGGTCGAATGCTTCGTCCGCCAAAGCCTGCGCGACCGAACGGATGCGGTCCGGCCGCTCCGGGTGGCCGTCCGGTGTCAGGTGCTCGGCGAAAATATCGTGCGTATAAAGATGTGTGGTCATGGGCAAAACTGTGCTGCAGACCCCGCGCAACGTCAACGCGTCAGCGCCACGCACGCCAATTCATGCACATCGATTCGCAAATTCAGGCGTTCATTGGTGGATCACGTAGACCGAACCGTCTTCCAGCCCCACCGTAATGGTCGTGCCACGCCCGTTGAAATGGCTGCCGATGGCCTTGTCGATTCGCGCGGGCAGGGGGATTGAAGCAATCTCCTGCAGCATCTTTTCCCCCCGTGCGGTGCCATCAAAGCGCATCAGGCGAAGCGATTTGCGGTCGCCGCTGGGCAGCGCGATATCGGACACGCCATCGCCATCGAAATCATTGACGGTGGAAAGGCGTTGTTCGCGCGAACCGATCTCGTGGTTGGAAAAGCCAAATGCCGAGCCGGAAAAGACAAGCGCGCCATTCTTCCACGTCCAAAAATTCAACGTGCCGCCAATGTGAGGCGTCACGACTTCGGCGATCTGCAGCGACCCATCGCCGTCAAAATCCTCAATACCTGCGACGTTCCGCCAGCGGTTTGTGCGGCCAATGTAAGACGTTTGCGCCAGCAGGATCAGTTCCTCATCAACCAGGCCATAAACCGCGATGGACGCGCCTTTGTCCTTGTGGCTGCGCAGTGTCACCACATGGTTTTTGCCCAAGCCGTCCAGGTCGATGATGCGCGGGGTTATGTCCTCGAACACCTCTTCTTCCGGCAAGTCGATTTGAAACACCTTGCTGTCAGCCGTCCGCACGGCAAGGCCGCCAGCTTCCACATCATCGCCCAGAATCGCATGAGCGTAGCGTTGCGTCGGCTTGATGTACCACGCTTCGGAAATGTCTCCCGCATCGACCGACCGTGCAATGCGCCCGTCGCGCATTCCGCCATCGGGTCGCGCGGTGGGCCGAACTTCCACGAATGGCCTCGGCAGATTGGCTGCTGCGCCCGCGCCAAAACACACTTGGAAGGCGGGGTCGACAAACGAACCATCACGGCACTGGATGATGATTGGCATGGCCGCGGAAGACAAAACCTGCCCCCGCGCACCAACCTGTGTCAGCTTCCAGCCGTTCACCTCTGTATCGGTTCGTCTGGGCAACTCGGTCGACTGATCAACCACCGGGCCTTCCGGCACCACTTCGATTGGCTCGGACGTTTCAGCAGTATCAGGCCGAGGCGTGGGTATCGTGGTCTGCGCCTGCGCGAATGCCGTCAGCGATAAGAAAAATGCAAATCCGGCACTGAGCGTGGCGCGCTTAGCCATCGATAATCAACGTGTCGCTGATCTCGATGCCAAAGCCTGACAGGCCCACATAGTGGCGCTCTTTTGATGCCAACAGGCGAATTGACGAAACACCAAGATCTTTCAAAATCTGCGCACCAAGGCCAATTTCAAGCCATTCCTCCTGGCGGCTTTGTGCTGCGCCATGCTCTTCCGAATCGTCGCCAAAAGCGGGCTGCTCGCGGTGGCCAGAAGTCGTCTCGCTGCTGCGAATGCCGCCACCCTGCACGCCGACCGAGCCTTCGCGCAGATAAACCACAACGCCGCGCCCTTCTTCTGCGATTCGCTGAAGCTGGCTTTTAAGCGCATCGGAGCCGCCGAACGCATCGTCGATGACGGATTCAATGTGCAGCCGCACCATCACATCCTTGCCATCGCGGATATCGCCATAGACGACCGCAAGCTGCTGCATCGCGTCCCACTGGGTTTTGTATGTCACCGCCTGAGCCGCACCGAATTCCGTCTCGATGGGAAATTCATTCACACGATCCACCAATTTTTCCTGCCTCTGGCGATAGGCAATGAGGTCCGCAACCGTGACGGTGCGCAGGCCCTTTTCCTTGGCAAATTCGTTGATCTGCGGCCCACGCATCACAGAGCCATCGTCGTTGACCAATTCCGAAATCACACCCACCGGCGGGAGGCCCGCGAGGTTGCAAAGATCAACCGCCGCTTCCGTATGGCCTGAGCGCATGAGCACGCCGCCCTCACGCGCCACCAGCGGGAAAATGTGGCCGGGGCGCACGAAGTCGTTCGCGCCGGAATTCGGGTTTGCCAACCCGCGCACGGTGGAGCATCGCTCGGCAGCGGAAATGCCCGTCGTCGTGTCGTGCTTATAATCGACCGAAACGGTGAAAGCCGTCGAATGCGGTGCATCGTTCTCCGCCACCATTGGCGCAAGGTTCAACCGCCGCGCTTCCGCCCCGGTCATCGGCGCACAGACGATGCCGGACGTATGGCGAATAAACATCCCCATCTTCTCCGGCGTGCAATGCACGGCAGCAACAATGAGGTCACCCTCATTCTCGCGGTCGTCATCGTCCATAACGATAACGATCTCCCCGGCCTCAAATGCGCGAATGGCGTCTGCTACGCGTTCCATGTCAGTGGTCATGGGTGTTTTCCATTAAATTGAGGTCCTGCATGATGGTTTCAATGCAGCCGCTTGAATTTTCGATGAATGCGCCAGTGGTGATGTGTCTAACGCGATAGCCTTTGCCGTGCAAAAACGCATCACGGCGCTGGTCTTTGAGGCGCTGATCGGATTTCGCATGAAACTCGCCGTCAAGCTCCACAACATAGCGTTTGCTGTGCGTGACGAAATCCACGACGTACGGTCCGATAGGGGCTTGGCGTCGGAAATGCACGCCGTGCAACCTACGGAACTTCTTCAGCTCGAGCCAGAGTGCTTTTTCATCACCCGTCATATTTGCCCGCAAGTCTCGCGCGCTCTCGATCTGTTGTTTTGAAATCATGCTCACGATCGTTTTCCCCCACCCGAAACTGCTGCGCAGTTTCGGCCTCCCCTCAAGAGGGAGGTTGGCTCCTGAAAACATCTGCCTCCCCCTTGAGGGGAGGCCGGAGAGCCGAAGGCGATCCGGGTGGGGGGATAGAGTGTGCAACAAGTAAAATCGCTCACCCGTTCTGCCCCCGATGCCGCAGCATGTGATCGGCCAGCACACAGGCCATCATCGCTTCCCCAATCGGCACGGCCCTGATTCCCACGCAAGGGTCATGCCGCCCCTTGGTCATCACGTCCACTTCCTGTCCGTCTGAATCAATGCTCTGGCGCGGGGTGAGTATCGAACTCGTCGGCTTCACCGCAAACCGCACCACAACATCCTGTCCGGAAGAAATCCCGCCCAGCACGCCGCCGGACTTGTTCGACAGAAACACCGGTTTGCCGTCATCGCCCATCCGAATTTCGTCGGCATTCTCTTCGCCCGTGATCGCGGCGGCTTCAAACCCGTTGCCGATCTCCACGCCCTTCACGGCGTTGATCGACATCATGGCCGAGGCCAAATCCTGATCCAACTTCGCGTAGATCGGCGCGCCCCATCCGGCAGGCACGCCGGACGCCACAACCTCAATCACCGCGCCCACGGAGGAGCCCGCCTTGCGGATGCCGTCGAGATAGGCTTCCCATTCTTTCGCCATGATAGGGTCAGGGCAGAAGAACGGATTGTCGTTCACCGTCTCCCAGTCCACCCGCTCGCGGTCGATCTTGTGCGGTCCCATCTGCACGAGACCTGCCTTGATCGTCACGCCATCAATGACCTTTCGCGCAATCGCGCCTGCCGCCACCCGCGCCGCCGTTTCCCGCGCTGACGACCGCCCGCCGCCGCGATAATCGCGGATTCCATATTTCGCGTCATAGGTGAAATCCGCATGGCCGGGGCGGTAGCGTTTGGCGATGTCGGAATAGTCTTTCGAGCGCTGGTCGGTGTTTTCGATCATCATCGAAATCGGCATGCCCGTGGTCAGAAACGTCCCGTCCTCCTGCGGCAGCACGCCGGAGAGCACCTTCACCGCATCGGCCTCGCGCCGCTGGGTGGTGAATTTCGACTGGCCGGGTTTTCGCTTATCCAAATAAGACTGAATCTCCGCCTCGCTGATCGCCAAATTCGGCGGACAGCCATCAACCACGCAGCCCAATGCAAGGCCGTGAGATTCGCCCCATGTGGTGAAGCGAAACAGGTGTCCGAAGGAATTGTGCGACATGAAATTCTAAGCTGACATAAGATCGTTCCGACTGTTCTATGGGGCCAATTATCGCCCGTCAAACCGCGCGCTTTTTGAACACTTTTTCAGCCGCCTGACCGGCTTCCAACGGCTCCGCTTCCTCACGCTTGTATTCCACAAATCCCATCTTGCCGTAATATTTCAAACCACCGATGTTATAGGATCGAATGGTCGCGTTGATGGTGCTGATATTCCTGTCTGCAGCGGCTTGCAAAGTGGATTGGAATAAGCGCGTTCCGATGCCTTTTGCCGTGCTGCCCACCCGCGCAAATGTGCCGATATCCGCCCAACCCGATGGCAACCAGTCGTAGAGATGCAGGGTCTGAAAGCCCAGCAGCGTGCCGTCAGCCGCCTGCGCCGTCACACAGGAAATCGATATCGGGTTCGTGACATAGTGTTCCAGAAATTCGGTCTCGCTCATTGTTTGCCGCCGCGCGGTTGTTCCGCCCTGCTCGATGATTTCGTTCAACAGCTGGCAAAGTTCGCCAACATCGCGCGGTTCGGTGGGTCGAATGATCATTTCTGCTTGCATAACGGGGTCCAAAACTGGCTATGGGCTGGTAGTTGGCGGCTGGTGAGCCTACACACCTTTTGACGTTTTACAGTGAGGCCCGCAATGCCGCTCACCAAATCCCTGCTGACCCGCGCCAGATCGCGCTGCGAGATGTGCGCTGGCAAACAGGCGCTTTCCGTGCTGCCGGTCGAACCAAACGACGGCACGCCCGACACCGCCATTCTCGTGTGCGAAACCTGCCGCGATCAGATCACTGAAGCCGCGCCGCTGGATATGAACCACTGGCGCTGCCTCAACGATTCCGCGTGGAGCCAGACGCCCGCCGTGCAAGTGACCGCGTGGCGGATGCTCACCCGCCTAAACGACGAAGCGTGGGCGCGGGAATTGCTCGACATGATCTACCTCGAACCCGAAACGCTGGGATGGGCGCAAAATGATACCGTCACGCCCTTGGGCGAAATCGATCATTTCGATTCCAACGGCGCTCTGCTGCAAAACGGCGATGCGGTGACGCTGACCAAAGACCTGCCGGTCAAAGGCGCGGGCTTCACCGCCAAGCGCGGCACGACCGTGCGCCGCATATCGCTGGTGCCGGACAATGCCGCGCAAATCGAAGGCCGCATTCAGGGCCAGAACATCATCATCCTCACCCAATATGTGAAAAAGGCCTGACGACGTGACCACCTCCATCACCATCCCCCGCCCGGACGATTGGCACCTGCATCTGCGCGATGGCGACATGCTGCGCGGCGTGATTGCCGACAGCGCCCGCCATTTCGCCCGCGCCATCATCATGCCCAACCTCGTGCCGCCCGTTGTGCGCGGTGACGATGCGGCCGCCTACCGCGAGCGCATTCTGGCCGCCCTGCCGGAAGGCATGACGTTCGAGCCGCTGATGACGCTCTACCTCACCGAGACGACCGACCCCGACGACGTCGCCGCTGCCATCAAATCCGGCCTTGTGAAGGCGCTGAAACTCTATCCCGCCGGCGCGACGACAAACTCCGCTTCCGGCGTGAAGGACTTCGACAAGGTCATCCCCGTGTTGGAGCGCATGGCCGACCTCGGCACGCCGCTCTGCGTCCACGGCGAGGTGACCGACGCCGACATCGACATTTTCGACCGCGAAGCCGTGTTCATCGACCGTGTGCTCGACCCGCTGCGCAAGCGCGTGCCACAATTGCGCGTCGTCATGGAGCACATCACCACGTCCGATGGCGTCGACTACGTGAAATCCAACGCCGACAATCTTGGCGCGACGATCACCACCCACCACCTGATTATAAACCGCAACCACATCCTCGTGGGCGGCATCAAACCCCATTATTACTGCCTGCCGGTCGCCAAGCGCGAAAGCCACCGCCTCGCGCTGCGCCAAGCGGCAACCTCCGGCGACACCCGCTTCTTCCTCGGCACGGACTCCGCCCCGCACCCGACAGACCTGAAGGAAAACGCCTGCGGTTGCGCCGGGTGCTACACATCGGTGAACACGATGAGCCTGCTCGCCCACGTTTTCGAAGAGGAAGCCGCGCTCGACAAGCTGGAAGGTTTCGCCAGCCGCCACGGCCCAGCCTTTTACGGCCTGCCGGTCAACGCCGAGCCGATGACGCTCGCCAAATCCGACCGGCCCGTGGCCTTCCCCAAAACCATTCCCACCGGGGCAGGGGACGTCACCGTCTTCGACCCCGGCTTTGACACCTATTGGCACGTAAAGGACGCGTGATGTTTCAAAACACTTTTCCCGACAAGGCGATGATCGCCGAACTGACCGCAAGGATGCTGTGGGAAATCGGCGCCGTTCATTTCCGCGCCGACGAGCCCTACACCTTCACGTCGGGCCTGAAATCGCCCGTCTATATCGACTGCCGCAAGCTGATCTCATACCCGCGCATCCGCTCCGCCGTGTCCGATTTCGGCTGCGCCACGGTGATGCGCGATGTGGGCTTTGAGAAATTCGACGTGGTCGCGGGCGGCGAGACGGCGGGCATCCCCTATGCTGCCTTCATCGCCGAACGCATGGGCCTGCCGATGATCTACATCCGTAAAAAGCCGAAGGGCTTTGGCCGCGGCGCGCGCATCGAAGGCGATCTGAAGGAGGGCCAGCGCGTTCTGTTCGTTGAAGACCTCACCACCGACGGCGGCTCCAAGATCGGCTTCGCCGAAGCCATCCGCGAAGCGGGCGCAGAAGTCACCGACACGTTCTCCGTCTTCTACTACGACATCTTCAAAGACGCCCCCGCCACGCTCAAACAACACGGCATGAACCTGCACTACCTGACCACATGGCCAGACGTCCTAAAGGTCGCCCGCGCGGAAAAGCTGTTCGACGAGGCAACGCTGGGTGCGGTAAGCGAATTCCTGAACGCGCCCTACGAGTGGAGCGCGGCACATGGGGGGATTTCGGAGCGGGGGTAAAGGGCAGCAATGCGGACATTTTGCTATTTTCGATTTGTATCGGTATCCGACTTGCGACAGGACTGTCGGCTCAACTATGGCTCATTGAACGGACGTTGTAGCAGACCCCACCCATCCCTCACATGCAAATCACCAATAACCAAAATTAGGCTTATAGCGGGTTACTTATGACTTTCCCTTTAGTATAGGCTTTTACATTAAGTTCTATATCGGCCGGGAATGTTAGCAAACAATTGCAAAGAACACGAAAATCAATGTTTTTTATTAAATCCTATCTACCTAATTGCAACTGTTGTAGTCATTCAAGTATCTTACACAATACCGAAATGATCTAGCGACGTTTCTTGGAACAGTCGTTCCGCAACGCTGTCCACTTGCACAAGTCATTGAAGTATATCTTTTTCCATTTTTGTATATAAATATCTCAACATATCTTCCGCAATTATTCAGTGAAGATTCTATTTTATTTCGTGATGGAAAACCCCGTACGTCACTAATGCATTGTGATTGAGCATTGGCAGTTGCTATGTTGGAAAAATAGGTCAGACTTATCGAAGAAAAAAAAATCAAGGCGATAATTACATGACTTGAAAGCATTTCAAAGTTTGATGATATTTTAGCTGTTTTCACAAGATTGCTCCAAAATTTTTGCCATTCAAACATCAAGCAACTTTTTTTTAAACTACCAGATGGTAGTTGATCAGCTGTTTGACGGTGTTTTGTGTGGCTGGTGGAGGACAGATGGACGGACTAAAAAATTTGGAATCGATTTTAGGGCAAGTGGTGCAAGATGCTAGCTATTGGCCTGGTGTTTGCGAAGAATTGTGTGGTTTATTTGGAGCTAATGGTGCTGCACTTGTTCCTGCCAACCCAGACTACCGCGGCCTATGGATGGCTGTGTCTGAAAGTATGGTTCCAGTATTGCAGGAATATGTGGCTGAAGGCTGGCATCTGAACGACCTAAGACAGCAAATGTATCCTTTTGTGCTAACTAGAGGCTACGGCACTGACGATGATTTTCTTCCCAACCGAGAATCAAGACATGATTTACCTTACTACTCTGATTTTTTGTTACCTCACAATATAGGATTTACCATTGCAATTAAATTGGTAACACCGAACGGAATATGGGCTGCTGCTCTATATTTTGACAACAACCACCCACCGATTTCAGAAGAGGAAATCAAACTTGCTGAAACAGTGAGCAGTTCAATGGAAAAATCCATTGTTCAAGCGGACTATACAGCACACGAAAAAATTGGAGAATTTGCAAATTTTTTCAAAGGATCAAAGTCTGAATTATTCATTTTCAATCCCCATGGTGAACAATGCTTGAATATCGATACTGATGGGGTTTTGAGAAAAAACGACAATTTAACCAATGTTTTCTCAAAAAGTATTACCCCTGAGATATCTGATGATCTTGCAGAGATTTGTAGTAGTGATCCTGATCTGTCTTTGAGTCGTTCTTTCACGTTTAATGAAGGTGAAAAAAAGCTGAACTTGCTAGCAATTCAGATTCCACCCAAACTCCGGCACTTTCACATGCCATTCAAAGTATGCGTAATTGTCACTGAATGCGGTGAGCTAGAAACTCGGAAATTGGAAAGTCTTGAGAGCCGCTTTAATTTAACCAGATCAGAAATTACAACGGTTCGGATGCTGGCATCTGGAAACAATATCAATTCAATTTCTGAGTTACTCAGTTTGAAACCTTCAACAATTCGACAGCGACTAAAGCAAATATATCATAAAACGGCTACTCGCGGACAAGTGGAATTGATCAATTTTTATAATGGCATGTGATTTGTAATTGCCCAGCCTGCGACATACGGTGAATGACCAACTTGGGCTCCAAGCTGCCATCCACTAAAAAAACCTTATCCACGCTCCCCCAATCCTCCCATAACATCCCCCCATCTCGCACATGGGAACGACGGCATTGCTAACCGTTTGTTGTTGTCGTGAGGGATCGGCTTTCTGAAAACTTGGGTGAACGGCCCAGGCGGAAGGAGCGCAGTCACGGGCAACACAACCCTTCATGAAACGGGAGGGCCGGGGACCCCTTGGTGGGGGATGCTGAAAAGGCACCTTCATCACGTTAGGTGGCAATCGCGTATAAGGCAGGAGCAATCCGCCGACGGCCGGGCAGAGTTTTTCGCGGGCGCCGTGCCCGAACCAAGTTTTTGATCAGCCGCAGCTGCGGGGCCAGCCGCCCGCGAAAAGCTCTGCCTTGTTCCCGCATTTTGCGCCCGTGCCCGCCCTTCGCGGGTGCGCGAACGCGCGTGTCTGTCTCAACCGCCGCACCTTCAAAACCCGGTGACGCAAATGGAGCGAATTGGGCCGCGGTGAGCGAGTATGCTTTGGTGGCAATGCCCCAAAACCACACGAGACGCCCCATGTCCGAAATGCTCATCAATCAGACTGAAGACCGCGATACGCTCGGTGGTCGCATTTCGCGGGCGCGGGAGGCGGCAGGGCTTTCGCTCAACGATTTGGCCCGCAATGTCGGCGTGACGCGCAAAACCATTGAAGGCTGGGAGACGGACGCCCTTGAGCCGCGCTCCAACCGTCTCAATTCGCTGGCCGGCGTTCTCGGCGTATCGCCCACATGGCTGCTGCAAGGCATCGGCACCGCGCCGCGCGGTGAGGTGGAAGACGAGGAGATGAAAATTCTTCAAGCGCAAATCGCCAAGCTGGAAGCCACCGCGCGAGACATGAGCGAACAGCTTTCAAGCGTGCGAAAGTCCCTGGAAGCGCTCAGCACGTCTCGTGGCGACGACTAATTGGTGTTGTCGAATCCGCCATTGGCGCGCAGATAAGCGTAGCTGAACATCATCGACTTTGATCCGCCAAACCAGCCGTTCGGATAAAGCTTCGGATGATCGCGCACCATTTTCAAGAAAGCGCCCGTCACCGCCGGATTGTCGAGCAAAACCACAGGCGACATTAGCCCTGCAAGGCTGCGCCTGTGAAACTTCTCGCCCTTGCTGATGTCGATCAAAAGCCCCTCGCCAATAAACTGCGGAACCCCGCCAGCGCGGACAATAGAATTGCCGGTTACCGTCTTGCCCAAGAGGTCTAGAATGCCGTCATCTGCCATCAACCCATGCTTCACCAGCGCGACGGGCAGTTCGATGGTGACGCCCATTTTCCATATAGCCTCGGACTTCTGATCGAGTGGAGAGTCAGGCGCAGGCATATAGGCCCAAGACAACCCTTCACCGTCCGCCCGCGTGAAATGACGCCAATAGCGGTATATACCCTTGGCCGTTTCAGCGAACGTGTCCGGCGCATAGGAGAGCTTCGAACAAGTCGCCAAAGCCGCGCCGTAAATGTGCGAATGGTTCAGCGGCTCCACGATTTTCTGTGACAGATGCCAAAAGTAATATCCACCATGAGCCTCTCGCCGTTCGCCGATGAAAGCGTTCAGGCTCTTAACAGCCTCGCGGCCGATTTTCTCATCACCCGTTTTCAAAGCATATTCGCACATCGGCAGCGTAATCAGTCCGGCAGCTGTGATCTCGTTCGACTTGCCGCCAAAATTGTATTTCACCTGCCAAGAGGGAACGATCGCACCGCGCTCGCCATCAACCAGCCCAAGCGTATCGTCACGGTTTTCAAGCAGGCGGTGGGAGGTGTCGCGCACAAGATCAAGAAACCGCTTCTCGCCCGTCGCTTCTTGCATCAGCAGCGCAGCGCGGCCCAGATAACCCCAAGACCAAGCGAAAAGCCGCCCCCGTTCGCCCTGCGCAAGGTCGATATCGGTGCGGGTGAACATGTGGTCCATCTGCCAAGCAAGAGACTTGTAGACGGCGTCATCGCTTGGGTTCCAACGATCACCGCTTGCACGGCTTGGTGTGAGCGAAACGGCCAGCACAAAGGCAAATGCAATCACCCCAAGCCAGAGCTTATTCACACTGCAATGTGCCGCGTTATATATCGTGCCCATATCACCCACCCCAAAGTTACTGCTTCGAGAGATTGGCCTAGAGCCGTAAAGAGCCTTTTAAGGACGAGTGTCTTTTATGCCGTCTGGTAAACAGAAACTGACAACTAGCCTTTAGGGAAATAGTCCACCAGATCGCCTTCGCGGAATACGTCCGTCGTCGCGCAGTGCAGCGCACCGCCAAAGGCGTAGGCATCGCGGAAGGGGATCGGCAGAACCTCCAGCCCCATCTTGTCGAACTGCTCCATCTGGTTGACCTCGGACGCCTCAACGCAGACCGTCTTTTCGTCCACCATCAGCACATTCATCGACAGCCAGACAGATGAATAGCAAAGCGGCGGCGGCGTGTTGTGGGCAGGGCGCGCCGCATCGACGATCTCCCAGTCGTTGCGGTGGAAGAATTCCCGCTGCTCGTCCGGCAGGCGGCGCTCGGGATTGTTGATGATGAGGCCCGGGCGAATCGGCGTGAAGGTCGCGTCGATGTGGATCGGGTAGGGGTCGCCAGGAAAGTTCACAGCGGTCACGCGATGGTCAGGGTAGTGACGGCGCAGCCAGTCAATTCCCTTAAGGTTCGTCGTGAAACCGTGCTGCACGATCAAATCCTTGCCGAACCGCAAAACGTCGGCAGCGTCGAACATCGGTTCTTCCTCGGTGGTGACGAAGAATTTCTCAGCCGTCCATTTCAGCCGCTTCTCCACGCCGATCTGATCGGAGAGATAATCGGGCCGGTAAGAAGCGTCGCTCATGCGCGGCTTGGGCGCGGCGGTGTGGCGGAAATGCGGGTCGTCCTCGAAATACTTTTGCATCAGCGGGCGGTAGCAGAGGTATTCAAAGAACCGGCAACGATAGCTCATCGTCGCTTCCAGCATTTCCTTGCCAACGGTCAGGATCACATCCCGCGGCGGCATGCAGCCGAAAGAAGAAGGGTTTTCCCAATCGGGCGTTGAGACTGGAGCGGAAAAATCAATCGGCGTTGGGCGGTCGACGCGCACGCCGCGGCTTTCCAGCACCTTGGCGAAATTGTCGAGTTGTTCGTTGGCCTTGTCAGCGCTTTCTTGGCTGCGCGGCCCCCATTGGCCTTTCATGTCGGAATCCTCCGGCACTTTTGCGTCCAGTGCCGGTTCGCCGGGCGGGATCATGCCACCATCGGCCACGCCAACGATGACGTGTTTCAAAGGAGACCACTCGTCCCAGGATTTAACAACGGCAGGCTTATCATTACCCAAAACGGGCTTCGGCGTTTCAAACATCGGAAAGCTCTCAGGATTGTTCGCAGCCAGCCGTTTAGGTGAAAACGCAACAGGACGAAAGCGGAAATTGCATTTCCACTTTCTTCACTGCGTTGGATCATTCACCTGCGCATTAAGGCGTTAGAAATTTCGCTCGCCCACACTGTTTGCATGTGGGGAAGAGATGGACATCGGCAAAAGCGTGAGCAGACGCAGGCAAGCCGCACCCGGTGGTTGCGTGGGCTTGTATTTGGCACGCTCTGCATCGCCATCATCGCGCTGGGGACGCCGTGGTTCTTCGACGGAAATGTGAAGACTGAAGTCGTCAGCAACAGCGGTGAAGCCGAATTTGTTCGCAAGAAGACATCAAGTCCCCCCTTTGATCTGGCTATGGAAGATGGCGATTTGCGCGACGTAAAGCGACGTGAAAGTCATTGGTTCCGCAAGTCGGGGTCAGAGAGCCAATGGTTGAAGTATGGTGTCACCCGACTTGATTCTGTCTCGTTCTATGTGGGTTTGTGGATGCCCAAAAACGGTAAGCCCAAAAAGAGAGACATTCGCAAGAAACTGCGCAAGGGTTACAAGCCAATCACCGATTGGGGGAAACTGAAACTGCAAGGCCCTATCGTAGCGTTGAAAACACGTCATGGCCCCTTCGAAGTGCAACGTTTTGTGTTTGAATCCAATGCGCGACCGCAGTCATGCGTCTACTACCAGTCAGTCTCTTGGCGCGATGGCTTGAGTGTTCGCGGACACCACTGCGTCCGCGATCGCTCGGATATCGAAATGGAGTATTTGGCCTGCAAGCTTAGCAGTGTTAGCAGCCCACGCCACAGGCTTCTTCCGCAAAGTGGTCAGAAACCCTGCGGAGAACCAAGCGAAGACTCTCATGTTTCACTGCAGTAAACTGCTAGTCCAGCCAACGCGCCTTGTAGCCGTCCCAGACATAAATGTTGTCTTGGGGAATTGATATTTGAGCCACTTCATCGGTCGGCGTGCCGTTGAGATGATGTTCCAGCACTCGCAAAATGCCGCCGTGGCACACAATCACTGAGTCCTCGCGCACGTAAGGCAGCCATGCCTGCACCCGCGCCAGCAGCCGGGCATAGCTCTCACCCAGCGGAGGCGCGTAGTTCCATTTGTCGGCCTCGCGGGCAGCGACAGCCTCAGCGTTATCAACGCGCAATTCATCGAAGGTATAAGTTTCCCACAGCCCGAACGCGATCTCTTTAATGCGGTCGTCGGTCTCATATCCATGAGCGGGCAGACCAAGTTCGAGCCGGATGAGGTTCATCGTTTCTCGGGTGCGCCCTAGCGGGCTGGCGATGTAGCGGAAGCGCGCTGGATCATCCAGCAATCCAGCAAGCCTGCGCCCGTTCTGCGTGGCTTGCGCACGGCCAGTAGAATTGATCGGGATATCCTGTTGCCCTTGCAGCCTTAGAGCGACGTTCCAGTCGGTCTGGCCGTGTCGAACGAAATAGAGAGTAGGGTGCGCCATAAAGTTCTGCGATCAGCCGGCTGAGTTTTTCGGGGCAGGGCCGTCATTGGCCGGGACTTCGACTTTCAATCCAAGCCGTTCAGCCCGCTCCCGCGCCCGCTCGCGGGCCAAAGCCTGCATGTCGGCGGTGTCGTCCATCTCGTCCATGATTTCCAGGCCGAGCAGCGTTTCCACCACGTCCTCCATGGTTGCCACCCCATCCATGCCGCCATATTCATCATCGACAATGGCGATATGAGCGTCCTGTTCCAAAAGCATGGCGAAGAAATCTTCCAAGGTCGTGGCGGCTGGCACACGCATAGCATCGCGCTTCAATGCGGAAAGCGGCTTGTCCGTCTCGCTGCGAAGGGCCGCAGCAAACAGATCGTTCTTCAAAACGATGCCAACCACGTTGTCGATGCTGTCTTCATAAATCGGAATACGCGAAAAGCGCAGGTCTTCCATATGGGCCACCATCTCGCCCACGGTTGTGCTGGCAGGCTGGGCGTAAACGACCGTTCGCGGGGTCATCACGTCTTCCACCGTAACTTTATGAAACCGCAACAGATTGCGCACGATCCGGCTGTGCTGTTCGCCAACAACGCCCTGTTCGCGTCCAATATCTGCTAGCGCTGCAATCTCTTCGCGCGTCACAACACCTTTCGCCTTGCCGCCGGAAACCAGTTTCGACAGCAATTGCGAACACCACACGAGCGGCGCCAGCAGGAAAATAAGAACCGGCAAAACGCGGGTGACGAAAGGCACAAGGCTTTTCCAGTAGGTCGCGCCGAGCGTCTTGGGAATAATTTCCGAGGCAAACAGGATTATCAGCGTCAGGATGATGGAAAAAATGGTCAGCGACGCATCGCCAAACACCGCCGCCGCCTGCGCTCCGGCTCCCGCAGCCCCGATTGTGTGGGCAATGGTGTTGAGGGTGAGAATGGCCGCTAGCGGACGGTCAATGTCCTTCTGCAAAGCTGCCATTTTATTGCCCACGGAAGGGTTCTGTTTCTTCAGCGCGCCCAAATAGGAAGGCGAGACCGACAGAAGTACAGCTTCCAGAATGGAACACAGAAAAGATACACCCGTAGCGATCAGGACGTAGATAATAAGAAGGGTCAAGGCGTTTCGCTTTCGATCAAATCCGAATTTGGGTTCCGTACAGGAACCGCCTTCGGTTTCATTGTAATCAGCACTTTTACCCCGAAGGAATTACACTACGGAAATGTCAGGTGCGTCCACCGCCTTCATGCCGACGGCATGGTAGCCGCTGTCGACGTGGTGCACTTCGCCGGTCACGCCAGCGCCCATGTCAGACAACAGGTAGAGTGCGGATTGCCCGACCTGGTCGATCGTCACCACACGGCGCATTGGAGAGTTCAACTCATTCCATTTCAAGATGTACCGGAAGTCACCAATGCCGGATGCGGCGAGCGTCTTTATCGGACCTGCGGAAATCGCGTTGACGCGGATATTGTCCTTGCCGAGGTCTTCAGCGAGATAGCGCACGCTGGCTTCCAGAGCAGCTTTCGCAACGCCCATCACATTGTAATGGGGCATCACTTTTTCCGCGCCGTAATAGGTGAGCGTCAAAATCGAACCGCCATCAGTCATCAGTTTCTCGGCACGCTGGGTCAACGCGGTGAGCGAATAGACGGAGATATGCATTGAGCGGGCGAAATTATCGGCGGTGGTATCGACGTAGCGGCCTGTCAGCTCGTCTTTATCGGCGAAGGCGATGGCGTGGACGAAGAAATCGATCTTGCCCCACTTTTCGGTGACAGCCTCAAACACGGCGTCCATAGTGGAATCATCGGTTACATCGCAATGGCCGAACACTTGCCCGTTCAGTTGTTCGGCAAGCGGCTCAACCCGTTTTTTCAGCGCGTCGCCTTGGTAGGTCAATCCAACTTCCGCACCCGCATCTGCAAGCGCTTTAGCAATGCCCCAAGCGATGGAACGGTTGTTTGCAACCCCCATGACAAGCCCACGCTTGCCTTGCATCAAACCGCTATTGTCGCTCATTGAATTACCCTGTTGTCACGCATGCCCACCGGCTCGCATCGCGCTCCCTATGGCACAGCCGCTATGGCCTGCCAAGACGCATGGACAGATACGCACATGCTGCTCAATCGGTTGCGTTAAGCAGATTTCTTGCGGCGGCTTTCTACCAGCGCAATCAAATCCGGGTCCGGCTGTTCGCCGATATCGACTGCAAGCACAGCTAGAATATCACCGTTTTCCCCGTCACGCTTTGGCAAGCCTTTGCCACGAACACGAAATACCGCACCAGAGTTGGACCAAGCAGGAACAGTTAGCGCAACCGCACCAGTCAGTGTCGGCACGCGCATTTTTCCGCCCAAAACCGCCGTTTCGAGATCGACAGGCACATGAACACGAATGTTCGCGCCTTCACGGACGAAATCGGGATGGCGCGATATTTTTAGAGTGATGAGTGCGTCGCCGGAGCCACCGGGACCTTCCTCGCCTTGGCCTTTCAGACGAATAACCTGCCCGTCTTCTGCTTCCGGTGGTATGGTCATCTGCACGGTTTTGTCTGGCCCAAGACGCACAGCAGCTTTGCCTTTTGCGAGGTCTTTGAGGTGAATGCTGAGCGAAATTTTCTTATCTGCGCCTTTCGGTGCTGGTTGCGGACGGCGTGGGCCTGCACCACGCGCGCCGCCCATGCCTGGGTGGCCACCCAGGCCTGCGGCACCGCCGAAAAGCTGGCTTAGTATGTCTTCAGCCCCGCCGAAATTGCCCTGTGCTCCACCAAACGGATTGCCGCCCCCTCTCGCGCCGCCGCCAAAGCCTTCAAATCCGGCGAACTTCTCTTTGCCTTCGGCATCAATTTCGCCGCGGTCAAACTGCTTTCGTTTCGTCTTGTCACCGATGATTTCGTAAGCCGAGTTGATTTCCGAAAACCGCTCTTTGGCTTTCGGGTCATCTGGGTTCTGATCCGGGTGATACTTCTTGGCCAGCTTGCGAAAAGCGCTTTTGATATCTTTTTCGCTGGCGGTCTTGCTCACGCCCAGAACGGAATAGGGATCACGCATATTGTCGTCCTGCATTGAATGAGAGGTGCGGATAGCGCACACATTTTCAATGAATATATGGGGCGAAGGCGCGTGATTGCCACGCTGTAATGCAAAAAAAAGTGATCACTCAGCCGGTTTGAACCAGGAAAGCACCCATTGATCGTCGGAAACCTTGCAGGTTTCACCATTGTAGTAGGAAATACCCGTAAATGTATCGACGGTTGTTTTGAACTCGCGGCACGCTTGGCCGTGATTGCCCTTGAAATCCTTGATCGAAACAACCGTTCCAGAAGATCCGGTCTCGGTATTCTTCCAGTTTATGGTCTGGTCCGGCCCAACGCTGGCTTTTGCAATCGTGGCTTTGATCAAATCGGCATCCGATTGCTCAACCCCTTCGATTTTTGCAGCTCTTGCAACGGAGTTGGTTACGATCTGATCGGTGGGTACGAGGTCTGCGGCGAGATCGTCGGTGCCTTTGATGGCACAGCCGGAAGAGGACAAAACACCAAGCGAGGCTGCGAAAAACAGCGGGATGATCGCGCTGTTGCGCCGCATCCCATTTCCCCACCTAGCCGTCTTACGCATTTTACACTTCCCATGATCCGAAGTAAGGATCGCAGCGCGAAACCCACTTCGCCCACGCCAAAGAATGCTGCGGCAAGGTAAATATGTGGTGAATAAGGCGCGGGAGCTGGCTGAAAATGGACTTTACAAAACGAACAGAACCCTACGCGCTTTTCAGCGAATGGCTTGAAGATGCCAAAGAGAGCGAGCCGAACGATCCAAATGCGGTCGCGGTGGCTACTGTCGATGCCGATGGCCTGCCAAACGTGCGCATGGTTTTGCTCAAAGGCTTGGATGAGCGCGGTTTCGTTTTTTACACCAATTTCGAAGGCACAAAAGGCAAAGAAGTGCTTGGCGCAATGAAGGCTGCAATGTGCTTTCATTGGAAATCGCGTCGCCGCCAAGTTCGGGTGCGTGGGCCTGTTGAAATCGTTTCCGACGAAGAGGCGACCGCCTATTTCAACTCTCGCCATCCCCAGAGCCGCCGTGGAGCTTGGGCGTCAGACCAATCCCGGCCGCTGGCCGATAGAGAGACGTTGATAGAGCGGGTGCAGCACTTTCAGGAAAAATATCCCGACGACGACAACATCCCGCGTCCGCCGCACTGGTCAGGATTTCGTATTCTGCCGAGCGAAATCGAGTTTTGGCAGGACGGAGACCATCGCCTGCACGACCGTGTCGTGTTTACGCCGGACGGTCAGGGCGGTTGGGCGACGCAGCGCCTCTATCCGTAGCCCCTAGCTTTTCAACCAGTCGCGGACGCTGTCATCAAATCCGCCCATTATTTCGTGCTCGGTCACGAAGACCGGGCGTTTCATGATTGTGGCGTTGTCTTCAATCAACGCGATAGCTTTTTCAGCGTCCAGCGCATCCTTTTGAGACTGGGGCAGATTGCGCCACGTGGTGCTGCGTCGGTTCAAAGCCTTCTCCCAACCGAGCGATGACACGATGGTGCGGATGGTGTCTGGCGAAATACCGTCAGCCCGCACATCCCGGTTTTCGTAGGCGATGCCTTCCGCATCCAGCCATTTCAGCGCCTTCTTGCAGGTGTCGCAGGATTTCAGCGTGTAGACGATCATGCCACAAGCCTCTTCAAGGCGTCGAAGTGCTTGTTGGCATAGACTTCGAAATCATCACGAAATTGCTTGGCGGTCAGCTCCACCGTCGCTTCGGGAATGAGTAGCAATTCCTGCCCCGTCGACATGGCCAAAATCTGCTGCCGCGCAGCGCGTTCAAGATAATAAAGGTCATCGAATGCTTGCGCGACCGAGGGGCCGGAACAGACAACACCATGATTGGCGAGGAACATGCAGTCGATATGGGAATTGTCCCGCGCCTGCTGTGCAATGCGTTGTCCCTCTTCTTCGGTGACGGCAATGCCACCGAATTCCTCTTCGTAACCGATGCGCCCGTGAAAACGGCAGGCTGTTTGATGAGCCATGAGGAGGCGCCCGCCCTTCAACATTGAAAGTGCGGTCGCGTGGGGCATATGAACGTGGAGGATCGCCTTGTGGCGCGGGTTGGCGCGGTGGCTGGAAATGTGAATGTTGCGCGCCGACGCTTCCACCTCGCCATCGCCGTCCAAAACATTTCCGTCGCCGTCAATCAGCAACAAGCGGTCCGGCGTCACCTCGCTCCAATGCCAGCCATAGGCGTTGATCAAATACAGCTCGTCCGGTCCATCGCACTGCACCGAGAAATGGTTGCAAATGCCTTCGTGCAGATCGAAATGTGCTGCCAGCCGGATAGCGGACGCAAGATCTTCGCGGTCGCGCTGGATGGATTTCGTGTGGTCCGATTTTTCTAACATGATCTGTTCCTCTTCTGCTCTGCGCTCAGGCTTCGGTGCCGCCAATCGTAATGCCGTCGATGCGTGTGGTTGGCTGGCCGACGCCAACCGGCACGCCTTGGCCCTGTTTCCCGCACATGCCAACGCCCGTATCAAGCGCCATATCGTTACCGAGCATGGAAACACGCTTCATATCCGCCGGGCCGTTGCCGATCATCATGGCACCCTTCAGCGGAGCGCCAATTTTGCCGTTCTCGATGCGGTAAGCCTCCGTGCAGCCAAACACATATTTGCCCGATGTAATGTCCACCTGCCCACCGCCGAAGGAAACCGCATAGATACCATCTTTCACCGACGCGATGATTTCATCCGGCTCTTTATCGCCGCCTAACATGTAAGTGTTGGTCATGCGCGGCATTGGAATGTGCGAATAGCTCTGGCGACGGCCATTGCCGGTATCTGCCATGCCCATAAGCCGTGCGTTTTGGCGGTCTTGCATATAGCCAACCAAAACACCGTCTTCGATCAGCGTGGTGTATTGCGTGGGCGTGCCTTCGTCATCAATGGTCAGCGACCCGCGCCGCCCGCCAATCGTTCCATCGTCAACGACCGTCACGCCTTTGGCCGCCACTTGCTCGCCCATCAGACCGGCAAAAGCGGACGTGCCCTTCCTGTTGAAATCTCCCTCAAGACCGTGGCCGACGGCTTCGTGAAGCATGACGCCGGGCCAACCAGCCCCGAGCACCACATCAAAAGTTCCGGCAGGGGCGGGGATTGCTTCCAGATTGACCTTGGCTTGGCGCAGCGCCTCATCGGCGCAATTCTTCCAAGTGCCCTCGTCGAGAATATCGGCGAACATATGCCGACCGCCCAGTCCGTGCGATCCTGTTTCCTGCCTATCACCTTTGCCCACGACAACGGAAACATTGAGCCGCACCAGCGGGCGCACGTCTTTTGCCACGTGACCGTCGGCGCGCAAAATGTTGACCGCTTGCCACGAACCCGCCAGCGATACGCTGACTTGGCGCACGGCATCGTCGGCATCGCGCAGATAGGCGTCGATTTTCTCAAGCAGCTTGACCTTGGCCTCAAAACCCGGCTCGGCAAGGGGATTGGTCGAAGGATAGAGCGTCTTGTTGGTGCGCAGCGGCGCATCCGCATACGTGCCACCATGGCCATGTGTAACAGTGCGAACTGTATCGGCAGCACGCTTTAATGCGGCTTCTGATAAGTCCCCCGCATGGGCATAGCCAGCAGTCTCCCCGCTCACCGCGCGCAGGCCAAAGCCCTGCCGCGTATCGTAGGAACCGGTTTTCAGCTTGCCGTTGTCAAAAAGCAGGCTCTCCGATTCGGAATACTCGACGAACAATTCGCCATCATCCACCCCGCTCAGAGCGTTGCCTACGAGGGAGATTAGCTTTTCTTGGCTGCAGTCGAATTGCGATAGGGGGTTTTCGGTCATGGGCTCACGGGGGGCTGATTGCGCTCCCCCCAATAAAGCCGCTTAGGGAAGCTTTGCAAAGCCTTCCTTGAATCCAGTGAGATCAACGGGAATGCCGATGCCTTCTTCCGGTGTTTCAAAAATAATGAAGGTTGCCGACTGACCGTTCTGGAAGGCCGAAATCAATTCCTCTTTTAAAATGACCTCTGCATAGCAACCGTCCTTCAGGCATCGCACGAAATAAGCGCGCCCCAAGTCTTTACCATCAATGTTCAGGCCCAAACCATTTGGCAAAATCACGCCCAGCGGTGCCAATACGCGCAGAATTCGGGCTTGATTGTCTGCGGTTTTCAAAACGACCACCGACAGGCCAACTTCCTTGCGGTCTTCCGCTACAATGTTCTGCATCAAGGCACACTGCTCGCTGGAAGCGCCAGCAGGAACGTCACAAATCACAGACCAAGCGCCGTGCTTCGATTGCACATTGCCGCTTTGGGCCTGCGCTGCAAAAGCCGCAAACAGCGTGATTGCGAGAGCGGCCAAGGATTTGGAAATAAAGGCCGCAAGGGCAGGGAGCGGTTGAAAGACGCGCATTGTTAGTCCGAATCGTTTGTTTCTTGGCACCACTGTGCCGCTTCGTAGCATCGAGCGGAACCGCAGCCTTTGTTGTCAAAGTGCTTTGGCGAAGTTTGTGGCACCACTATGTCACCTAAGCTGTCGCCAAACGAAACGCGATAGTGCAACAGGCTGCTTCATAAACCGTTAATCATAGCCCCTTGCGGCGATTCTCATGCCTGTTTTAGTTCAAAACTTACACACGCAACCCATCGCCTGTGAAAAGGCGCGAAAATTAGACCAAAAAAGGAATTTGCCGCACCGGAATTGCACTCCAAAGTCTTGCGACAAGCGAAACGATATGATTGTTATGCCTCCAAGATGACAGCCGCGATCGGCGTTCTGTCATGGGAGCTAAATCTGGAGTACTATTGGATGCATAATCCAACGGCTAAACTCGGTCGTCTTTTCGGAGCCACCGCACTCTTCTCAACCTTCGTGGCAACGGCTGCACAAGCAGCGCAGCCAACTGATTGGCAGATCTGGCATCAAACGCCAGGCTCGTCGGGCATGGAAGATATTCTATCATTCAGCTGGTTGACGCTCTACGTCATCGTCCCAATCACATTGTTTGTGATGGGCTTGCTCGCGTATGTGGTCGTCAAGTTCAGCGCTAAAGCAAATCCGACGCCCAGCAAGGTGACGCACAACACGACGATCGAAGTGATCTGGACCGTTGGCCCGATCCTTGTGTTGCTTATTCTGGCTATCCCTTCGTTCAAGCTGCTTGAATCACAGTTTAATCCACCCGAAGAGCCATCGATCACGATCAAGGCGACCGGATATCAGTGGTATTGGAACTATGAATATCAGGGCGAGCAGGAAGTGTCGTTTGATTCCCGCCCAATCGGTTCTGAAGAAATTGCCGGTTCGAAAGAGGCCGCGCTGAAAGAACGTACGGACCTCGGCAAGACCGATCTTAAGGTTTATCCAAACCTGCTTGCAGTGGATAACGAAGTGGTGGTGCCTGTCGGCAAGGTAGTCCGCGTTTTGGTGACGGCGGGCGATGTGATTCACAACTGGGCAATGCCAGCATTTGGCAAAAAGATGGACGGCTATCCGGGCCGCTTGAACGAAACATTTTTTCAGCCACTGCGCGAGGGCATCTACTACGGCCAGTGCTCAGAGCTCTGCGGTAAATATCATGCATTCATGCCAATCGGTGTGCGGGTCGTATCGCAGGAACAATATGATGCGTGGCTCGCCAGAGCTGCGGAAGATGTGGGCGCAGCCAACCAAGAGTTGAAAGCAAGCATCGAATTGCAGAACGACAAAATCAAAGTCGCGGACAACAAAGCGCAGTCCAACGACTAAGCATAACAGTCTGACAAAGACGAAACGGGAGCAAACGGCATATGGCCTATGCAGCAACACATGACGATCACGGCGAGCACAAGCCGTCCTTTTTTAAGCGCTGGTTTTATTCGACCAACCACAAGGACATCGGCACGCTTTATCTGATTTTCGCAATTTTCTCGGGTATTTACGGCGGCTTCTTGTCCGTTGTGATGCGCATGGAATTGCAAGAGCCGGGTCTGCAGATTTTCTCTGATCCTCATGTCTACAACGTGTTCACAACGGGTCACGGTCTTATCATGATCTTCTTCATGGTAATGCCCGCGCTTATTGGTGGCTTTGCCAACTGGATGGTGCCAATCATGATCGGCGCGCCGGACATGGCGTTCCCTCGCATGAACAACATTTCATTCTGGTTGCTGCCGCCCGCGCTTATTCTTTTGACCATGTCGATTTTCGTCCCCGGTCCTGCCGGTGGCTATGGCTTCGGGGGCGGATGGACGGCCTATCCGCCGCTATCTGGTTCGAGCGCTAACGGCCACCCCGGTCCAGCGATGGATTTGGCTATACTGTCGCTTCACATTGCTGGCGCATCGTCCATTTTGGGTGCGATCAACTTCATCACCACGATCTTCAACATGCGCGCACCGGGCATGACGCTGCACAAAATGCCATTGTTTGCATGGTCTGTGCTGATCACAGCCTTCCTGCTGCTGCTGTCACTGCCTGTTCTCGCTGGTGCGATCACGATGTTGCTTACCGACCGTAACTTTGGGACGACGTTCTTCGTGCCAGAAGGTGGTGGTGACCCGATCTTGTTCCAGCATTTGTTCTGGTTCTTCGGTCACCCTGAAGTCTACATTCTGATCTTGCCTGGTTTCGGCATCATTTCGCACATCGTATCTACCTTCTCGAAGAAGCCGATCTTTGGCTATATTGGCATGGCCTATGCGATGGTTGCTATTGGTGCAGTGGGCTTCATCGTGTGGGCGCACCACATGTATACGGTTGGCCTGTCGCTCAACACGCAGCGTTACTTCGTGTTCGCAACGATGGTGATTGCCGTGCCAACCGGCGTGAAGATCTTCTCGTGGATTGCCACCATGTGGGGCGGTTCGATCACGATGCGCACGCCAATGCTATGGGCGATTGGTTTCATCTTCTTGTTCACCGTCGGCGGTGTGACAGGCGTACAACTCGCCAACGCTGGTTTGGACCGCGCATTCCACGACACTTACTACGTGGTTGCCCACTTCCACTACGTGCTGTCGCTCGGTGCCGTGTTCGCGATCTTCGCGGCCTGGTACTACTGGTTCCCGAAGATGACGGGTTACATGTACAATTCGATCCTCGCCAAAGCCCACTTCTGGGTGACGTTCATCGGCGTAAACATCATCTTCTTCCCACAGCACTTCCTCGGTCTTGCCGGGATGCCGCGCCGCTACGTTGACTATCCAGATGCATTTGCCGGCTGGAACTACGTATCGTCCATCGGCTCCTACATTTCCGCTTTCGCAGTGTTGATATTCCTTTGGACCATCGCAGAAGCTTTCATGCGCAAGCGTGTTGCTGGCGACAATCCGTGGGGTGAGGGCGCAACGACACTGGAATGGCAACTGCCGTCTCCGCCACCATTCCACCAGTGGGAACAGCTTCCTCGCGTGAAGTAGGAAAGACCTAGATCGGCCGGAAATCATCCGGCCGATCCTACAATCCGGTCAGGCTGCCGCCTGCGGAAAAACCAAGAGTAAACAGCATGTCCATCGAGACGCAGACCATAGAGCCAGACGTATCGCTCGCTGAACCGCGTGACTACTTCACGTTGATGAAGCCTCGCGTGATGCGCCTTGTTGTGTTCACCGCGCTTGTCGGCATGTTGCTTGCGCCTGGTCCGATTGACCCCGTGCTGGGTGTGATCGCGATCATCTGTATAGCCATTGGTGCTGGCGCCTCGGGCGCATTGAATATGTGGTACGATGCCGACATCGATGCTGTTATGTCCCGCACTGCCAATCGTCCTATTCCCGGCGGCTCCGTATCGCCCACCGAGGCGCTGAACTTCGGCATGGTTCTTTCGATCCTGTCAGTTTTAACTCTGGGCCTGCTGGTCAACTGGGTCGCAGGGGCGCTGCTCGCTTTCACCATTTTCTTCTATGCAGTCATTTACACGATGTGGCTGAAACGCTCGACGCCGCAAAACATCGTCATTGGTGGCGCAGCAGGGGCATTCCCGCCGATGATCGGGTGGGCAGTCGTGTCCGGCTCCATCACATTGGAAGGCATCGTGCTCTTCGCGATCATCTTCTTTTGGACGCCGCCGCATTTCTGGGCGCTGGCTCTGTTCAAGATGCGCGATTACGACGACGCAAATGTTCCGATGATGCCCAACGTGGCAGGCGAGGCTTCAACCCGCAATCAGATGCTCGCTTATTCAGTGCTTCTGTTGCCGCTGTCCCTTGCACCTGCCGTAATGGGGTTTGCGAGTCCGGTTTACGGCGCTGTGGCGGCAGTCTTGAGCGGTATCTTTCTGTGGCGCACTTGGCAGGTCTGGGCTGACGCCGGACGCGACCAAACTTTTTCGCCGGCACGTCGCCTGTTCCTGTATTCCATCTTTTACCTGTTTGCCATCTTTGGCGCACTGTTGGCAGAAGCTCTGTTCACCCGTTTTGGAGGTCTATTCCTGTGACCGAAACCAAAAAACCAGCCCCGCTTGAAATGGTGACTCTGTCTGAAAAACAAGTCGCAGCGCGCCGCAAACGCAGCATCGCTATCGCTGCTTGCCTCGGCTTCATGGTCGTTGCGTTTTACGGCGCAACCGTCGTCAAGCTCGGTCCGGAAGTCGCTAACAAACCCATGAACACGGTGAACGAGTAGAACATGAGCCAAGACGGCCAGCCCAAATCCTACACCCGCACTGTCTACATGTGCTGCGCCATGACGTTTGGCATGCTTGGTCTGTCTTATGCCTCCGTGCCGCTCTACGACTGGTTTTGCCGTGTCACTGGATATGCCGGAACCACTCAGCGCGCTGAAGACACCACTGGCACCGTGCTGGACCGCAAAATTGTTGTGCGCTTCGATGCAAATACGAGCAACAATCTCGCTTGGGATTTTAAACCGTTTGAGCGGGAAATTACCGTCCGTATCGGCGAGAAGTCACAAACTCACTACGTTGCCAAAAACATCGGATCGTCGCCCAGTTTCGGCACAGCATCCTTCAATGTCTCGCCACAACAGGCCGGGCCATATTTTTCCAAAATTGAGTGCTTCTGCTTTACCGAGCAGGAACTTGCCGCTGGTGAAAAAGTCGATATGCCGGTCATCTTTTTCGTTGATCCCGACATCGTCAACGATCCGCTGTTGAAGGATCTGGGGGCAATCACGCTGTCCTACACATTCTTCCCGGACGAAGATGCCGAACAGAAAGTCACAGATCGTTCCAAAGTGGGCGATGAAAGCAATTCCAAGCTGTAGCGGAAAGCGCTAGGGTTTGGCCTAAGAGAGAGCAATGCTGGGGAGCCCAATGGCTGACGCGCAAACCAAAAATCATGACTATCACATCATAGATCCAAGCCCTTGGCCGCTTCTGGCGTCCGTTGGAGCGTTGGTTATGGCCATAGGCGGCATCATTTGGATGCAGGGCCTTAAGGGCGGAAGTTTCCTTGGCCTTGGATCCCCCTACGTGTTCATTGTTGGCCTGCTGATCGTTCTCTACACGATGTATGGCTGGTGGGCGGATACGGTGAAGGAGGCCCACGAGGGACACCACACACCCGTTGTTGGGCTGCATCTTCGCTATGGCATGATCATGTTCATCGCCTCAGAGGTGATGTTCTTTGTTGCTTGGTTCTGGGCCTTTTTTGATGCGGCACTGTTTTACGACGAAGCACAGCAGGTTGCCCGAAACGCCTATACTGGTGGGCAGTGGCCGCCAGCTGGTCTCGAAGTGCTGGACCCGCTGCACCTGCCATTGTTTAACACGATCACTCTGCTGCTTTCCGGTACAACTGTCACTTGGGCGCACCACGCCCTTTTGGAAGGCGATCGCAAGGGGCTCATCTGGGGGCTTACCTTGACCATTGCTCTTGGAGCAATCTTTGCAGTCGTCCAGGTTGTGGAATACTCAATCGCTCCCTTCTCGTTCAGCAATTCGCTTTACGGCGCGACATTCTTCATGGCGACCGGCTTTCACGGCTTCCACGTGTTCGTTGGCATTATCTTCCTTGCCGTTTGTTTGGGCCGTGCGCTGCGGGGCCATTTCACCGAGAAGCAGCACTTCGGCTTTGAAGCGGCCGCTTGGTATTGGCACTTTGTGGACGTGGTCTGGTTGTTCTTGTTTTTCGCAGTCTACATCTGGGCCTCTCAGGGTGCGCCGATCCACCATTAATCGGCAAATACTTCTTCAAGGGGGGCGGTCTTTCCACTTCGAAAGGCCGCCTCTTTTCGTTCTCGCCACTAGAAAGCTCCATGACCCATTCGCCCCATTCCGCTTATCCTGATCTGGATCCTTCCGCTACTGGCGCGCGCGGTCTTTGCCCAAGGTGTGGAGAGGGCAAACTGTTCAAAGGGTTGGATGTGCGCGAAAATTGCTCCGTCTGTGGCCTTGATTTTGCTTTTGAAGACTCAGGCGACGGTCCGGTTGTGTTCATTCTACTGGGTCTCGGCTTCGTTATCCTTGGGGGCGCTGTGTATCTGGAACTTACTTACGGCCCGCCGCTCTGGTTGCATGTTTTGCTCTGGCCGCCCTTGGTGTTCGGGTTTGGCATCCCCTTACTGCGCGCGACAAAGGGCTATCTAATCGCTCAACAATACAAGACTGATGCGTCCTCTGGACGGCTTGCAGGCAAGAAAGACCAGCGATGAAAAATAAATTCTCCCTTGCTGTTTTGCTCATTTGCATCGCCAGTGCGTTCGTCGTGCTCATGGGCCTCGGATTCTGGCAATTGCAACGGCTGGAGTGGAAAGAGGCAATGATTGCCCGCGTTGAAGAGGGGCTGAACAAACCCCCGCTCTCCATCGATGAAATTGAAGCGCTGGATGCGGCTGGCGAGGATATCGAATACCGCCCTGCTTTTGCCGAAGGCACATTTTTGCACGATGCCGAACAGCACTATTTCGCGACATATCGTTCCCGCGTGGGCTATTTTGTCTACACGCCGCTGGTCATGGATGACGGCAAAAGGCTTTTCGTGAACCGTGGTTTTGTTCCTATGGAGCGCAAAGATGCATCTTCGCGTCCAGAGGGCCAGATTGTTGGTCGCGTGCGCATAGAGGGGCTGGCGCGGACTGCGCCTACGGAGAAGCCCAATTCGCAAGTTCCCAACAACGATCTCACCAAAAATGTTTACTATTGGAAATCACTCTCCCAGATGGCAGGTCGCGCCTATGACAAGACGGAATTCGATACTGCAAGTGTATTCCTCGACGCCGGCGAAGGCGTCGCACCGGGCGGCCTTCCCATCGGTGGCGTAACCCGCATTACATTCTCCAACAACCACCTCCAATACGCCTATACATGGTTCGGCCTTGCGGCTGCTCTTGTTGGCGTAGGTGGATTTTTCCTATTTAGCCTCGTGCGTGGCAGTAAGGAAAACGAAGTGGCTTGAATTGGCGAGGCCCACTGGCCTTGTCATCATGGCTGCACTATTTTCAAAGCCGACAAACGCTGATCCTGACACTCGGAGCAACCCTTGGCCGACCAACAACAAAAAGCGACTTTGAGACTGTGTGGCCCCCGTGGCTTCTGCGCTGGAGTGGACCGCGCCATCCAGATAGTCGTTCTTGCGTTGAAGAAGTATGGCGCACCGGTCTACGTTCGTCATGAGATTGTCCACAATCGCTATGTCGTGGAAGGGCTGGAGACACGCGGCGCCGTTTTCGTTGAAGACCTCCATCAAATTCCGGAAACCGAACAACCCGTTATCTTCTCCGCCCACGGCGTTCCAAAATCGGTTCCAGAAGCTGCGAGTGCTCGCAATATGCTCTATCTGGATGCAACGTGTCCGCTTGTCTCCAAAGTGCACAAACAGGCCATGCTGCATGAGCGACGCGGAAGGCATGTGCTGCTCGTCGGCCATAAAGGACACCCGGAAGTAATTGGCACGATGGGGCAGTTGCCGGATGGCGCTGTCACTTTGGTGGAAACACCGGAGGACGTGGATGCTTTTGAACTTCCAGAAGACACGGGACTTGGCTTTGTGACTCAGACCACGCTGTCGGTGGACGACACCCAAGACGTGATCGATCGCATTCACCAAAAATTTCCGCACGTGGTCGCGCCAGCCGCCGAAAGCATCTGCTACGCCACCACAAACCGTCAGCAGGCCGTTAAAGCCGCCGCGCCGGGAACGGACGTTTTCCTCGTTGTGGGCGCACCGAATTCCTCCAATTCCAAACGTCTCGTCGAGGTTGCCGAACGAGCAGGTGCCACCCACGCTGCGCTGGTTCAAAATGCGGGTGAAATCGATTGGGCTACTTTCCCTGAAGGCGACGGTTTGACTATTGCGCTTTCTGCAGGAGCGTCTGCACCTGAAGTGCTCATCGAAGAAATCATAGAGACCATGCGCGCCCGCTTTGACCTCACCATCGAATTGGCGGAAACGACCATCGAAGACGAGGAATTCATGGTCAACCGAGAATTGCGTGACGTGCCATTAACTGCCAAAGACATGGCCTTCGTCAATGGCCCGGCCTAAGGGCGGCGAAAGGGCAAGTTTTGGCAGTCTATACGCAAGTTTCTGATGCCCAATTGGCGGCGTTTCTAGGCCAATATGATATTGGCCGTCTGGTTTCCTGCAAAGGTATCGCAGAAGGTGTGGAAAATTCCAATTTCCTGCTTCAGACGGAGCAGGGCATGTTCATTCTCACGCTTTACGAAAAACGTGTGGCTGCTCACGATCTGCCGTTCTTCATAGGTCTGATGGATCACCTGGCGCACAAGGGCTTTGTCTGTCCGCTTCCCGTTCGCATGAAAAATGGCGATGCTTTGGGAGAATTGTCGGGCCGTCCTGCGGCCATCGTTACTTTTTTGGAAGGCATGGGTGTCAAGGAGCCAAGCGCCGACCATTGTCGCATGGCGGGAGAAACGCTTGCGAGGCTACATCTGGCAGGCGAAGAGTTCGCAATCCGCCGCAAGAACGCGCTCGACCCATCTGGCTGGCGGCCTCTGGCGCAAAATGCCGGCGCGAGGGCTGATGCAGTTGAACCCGGCCTTGCTGCGCTCATCGCAGACGAAATGGCATTTCACGATGCCCATTGGCCAACCGATCTGCCCACCGGCGTCATCCATGCGGATTTTTTCAAAGACAACGTCTTCTTTTTGAATGATGCTCTATCCGGCGTCATCGACTTCTATTTCGCTTGTAACGATATGTTCGCCTACGACTTGGCGATCACGGTGAACGCATGGTGTTTCGACGGCGCATTGCGATTTGAGTCGGACAAAGCGAAAGCTATGATCGAAGGCTATCAGTCTGTTAGGATGTTGGGAGATGCTGAAAAACTGGCGTTCGGCACGTTGTGCCGAGGTGCTGCATTGCGCTTCCTTCTCACCCGGTTAAACGACTGGCTGGACGTGCCAACAGGCGCGTTGGTAATGCCCCATGATCCCAAAGAGTTTAGCGAGCGGCTGCGATTTTTCCGCGATAATTCAATAGATCGCCTGATGGGGCTTGTATGAAACAGGTCTCGATCTGGACAGATGGCGCTTGTTCCGGCAATCCCGGCCCCGGTGGTTGGGGTGCGCTGTTGCGCTTTGGCGAGCACGAGCGCGAGCTCTATGACGGTGAGGAACTAACGACCAATAATCGCATGGAATTGCTGGCCGCGATTAACGCACTAAGCGCGCTCAAACATCCTTGCAAAGTCGACCTGTACACTGATTCCCAATACGTGAAGGGTGGCATTACCGGTTGGATTCACGGCTGGAAAAAGAACGGCTGGAAGACATCTGCCAAGAAGCCGGTTAAAAATGCAGAACTGTGGCAAGCGCTGGATGAAGCGGTGGCACGTCACGATGTTTCCTGGCACTGGGTCAAAGGCCATGCGGGCCACGCGGAAAACGAACGCGCCGATGAACTTGCGCGTATGGGCATGGAGCCCTGGAAGATGAAGGACGGCGACTAGCACCGTCCTTCAAAGAGCAGGTTTACAATTGGCCGAGAATGGTCGCAGCCGAGCTGGTTTCCGCTTCGCCCGGATTTTCCTCAATATTGACTTGCGTCACCACTCCGTTGTCCACAATCATGGAATAACGCTTGGAGCGCATGCCCATTCCTGCCATGCCCAAATCGATTTCCAAACCCGCAGCTTTCGCAAAATCTGCATTGCCGTCGGAAAGAAACACAACCTTGTCACCCGCTCCGCTGGCTTTATGCCAAGCGTTGACGACATGCACATCGTTGACCGTCGTCACAGCAATCGTATCGACGCCTTTGGCCTTGATTGCGTCGTTGTGCTCTACAAAACCGGGCAGATGATTGGCATGGCAGGTGGGGGTAAATGCGCCGGGAACACCGAACAGAACGACTTTCTTGCCCGCGAACAATTCATCGGTGGACATGGTGGCGGGGCCATCGTCGCTCATGATGTGAAAAGTGTGGCTTGGAATTTTGTCACCGGCTTTGATGGTCATGCTGCAATCCTTTGAAATGGCTAAGCGGCGTTCTCGCCGCGCGTCGCACTCAAGCCGCCCAAGACGGTTCCGGTCAAGTCGCAATTTGTCATAGGCAGGCGCAATCTTTTCACTGCGCAGCTTTGGCCTTCATCGTCTGCTCAATCGCCTTGCGCTGTGTTGCCAAAGTGAACACGAGGTCGGCCGCCAGAATATCCTCGCGTGACTTGGCTTCTGATACATCGACCGAAAAGCGAACCAAAGTGCCTTTGCGCGAGATCAGTTCTGCGCGGTCAAGATACCAGCTCTGCGGCCCTTCCACGAAAAGCCGAACGTCTTCGGCCTGTATCGGTACGCGGGCCATAACAACGAGTGCCGGCTTCTCTTCTCCTTGCAGCATCACATCTTCTATGGCGAAGCCTTGTTCAGGCTGCGTGGGCAGCAGCGCTTGCGATTTGTTGAGCGCCATCGCCACATCCATTTGGCTGATTGCGGATTTGCCCACTTGCAGAGAAAGCTGCACTTGGGTCGGAATGCAGATATCGCTGCAAATGCCGACAATGCCATTCACATCGAGAGCCATTGGAAAGCCTCTCATTGTGGGCGTGACGGAAATTGGAAACGTAACCGAGTTTTTGTAACCAATTGAGCTGTCTTCCGCAAAAAAGTGTGGGGCCGGAAATTTCAACTGCGTTTCGTTGACGTTTTTGGACGCGGAGAAGTCTAGCTGTGGCGGCAGACCGGAAGCGCCGGGATTGCGCCAATAGGTCTTCCAACCCGGCTCAAGCTCAATCTGCAAACCTGCCCGGTAGGGGCCATTGTCCAGCGACGGCATTCCGATAAGCCGCATTTTTGCACCATCGACTTTCACCCAATCGGATGATGCCGCGTGGGCAGAGACATTTGCAAACAGGAGAATTGTGAGGGCGAGAAGTGTTTTCATAGTGTCAATCTAATCGTAGAGCGTCATCAGTTCATCAAAAAATCTATTGACGGCACATCATTATGCCGTGAACACATTCCAGTGGTTTCCCCGCCTGCCTTGTTCTTGCTAGAACGGTTCCATGAACGCGAAACGAAACAAAAACATGGATAGCCTTGATCTAAAGGGCCATTGCCTCATTGCCATGCCTGGAATGAGTGATCCGCGCTTTGCCAAAACTGTGGTGCTTATCACATCTCACGATGCGGAAGGTTCGATGGGCTTCATCCTCAACCAGCCCGTTTCGACGCCGACCTATGACGATATTCTCGAAGAACTGGGTTTAGACGGCGAGCGTAAGATGGTGCGCATGTTGGCTCGTGATGTTCCGGTCTTTCGCGGTGGCCCGGTGGAACAGGGCAGAGGATTTGTTCTGCACACGCTGGATTTTGCTTCATCCAACACGATGCGCTTGCAAAACTTAGCCGGCCTTACGGCAACCCTCGATGCGTTGAAAGTGCTAGCCGCTCCGCTTGCGCCACAGCGCTCGCATCTGTTTCTCGGCTACGCTGGATGGTCAGCGGGTCAGCTTGAGCGCGAAATTGCCGAAAATGGCTGGCTCACGGTTCAGGCCACGCCCGATCTGCTGTTTGAGACGAGGACGGAGTTGCAATACGACGCCGCCCTTGGGCTTCTTGGCATTAGCAGTGCCTCGCTCTCTGGCAGCGCAGGGCATGCCTGAAGTCCGTGCCTAGCGGGTGAGCGGGAAGTCCTGCTGCAAAGCCTTGAACGCCTGCGTCGCATCCATCGGTTCACCAAACAAAAATCCCTGAGCGTATTCGCAGCCCAGTTGATGCAGCGCCAGCGCGTCGTTTTCGGTCTCCGCACCTTCCGCCACAACTTCCATTCCCAAGTCGTGTGCCATTGAAACAATCGAGCGCAAAATTGCAGGGCGTCCCTTGCCTTCGGCTTCGCTGACGAAAGTGCGGTCGATCTTAATCGTATCGAATGGGAATCGCATCACATGGGACAGCGATGAATAGCCGGTGCCAAAATCGTCCAGCGACAGGCCCGCGCCCAATTCTTTGATCTTGGCAAGAACCTGCGACGAGTGTTCGGGGTTTTCCATGATCAGCGATTCGGTCAATTCCATTTTCAACGTACCCGGCAGCACGCTGTTTTCTGCCAGCACGCCGCGCACGTCATTGATGAGGTCGTGGCGCAGCAATTGGCGACTGGAAATGTTGACGCTCATGAAAACGGACACACCGCCCAGTGCATTCTGCCACTTTGAAAGTTCGGCTGCAGATTTTTGCAGAGCAAACAAACCCAACGGAATGATCAGGCCATTCTTCTCGGCAATGGGAATGAACGTCGAAGGCGGAATGATGCCGCGTTTAGGGTGCCGCCAGCGCATCAAGGCTTCGAACCCGCCAACTGTTTTGGTGTCGAGCTTGATGATCGGTTGGTAGACCATCTCGATTTCGTTGCGCATCAGAGCGCCCTTAAGCTCGGCTTCAATATGGCTATCACCGGTGTTTGCCGTGCGGAACGGTGGGCGGAACGGTTCAATTTTATCGCCACCAGCCCGTTTGGCGTGGAACATCGCAATTTCCGCATCGCGCAACATTTCGTCGGCTGACACTTTTTCTGTCGACCAACTCACGATGCCGATAGAAGCGGTTATGGTGATTTCTTCTTCGGCAAAGTTGAGCGGTGTTGTCACGGCGCGCTTCACCGCTTCTGCTAAGGCGGCGATCTGGTCGGGCTCTTCGCGCGACAAGACCAACAGTCCAAATTGGTCGCCATGCAAACGCGCCAGCGTATCCTGCGGCTTGAGCAGACGTGATAAGCGGCGCGTCAGCGTCAGCAAAACACTGTCACCGACCGAATAGCCCTTGCCTTCGTTGATCGCGCCGAACCCGTCGAGATCCACCACAAAGAGAGAAGGGCGCAATTCTTGGCCGTGGTTTGCAAGCGCTAGTGTATTTGTCAGTCGGTCCATGAACAGTTCGCGGTTCGGCAGACCAGTGAGGTTGTCGTGAACGGCGTTGTGCAGCATCCGGCTTTCGGCCAGTTTTGGTCCGGTTACATCGCGAATTGTGCCCACACAGCGCAGAACCTCGCCATCGTTGCCGATGACAGGCCGCGCCTGAATGGCCATCCAGTGATACTGTCCATTGCGCGCTCGCAGTCGTATTTCCTCCGCGATCTTGCCGCGGCGATGTTCCAGCATCGTGTCGAGCAGCAGTTGAAAGCGATCACGGTCTTGTGGGTGAAGATAGCCAATCCATTCGCTGACGCGCCCCTTCAATTCTCGCACGCCCAGATTGAGCACCTCTGCCAGCGCAGCCCCTGTGACGATTTCATCGCGGTCCACGTCCCAATCCCAAAACGCATCACCTGAACCGGTGAGCGCCAGCGCTTGACGCTCCGTATCGTTCACCAGACCGCTGTTCAGCGCACCGCCAGCAAATGCATGTTGCATCACGGTAAAAGCCAGCAGCAACACGATCAAAACCAAGCCGCCACCGAGTGCGGCTTGAATAATGTCGTTGTCCAACTGCCCGTCGATTGTGAGCCAAGCCGCGCCCATCCAGGCACCCGTGAGCAACCATGTTGGGATTAGCAAAATTGCCCGGTCGTAGCGCTTGAAGGTCAAATGCAACACGACGATCAAACCGAAGGCCACCATCGCAGCAAAACCTGTGCGTGCGATACCAGCGGCATATGCTGGAAAAAATAGCGCGCTCGCGACAAGGGCTGCCACTCCCAAGAGCCAAATCAAGCCCAAATAACTGTAAGCGCGGCTCCATCGGGTCAGATTGAGATAGGCATAGAGAAACAGCAGGAAAGAGGCGCACAGCGCCACTTCCGTCATCGCGCGCCACGTTTGCTGATCCTCCGGTAGAAGGCCGAGAATTGTGGTCAGAAACCCGAAATCGACGCAGACATAGGCAAGAGTTGACCACGCAAGCAGGGCCGTCGCAGGAAACATTGCCGATCCCTTGATGACGAAGAGAATAGTCAGAAAAACGGCCAACAAGCCTGCGATTCCAAGCACAATGCCCTCATAGAGCGTGTAGCTGTTGAGCGTGTCCTTGTAGGCGTCTGGCTCCCAAAGCGTCAGCCGAGGCAGTTCCTCACCGCTCATTTCGGCGATGAATGTTACCACCGAACCTGGGTCGAGAGTGATTTGAAACACGTCTGTTTCTGGTTCGCTCAACCGCTCCAGCGCGAAGCCCTCGCTGGGAGTGATGGCGGAAATGCGCACCGAGCCGAGATCAGGCCAATAAAAACCAGAATCAGCAAGGCGGAAATGCGGGGCAACGATCAAGCGGTCAATCTGCTCGTCGCTGTTGTTGGCCAGCGCAAAGACTGCCCAATTGCCTGTGTTGTTCTCGCCCGCCGCGCGAACTTCCAACCTATTGATGACACCCTGTGCATCCGGCGCTGCTTGCAGCTGAATTGAATCCGGGCTGCCACGGCGAATTTCGATGATTTGCGTTAGGTCGATTGCCGTCTGATCGCGGGTTACTTCCACAATTTCCACGGCGCGCACCGGCAGCAGCGCCGACATCATCATCGTGAGGGCAAGGAGCCAAGGCAGGGTTCTGCTGAGGTGTTTACGCAGTCTCATAAGCCGGAATGCCGCCCGTGAAAATATCGCGTGTTGATACGTTGTTTGGGCCTTTAGGTAAACGCTTCAAAGCCACTCGTGCAGCGCGTTTTTGCACCCGTATTAAGGTTTGTCAGAAAACGCATCAATCATGGCCGTTTGAGGGAGGCAGCGTGATTTGACAGGGTGGTTCAATCGTCTTGCGGGTTGACGCGGGCAAAAAGCACATGATCGCGCCACGCCCCGTTAATCTTCAAATACGCTCGCGCCTCGCCTTCGCGCTGGAAACCACAGGCGGAGAGCAATTTTTGAGAGGCAACATTGTTCAAGACGGTCGCAGCTTCCAGCCGATGCAGCCCCAGAGTATCGAATGCGTAGTCAGAGACTGTGGAAACCGCCTCGCGCATGAAATGCTGCCCCGCGTAAGCCTCGCCCATCCAATAACCTAGCGTGCCACTTTCGATGATGCCGCGGCGAATGTTGGTGAGAGACAGGCCGCCCAACAGCGCCCCGTTTTCAATTGAAAACAAAAACCAATGGTAGCCACGCCCTGAAACGATGTCCGCTTCCTGCTGTGCCAACCGCGCCCGGTAGGATGTTTTTGCAAGCTCCGTTCGCGCCCATTTCGGCTCGAACGGCTTAAGGAACTCCGCGCTTTCGCGGCGCAGTTTGGCCCATTGTTCGTAGTCATCAATGCGCGGGCGCCGCAGGGTCAAGCGTTGGCTGATAAGCTGCGCCTGCTCAGAAGACTTTCGCGGAAAGGACAGCAGGCGCATCGCAGTCCTCAGCCTTTCAAAATGCCGGACAGTTCGGCATGCTCAGGCAGGTTTCCAATGGGGCCGATGGCTGCAACGGTGAGGTCGCTTTGCGTGAACATGCGCTGTGCCAGATCGCCAAGACGCTCAATAGTAAGCGCATTCAGCCGTTCCATCAATTCTTCATTGGAAACAGGGCGGCCAAACAACAGCATTTGTCGTGCAATTTGTCCTGCCCGAGAGGCTGGGCTTTCAAGGCTCATCAGCAAGCCGGCGCTGATTTGCGCCCTTGCGCGATCCAGCGCTTCTTGGGTGATGTTGCCGCTCGCATGGCGCAATTCGTCCAGCAGCACGGGCATGAGTTCGGAGACATCCGCTTCTTCGGTCGCAGCATGAATGCCAAACGTGCCGGTGTCGGAATAGCCCCAATGGAAAGCGTAGATCGAATAGCAAAGGCCGCGCTTCTCCCGAACTTCTTGGAACAAGCGCGAGGACATGCCGCCACCGAGCAGCATGGCAAGAACCTGTGACGCGTAGAAATCACGGGCGTGATAGGCGCGGCCTTCAAAACCGAGCAATATCTGCGCCTCCATCAGATCTTTGGACTGCCGGAATTCACCGCCAGAATAGTGTCCCGCTTCCGGTTCTTTCGTGGGCGTATCGCCAAATGACTCAAGCCGTTTTTCAGCCAGCTTGACGATCTCGTCGTGATCGACAGCGCCTGACGCTGCCAGCACCATGTTGGGGCCGTGATAGTGGTCGGAGAGATAGGAACGGATGTGATCGGGCGCGAACGAGGAGACCGTCTCCGGCGTGCCCATAATAGGGCGGCCAAGCGCTTGATCGGAAAAGGCAGTTGATTGGAATTGATCGAAAACCACGTCTTCAGGGCTGTCTTGAGCCGCACCGATTTCCTGCAAAATCACGTGTTGCTCACGTTTCAATTCGCCCTCGTCAAACAGGCTCTCGGTCAATATATCGCCCAGAATATCAACAGCCAGAGGCACATCGTTTTTCAGCACCCGAGCATAGTAGGACGTTGTCTCGACGCTGGTTGCAGCATTCACATCGCCGCCAACATTCTCGATCTGCGTTGCAATGTCTTGAGCGCGGCGGCCGGAGGTTCCTTTGAATGCCATATGTTCCAAAACATGAGCGATGCCATGTTCGTGGGAAGCTTCATCGCGAGACCCCGCTTTTACCCAGACGCCAAGAGCCGCACTTTCGAGGTAGTCCATTCGGTCTGTGATGACTGTCAGGCCGTTTTTCAACTCGGTGATTTCCAAGTTGCGCGGAAGGCCAGCAGCCTTTGCCAACGGCTCGACACGAGCAGCAGGCTTTAATCGGGTAACTTTACTCATATGGGCTTTCCCTCCCCCGGAAAGCGAAACGCTTTAAGCACTCACACGCGTGTGGCGTGAAATGTAATTTTCGACTGTCTCCAAGTCGTTAGCCAACACTGTGAAGCGTTCTGTGCCTGCCATCAAGTCTTTGGCCCGTGGGGGCAGGGCGGGCCAGAGGCCTGTCGCCGCTTCCACCGCATCTGGAAACTTCGCCGGATGAGCCGTGCCAAGCACAACCATTGGGCTGTTTCCAGGAAAGCGCCGTGCCACATCAACGCCAACCGCCGTATGCGGATCAAGCAGATAAGCGTTGTCGTCCAGCATCGATTTCATCATCTGGTCGACAGCATTTTCGTCAGAACGTCCCGCAAGAAAATCCGATCTTATCGCATCCGTTGCCATTTCACCCAAATTGAATGCGCCCGATTGCGAAAGTGAACTCATGCTGGTTTTGACGTAATCCGCATCGCGTCCCGAGGCCTGAAACAGCAACCGCTCAAAGTTTGATGACACCTGAATGTCCATGCTGGGCGATGTGGTGGCGTGAACGCCCGCCGTCTCATAACGCCCGGTTTCCAACGTGCGGGCTAGAATGTCATTGCTGTTTGTTGCGATCACCAGTTTGTCGATGGGAAGACCCATCTGCTTGGCGACGTAACCGGCAAAAATATCGCCAAAATTGCCCGTTGGTACGCAAAAGCTGACGGGCCGCATCGGTCCGCCCAACGATACGGCGGCAGTGAAGTAATAGGTGATCTGGGCCATGATCCTGCCCCAGTTGATTGAATTGACGCCGGATAGATTGGCATTATCGCGGAAGCTGTGATGATTGAACATCGCCTTAACGATCGCCTGGCAATCATCGAAATTGCCCTCAATCGCCAATGCATGAACGTTAGCATCGGCAACGCCAGTCATCTGCCAGCGTTGCACGTCGGATACTTTGCCGTGCGGGAACAGGATGAAAATATCGGAATGATCGCGTCCGCGAAACGCCTCAATTGCCGCGCCGCCGGTGTCGCCAGACGTTGCGCCGACTACCGAAATCTTCTCACCGCGCTGCGCCAGAATGTGGTCGATGATCCGCGCCAGCAACTGCATGGCAACGTCTTTGAATGCCATGGTTGGCCCGTGAAACAGCTCTAGCACAAATTCGTTCGGGCCAGTTTGCACGAGCGGCGCAACGGCGTCGTGGCCAAAGTTGCCATAGGCGGCATCAACCATCGAATGAAAATCTTGATCCGAAATCTCCCCGCCAACAAACGGTGTCAGCACTGTTTTGGCTATGTCGGCGTAGCTTTGGCCCGCCATCGCACGGATGGTTGCCGCATCAAGTCGTGGCCAGCTTTCAGGCACGTAGAGGCCGCCATCGCGGGCCAATCCAGCCAGCACCGCATCGCAAAATCCAAGCGTCGGCGCATCGCCTCTGGTGCTGATATATTTCAAGGTGAGAGCCACACTTTTGGTGCTGGGAAAGTCGAGCGGAAACTAAGGCGTGTAGGCACCCAATATCAAGCTTCAAATCGCCCCAATTTTGCTCTAAGGCATCCGCCAACACAGCCATAGTTTAGGTTTCGGGGCAGATATGCGGTTTTTGGCGGATGAATTGATGACGACCAACACATCAAAAGGCCTTCGCGCGGCCGTGTTTGTGGCGGCGCTTGGTGCGCTTTCGGCCTGCCAAACGGCAGGAACCGATGGCGTGTTCAGCGGCATTTTGCCGGATGGTTCCAACAGCACGACGCCGTCAACGCCTGCCGAGCCGAACCAACCGGCTGGCGAACAGGTCGCAGCAGCGCCCAGTGGAAGCAATCCGAACGCGCGCACAAACCTGAAAAACACCCGAAATGCGCTCAGCGAATACTGCCCTGCCGTTCGCATTCGTGCCGGAACGGAAACGCTTCGCTCGTTTCCTGAAGGAGCCGACAAAGAAGACGAAGACAATCTGCGCTATCAGGCTGTAATTTCGCAGGTGGCCCGCGAGTGCGCCTACGTCGGCCAAAATCTGAAAATCAATATCGGTGCGCGGGGCCGTATTATCACTGGTCCGAAGGGTGGCTCCGGCGATGTGACTATGCCAATTCGCGTGGCGGTGACGGTTGGGCGCGATACGGTTTATTCCAAATTGCATCGCCCCGTGCAGACCATTCCAGCGGGCCGTTCAAACGCTACGTTCCAGTTCGTCGACAATGAGGTCATTATTCCGGCGCCAACGGCCACCAATGTGCGCGTATTTGTTGGCTTTGACGAAGGTCCGTACAACACGCCTTAAACGTCGAAGCCGTCCCAGAGAGCTAGCGCTTCAATGGTTTTTGGCACGTCGGCCAAACGGCTCACCACCGTCTCGGCGCCAGCTTCCGTCAGCTTGTCGGCATGGCCGGGTAAAACGTGAGACGCGCCGACAAAACCTATTACGCGCATTCCGGCAGCCTTTGCACCCGCAACACCCGCCGCTGAATCCTCCAAAACCATGCATTGCTCTGGCTCCACCTCAAACTCCTTCGCGGCGTGTAGAAAAATATCCGGCGCTGGCTTCTGCTCGAAATCGCCGCTGTCCTTTGAGGAGAACACATAAGGGCGGAAACGATCCCAAAGCTCTGCACGGCTCAATTCAATCTTCAGCTTATCCAGCCCTGCGTTGGAACAAATGCAGCGTGGGTAATCCAGAACGTCCAGCAGTTCGTGGGCGCCTTCGACCGCTTTGGCCTCGCGCCACAGCTTCTCGTTCATTTTCGTTTCCACCTTGGCTGCGTAGTCATCGGGGAAGGCGCGTCCCGATTCCTCCTCCATTGTCTGCTTTACAAAGCCTGACGATGTGCCCGCGAACCGCTGGTTGAATTCACCGATCTCCATCTCGATGCCCATCTCTTTGAGCATTTCGCACTCGACTTCGGCTGCGATGTTTTCGGTATCCATCAACGTGCCATCACAATCGAAAATCACGAGTTTGCATTCGGCCATAGGGTTCTCCGGCTGGGTTTGGCGAGACGAAAGGCGCTGCATAAGCAAACTGTGCGGGAAGGGCAACGCGCGAACCGTATCCGGTTTAAGCAAATCTTCACCCTGTTGGGTAAGGTTAACCGCGACCTTATTTTTGTTTTGCGTTTGGGTTGTCATCAATGCGTATCGTATCCGCGGCCGAACTGCGCCGCTCGAAGTCTTCCGCCGATCAGTCGGCTACTTGGCTCAACTCCATCATCAAAGGTGATTGCGTAGCCGCACTTGAAGCGCTCCCCGCCAACAGCGTTGACACGGTCTTTGCCGATCCGCCCTATAACCTCCAGCTTGGTGGCGATCTTTCGCGGCCCGACCAGTCCAAGGTCGATGCCTGCGACGATCACTGGGACCAGTTCGACACGTTCAAAGCCTATGACGACTTCACCCGCGCTTGGCTGTTGGCCGTTCGCCGCGTGTTGAAACCCAACGGCACGATCTGGGTGATCGGCTCCTACCACAACATTTTCCGTGTCGGCACGATCTTGCAGGATATGCAGTTCTGGATCCTGAATGACATCGTATGGCGCAAGACTAACCCCATGCCGAATTTTCGTGGTCGTAGGTTTACAAACGCCCACGAGACGATGATCTGGGCCTCGCGCGATCAAGACGCCAAGCAATACACATTTAATTATGACGCCATGAAAATGGCCAATGACGACGTACAAATGCGCTCCGATTGGGTGTTTCCCATCTGCAACGGCGGCGAACGCCTGAGGGGCGCGGACGGCAAAAAAGTTCACCCAACCCAAAAGCCCGAAGCCCTGCTGCACCGAGTCCTCCTTTCATCCACCCAGCCCGGCGATGTGGTCCTCGACCCATTCTTCGGCACGGGAACCACCGGCGCAGTCGCCAAGCGTTTGGGCCGTCATTTCGTCGGCATCGAGCGCGAACAGGATTACATCGACGCCGCCAGCGCCCGCATCGAAGGCATTAGGCCAGAGCCGATCGCACAATTGGTCGTCACAGAGGGCAAAAAGGCGCTTCCCCGTGTGGCTTTTGGTGCGCTCATCGAGACAGGCTACATTGCGGTCGGTGACGTGCTGCAGGACAGCAAAAAGCGCTGGCAGGCCACAGTGCGCCTCGACGGCTCACTTGATTGCAACGGCGAGACAGCCTCCATCCACCGCATGGGCGCAAAAGTGCAAGAACTCGACGCCTGTAACGGCTGGACGTTCTGGCATGTCGATAAAGGCGATGGCTTCCTGCCCATCGACGACTTACGCCGTCAGTATCGCGAGAAACTGGGCGCCGCCGCTTAGGCTCTGGCCTTAAACGCGTCGGGCAAAACCGAGCTGATGGCCTTTTTCATCAGCGTTGGCAGTGCCTCTCCATGCAAATCCTGTTGGGCCACCCACCACCCCGAACCATCCGGTTCGGTTTGTGCTGCATAGACTTCCAATTCCAGATGAAAATGCGTGAACGTGTGGCGCACGACGCCATGCGGCTTCCAATCGGCTGATAGGGGAGCGGCGCCGGTTCCTGTTGCGCCATCCTTGCTGACCGCCCAATCGGTTGTCGGCACGCCAGCCATTCCGCCTAGCATGCCTTTATCCTCGCGCTTCACCAGCCAAACGGCCCCATCGTCGCGCATCGCAACAAAAGCTGCGCCCTTGCGTGTGGGTTTGGCTTTCTTGGGCGCTTTGACAGGAAATTCCACCTGCCGACCGGACTTCGCAGCGCCGCAACCGTACCGAACGGGACACAAAACACAGCTCGGATTGCGCGGGGTGCAGATTGTTGCGCCCAAATCCATCATGGCCTGCACAAAATCGCCCGGCCTGTCCGCTGGCGTCACTTCGCCCATGAAGGCGCGGCAGTCTTTCTTGGCGTCCGGCAGCGGCGTTTCAATTTCGCGCTGGCGGGTGGCCACCCGCTCAATGTTGCCGTCCACCACCGAGGCCCGCTCTCCAAAGGCAATTGCGGCAATGGCAGCGGATGTGTAGTCGCCAATGCCGGGCAGTTTGAGCAATTCCGCCTGTGTCTGTGGGAAGCGTCCGCCATGTTCGGCTGCGATGATGTCGGCGCAGGCTTTCAGGTTGCGGGCGCGGGAATAATAGCCAAGCCCCGCCCATTCCTTCATCACATCGTCTGTTTCAGCGGCTGCAAGGTCCATCACACTCGGCCAACGGGCGACGAATTTCTCGAAATAGGCTTTGACTGTCGCCACGGTTGTCTGCTGCAACATGACTTCCGACAGCCAGACGTGGTATGGATCCGGCAGCACGCCCAGTTTCCCATCGGCAGGGCTGATGCGCCACGGCAGGGTTCTCGCGTGGCGGTCGTACCAGATGAGCAAATTGTCAGCGAAAGAATCCATGGAGCGCACCCTTTGAGCGAGCGAGACAAAAAGCAAGACGGCTTTGTGCCCCGCGGCGCGCGTCCTGTCGCCGATTTGGTGTCGAAACTGCTCAATCCGGTGATTGAGCGACGCGCTGGCATGACGCTGGATCTGCTTTCAGTGTGGGAAGAGATCGTCGGCGAACGCCACGCCGAACACTCCCGCCCTGAAAAGCTCAATTGGCCCCGTAAACACGATGATGACGACCCGTTTGAGCCAGCTACGCTGATTGTCGCCTGCGAAGGTCATCACGCGCTGTTTTTGCAGCACGATTCAGACGGCATCGTGAAGCGGGTAAACGCCTATTTCGGTTTTGCCGCCGTCGCCAAGCTCAAACTTGTGCAAAAGCCGCTGACCCGCACCGACAAGCGCAAACGCCGCCGCGCACCTCAAGTCGAGCCGGATCAAGCCCGGCGCATTGCCGAAATCGTCGAGAATGTTGACGATCCACACCTGAAAAGCGCGCTGGAAAAGCTCGGTCGCGGCGTGTTCAGCAAGGGTTCATGAACGTGCGACCATAGTGCTTCACAGCATTGTCAGAGCGAAAGCGTCGCAGATGATGCAAAGGCAGTGGTAACGGGCATCATCCCGCCCTAATTTATTGTTCAGACATTCACCAGCGGCTCACGATTCGAGGGCGCTTCACGATAGACTTCTCAAGAGGAACACCCATGACCGTCAAGTCGACTATTAAACGCCGCGAAATGATGAAATTGAGCGCAGCAACTGCTCTCGGTGTGGTTTTTGCTTCCGGTTTGCCCCTTTCGGCCGCTTGGGCTGAGAAAATCGATGGCCTTTTTGACAATATTCCGCTGGCAGACCGCATAATGGGTGATCCGAACGCGCCGGTCACAATCGTCGAATACGCATCGATGACGTGCCCGCACTGCAAGACTTTCCACGAGAAGGTTCTGCCGACGCTGAAAGAAAAATACATCGAAACAGGTAAGGCAAAGCTGATCCTTCGTCCGTTCCCGTTCGACAAAGATGCCCGTGGCGAAGCCGCTTTCATGCTGGCGCTATGCGCCCCGCAGGATCAATATTACGGCATGATCGACGCCATTTACGGCATTCAAGAGCAGTTGCGCACATCGCCCAACGTGATCCAAGACCTGCGCCGCATTACTAAACTGGCGGGGATGTCCGAAGAACAATTCAATGATTGTCTCTCCGGTAAATCGCAGGAAACCTACACCCAGATGATTGAAGGCCGAAATCGCGCCAGCCGTGATTTCAAGGTCACCGGCACCCCGTCGATCTATGTGAACGGCGAGAAACTTGGGGACTATTCGCTCGATGCGGTCACGGCGGCCATCGAAGCTGCGCTCTAGTGGTATAGCTGCGTCCGAGCGAGGACGTGCAAAAATTGTGGTTTTGCAGGCGCGTTCCGACAAAAACACGGGCGTGAGTTATGGAATTCAACAAACTTAGACTGCTTGGCTTCAAATCCTTCGTTGAGCCGACAGAATTTGCCATCGAAAAAGGGCTGACCGGCGTGGTCGGCCCTAACGGTTGCGGCAAGTCCAATCTTGTCGAAGCTCTGCGTTGGGTGATGGGCGAAAATTCCTACAAGAACATGCGTGCATCCTCGATGGATGACGTGATTTTCTCCGGCTCCGGCAACCGCCCATCGCGCAACACGGCTGAAGTCGCGCTTTTCCTTGATAACGACGACCGCACTGCACCAGCTGCCTTTAACGATGCCGACGAATTGCAGGTTTCGCGCCGCATCGAACGCGAAGCGGGTTCGGTCTACCGCATCAACGGCAAAGATGTTCGTGCCAAAGACGTGCAGCTCTTGTTTGCCGATGTTTCCACTGGCGCGCGTTCGCCTTCGATGATCGGGCAGGGGCGTATTGGCGAGTTGATTTCCGCCAAACCGCAAGCCCGCCGTGCGTTGCTGGAAGAGGCTGCCGGCATTTCGGGCCTGCATTCTCGCCGTCACGAAGCGGAACTGCGCTTACGTGCTGCCGAGGCGAATCTGGAGCGACTGGACGATGTGATCGGCCAGTTGGAAACCCAGCTTGAAAGCCTCAAACGCCAAGCCAGACAAGCCAATCGCTATCGCAATATTGCAGGCGATATCCGCCGTGCCGAGGCGACGATCCTCCACTTGAAATGGTCGTCGGCCAAAGCTGCCACAGCGGAGGCCGAAAAGGCGCTGACGGAAGCCACGATGAAAGTGGGCGAAACGCAACTCGTCCAAACCGAAGCGGCCAAGGCGCAGGCGATCATCGCTTCCAAGCTGCCGCAATTGCGGGAAGCGGAAGCCAAAGCCGCCGCCGCGCTGCAACACTTACGCATTTCCCGCGATCAGTTGGAGCAAGAGGCGCGCCGCCTTGAACGCCGCCGCACCGAACTCGCTGGCCGGATAGCGCAGCTGGAAGCGGATATCGAGCGCGAAGAACAGATGATCGCCGAAAACAGCGATATTCTCTCGCATCTTGACCGCGAAGAAAAACAACTGCGCGCCGAGACCGAAGGCCGTGCTGAAAAAGAGGCGGCAACCAAGCAGCGGTTAGAGACGGTCCGAGATCAACTCGCACAGACCGAAGAGCAACTCTCCACGCTCACCCGCGAGCAGGCTTCGGTGCAAGCGCAGGCGGGCCAGTTGGAGCGCACCATCCGCGAGGGCAGCGAGCGCGAAGCCAAACTCGATGTGCAGATTGCCGATGTGGCCAACGAGCTCGCTACCCTTTCGCAGCAAATTGCATCCCAGTCCGGCGTTCAGGAAAAGGCGACAAAAGTTGCCCAATTCGAAGCGGAACTGGAAACAGCGCAAGCCGCTGTAGCCACATCCGAGCAAGCCGCTGAAACAGCGCGTGCAAAGGAGCAAGAAGCCCGCAATCCGCTTGCAGAGGCACGTTCCGAGCATGACCGCATCGAGACTGAGGCGAAAACGCTGAACCGCATCTTGAACGCTGGCGGCAAGGATCTCTTCCCCGCCGTGCTGGAACAAATGCGTGCCGATCAGGGCTATGAAAAAGCGCTTGGCGCAGCCCTTGGCGACGATCTTGACGTGCCGCTTGAAGCCTCCGCACCCGCCCATTGGGCAGCGACAGGCGCCGAGACGGCTAACGATCCCGCTCTTCCCGCTGGCGCTATGTCTCTGGCTGACAAGGTCAAAGCCCCGCGCGAATTGGCCCGCCGGTTGGCGCAGATCGGCGTTGTGTCAAAAGAGGACGGCGTGCGCCTCAGCGGCTCGCTAAAGCCCGGCCAGCGGCTCGTTACACGCGATGGCGATCTTTGGCGCTGGGACGGCTATCGCGCCACCGCCGAAGCGCCCACTGCCGCTGCAGTGCGATTGGAACAGAAGAACCGTTTGGCGGAACTTGATGCCGAAGCCATCGCCGCGCTTAAACTGGTGCGCGAGCGCGAAGCGACGTTTAGTGAAGCGCAAGCGGCAGCATCCAGCGCCCGCGAAGCCGAAATCGCCGCTCGCAATGCCCTGCGCACCCTTCAGACAAATCTCGACCAATCTCGCAAAGATTACGCCGCAGCCGAGCGCGAGGTAAGCGATCTCACAAATCGACGCTCTGCGCTGGAAGAGGCGAAAGTTCGTCTCGCCTCCAGCAAAGCGGAGACCGAAGCAAGTCTGAAAGAGGCTCGTGCAGCGCAAGCCACGCTTCCCAATGCCGATACGCTCGACCAACAGGTTGCAAAAGCCCGTACCAAGGCTGGCGAAGAACGCGCCGCGCTTGCGGAAGTTCGTGCAGAATTTGAAGGCATGGCCCGCGAAAACGCACTGCGTCTCGAACGCATCGAAGCAATCGAACGCGAGCGCAAGGCGTGGAACGACCGCGCTGTCAACGCCGACCGCCAGATGAAATCCCTGCGCGAACGCTTGGCCGAAGCGGTACAGCAGAAAAAAGACGTTGACGACGCGCCCAGCGATATCGAAGAGCGTGGCAAGGCGCTCTCGAAACAAATCGACGAAGCCGAAGCTGCTCGCAAACAGGCTGCCGATTTCCTGGCTGAAATGGAAAACGACCAACGTGAGGCCGATAAGGTTGCCAATGGTGCGCTCAATGCGCTTTCCGACGCCAAACAGATCAGCGCCCGAGCCGAGGAACGGTTGGAAGCCGCCCGCGAACGCCGCGCTGAAATCGAGGCGCGCATCCGCGAAGATCTCGAATGCCAAGCACATGAAGCGTTCAAACAGACCGGATTGGACGATGAAAATAAGCTGCCTGAACTCGATGCCGTGGAGCGCAAACTTGAGCGCCTAAAATCCGAGCGCGAACGGCTGGGTGCGGTGAACCTACGTGCCGAGGAAGAGCAGAACGAAATTCTTGAACAGCGCGATACGATGGTGAACGAGCGCGATGACCTGATCGAAGCGATTAAGGAATTGCGCACCGGCATCAACAGCCTGAACAAAGAGGGCCGCGAGCGCCTGCTCACCGCTTTTGACGAGGTGAACGAGCAATTCCAGAAACTGTTCACTCACCTGTTTGGCGGCGGCACGGCGGAGCTTCAGCTTGTCGAAAGCGACGACCCGTTAGAAGCCGGGCTTGAAATCCTCGCCCGCCCGCCCGGCAAAAAACCCCAGACCATGACGCTTCTTTCCGGCGGTGAGCAGGCGCTGACGGCTATGGCGCTGATCTTTGCGGTGTTCCTCACCAATCCTGCCCCGATCTGCGTGCTGGATGAAGTTGACGCGCCTCTCGACGACCACAATGTCGAGCGTTTCTGCAATCTGATGGATCAGATGGCGGAAAACACCGACACGCGTTTTGTCATCATTACGCACAACCCTATCACGATGGCTCGGATGAACCGGCTGTTCGGCGTAACCATGGCGGAGCGCGGCGTTAGTCAATTGGTATCGGTAGACCTTGAAACCGCCGAGTCCTTCCGCGAAGCTGGATAGAGACGTTACCCCGGAGCGCCGCACGATGGCGGACTACCCCATATTTCCCTTTGGCATCGGCGGCGAACCATGTGCAGCCGACCCTGAGGCGCAGGGCATCAAAGGCGCGAACCTGATCACCATGTCAGCTTTGGGCGTACCAGTGCCACCAGGCTTCGTGGTCGGCACGGAAGCTGGTCGCATATTGGCAAGCGACGACGCGATTATGGGCGCAGGCATGGGGCAGGCAGTGCGCGACCATATTGATGATTTGTCCAAGGCGCTGGGCCGCTCGTTCGATGATCCTCAAAATCCGCTCCTCGTCTCCGTGCGTTCCGGCGCTGCGGTTTCCATGCCCGGCATGATGGACACGGTGCTGAACCTTGGCCTCACCCGCGATGCCGTTCCGCATTTGGCAAAATCCACCGGCGACGAGCGGTTTGCTTGGGATACCTATCGCCGCTTCATCCAGAGCTATTCGCTTGTCGTGTTGGGGCTGGAGAACGAAGATTTCGAGCTGGTTTTAGAGCAGATGCGCGCCCGTGAAGACGTGGCATCCGATTCTGAACTCTCCGCCGCTGCCATGCGCAACGTGGCGAAAATCTACAGTGAGATCGTTGAGGAAATGACGGCCACGCCGTTTCTGCAGGATCCGTATGAGCAATTGTTCGGAGCACTGATGGCCGTGTTCCGTTCATGGAACACGCCGCGCGCCAAGCGATACCGCGACATGCAATCGTTTTCTCATGACGGTGGAACGGCTGCGACTGTGCAGTCGATGGTGTTCGGCAACCGCGACCAGAATTCCTGCACTGGCGTGTATTTCACCCGCAATCCTTCGACGGGCGAAGCCGCCGCTTACGGCGAATTCATGCTCAACGCGCAGGGCGAGGAGGTTGTGAGCGGCATCCGCACACCGCAGGAATTGACGAAAGAGGCCCGCCGCCGCTCGCTTTCGGAAAAGCCCTCGATGGAGGAAGAACTGCCGGAGGCATTCGCCGAATTGATCGAATTGGGCGGCAAGCTCGAAGCGCATTTTAAAGACGTGCAGGAAATCGAGTTCACGGTGGAATCCTCCAAGCTTTACCTGCTGCAAACCCGCTCCGCCAAGCGCACGCCCAAAGCGGCGCTCAAAAGCGCTGTTGCGATGGCCAAGGAGGGCATTTTGAGTCGCAGCGAGGCGGTTTCGCGCTGCGATGAGGCGATTTTGACGCCCATGCTCGTATCCAAACTGGCCCCACCCAAAGATGCCAAGCGCTTCGCCAAGGGTCTGCCCGCATCACCCGGCGCGGTGAGCGGCGAGATCGTGTTCACCTCCGATGATGCGGTCGCGGCACGAGATGCAGGCAGGGCCGTCATTCTGGTGCGCCCGGAAACCGATCCGAAAGACGTCCACGGCATGGACGCCGCCATCGGCATCCTGACGTCACGCGGCGGCATGACCAGCCACGCCGCAGTCGTCGCACGGGGCATGAACAAAACCTGCATCACCGCCGCAATGGGCCTGAAGATCGATGCAGTCGCGGGAACGTGTTCCTGCTTGGGAACGGTTCTGAAAGCCGGAGACACAATCAGCCTCGACGGCACAAGCGGCGAAGTCTACGCCGGCGAAATCCCTATCGTAACGCCCGAGCCGGACGGCGAATTGGCGGAACTGTTGTCTTGGCGCGGTGAGGGCTAGCTCTGCCGTCTTAACCGCATCGCTTAGCCGTTCTTTCACGCTTTGTGTGTAATCAGCATGGAATGAAAAGCGCGGTTATCAATCAGAACGAAGCTTCCAGTTTCCTCGGGCGGTCCGTTGGGGAGCGCTGCGCAAGCGGCGAAAACCGCTGGCTGCTCGACTTCTTCGCCCCAAAATTCCAAAGCACCCACCCCACGAAAAATAAACGACGTGCTGACCAACTTCTCGCAAGTGGTGAAGGGCGGCACGCTGAAACTGCATCCTGTGGTGGCGAAGATGGTGGACAAAGACACGCTGGAGAAGCTGGGCGCGGAGCGGTTGGGCGAATGATGAAGTCTGGTTTCAAGATGCGGAAGTTGAATGCAAAAATCGCTTCGGCGCGCTTGTTCTGGTTGGGTGTGACGAAGGTTAGTCATGGCATTGGAAAATCACTGTGGAAGTAGCGACACCCGATGGAACGGTTTGGGGTTCGACGGTTCAAGTTGCCCATTGGGAGCCTTTGAACATGTTTTTCAAGGCTGGATAATGGGAGCAAGATGGCTGTGAGGCTCTGGAAGAAAGTCTTTGTCGGTTTTGTTGCGCTTATCGCTTTGATCGTGTGGGTGTATTCGATGTTAGGCGGTTTGGAATGGCGCGAGAAAGTGACTTTGACCGTCACGACACCCACGGGAGTAAAGAGCGCATATTCTGTGCATCGCGTTGGGCTGCCCAGAGCCGATTTGGTGACGGGCCGGTCTTTGAAGTATCGAAGGGGAGAAGCGATTGTCTTGGAACTGCCGGACAGTTCGGGGCCGCGTTATCTGTTTGCTTTGCTGGATGTTCGGTGGCGGGCACTACACATCTATAAAGATGATTTGGAGAAGTCTTCCGATATTTCGGGTCTAACCAAGTCGGCGCCGCGTGTGATGCCGCGAGAATATTATCCAATTCTGGTCACGTTCGATGACATCACCAAGCCTGAGACCGTGAAGCCGGTGGACCCGAACAATCTGGCCGCCACGTTTGGCGAAGGCTACGCGCTCAAATCCGTCACGCTGGAGATCACCAACGAGCGTGTGACCGAAGGGCGGGTGGAAGAGGTGTTGGGTTGGTGGCCAAGTTTTCGGGGTGGGCCGTACAATAGCATGAAATCACTGAAACTTCCGAACGATAGCCCACGTGGGTGGAAGCATTTATCACCTTTGTCCTTTTGGTCGCTTGATCGCGTCAAAAAATTTAATGAGACTTCTAAATGACTATTTCTAAAGACTTGCTTCTAGCCCTTTTGTCCATGGATTCTTATAACCGTGGATACGGAGCAGGCATTTCTGGTTTGGACGATAGTTCGGACGGCTCAGTGAAAATTGGTGACGCGACTATTTCCAAAAATATTGAGGATGCAAGCTTATCTGCTGAGGCCCAAGCCGCCGGTTTCTACGCCATCGCCTATGAGACTGAAGACTACGGCACTTTCATCGCATATTGCGGGACGGATGTTGACTTCACGGGTGCTGAACTCTCGCGGACGGGGTCATGATGGAATCTTTGCGCTATTTTTTGAAGCAAAGCAGGTGTTTGTTTTTGCTGGTCGCTCTTGTTGGACCACTGTTGTCGCCCAGTCATGCACAAGAGACCGCATTGGAGGAACTCTCTGATGGTCGGGTAGTTCTGACGATCATGGGGCATCGAATGGCGTTTGAAAAAACGGACTCGGTGGCGTTTACACAATATCCTGCGGGAGTTCGTGTAGTAGATGCCTTTGAACTGAGGCATGAGAAAAGAAAGATACCCACGAATGCGGTGCATTTTACCTTACAACAAGTTTTGAAAAATGAGGCTCTGCTTCAACGGGAATTGTCGAAGGTCGACCTAAACCGGCGTTTTTTGGTTTGGGCATACAATCAGAATGAGCCCGCAAATGACGCGTCGCTGCCAGAAAAATTATTTGGTGTGACGCGTCAAGATTTGCCAACGAGTTTTGTATTTCGAAAGGCGTTTATCCCAGAGGAAAGCAGGTATTCGTTTCTTATTCAAATCGTTCCTCCAGTCGAATACCAAGAGCGTTATATAGAAAAGCCGAAAAATCGAAGTTACGAGTGGATGATTGGGCTTTATCGTTTACAAAGATTTATGCCAGACTTCGAGGGTTTTAAAGTTTTTAAGTCTGAGGATATAATAGAAAGACTGAATAGGGGTGAAGATCTCGGTCAACACAAAAGCCACGCTGAAGTTTTGGCAATGGATGCTCAAAATCCCCGCAATAGAACGGGGCGTGACTTGTATCTTAGCGTCAGCCACAACTGGATGAAAGGAGGTCGAGAAGCAATAAAATTCGGTGATGCACCTTTGAAAATTCCCATCGTTTGGCGTTCGCAGTTCTCAATCGAGAAATATGACGACGACTGGATGGTGCCACTTGTTGCTGTCCAAACTGCCGTGGACAATATCTTCCTCGATCACAATCTTTACGGTGAAGGGCGGCGTCCATGAGTTACGTTTTCACAGGTGATGAACTGGACGCAGCTTAGTGGCGGCCACTATTAGCAGATCAAACGAGGCGCGACACCTCGGAACGGAGTTGAGGAATTATGAGGGTGACCATCGGGCGCCTGGGAAAGCGATCACGAAATATCTGGAAGAGTGCGTCGCCCAAAAAGAGGAGTATAGGGATGGCAAATACCATTCGTTTGGAAGCTTAATTGGACATACATTGCCTCCGGAACTGTTCCCGAAAACCATGATTTTCACCAAGGGCAAGAAGCTCTACAACATGACCGATGGCTATGGGAAGGGCATCGTCACTCAGGCATTCAAGGATTGTCACAAAGCAGTGCAGCCAGAGGGAAACCAATTCATCCCGGTCACGATCTTGAACAAAGACGAAACCCCCCATGAAGGTAATTTCTATTTCTTCTGGGTTGATACCGTATGCGAAGCGTTAAACCTTGTGTCAGGCGGGGTCCATGCCATCGGTTGGTATCCAGAAATGGATATGTCTACGGCAACGTATCAAATTAAGGCACGTTCCCCTGGCGAACCAAGCCGCCTAGCGGTTTACAGCGACCGCATTGAGGGTTTGGCGGCTTGGCAAGATCCTCGCATGCCAAGACGTATTTTCTTTTCTGATGCCTTCCTGGCCCGCCTCCGAGAGGCAAAATGTCAAGGCTGGCACGAGTCTAATTATTTCCACGAACGGCCTGATGACTGGCTGCCAGAAGATGACGGGACCACATAATGAGCCGCGGCCCAACCACGTTTAGAAATGCACAGAGCAATGCGGGATCCAACGAAATCTCAAACGTCTATGGCATTGGCACGTTGATTAGAGCAGGTGCTGTGATGGCAGGCATTGCAGGTGCGAACGACAATTCATTCAGTTGGAAGATTGTAGAGGGCGCAGGTTTAGCATGAAGTTCACAGAGAAATATTATCAGAATTATTCATGCAGAATCTCTGTATTTCGTTCAATATTACGAATAGTAATTATTATTTTACCGTTAACCTTGTCAGCGTGTTTATTCGAAGAAGTTGAAGAATTTGATCCCAGTCAATGTTTGAGCGGAGATTTTTTCCGATATCAGGTTGGAGATGCAATTTTCGACATACCAAAGTCTATCAATATTCTTGATAATTTAACCGAAGATCAAAAAGAGAAATTTTATATTAAAATGCCAGTGGAATATCAGCGATTCACCACTCACTGCCAAAGTATTGATCATGTTCCAATAAGAGTCGGAACACGGTTTCGCGACACGCCAACCCAAACGCTGTGGTTTTACTTTGGTAATCTCAATCATATACCACAGGGTAGCGTGACAATTTATGAAAAATCTGCTTTTTTGAAAACTAGGGATGGTCTTCAATTGGCAAACAATATGTTCAATATGGATGATAGAAAGATCACAATAAGTAGGCTTCCTCAAAATTTTCCAAGCCCCTCAAGAGGCGAATATTTTGACGTTATGTTTTCTCAAAATCACAAAAAACAGGTTGGTTATTGCCATGCAAGTGGTTGTAAATACATCTATTTTAGTGGTGATGGCGTAGTTTACAAGTTGAGTCCATTTTTTTTAAAACGTCTTCACGGGCGGCTTGAGCGGCCTTCTTGGAGGTCGGGGCCGCACTCGCTCTATTGGTCGCCTGAAATATTGAAGCTGTTTGAGCCGGACATTTGGCGGCTACTGTATACTGCACGAGGGTATAGAAGACGCGATTTAGAGGGCAGGGGCGATGTTGACGTTCAGTGAAGAGGAAATTGGTCGCCTGAAGGCGCTGCGCCAAGGCTTCTTTTCGGGAATGTGAGCGAAAGCCTTCCAGTTGCGCTGATATGCTTGGCAACCAAAACAGCAAGCCAACCGCACAGTCTGCTCAAGCCCCCCTCAGCCCTTCTTTCGCCACCCAGTGCTCGGTGTCATCCAGCGCCAGTTCCAGCCTATCGAACAGGGCGTTCAGCTCGTCCTCTTCGATGATCATCGGCGGGCAGATGGCTATCGTGTCGCCGATGGGGCGCAGGATTAGGTTGTGCTTTTGAAGGTGGACGGCGGTTTGGGGGCCGACGCCTTGTTTGGGGTCAAAGGCGCGTTTGGTGGCTTTGTCGGCGACCAGTTCCACGCCGCCCAAAAGGCCGGAGCTGCGCACTTCGCCCACCAGCGGATGGTCTTTGAGAGCTTCCAACCGACGCTCAAACAAAGGGGTCATGGACCGCACGCGCTCGCAGATGTTCATACGCTGGTAGATTTCGATGGCCTTCACGCCCAGCGCACAACCTAGCGGATGCCCGCCATAGGTATAGCCGTGGCCGAACGTGCCGATCTTTTCGGACTGCGATTTCAGCGCGTCCATCATGAATTCAGGGATCATCACCGCGCCCAGCGGGGCGTAGGCTGACGTCATTTGTTTGGCGACTGATATGGTGGTCGGCGTCATGCCGTGGCTCTGGCTGCCAAACCACTCGCCCGTGCGGCCAAAGCCGTTGATGACCTCATCCGAGATCAGCAAAATATCGTGCTCGTCCAAGATCGGCTGGATCGCCTCGAAATAGCCCTTCGGCGGCACGATAACGCCACCAGCGCCCATCACAGGCTCGGCGATCATGGCAGCAATCGTGTCGCCGCCCTCACGCTCGATCATGTCGCGCAGGTTTTGCGCCAGCCGCGCGACGAATTCCGCTTCGCTTTCGCCATCCTTGCCAAAACGGTAATAATGCGGGCAATCGGTGTGCAAAATGCCGTCGAACGGCAGATCGAAATCCATGTGGTTGTAGGGCAGGCCGGTCAGAGACGCCGCCATCAGCGTCACCCCGTGATAGGCCTTGATGCGCGAAATGATCTTCTTCTTTTTCGGGCGGCCCAGCGCGTTGTTGTAATACCATGCTAGCTTCACCTGCGTGTCGTTGGCTTCCGATCCGCTGGATGTATAAAAGACGTGGCTGATCGGCACAGGCGCGATTTCTTTCAGCTTTTCGGCCAGTTCAATGGCAGGCTCCGTGCCACGTCCGCTGAATTGGTGGTAATAGGGCAGCGCGCGCATCTGGGCGGTGGCCGCTTCAATCATCTCTTCGTTGTTAAAGCCAAGCCCCGTGCACCAAAGCCCGGCCATGCCCTCGATATAATCGTTGCCGTGCGTATCGCGCACATAAACGCCGTTGCCCGATTCCAGAATCAGCGGCCCCATCTGATCCAGCTTGTGCAGCGGCGAATAGGGGTGAACGACGCTTGCCAGATCGCGGGTCTGAAGATTGCTGAGCGGTGGCGTGGGGGCCATGGTGCTTTCCTTGCCGAACGGTATCGTTGTTCTGAATCTGACGCTTTAGCACCAGTTCGGCAAGCAAAAGGTTTTAGCTCAGTGCAACGGCCACGATTCGTCCAACGCGCCAATGATGGCAGAATAGCTGGCCGCAAACGCAATATAGCGTTCTCCAATATCGCCCTGTTCAGCAATCAGAAACGCGCCGCTTACTCCACACTCGTAGGCGTAGCAGAAGCCGTGCTCATCGCCAGAGCGCACACGGATGGCGAATACGGCGCGGGCATCGAGGGGAAAACGGTCGCTTGGAAAAGCGAAAAGCTGCTCGTTGCCTGAAACGGCCAGAGCAGAACGCAGAGCGGCTTCGAAACTCAAGCCTTCTTCGTGCTTCATGCTCAAGATCATTTCCAGCTCGGCAATTTCCAACCCCAGATCGACGGGGCCAATGTCGAACGGTTCGTTGTCTGTGTTCATGGAGCCCAGCCGATATTCGTCAAATGATTGCGAGTCTGCATATTCCATTTTGTTACACTTCCTCTTAACAGCCTATACTTGCCATCCCCCATTTTGTCTCCCCACTGCGAATGTGGGGCACTAAGAGCGGCAAGAATGGGGCGGAACGGAACACGGTTTGTTTTTCCCTTGTAACGGCCCTTTACCCTGCGCGCGCCATGGCCCAAATTAGCTGGTACCTAAGAGGAGGAATACATGCTCGGTTTGATGCAGGAATGGCCGTTGCTCGGCTACAAAATCATTGACTATGCGGCCGCTCAACACGGCCAGCGCGAAATCGTAACCCGTTCGGTCGAAGGTCCGATCGTACGCACCAATTACGCCAACATCCGAACCCGCGCACTAAAGGTTGCACAAGCGCTGGAACGCGATGGCTTTAAATTGGGCGACCGCATCGCCACGCTCGCGTGGAATTCTGGCCACCACATGGAATGTTGGTATGGCATCATGGGCATTGGCGCCGTGTATCACACACTGAATCCGCGCCTGTTTCCCGAGCAAATCGCATGGATTATGAACCACGCCGAAGACAAAGCGCTGTTTGTTGATCTGACGTTCCTGCCGATAGTTGAGGCGATTGCCGATAAGGTGCCGAGCCTGAAAAAGATCATCGTGCTGACCGATGAAGCCCATTTGCCAAAAGACACCAAACTGGATTTGGTGGCTTATGAAACGTGGCTTAATTCGGTCGACGGCGACTTTGCGTGGAAAGAGTTTGACGAAAACACCGCTTGCGGCATGTGCTATACGTCCGGCACAACAGGCGATCCCAAAGGCGTGGTCTATTCCCATCGCTCAAATGTGCTCCACGCGATGATCGCGTCTTTCCCAGATGCGCTTAATATGTCGTCAAACGAGACCATCATGCCGGTTGTGCCAATGTTCCACGCTAACGCCTGGGGCATAACATTCGCCGCACCGCTCAATGGCGCAACGGTGGTTAATCCTGGCCCACGTATGGATGGTGAGGCGATTTACGAATTGCTGGATACTGAAAAAGTGACATTCACCGCAGCCGTGCCAACGGTATGGCTGATGCTGCTGAACTATCTTGAAGAAACGGGCAAACAACTGCCCTATCTGAAGCGCGTGGTTATCGGCGGATCGGCGGCGCCTCGCTCGATGATTGAGAAGTTCCAGGACAACTACGATGTTGATGTCGTTCACGCTTGGGGCATGACAGAGATGAGCCCGCTTGGAACGCTCGGCTCTATCAAGCCTGAATATATGGGCCTATCTGGAAGCGAAAAACTCGATTTGCAGGAAAAACAGGGCTACGCGCCGTTTGGTGTTGAGATGAAAATCACCAACGACGAGAATGAGGAACTGCCTTGGGACGGCAAGACATTTGGCCGCCTGAAAGTGCGGGGACCAGCCATTGCCAAGGCCTATTTCGGCGGAGCAGGGGCAGAGCAATTCGATGAGGACCACTATTTTGATACTGGCGACGTGGCCCACATCAACAAGCACGGCTACATGCAAATTACCGACCGTGCGAAGGACGTAATCAAATCCGGCGGCGAGTGGATCTCGACAATCGATATTGAAAACCTTGCCGTTGGCCATCCTGATGTAGCAGAAGCTGCGGTGATCGGCATCGTGCATCCCAAGTGGGATGAGCGCCCGCTTTTGGTGATCGTGCGCAAGGAAGGCAAACAGCCTGCGCCGCAGGACATTCTGTCGTTCTTGGAGGGCAAAATTGCCAAATGGTGGATGCCCGATGATGTGGTATTCGTAGACGAAATCCCGCACACCGCGACGGGCAAAATTCAGAAAACCGAGTTGCGCAAGCAATTTGCTGACTACACTTTACCAACGGCGGTCTGAATGCGGTCCGTTAAGACAAGATAGAAGAGCGGCAGCAACTGTATGGCAACCTTTTCCCAGCGATTGGCGAAATACGAGCGACAACGTTCGCTTCCTGCCGACTGGAGCCAGAAGCTAGCCGTCTTCGCCGCTTGTTTTCTTGCCATCGTCATCGTCGGTCACCGCTTTGACACCATCAGCACGATCCCGACATTCTGGTTGCTCGGCGTTGGCTTGGCGATGGTGTTGGCGGCTATCGCACTGGGCCTGCGCGGCCTGTTTGATCTTTGGGAACGTGGCGAAGAGGGAGGCTTGAAGGCAGCCAGGGGGCTTTTGCTGGCAAGCTTGCTCATTGCCCCGTTTTTCTACACCGGCCTGAAAGCGTTCACGCTGCCACCGCTCAACGATGTTTCCACAGACCTTGACGATCCGCCCCAGTTTGAAAACGCAGTCTACGACCGCACCGAAGCGATGAACGATATTACCGATCCAACGGACGTGACCCGGCGCTTGCAGCTGAAAGCCTATCCGCGTGTTGTTGCCAGGCGCTATCCTCTTGGCGCTGGTCGCGTTTTCAGCGCGGTGGCGGAACTGGTGCGCGACCGTGACTGGACCATCCTGACCTCCGCCACATCAACGGGCGAAGCACCGATTGATGATGAAGGTTCAGCTTTGGTCGCCAAACCCACATCCGACGCAAATGGTTTGCCGTTGCGCGTCGCCACACCAAATTTCCGCCCGCCGGAAATCCGCGACGAACCAACCACAGCGATTGAGGCGCAGTCTGTATCGCCGATAGGCCGCAACGATGCAGACAGCGAAGAAGAACCGCTGGAAGAGCGTTATGTGGAGGCTGTATCGTCGTCTCTGATATTCGGGTTTCAAACCGATGTTGTTTTCCGAATCGTGGAGGAGGAGGAAGGCACATTGGTGGACATGCGCTCCGCTTCACGGTGGGGGCCGCATGATTTGGGTGCGAACGCGCAGCAAATCATTTCTTTCATGGAAGATCTCGACACCGCGCTGCAAGGTCTCAGCCAGTAATTTAAGCCGGTCTGTAGACGCTATCGATTCCCGGTGCGCCGTTGCAAGCGACAACGCCTCTCGCCACCAAATCCTCCATATGCGCCAGGACGGAAAGCCCAGCAGCACCGTGCAACTTTTTGTCAGTCGTTCGATAAATCACAGCGACCATTTCCGGGATCGTCTCTTTGCCTTTGCGTACCTGATCAAGGACGGCCTGTTCACGCATTTTGCGGTGTGCGCGCAGCGCTCGGGTGAACGAACGTGCTTGGTCCAACCGCCCACCATGGCCGGGGAAATAAACTTCTTGGTCTTGTGCCAACAGCACTTCGAGTGAGGCCATATAGTCCGCCATCGCCCCATCTGGCGGGGCAACGATGCTTGTGGCCCAAGCCATCACGTGATCGCCGGGAAACAGATAGTCGGTATCTTTCCAAGCAAAAGCCAGATGATTCGCAGTGTGCCCTGGCGTGTGCAAAGCGGTCAGCGTCCAGCCGTCGCCTTCTACCAAATCGCCGTGGGCAAGCGCGTGATCGGGTTTGAAATCCATGTCGGCGCTGGCATCCAGCGGGTTGGTTTCGCCGATGTTCAACGCCCGCGCCGCGCGGTGCGGCCCCTCGGCAAACATCGGTGCGCCCGTCTTGGCCTGCAATTCCTTGGCGAGAGGTGAGTGATCGGCGTGAGTATGCGTTACGATAATGTGGCTGACCGTGCGACCACCGATTGCGCCCAGCAGCGCATCAAAATGGCTGTCGACCAGTGGGCCGGGGTCAATCACAGCTACGCGCTCTTCTCCCAGTATATAAGTGTTCGTTCCGTGAAAGGTGAACGCGCTGGGGTTTTCGCAAACCACACGGGAAAGCCCTGGCACGAGTTCCACGGCCTCTCCATGGCGCGGATCGAATTCGGTGCGAAAATTTGGGCTGGACATGAAAAAGGCCTACGAAAGAACAAGGCGCAAAAATGCGTGGAGTGCGGCTGACTGTCTTGTTAGGAAATTGCCAAGTCAATATACATTGATGAACGTGCGAAAACTCGCGCTGTGTCTTTCGCCGCCTGTGCGGCCCAAATCAGAGGTTCTTCAATGTCGAACACACTTGCTAACGGCTCTCTTGCTCAAACCTTCATCGCCCGCGAATGGGCGAACAAAACGGCAGGGTTTTTGGTCATGGCGGTGTTGGGCTCGCTGCTGCTGACGATCGCCTCAAAAATCCAAGTTCCTTTCTTCCCTGTGCCCATGACACTGCAGACGCTTGCCGTCTTCGCCATCGGGGCAGCCTATGGCCGCAATCTGGCTGTGGCGACGGTGCTGCTCTATCTCGCACAGGGTTTCGCAGGGCTGCCTGTTTTCGCAGGCGCTGCCGCTGGGCCAGCTTACTTCATTGGCGGAACAGGCGGTTATCTGGCAGGTTTTGTTGTTGCAGCTTTCATCATCGGAACCGCAGCCGACAAAGGCTGGAGCAAAAGCGCAATCAAGATGGGCGGCGTAATTCTCGCGGCTGACGTTGTGATCTTCATGTTGGGCTTTGCTTGGTTGTCCACTTTGATCGGCGCAGAAAAAGCCTTCACCTTCGGTGTTGTGCCATTCGTTCTGGGTGATCTGGTGAAAATCGCCATCGCTGCGCTGGCTGTTTCTGCCGTCTGGAAAGTCTGGAAGCGCGCTTAATCGGCGCGCGGCCTCTCCAGAGTGAGCGACACAGACCAGAAACCGATTCCCGTGACCGGCCTTGCCTACGCGCTGGCTGAGCGGGAGCGGGCGGGCAAACCCATACGCGTGTGCATCATCGGTGCGGGTGAAATGGGCACCGACCTTGTAACCGCCATCCGCCGCATGGCGGGCGTTCGCATTGCCGTTCTGGTCGACCGGAGCCTGACCAATGCCGGTGCCGCGATGGAAATCGCTGGTTATCCGGCGGGTCACGATGTGGTCTGCGAGACAGCTGACGAAATCCAAGCGGCCTTCGATGCAGGCAAAATTCCCGTCGTTTCCGACGCGCACAACGGCCTCGCGCATCCGCTTGTCGATGTCGTGATTGACGCCACGGGCCGCCCCACCGCCGGCGCGGAATATGGCATGGCAGCTTTGGACGCTGGCAAGCACCTCGTGATGATGAACGTCGAGGCCGATGTGACCATTGGCGCTTATCTCCAAAAACGCGCCGCCGAAAAGGGATTGGTCTACACGGTCGGCGCGGGCGATGAGCCAAGCTCGGTGATGGAGCTCTATGACTTCGTTACATCGCTGGGTTATCCGGTCGTGGCTGCAGGCAAGGGCAAGAACAACGCCTTCAACATTGACGCCGTGCCGGACGATTACCGCGCTGAAGCCGAGCGGCGCAACATGAACCCGCGCATGCTGGTGGAGTTCGTGGATGGTTCCAAGACGATGGTCGAGATGACCTGCATTGCCAACGCAACCGGCCTCGTGCCGGACAAACCGGGCATGCACGGCCCCGATTGCAGCTTGGACGAATTACCCACCACGCTGTGCCCCGTCGAAGACGGCGGCGTTTTGAGCCGCAAGGGTTGCGTGGATTTCACGGTCGGCAAGGGCGTTGCCCCCGGCGTTTTCGTCATTGCCGAAATGAGCCATCCCCGCATCCGAGAGCGGATGAACGATCTGCATTTGGGGCCGGGGCCGTATTACGCCTTTTTCCGTCCCTATCATCTGACCAGCCTTGAAGTGCCGCTGTCCGCCGCCCGTGCGGTGCTCTACGGCACGTCCGACATGAAGCCGCTGGACCGACCGGTGGCAGAGGTCTGCGCTCTGGCGAAACGCGATCTCAAGGCGGGCGATACGCTCGATTCCATCGGCGAGACAAGCTACCGCTCGTGGGCCATGCGGGCGGATGAGGCGCGTGACGAAGGCGCAGTTCCTGTCGGGCTCCTCGACGGTGCGACCGTGTTGAACGACATCCCCAAAGGCGCATTGATTACGCGCCATGATGTGGGCGTGCTGAAAGACAACAAGCTCTACGAATTGCGCATGTTGCAAGACCGCGAGCTTGGCTACGAGCCCTGCGCATGAGCGAGACGTTCCCGCTCAACTATCCCCGCGATATGGTCGGCTATGGCCGAAACATCCCGAAAGTCGCATGGCCGGGCGGCGCGAAAATAGCGGTGCAGTTCGTCATCAACTACGAAGAGGGCGGCGAAAACAACATTCTCCATGGCGATGCGGCGTCCGAAGCTTTCCTGAGCGAAATCGTCGGCGCGGCTCCCTGGCCCGGCCAGCGCCACATGAACATGGAATCGATCTACGAATACGGCTCCCGCGCCGGTTTCTGGCGGCTATGGCGCATGTTCACTTCCCGCAACATGCCGGTGACGGTGTTTGGCGTCGCTACTGCTTTGGAGAAAAACGGGGAAGCGGTAGAGGCCATGAAAGAGGCGCAGTGGGAAATCGCGACCCACGGTCTGAAATGGATCGACTACAAGGATTTCTCCCGCGACAAGGAACGCGCCCACATCGAGAAAGCTGTGCGGCTGCACGAGCGCATTACCGGCGCTGCACCGGTTGGGCTGTATCAGGGGCGCACGTCGCTCAACACGCTCGACATCGCGATGGAGATGGATTGCTTCGACTGGCTGGCCGACACCTATGCCGACGATCTGCCTTATTGGGTGGACGTGCACGACAAGCATCACCTGATCGTGCCTTACACTCTGGATGCCAACGACATGCGCTTTGCCACGCCGCAGGGTTTCAACAGCGGCGATCAATTCTTTGCCTATCTGCGCGACACGTTCGATTGCCTTTTGGAAGAGGGCAGGGCAGGCGCGCCGAAGATGATGTCGGTCGGTTTGCATTGCCGTCTCGTGGGTCGCCCTGGCAGGGCGCTCGCCCTGGCGCGTTTTCTCGATCACGTTTGCGCTCATGAGGACGCGTGGGTCGCTACCCGTGGCGACATTGCGGCACACTGGCGGACGCATCATCCTGCGGCCTGATTGGTTCTTGACCGCACGCAGGAATGTGCGAGTCTCAACTCCATGAAACCGATACGATTTTCCCTGAACGGCAAGCCCGTTGAAGCCCAGTGCCGCGCCGACATGACGGTGCTGGAATGGCTGCGCGGTGAGGCCCTGTTGCGTGGCACCAAAGAGGGCTGCGCAGAAGGCGATTGCGGCGCTTGCTCGGTGTTGGTGAAGAACAGCGGCGGCAAGGCCTCGCGCTATCTGCCAACCAATTCCTGCATTCTGCTGATGGGCCAAATGCAAGGTGCGACTTTGATGACGGTGGAAGGATTGGCCGAACTCGGCGAGGCAGGCCACGCGATACAAAACGAAATGGCCATCAACGGCGCATCTCAATGCGGCTTTTGCACTCCGGGCATCGTGGTGGCGCTTGCGGGGCTTCTGGAGGCCAAGAAAGCCCCTTCGGAAAGCGAAATCCACGATGCGCTGGCGGGCAATCTGTGCCGCTGCACGGGATACCGCCCGATTGTTGAGGCCGCGCAAAAGGCCGCCAAAAGTGTGGCGCCGCGTTTGCCGTCGGCCAAGATTGCCGACAGCGATCATGAAGCGGGAAGCGACGAGTCCCGTTTCCTTCTGCCAACTGATCTGAAAAGCCTGTTGAAGCTGAAGAAGCAGCATCCCGAAGCTGTGCTGCTCGCAGGCGGAACGGACCTCGCGCTTGATGTCTCCCACGCCCGCGCGCGCTGGCCGTTGGCCATTGTAACCCGCAAAGTGGAAGAGCTGCGCGGCATCGAGAAAAGCAAAACCCACATCACATTTGGCGCAGCCGTTACTTGGGCCGAAATGCTGCCGATGGTTGAGAAACATTGGCCCAGTTTCGCCACTCTCATTCGCCGTTTCGGTTCGGTGCAGATTCGCTCAATGGGGACACTCGGCGGCAACCTTGGCACGGCAAGCCCGATCGGAGACGGCGCACCGTCGCTTCTGGCATTGGGTGCCGAGATCACGCTGGCCCGCCACGGAAAAAGCCGCACGCTTCCACTATCCGATTATTTCACAGGCTATCGAAAGACGCTGCGCCGCGAGGACGAAATCATCGAGAGTGTGAGCATTCCTTTGCCTAGAAAGGGGGAGGATTTCCGCGTCTACAAGATTTCCAAACGCTACGATCAGGATATTTCCACTGTCTGTGGCGCGTTCTGGGTATCGCGGAAAGCGGGCAAGGTCGAGCAAGCCCGCATCGCTTTCGGCGGCATGGCAGCCGTTCCGGCACGCTGCGCTTCTGCAGAGATAGCTTTGGTGGGCACCTCTCTTGATGAGCCCGCTTTCGAAGCCGCAAGCGCCGCAATAGCGGCCTCATTCACGCCAATGAGTGATATGCGCGGCACCGCCGACTACCGCGCCAAGGTCGCGGCGAACTTAGTTTGCCGCTTTGCGCAAGACCTTGAGGGCGATATCGTGGAGGTGATGGCGCTATGAACGTTCGCCCGAACCCAAAGGATCTCACCATCCGCCGTCACGTCGTCGGAAAGAGCTATCCGCACGATTCCGCCGACCGCCACGTGCGCGGGAAGGCCGTCTATATCGACGACATGCCGGACCTGCCGGGAACGCTGCACATCGCGCCCGTCCTTTCACCGGTCGCCAAAGGCGTGTTGAAAAAGATCGACGCCCGCGAGGCGCTTAAAATGCCCGGAGTCGTTCGCGTGCTCACGGCTGCCGACGTGCCGGGCCACAATGATATCGCGCCCATCCTTTCCGGCGAGCCAGTTTTCGCAGACGGCAAGGTGGCACATGTCGGGCAGATTGTGGCCGCTGTCGTCGCTACAAGTCTTGCCGAGGCTTTGCAGGCGGCTCATTCGGTCAAGCTGTCGATCAAGGAACAGACGCCCTGTTTCGATGTTGAGGAAGCCCACAAGGCGGGGAGCGTGACGCTGAAAAACCAACACCTCGTTCAGGGCGATGCGGCTGGTGCGATGAAAAAGGCATCGCGCATCTTCGAAGGCAAGTTCAGGATCGGCGGGCAGGATCATTTCTATCTCGAAGGCCAGATCGCCTACGCCATCCCCGGCGAAAACGGTGAAATGACGCTCTGGTCCTCTACCCAGCATCCGACCGAAGTGCAGCTTCATGTGGCGGAATTCCTCGGCCAGCCGGCAAACGATCTCGACGTTCAGGTTCGACGCATGGGCGGAGGCTTCGGCGGCAAGGAGAGCCAGCCAACCATCATTGCCGCCATCGCCGCGCTTGGTGCAAAGTTGACGAAAAAGCCTTGCCGTTTCCGCCTGCGCCGTGACGACGACATGGAAGCCACCGGCAAACGCCATGGCTATGTGATCAACTGGCAGGCGGGGCTGAGTGACGAAGGCCGCATCGATGCGCTGAAGGTGGAGGCCATGGCCAATGCGGGCCATGTGGCCGATCTGTCCGGCCCGGTGGTGACCCGCACGCTCACGCATCTCGACAATTGCTATCACATTCCTAACGCTGATTTTCTTGGCGTGGCGGCGAGAACCAATACCGTCTCCAACACCGCCTTTCGCGGTTTTGGCGGGCCGCAGGGCATGGTGGCTATTGAGGGCATCATTGACACGGTCGCCCGCGAAATGGGCATGGACCCAAACGAGTTGCGCGCCATCAACTATTATGGCGATACAACGGGCGATCTGACGCCTTACGATCAAAAGGTGGAGGACAACCGCATCCGTGATGTCGTCGACCGCGTGATGCAGCAAGCGGATTGGGCCAAGCGCCGCAAGGCCATCGACGCCTTCAACCGCAAAAACAAGGTGCTGAAAAAGGGGCTGGCGATGATGCCGGTCAAATTCGGCATTTCGTTCAATCTGACTGCGCTCAATCAGGCCGGATCGCTGGTTCATGTCTACAAAGACGGCTCCGTGCATCTGAACCACGGTGGTACGGAAATGGGGCAGGGGCTTTTCACCAAGGTCGCGCAAGTGGTGGCGGAAGTGTTTGGCCTGCCGCTGGAGGCGATCAAGATCACCCCGACGACCACGGGCAAAGTGCCCAACACATCCGCCACCGCAGCCTCCGCCGGGTCAGACCTCAACGGCGCGGCTGCCCGCAACGCGGCGGAGGAAATCAAGGCGCGGATGGTGGCTGTGGCGGCACAAAAGCTTGATTGCGAGAAGGCTCAAATCACGTTTGAGCGCGGCAAGGCTCATGGTCCCAATGGTTCGATGACATTTGCACAATTGGCAAACGATTGTTGGTTCCAGCGCGTCTCGCTTTCTGCTGCCGGCTTCTACAAAACGCCGAAAATTCATTGGGATGGCGAGCGGCTAAAAGGCCGTCCGTTCTTCTACTACACCTACGGCGCGGCTGTGGCCGAAGTCGTCATCGACACGCTGACGGGTGAAAATCGCTGCCTGCGGGCCGACATCGTCCAAGACTGCGGCAAGCCGCTCAATCCGGCGATTGACCTTGGGCAAATCGAAGGCGCGTTCGTGCAGGGCATGGGCTGGCTCACCTGCGAAGAATTGTGGTGGGACAAGAGCGGCAAACTGCGCACTGTTGGCCCCTCAACCTACAAAATACCCGGTTCGCGCGATGTTCCGCCGCATTTCAAAGTGTCCATCCTTGACGATGAACCCAACCGCGAGGACACGATCTTCCACTCCAAAGCCATCGGCGAGCCGCCGCTTATGTTGGCGATATCCGTTTGGCTCGCGCTGCGCGATGCAGTTTCATCGCTTTCTGGCGGTAAAATGCCGGCCAGTCTAGACACACCAGCCACGGCGGAAGCGGTGTTGTTTGCGGTTGAAGATATGAAGCGGCGCGTTGCCGCGCAGAGCTCGCAATAATCTATATCAAACGGAGTTGCAGGCTGGAAATCCTTCCCTTATAGAAGCCCTGCATCGCATATGCGGTCGCAGTGCTGGGGCGTAGCCAAGTGGTAAGGCAACGCTTTTTGGTAGCGTGTATCGTAGGTTCGACTCCTACCGCCCCAGCCAATTTTCCAACCTTTGCGATTGTGTCGCTTGGCCTTTGTCGTCGGTCGGGTTAAGTCTTGTCGATTGCTCAATCGCCCGGCGTTTTAATGGCTAAGAAAAAATCCACCCTCGACGAATTCGAACAGGCCCGCCAAAGGCGCTTGGCGCTCGAATACCATGAGTTTCCACGTCCCGGTAAACTGGAAGTGCGCCCCACCAAGCCGCTCGCCAACCCGCGTGATCTGGCCCGTGCCTATTCGCCCGGCGTGGCTGAAGCTAGCCTTGCTATCAAAGCCGATCCGATGGCCGCATCGCGCTACACTGCCAAAGGCAATCTGGTCGCCGTCATCAGCAACGGCAGCGCAGCGCTTGGTCTTGGCAATATCGGCGCACTCGCTTCCAAGCCTATCATGGAGGGCAAGGCGGTTCTGTTTAAGCAGTTCGCTCACATTGACTGTTTCGACATTGAGATTGACGAGAGCGACCCCTACAAACTAGCGGATCACATTTGTGCGTTGGGGCCGACCTTTGGTGCGATCAATCTGGAAGACATCAAAGCGCCCGATTGCTTCATCGTGGAAAAGATCTGCCGTGAGCGGATGGATATTCCGGTTTTCCATGACGACCAGCACGGAACCGCAATTGTGGTTGGCGCTGCTGCCACCAATGCGCTGCATCTGACGGGCCGTGAATTCAAAGACATCAAGGTTGTCTCGACCGGCGGCGGTGCAGCAGGGATCGCGTGCCTCAACATGCTGGTGAAGCTTGGTGTGAAGCGCGAAAACGTGTTTCTGGTTGACCTTGAAGGGCTTGTATACGAGGGGCGCGAAGCGGACATGACGCCGCAAAAGCAAGCTTTCGCCCAACCCGTTGACGCAAAGCAATTGACCGATGTAATCGGCGGCGCAGACTTGTTCCTCGGATTGTCTGGCCCTGGTGTGCTCACCCCCGCCATGATGAAGAAAATGGCGCCTAAACCCATCATCTTCGCGCTCGCCAACCCAACGCCGGAAATCATGCCAGACGAAGCGCGTAAAGCGGTTCCAGACGCTTTGGTGGCGACGGGGCGGTCGGATTATCCCAATCAGGTGAACAACGTCTTGTGCTTCCCCTTCATCTTCCGCGGCGCGCTTGACGTTGCGGCAAGCGAGATCAACGACGCCATGCAGATTGCCTGCGTGCAGGGTATCGCGGAACTGGCGCGAAAAACTTCTGCCGCCGAAACCGCTGCAGTTTATGGCGGTGAGTCGTTGAGTTTCGGCCCCGATTACCTCATCCCTAAACCGTTCGATCCGCGCCTTTTGGCTATCGTCGCCGGAGCTGTTGCGGAGGCGGCAATGAAGACGGGCGTGGCCCGCAAGCCCGTGGCCGACATTGAAGACTATCGCGCCCAGTTGGAAGCGTCCGTCTATCGCTCTTCGATGGTCATGCGGCCCGTCTTTGAAGCGTCCAATACAGAAATGCGCCGCATCGTTTTTGCTGAAGGCGAGGACGAACGGGTGCTGCGCACCGCGCACGCTATGCTGGAGGAGACAATTGATCAGCCAATCCTGGTAGGCCGCCCAGAAGTTATTCGCAGTCGATGCGAGCAGTTCGGCTTGCCCGAGGCGTTTCTGGATAACGTGAAAATCGTCAATCCAGAGCGGGACGACCGCTATCGCGAATATTGGGAAACCTATCATGCCCGTATGCGCCGCCGGGGTATTTCACCTGCGCTGGCCCAAGCGATTCTGCGCACAAATTCTACGGTGATTTCCGCCGTCATGGTGGCGCGTGATGAAGCCGACAGCATGATTTGTGGGACGTTTGGAAACTATGCTTGGCACCAGAAATATGTCGAGGAAATGCTGGATACCGACGGCCTGTCACCCGTCGGTGCATTTTCCCTGCTGATTTTGGATTCTGGCCCGTTGTTCGTGGCCGACACCCATGTTCACCCAGAACCGACGCCGGAGCAGATCACAGAAACCGTAATTGGTCTTGCCCGCCACATCCGCCGCTTTGGCATTGAGCCGAAAATCGCGCTTTGTTCGAACTCGCAATTCGGCACGTTGGAAACGGAGTCCGCAAAACGGATGCGGGCAGCGTTGGCGATTTTGGATCAGAAGAAACAAGACTTTGTCTATGAAGGCGAAATGCCTGTCGATGCCGCGCTTGACCCCGAAATCCGTGATCGCCTTATGCCCGATAGCCGAATAAAAGGCCGCGCCAATGCCTTTGTATTCTCAAATGCGGAGACGGCTGGTGGCGTGAAGAACAGCTTGAAGTCTATCGCTAACGGCACAGAGGTTGGCCCGATCCTGATGGGCATGGGCAACCGCGTTCACATCGTCACCCCGTCCATCACAACGCGAGGTCTGCTGAACGTTGCCGCATTGGCGGGCGCTCCGGTTAATTCTTACGCATAGGAAGCGCAATGGCTGTTCCCGTTGTTGAGACAGTTGAGAGCGATGTTGAACTGCCTGCCGCGGTTGATGTAGCGATCATTGGCGGCGGCATTGCAGGGCTAACCACTGCGATGGAATTGCTGGAACGTGGCCTCTCGGTTGGCGTGTTTGAAAAGGGTGTGATCGCGGGAGAGCAATCAGGCCGCAATTGGGGCTGGTGCCGCAAGATGGGACGTGATTCCCGGGAAGTGCCACTGTCCAAAATTTCGCTCGACCTGTGGGCGGCGATGGACAAGCGAATCGGCGGCGAAACCGGCTTTACCCGTTGTGGCATTGCGTATTTGTGCCAAACGCCAAAACAGATGGCGTCGCGCGAAAAGTGGCATGCTGAGCAAGCCGTGCCCAATGGGCTTTCCACGCATTTGTTCGGTGCCGCGGAGGCGAAAGAACTGGCTCCAAACTCCTCCGTCGAGTGGGCTGGCGGTCTGATCACACCTGACGATGGCCGCGCGGAGCCACAAAAGGCTGTGCCTGCCATGGCGCGTTACATTCGTGCTCAAGGTGGCCAGATTTTTCAAAACTGCGCGGTGCGGGATATTGAGAAATCAGCGGGAGCTGTAAGCGGCATTATCACAGAACGTGGCACTGTTGCTTGCAAAAACGTAGTGCTGGCAGGTGGGGCATGGTCGCGCCGCTTTGCTCACAACATCGGTGTGCGCTTGCCGCAAATCATGGTGCAGAACAACGTATTTGCTACCACGCCGGTGCGCAGCCAATTGCAGACTTCCGTAGCCGGTGGTGGCGTTGCCGTGCGCCGCCGCGCCGATGGTGGTTTCACGATTGGCGATGATACCTACAATACGGCTGACTTCCTGCCGGATTACATACGGCTGGCTGGCGCGTTTTTGCCGACGCTGCGCGACAACTGGCGCGATTTTCGGTTTCGTATTGGCCCGCGTTTTCTCGAAGAAGCAAAGCTGAAACGCCGCTGGAAACCGGACGAGGTTTCGCCTTTCGAGCAGGTGCGTGTGCTTGATCCTGCGCCGCAGAAAAAGATCAATGAAAAGTCATTTGAAACCTTGCGACGCATTCACCCAGAATTCCGCGAGGCGAAGATTTCCCATCAATGGGCAGGTGCTATCGACGTGGTGCCCGATGTTGTCCCTGTGATTTCCGATGTGTCCGCAATTCCCGGCTTCTTCATGCTCACAGGTCTTTCCGGCCACGGTTTTGGCCTTGGCCCGGGCGCGGGCAAGCTGATGGCCGAACTGTTGACGAACGAAACGCCGTGTGTGGACCCAACGCCCTTCCGGCTGGACCGTTTCTGAAAGCGGCCTTACATAGGGTTCAGATCGAAGGAGAGATTTCATGACAGCGTGCATCACGGGCTGGGCCCATTCGCAATTCGGAAAGCTTGCAGACGAAACGCTGGAGAGCCTCATCGTCGGCGTCGCGCGCGATGCGCTTGCCAACGCGGGGCTGGAAGCGAAGGACGTGGACGAGATTTACCTCGGCCATTTCAATGCTGGCTTTTCGCCGCAGGATTTCACCGCAAGCCTTATCCTTCAGGCATCTGACGACTTGCGCTTCAAACCGACGACACGGGTGGAGAACGCCTGCGCGACCGGCTCCGCAGCTGTTCATCAGGCTGTGAAAACCATTGAGGCAAACCGCGCGCGCCACGTTCTGGTCGTCGGCGCAGAACAGATGACGAAAACGCCCGGACCAGAAATCGCGCAAAACCTTTTGAAAGCGTCCTATCTGCCGGAAGACGGAGACATTCCCGCCGGTTTCGCTGGCGTGTTCGGGCAGATCGCCCAAGCCTATTTCCAGCGCCACGGCGATCAATCCGACGCGCTCGCTGCCATCGCAGCCAAGAATCACAAGAACGGAACAGGCAACCCATACGCACAAATGCGCAAGGATTTGGGCTACGAATTCTGTCGCGCCGAAAGCGAAAAGAACCCGTTTGTTGCAGGGCCACTAAAACGCACAGACTGTTCGCTGGTCTCGGATGGTGCCGCAGCAATCGTCATCAGCGATGTGCAAACGGCGCTTTCCATGGACAAGGCGGTTGCCTTCCGCGGGATGGGTCACGCGCAAGATTTCCTGCCGATGTCGAAGCGCGACATTTTGAAGTTTGAGGGCTGCACTGAAGCGTGGAGCAGGGCGCTGGCACAGGCGAAACTTTCAATTGACGATTTGTCTTTCGTCGAAACGCATGACTGTTTCACCATTGCCGAATTGATTGAATACGAGGCGATGGGCTTGGCGAAAGAGGGTCAGGGCGGCGCGATGATGATGGAAGGCCACACTCAGATGGATGGGCGCTTGCCGGTCAATCCGTCTGGCGGTTTGAAAGCAAAAGGCCACCCGATCGGCGCAACCGGCGTTTCCATGCACGCGCTCACTGCGATGCAACTCACTGGCGATGCGCCGGAGGGCATTCAGGTAAAGGACGCGAAATTGGGTGGAATTTTCAACATGGGCGGCGCCGCAGTGGCGAATTATGTGTCCGTTCTGGAGCGCATCAAATAGCGATTATCCAACCACGCCAAAGCCGGGCACCTTCAATTGATAATTGAACCAATCGAAGCCCGCGACGAGTCCCAGAAACTGGAGATCAACGCCGTAGTCTGGCCGATAGGTTATGCCTGCATATCCAGCCAGCGAAAGTCGCCAACCGCCATATTTGAACTTGGAGAACCAGCGCCGGTCGGCGGGAAAGTCGCGGCCAACAGCGGTGGCGGGCATCTGCCAGTTGAGTTCCGGCACTTCGTTCAAGATCGTGGCGACGAACGTGTTTGAGTTTGGCCCCGGCCAAAGCACATAATCACCGCGTTGGTTGTAGCGATAGTTCTTGATCGCCGCCTCCACCTTGGTGATCAGGCTTTCTGCCTTCGCTCCCTCGATCATTTGGTAGATCTGCGGCACGTTGGAATACCACCGCGCGTCCGCCGCATACGCGTTGTGCCGAACGGGCGTACCCCAGCCAACGACGTCATAACGGTTGTAGGTTGTCTCTCCGGGCCTTTTTAAGACCAGCCATGAATGGGTCGCGAACGCCCCCTTCATACCACCTGTCCGCGCCGCCATCAGCATGATTTGGGCTGTCTCTCTAGGAGGCTTAGGCAAAATTCCCGCACTACTCCAATTCGCATCGCGCCAAGAATTCGGCCTGTCCTGCACGCTCCACACCGCAAGATGGGTGAGCGCCGGCATGATGAAAACAGCAAGCAGGAAGATCGTGAAGAATTTCAAAGTGCGCATGGGAACCGAGTTGAGAAGAAAAACCTGTGGGGACATCTGACCACAGAGTGTGGCATGAATGCGAAAGGCACAATTGAACCCATTGGCGCAGCCGCCTATAAGCGCCGCAGTGGACAAAACAACGGACAGCACCATGCTCGAAGACGGCAAAATTTATCTCGGCACCAGCCGCAAACCCGACGATAGCCTGCAACAGCCAGAATATCTCAACCTTGCGCTGGCAAACCGCCACGGGCTGATCACGGGTGCAACGGGCACGGGCAAAACAGTCTCGCTGCAAATCTTGGCTGAGGGCTTTTCCAATGCAGGCGTGCCAGTGTTTTGCGCCGATGTGAAGGGCGACCTGTCCGGCCTTGCCCGCGCCGGCAAGGGCAAGGACTTTCTGGAAAAACGCGCTGCCGATATCGGGCTGGACGACTACACCTACCAAGACTTTCCGGCGATCTTTTGGGATCTATTCGGCGAGCAGGGCCATCCGATCCGCACCACGATTTCCGAAATGGGCCCACTGCTCCTGTCCCGTCTGATGGACTTAACAGATGCGCAGGAAGGCGTGCTTAACATTGCTTTCCGCATAGCAGACGAAGAAGGCCTGCTGCTGCTTGATATGAAAGATCTGCAGTCGCTCCTGAACAATCTGGCAGAGCGGTCAAAGGAAATTTCCAGCCGCCTTGGCAATGTCTCGAAACAGTCCGTTTCAGCTATCCAGCGCAGTCTTTTGGTTTTGGAACAGCAGGGCGGTAACTACTTTTTTGGCGAGCCGGCTCTCGATATCGCAGACCTCATGCGCACCACACGCGATGGCCGCGGATCGATTAACATTCTGGCAGCCGATAAACTGATGATGTCGCCGCGCCTTTACGGCACGTTTCTGCTCTGGCTGCTCTCGGAGCTTTTTGAGGAACTGCCGGAGGTGGGGGATGCTGACAAACCAAAATTGGTTTTCTTCTTCGACGAAGCACACTTGCTGTTTGATGATGCGCCGAAGATTTTGGTCGACCGTGTGGAGCAGGTTGTCAAACTCATCCGCTCGAAAGGCGTGGGCGTTTATTTTGTAACGCAGAACCCGCTTGATGTGCCGGACGGCGTGCTGGCGCAGCTTGGCAACCGCGTTCAACACGCACTTCGGGCCTACACGCCACGCGAGCAAAAGGCTGTGAAAACCGCCGCTGACACGTTCCGTCCCAATCCGGATTTTGATGCTGTTGATACGATTACCAACCTCGGCGTTGGTGAGGCGCTGGTTTCGACACTGGCAAAAAAAGGCGTGCCGTCCATGGTTCAGCGCACGTTGATCCGCCCGCCGCAATCGCGCCTCGGGCCACTCACCAAAAAAGAGCGCAAAGATGTTATCGCAGAAAGCCCGGTTCTGGGCCTGTATGACGATGGCGTCGACCGTGAATCAGCCTACGAAGTCTTAGAGAAACGTGCCGAACAACGGGTGAAAGCCGAAGAAGCTGAGCGGGCTCGCGAAGACGCTGAGAAAGCCCGTCGGCGTGGTTCCCGCTCGCGTGGCCGCAGCCGACAAAGCGTTGGCGAGACAGCGATGAAAAGCGTTGCGCGCACGGTTGCCGCTTCTCTGGGCCGTGCACTGGTGCGCGGAATCTTGGGAAGCTTGAAGCGCGGCTTTTAGAGCAGCGCGGTCAGGTCATTCACAATGCGATCAGGTGGTAAGTCGGAATATTCGTCCGGCTGGCCGCCGCGGTTTATCCAAACCGTCTTGAAGCCAAATGCATGCGCGCCGGCAATGTCCCAACGGTTTGACGATTGAAACGAGATGTCGCCAGCGGCGAGGCCGGTATCGTCCAGCACCATCTGATAGACTTCCGGCAGGGCTTTGAATTTTTCGATCCTGTCGACTGAAATGACATGGTCGACATGCTCCCCGATGCCTGCCGATTTCACCGCCGCTTCCAGCATGGGCGTTGAGCCATTGGACAGGATTCCCAGAACGGCGCCTTTCGCTTTCAACTTTGCCAATACGTCGGCCACCTCATCAAACGCATCCAGCGCGAAATATGCGTCGAGCAGAGCTTTGCGTGGCGCAGTGTTTGCTGATGGTACTTTAGCAAATGCGTGGTCGAGTGCTTCTTGCGTCAATTCCCAAAAGTCGCGGTAACGGCCCATCAGCGTGCGCGTCCAGGTGAATTCAAGCTGCTTCTGTCGCCAGATTTCAGAGACCTGCGCAGCATCCGGCCCGATAGCATCGGCATGCGCACGCACTGCGGAATGGACGTCGAAAAGCGTGCCATAGGCGTCGAAAAAATAGGCTTTGGTCACGATTGGCCCTCACTTAATTATTGGAGAGCAGCCTGCCACGCTATCGCGCCCAAAACCATTGCAATCGCCCCTTAGGATGTGGAACACCAAACCGAGATAAAACGAAGTGTGAGAGCGACCATGTCTGAATGGAGCGAAACCTGGACATATACCAACGACGAATGGCACGAAGGTAACCCACCCCTAATCGGCGCCCGCGAGCACGCGTTCTGGCTTGGCTCCAGCGTTTTCGATGGCGCGCGCGCCTTTGAAGGCGTGATGCCGGACTTGGATTTGCACTGCGAGCGGGTGAACAATTCTGCCGTGGCATTGGGCCTGAAGCCGGTGAAAACCACCGACGAAATCATCGCACTGTGTAAAGAAGGTGTGGCGAAGTTTGCGCCCGACGCAGCGCTTTACATTCGCCCGATGTATTATGCGGAGCAGGGCGGCTTTATGGCTGTTGCGCCCGATGCTGAATCTACCAAGTTCATTCTGTCGATTTACGAGACGCCGATGCCGGAGCCGGGCGGGCTGTCTGTCACGGTTTCAAAATTCCGCCGCCCGACGATGGAAACCATGCCGCTGAACGCAAAGGCCGGTTGCCTATATCCCAACAACGCCCGTGCGCTTCAGGCTGCACGGGATGAAGGCTTCGACAATTGTTTATTGCTCGACATGCTTGGCAATGTGGCCGAGTTGGCGACCGCCAATGTTTTCATGGCGAAAGATGGAGTGGTCTATACGCCTGCGCCCAACGGGACATTCCTTTCCGGCATTACACGTCACCGTGTGATCACGGAAATGCGCAAGGCTGGATACGATGTGCGCGAGCAAACGCTTTCGGTTGCGCATTTTGACGATGCGGATGAGATTTTCACCACGGGCAATTATTCCAAAGTCGTTCCCGTCACCCGCTTTCAACAGCGAAATCTTCAGCCCGGACCGATGAGCAACGCTGCGCGTGAACTCTATTGGAAATTCGCTCACGCCGAGGCATAGATACGCGACATTTGGAACCCACGACTTCCAGTGGCGTTATCGCTATGACAACGCAGACTAAATGCACCCTGTCCACAATATTGGAGAAAACCATGGCTTTTGAACTTCCCGATCTTCCATATGCTTACGACGCACTTGCACCGCACATGTCGGCTGAAACGCTCGAATTTCACCACGACAAGCACCACAATGCATACCTGACCGTGATGAACGAAATGATTGCTGGCACCGATTACGCCTCTATGTCGCTGGAAGAGATCGTTCAGAAAAGCTTCAAGGATAATGCCAAGCTCTTCAACCAAGCTGGTCAGTTCTACAACCACGTTCACTTCTGGAACTGGATGGCGCCGAACGGCGGTGGCAAGAAAATGCCGGGCGAACTGGAAAAGGCAATCGACAGCGATCTTGGTGGCTACGACAAATTCCGCGAAGATTTCATCAATGCCGGTAAAACCCAATTCGGCTCCGGTTGGGCATGGCTCGCTGTCAATAACGGCAAACTGGAAATCTCCAACGCACCAAACGGCGAAAGCCCACTGGCCCATGGTGCATCGCCAATTCTCGGCTGCGATGTATGGGAACATTCCTATTACATCGACTACCGCAACGCCCGCCCGAAATACCTCGAAGCGTTCGTGGACGAGTTGATCAACTGGGAATACGTCGCAGAAATGTATGGCGCGGCAACCGCCTAATCAGCGGATTGCAGAACGAAAAAACCCCGTATCATGGATGCGGGGTTTTTTGTTTTAAGCCTTGCCCACGGCTTTCAAAGCGAACGCATAAACCTGCGCGACCTCTTCCAGATAGGCGAAGCGGCCGGTCTTGCCAAAATGGCCCGAGCCCATGTTGGTTTTCAGGATAATCGGCGTTTCGCCCTTTGTTACGTCGCGCAATTTGGCGACCCACTTTGAGGGTTCCCAATATTGCACCCGTGGGTCCGTCAAACCCGAAGAAACATACATCGCGGGATAAGCCTGTTCGCGCACATTATCGTAGGGCGAATAGGCTGCGATTATCTTGTATTCCTCTTCGCTCTCAATCGGATTGCCCCACTGGCTCCATTCGCCCGGTGTCAGCGGCAGTGAATCGTCCAGCATCGTGTTCAGCACGTCGACGAAGGGCACTTCGGCCATAATGCCTGCAAACAGTTCCGGCGCGAGGTTTGCAACCGCGCCCATCAAAAGGCCGCCAGCGGAACGCCCATTAGCAACGATTCTGCCTTCAGCGGTGAAGCCTTGGTCGATGAGATAGCGCCCGCTGGAAATGAAATCGGTAAACGTTTTCATCTTCCCGGCTTTTTTCGTCTGCTCGTACCAATGCCGCCCTTTTTCATCCCCACCGCGAATGTGGGCAGTACAATAAACGAAGCCCCGATTGACGAGGCTGAGCCGGTGGCTGGAAAAACCCGCGCTCATGCCCGCGCCGTAAGAACCATAGCCGTAGAGCAGGCATGGGGCGGTGCCATCAATGGGGGTGTCCTTGTGGTGCAAAACCGTTAGCGGAACCAGTTCGCCGTCTTTGGCAGGTGCGTGCAGGCGACGCACGACATAGTTTTTCGGATCGTGGCCGCTGGGTATCTCTTGCGTCTTGCGAAGCGTGCGCTCGCGCGAGATCAGATCGTAATCCCACACCTGGCCCGGTGTTGAGGGAGAGGAATAGGTGAAGCGCAGTGTGGTCGTGTCGAATTCATAGCCTGATGAAATGCCCAGCGAATAGGCTTCCTCATCAAAGTCGATTGTGTGCTCGTCTCCGCTTGCCAGTTCGCGCACGACGATGCGGGGCAGCGCGTTTTCCACTTCCAGCCGCACCATGTGGTTTTTGAACACAATTACGCTGGCGAGTTTCACTGCCGCTCTGTGGGGTATCAATTCTTTCCAGTGTTTTTCCTGCGGGGCATTGAGCGGCGCAGTCATGATGCGAAAGTTCTCCGCGCCGCCGGAATTCGTGACGATGTAGAGCGTGTCGCCAGCGGGAATGACCGAATATTCGTGCCCCGGCCTGCGCGGCGATACCAGAACAGGTTCTGCAAATGGATCATCAGCGGGAACAAGGCGCACTTCGTCCTCATCGTTTTGCCCGGTGGCTATCTCGATTGTTTTGCCATCGAGCGACACGTCCAACCCGACATAAAACCGCGGGTCTTCTTCAGCATAAATGAGCTTTGGCTCTTCGCCCGGTGCGCACCCAAAAACCTTGCTGGGCCGCATCTTGTCATCGACCTTTACATAGAGATACCGCTCGCTGTCGGCCGCCCAAGCAAAGCTGCCGACATCGCGGATAAGGTCGTCACTGTCTTTGCCGTCAGCCAAGCCGCGCAGGCGCATGTGATAGTATTCCGAGCCGTTTTCGTCGACGCTCCAAGCCAGTTTGTTGTGGTTCGTAGAATGCTCCATATGGCCAAGCGCGAAATAGTCTTTGCCGCTCGCCTCTTTCGGACCGTCGAACAGAACGGTTTCTTCGCCGCCATCGCGCGGCATGCGCACGAAGAGCGGATACTCTTTTCCCTCTTCATAGCGGCTTTGATAGGCATAGGGACCGTCCTTAGTAGGCACTGAAGAATCGTCCTGTTTGATACGGCCCTTAAGCTCTTCAAACAGTGCATCTTGCAGCTTCTTCGTATCGTCCATCATGGCTTCGAAGTAGGCGTTTTCGCCTTCCAGCCAGCCCCGGATATCTTGTGACAGAACTGACGGATCGCGCATCACGTCCTGCCAATTGTCGGCCTTCAGCCATGCGTAATCATCGGTGCGGGTGATGCCGTGACGGGTGTCTTCCACCGGCCGCTTTTCGGCGACCGGCGGTGTGGCTTTGCTCAAATCAAATGGCAATGGATTAGTCTTCCTTGGGTTTAAATTCGAGCGCTATGCCGTTCATGCAATAGCGCTGGCCGGTGGGGCGGGGGCCGTCATTGAAGACGTGGCCCAAATGCCCGTCGCAATCGGCGCAGCGCACCTCGGTGCGTTTCATGAACAGCTTGCGGTCGGTGTGTTCGGTAACGGCGTCTTGTTCCATCGGTGCCCAGAAACTGGGCCAGCCTGTGCCGGAGTCGAATTTGGTCTCGGCGGCAAACAGCTCTTTTCCACAGCCTGCGCATTTGAAGACGCCATCACGCTTTTCATCATTGAGCGGGCTGGTGAAGGCGCGTTCCGTGCCTTCTTCGCGCAGAACATAGTATTGCTCCGGCGTTAGTTCTTCACGCCATTGGGCTTCGGTTTTGTCGATTTTGGGCATTGTCGCGCTCCGTTCGTTCGGGCTTTGGTTCGCTCTTAGCTAATGTCGAGCAGGCTGATGAACAAGGCTGCAGTCAGCAGCAGTGCAAGCCAAAGAACCATATGCCCCGTTGCCTGAATGCGCGCTATGCGGCTCGTTGGCCCATACAGCGCGTGCAGCGCTGTCAGGCTTGCGTTAAGCGCTGCGTTCGCCCCGCGTAGGGCCTCTTCCCAAAGCACTGCAAAAACCCGTGTTACGAAGCCAATAATTGCCGGAGCGAACCTGCGGGTCATCCAGTCGCTGTCGAGGTTGGTTGAACGCAATTCCGGCGGATAAATGCCTGTGCGCATGAGCGTGCCAAAGGCAAGCGCAGAGAACCACAGCAACTGCAATTGTGTAATGACGTGGGAGGAAGTGTAGGGATTGTAATCCACTGGGAACGGCAAAATGTTGTAAAGCGCGTTGGGATAAACGCCGATGCCGATGCACAGCGCGGACGTAAGCCCCATTGCCAAGAGCATGTTCCACGGTGCTTCTGCCGGACGCTTGCCGCTGTCATGGGCGAAGAAAGCGAAATAGGGAATCTTGATGCCGGAGTGGTGAAACACACCGGCGGAGGCAAACAACAAGATCAGCCACGTGATGTAATAGCCATCATGCCCTGCCGCCGAAAGGATCATGGACTTCGAAATAAAGCCAGAGAACAGTGGGAATGCTGAAATCGAAGCAGCGCCAACGGTGCAGAAAACCATTGTCAGCGGCATGGTCTTGTAGAGGCCGCCGAGTTCCGAACCTTTTGCGGTTCCGGTGCGGAAAAGCACAGCGCCGACGCTCATAAACAACAGTGCCTTATACAGAATGTGGCTGAAGGCGTGTGCTGCGGTTCCATTGATTGCCAGTTCCGAGCCAATGCCGATGCCCACCACCATAAAGCCAAGCTGATTGTTGAGTGAATAGGCAAGAACACGCCGCAAGTCGTTTTCGATCACTGCGTAAAAGATCGGAAACAATGTCATCGTTGCGCCGATATAGATGAGAAACTCGGTGCCTGCGTAACCACGGGCAAGTGCGTAGATTGCCAGTTTTGTGGTGAAGGCGGATAGAATAACCGTTCCTGTGACGGTGGCAGCGGGGTAGGAATCCTGCAACCAATTGTGCAGCAACGGGAAGGCGCATTTGATGCCAAACGAAAGCAAGATGAGCCAAGCACCGATCCGATCCAAGGACAGGGCATCGAAGGCCAGCGAACCGGTTTCGCGGTAGTGGATGGCTGCGCCGCCGAGCAAAATAACGCCGGAGGCAATCTGCACGATTAGGTAGCGCATTCCTGTGTGATATGCGCCTGGCGTGCGCCGCGCCCAGATGAGAAATACCGACGCGATGGCCGTGCCTTCCCACCAGATGAATAGCGTGATGAGGTCGCCTGCCAGTGCTGCCCCTATGGCGGAACCTGCATAGGCGAGTGCAGCCACCTGCTGCATCGTATCGCGCACGTGCCACGCATAGATGAGCGACAGAAAGGCTGCGAGCGAGAAGATCAGAGTAAAGACGAAACTGAGCCTGTCGAGCCTAAACAGCGTGAGCGTTTCGCCGAGCAGAGCGACTTCACCGTACGTGCCATAGGGCAAAAGCAGCAGCGGCAGAGCGGCAGCAATTGGCACCAGCAGAAGGATGGTCGCACGGACTTTGCCGTTGGGCAGGAATGGTATCAGCACGGCGCCAAGCAGATAGATCAGGGCAGGATGGAGCAGATCATTCATCGGCCTGTCTCCGATCCAGATCAGCTTCGGGATGCGCTTCGCTCTCCACGTCATGAGGCGCATAGTAAGCCTCGCTGCGCATCACCAGGCGGCGCATGGCTTTGGCGCAAACCACCAGCGCGGCGCACATAAAAAAGCCGTAGAACGCATAAAAACCGAAGATATTTTCGATGCTGAAATAGCTTTTCTTTTTGTAGAGCAAATCCAGCAGCGTCAGCACGGCTCCACCCGCAACCAGCCCCCAGAAAAAGCGGTCGACCGATTTGCGGTTATCAACCCATGCAAGGCTGCGCACTATGGCGGCTGATATTGGGTTGGTGGTGCGTTTGTCGCTCATTGGCCCACCTCTGCCTTCGCGCTGACAATCGGCTCAATGAAGGCTGCGATGTCTGCCGCATAGAAGAATGAGATGATGCATAGGATTGCGGTGAGGCAAGGGGGCAGAACGCAAAGCAGTGGCGCTTCCGACAGCCGTTCGCGCCACGGCGTATCAGCGTTCATGGCAACGGAGCCTTCGCCTTGAGCCGGCAGATAGAAGCCTTTGGCAAAGATTGGCACGAGGTAAGCGACATTGAGCAAGGAGGATACCATGAGCACCAAGATGATGACGATGTGGCCCGTGTCTGCAGCTGCCATCATCAGCGCCCATTTGCTCCACGATCCTCCCAGCGGAGGTAGGCCGATAATCGACAGCGCCCCGATGCCGAAGGCGGCAAAGGTAAACGGCATGGCTCGGCCCAAGCCCTGCATTTGGCTGATTTCGGTCTTGTGTGTCGCCACATAAATCGCGCCAGCGCACATGAATAATGTGATTTTGCCGAGTGCATGTGTGACGATGTGGACACCGCCGCCAATCACGCCCATCGAGGTCGCCAGTGCCATGCCGAGCGTGATGTAGGAAAGTTGTGAGATGGTAGAATATGCTAGGCGGGCCTTGAGATTGTCTTTTGTCATCGCCACCATAGAGGCGGATAGGATGGAGAAAGCGGCAAGCCATATTAGCCAATTGGAAGCGCCCGTTTCTGCCAATCTGTCGACACCAAAAACATAGACATCAATTTTCAAAACGCAGAACACACCAGCTTTCACCACGGCGACTGCGTGGAGCAGGGCGCTGACGGGCGTGGGGGCAACCATCGCCGCCGGCAGCCAACGGTGAAAAGGCATCAGTGCCGCTTTGCCAATGCCGAAGGCGAACAGCGCCAACAAGATAGCAAGCGTCAGCGGGCTTTCGACCGCACCCAAAATGCCTCCCTCTTTGAACTCGCTCGTTCCTGCCAGCACGCTGGACCAGACAACAGCGGTAAGCAAAAAGACGATGGAGGTGCCCATCAAAATGCCTAGATAGGTGCGCCCACCAGCCTTCGCTTCCGCGGTTCCTTTGTGGGTGACGAGGGGGTAGGTGGAGACGGTCAACAATTCGTAGAACAAGAACAGGGTGATCAGGTTTGCGGAGAAGGCGATGCCGAGAGCCGCAAAAATGGCAAATGCGAAACACGCAAAAAACCGGGCGTGATTTTTCTCTTTGTTGCCGCGCATGTAGCCGACGCCATAGACATGGGTGACGATCCATAGGCCAGACGCAACAAGCGAGAAAATGACGCCGAGCGGCTCAAGATGAAACGCAAGCGCGAAGCCCGGCAGCATCGTGAACAATTCAACGCGCTGTCCGCTGCCATCGAACGAAAGCGCGATGGCGATGGTGCAAGCAAAGGTTGCCAACGCTGCAACAAAAGTCAGCCAGTCGCGGGCATTGTGCCGATCCTTCAAAATCATGCAAAGCGCGCTGGTGGCCAGCGGTATAAGCAGAGCCAGTGCATAGAGGGTTTCAATCGCCATCATCGCCCGGGGACTCCCAGAACCAAAGGCGTATCGGTGAGGAAGCCGCCGTTTAGCAGCGATTCGGCAGCCAGTCTTGCTGTTCCCGCCGTCCACTCGGCGGAGATGCCGAACCAGACGATGATCGCAACCAACACCCAAAGTGGAAGCAACATGGAAAGCGGTATATCGGCCACCGTCGAGCCTTCCGGCGGGTCTCGGAAGTAAAGTGTCTCAATCACTTTTCCCATGTAAACGATGGCGAACAGCGATGAGGCGACGACCAACAGACCAATAAACCAAGACCCTTGTTCAGCGGCTGCTTGCAGCAAGATCCATTTCGACACGAAGCCCGCAGTACCAGGAACACCGATTAGGCTAAGCGCTGCGATAACCAATCCTGCGCTCGTCCAGGGCATTCGTTTGCCCATGCCTGCTAACGCGGGGATTTGTGCTTTGCCTATCGCGTAAACAAAACCGCCCACCGCCAAAAACAGAGCGCCTTTGGTGACCGCGTGGTTAAACATATGGACGAGTGAAGCGCTGAGGCCTGTAACGTTCAACAGCGAGATTCCAACCAACATATAACCAATTTGCGCGATGCTGGACCATGCAAGCAGGCGTTTGAGATTGACCTGAAACACCGCAACCATTGAGCCGAGGAACATGGCAACGATGCCCACAGGCATGATGATGTAGGTCAGCATTTCGCGCTCATAGCCAAAGCCAGGCGAATACACGCTCAACATGAAACGTATCACGACATACAGTGCGACCTTCGTGGCCGTGGCAGCAAGAAAAGCGGAAACGGCGGAAGGTGCGTATGTGTATGCGCCAGGCAGCCAGCGGTGTAGCGGATAAATCGCAACCTTCAGCCCCATGCCAACCACGATGAATGCGAAGGCGGTTTGGATGGTGCGGTTGCTTTCCGCTGCACGCAGCCTTTCGGCAATATCCACCATGTTGAGCGTACCGGTCGCCATATAGAGCATGCCAAGACCGATGACGAAGAAGGTCGCGCCGATTGTGCCGAGCACCAGGTAATCGTAGGCAGCGGAAAGCGCACGGCGGTCTTTGTCTGCCCCCAGAGCCACGAGCACATATGTTGAAAGCGATGAGATTTCGAGAAAGACGAAGACGTTAAATGCATCACCCGTCGCCACAACACCCATAAGCCCCGTAAAGCACAGCATTACGCATGCGTAGAACAGGCCATGGTTCTTTTGTGGGATTTCATTGGCGATGCTTGTCCGGGCATACGGCAACACAATCACCGCCAACATAGAGACGATGACCATCACCAGCGCGGCGGCAATGTCGATGCGGTATTCGATACCAATCGGCGGCGCCCAACCGCCGATATGATAGGAAAGAACAGTGCCGTCGTGGACTGTGATGAGCAGAATAAGGCTGCCCAAGAACGATGCCAGCGATGCAAAGACAGCCAGCCAAAAACTCGCGCCCGTGCGCCCGATCATCATGGCGAGCGGCGCTGCAAGCATGGGGATGACCACGACCAAAAGAGGCAGGTGCTGGAAAGCGGGTGGCAGTTGGGAAATCACGCGGAGGCTTCCCCACTCTTAGCCGTCGATTGGAGTTCAGCTTCTGCGTCCAGTCTGTCGAGTTCCAGAATTTCGTCTTCTTCGATCGTTCCGTATTCTTCGTTGATACGCACAATGAGCGCGAGCCCCAAAGCTGTTGTAGCGATGCCGACAACGATGGCTGTAAGAATGAGAACATGGGGCAGGGGGTTGGAATAAATCTCAGCCGGATTGCCCGTATCAATCGGCGCGGTGCCGCCCCTGACTTTGCCCATAGAAATATAGAGCATGAAAACGGCAGCCTGAAAGATGTTCAGACCGATAATCTTTTTTAGCAAATTGCCCCGTGCCACGACGATGTAGAGACCTGTCATCATCAAAACGACGAACAGCCAATAGTTCATGTGACCCAGGAAGTAAGTGAGGAAGGATTGGTCTGTCACGGCCTACCAATCCTTATCGTCAATGCGCGGCGGACGTCCTGCGAAACCATAGTAGATGGCGACCATCACACCGAACACAGTGATACCAACGCCGAGTTCAATGATCAGAATACCGTGATGCTGGCCGGAAACGGGGTCGTGGCCAAGCGGATTGTAATCAAGAAAATTAGCGCCCATCAGCAGTGAGGCAATACCGGTCCCAGCGTAAATCAACACGCCTGCGGCGATGATGCGGTGCACCAGCCAGTCGGGAAACAATTGTCGAAGACGCGACAGCGAGAAGACCAGCCCGTAAAGAATGAAAGCCACGGCAAACAGCACACCAGCCTGAAATCCACCGCCGGGACCGTAGTCACCGTGGAACTGCACGTAGAGCGCAAACAGCAAAATGGGTGCAAACAAAATTCGGGTGACGACGCGCAGGATGAGATGATGGTCCATCAGCTATCCTGATCTTTTCTGCGGTTGCGCCTGCGTCCTACGCCGCCAATCAACAAAATGACTCCCAGGCCCGCAGTGAAAACTACGGTGGTTTCGCCAAGCGTGTCGTAGCCGCGATAGCTGGCGAGGACGGCGGTGACGATATTTGGCACGTCGATATCGTCTGGCGTTCGGGCCAGATAGTCCGGCCCGACATGAAGTTGGACAGGCGCATCAGGGGCGCCGAAATTCGGCATGTCGAGCGTGCCGTAGATCAGCGCCGCCCCGGTGAGCAAAACAACTGCGAGCGGGAGGACAGAAAAACTCGTCGGCTCTTTTTCGTGCCGTGCCGTCAGCGCGATGGTGCCGAGCATCAAAACAGTCGATATGCCGCCGCCAACAGCGGCTTCTGTGAACGCCACATCCACAGCGTCCATTACGACAAACAGCACAGCTGAAAGCAGGCTGAACACGCCAGACAACATGACAGTCGCAAACAGAGAACGCATCAGGGCGATCATGATGGCGGTAGCAACCAGCGCAAGGAACAGAAAAATCGTGAGTGCCAGTTCCATCATGCGACCTTCACTTTGCGGGACTTCCGCAAGGGTTCCGGCGCAGTGGTTTCATCTTCGACCATGTCTTTTGGACGAGAGCCGGAAATGAATGCAGCATTGGCAACCGCATGCGTGGCTGTTGGGCCGGTGATGAAAAGGAAGACCACGATCAACACCAGTTTAACCGTGACCATTGTAAAGCCTGAGTGGACCATCATGCCCAGCAACAGAAGACCGATTCCCGCAGAATCAATAACCGAGGCGGCATGCAGGCGCGACCAAAAATCGGGAAAGCGAACCATGCCAAGCGAGCCAATGACCAGAAAAAAGCCACCCGCCAAAATGCAGGCCCATGCAATCACGTCTGCCACGAGCGCAATCATAACGATGTCGCCCCTGAATCTGGTTCCTCATTGACCATTGCCTGTTCGTCCGGCGCGTCGCCAAGGCGGCGGTAGCGGAAGAACTTCAAAACCGCGATTGTACCCACGAAATTGATCAGCGCATAAAGCAAGGCGATGTCGAGAAAGTCCGGCCTTCCGAACAAAAAACCGCTGACCGCGATCAGCAGGACGGTACAGGTGCCAAAGGTGTTCAACGCCAGCACGCGATCATACAGCGTTGAACCAACGAAAAGGCGGATCAGCAAAAGCACCATCGAGACGCAGACAGCAGCGGTGGCAGCGACAAACATCAGCGCTGCTCCCGTTCCAATGCGCTTACCCGGCGCTCCATATCGGCAAGTGCTTCTTTGTCCGCCGTTGCATCATCCAGCGCATGGACCACGAAGTGATCGACTTCTGTCTCAACACAAACTGTGCCGGGCGTGATCGTGATTGAATTGGCGAAGAGAGCGCGTGTGAGATCAGATTTCTGCCCCGCAGGAACTTTGATCAGCCGTTGGCGCAAGCCTTCAGGCGAGGCGAGTATGGCTTTGGTAACAGCCCAGTCCGCCTTACCGATTTCAACGATGAGCCAAAACACATAACGGATCATCGCCATAATGCGCAGCCCCGACTTGGAAACCAAAGAACCGTCAATGAGTTTCAGACAGTAGGCAATCCAAACTGTCAAAACACTGGAAGCGAGGCCAAAGGTGATCAACAGTGGTTTGAACAGACCAGACATGAGCAGCCACAGCCCAAACAACGCAGCAACAAGCAAAATGGCGCGAAAACGAGCGCGGATGGCAATTCTCCTCTGGCGGCCTGAGGTAGTGAAATGAATGCGGTCGCAAAGGCTCCAATACGCAACACGCCTGCGACAATCTATACCACTTTTTGCTCACTCGGAAAGGCGCGGCAGGTTCTGTTCCACAAAGCCGCCTTCTTCGTGGCATAACCTTTGCTGGATATGCCGGATTTCAAGGAAACGTTGTTTTATTGCCTTCGATAAATATGGTGTCAGCATATATTGTTAAATTTAATGTATAAATCGTGATATTTCTATCGTTTGGTAATCTTGACTGAAAACCGACAATAACCTAGACGCGACTCATGTCATGTAATATTGACCGCAGGGCCGATGGGTTCTTCAAGACCAATTGATACCTGATCAAGGATTTAACCAAACTCCAATCATGCGGGGCCGCAAAATGGATGAAAATCAAAAACTAGACGACACTATTCTATTAGAACTGACTTCCGATGTTGTCGCTGCTTATGTAGGCAATAACCCAATATCTTCGAGCGATTTGCCTGGATTGATCAAAGACATTCATGCTGCTCTGGCAGGGATTGCAGGTGCGCCGCACGAGGCCGAAAAGGAAAAGCCGAAGCCGGCCGTTTCAATCAAGAAATCGCTCGGACACGAATATCTCATTTGTTTGGAAGACGGCAAACCTTTCAAATCGCTGAAGCGCCATTTGAAAACGCATTACGATCTTTCACCCGACCAATATCGCGAAAAATGGGGTTTGCCTGCCGATTATCCAATGGTTGCTCCAGCTTATGCAGAGAGACGCTCGCAACTGGCAAAGCAAATGAAGCTTGGCCAAAAACGTAGCTAACCCCCCTGTATTCATCTCGCGTTACCACGTTTGAGGGGATACTTTTAAAAACGACAGAGGGCTTCGCCAGTGGCGGAGCCCTTTTTCTATGCTGTCCACACATAAGAGAACAAAAAGGGTTCAAACTTATCCACGCAAAGGGTAAAAGGAATAAATTCCTTGAAGTGAGTAAAGCAAGGAGCCCTTCAGTCCATGACCAAAACCGCCCTCCAAAAGCGTGCCATCCCGCAGCCTGTTCGTTCCCGAACTGCGCGGATTTATCAGATAAAAAGCAGCAGAGAATTGACCCGCGATACACCGCCCAAGTCTGCACCCTATCGGGATTCGGTGTGTGCACTTTGCGAAAAAATGGTGGCGCTGCATCTTGATGTTTCGCTGGGCGCATTGCGCGCACCGACCCGGCGAAACGCAGACATTGCGCTCGCTCGCCAGATCGCGATGTATCTAGCACACACAACCTTTTCCCTGCCACTGACCGAGGTTGGAATCTATTTCAAGCGCGACCGCACAACCGTCACCCATGCCTGCGCAGTGGTAGAAAATAGACGTGACTCGATGTCATTTGAGGTGACGGTGAGCCAGTTGGAAAGCCTGTTGATAGAGGTCCGCTCTGCGGTGGAAACAGCCGTTCTGGACAAAAACGGAGCCATCAATTTTCCCTCGGAGACGATATGATGTCGGCGGCAGAAGCAAAGCTGGCCATACGGATTTTGCGGTTCCTGCAATCCAGCCCGAAAGCCAGCCCGAAAGCCAGCCTCGTCGTGCTGGATGACTGCGGCGCGCCGCGCTATCTCTTGCAGGGAACGAATGGCGCCAAGATGTTGGTTTTGCGTTCCGTGCTGGATGCGCTGCACAAGGCAGAACTCATCGACATGGGTGATATTCACAAAGACGTTGCGTGTTCCGTTGGCATCAGCGATCTGGGCCGCAAGAAACTGGTTCGGTTGGACGCGCAAAGCGGTGGGTTTGCTGCCCAACATCGAAAACTTTCGCGTCAGGAGATCAAGTTTGATGGCACAAAGCAGATGGTGGATGTCAATCTGTCAGAATCACCGCTTCAACGACTGTATACGCGCAAGACCCGCAACGGGAGGCCGTGGTTGGAGGCCGAGCATGTGGAGGCCGGCGAGAGGTTGCGTCGCGATTTCACACGAGGGCAGCTGATGCAGAAGACTACGTCGAACTGGGATTTTTCCTCAGGCAGTAACAACCGCAACGGGGCTGGAGGCAAAGCGGATCTCAGCGATACGGCCATCGATGCAAGAAACAGAATGTCCCGCGCGCTGGACACCGTTGGCCCGGACCTTGCCACCGTGTTGACGGATGTGTGTTGTTTTCTCAAGGGCTTGGAAAGTGTCGAGCGCGAACAGAAATGGCCACCACGTTCGGCAAAGTTGATGCTGCGGACGGGGCTGGATTTGCTTGCTAGGCACTACGGCACCAAGAGCGGTTCAAACAGCGCAAAGGGCAAAACGCGGATGTGGGGCGCAGACAATTTTCGCCCGAATCTCAACACGCATATGTGAGGCGTTTGCGCCTCAAGCCGTTTCTGTCTGGGCCATTGCCTTCAGGCGTTGGACCATAGAACGCAAGCCGTTGGCGCGTTGCGGTGTGAGGTGCTCTCCCAAACCGATTTCCGCAAAGACAGCCTGCTCGTCCGTCTCAAGAATTTCTTCCGCAGTGCGGCCAGAAAAAAGTGTAAGCGCAATCGCCACCAATCCGCTCACGATATGAGCGTCGGAGGCACCTCGAAATGTAAGCACCGGAGCGTCGCCGCTGCGGTCCGCGTTGCCTACTACCCAGACTTGCGAAACGCAGCCCTGGACACGGTTTTCCTCGTTTTTCTCCGCTTCATCCAGGGGCACAAGACTGCGGCCAAGCTCAATCAGATAGCCGTAGCGGTCGTCCCACTCTTCAAGAAACGAAAAGTTCTCGATGATCTCTTCTATCGTGACAGAGGGTTCAATAGGGGCGGCAAAGCTGGTTTGGGACATTGGAGGTGGGTTTTCCTGCGGTTCGGCAGATGGGATTGCTTTGCCTATCTAAGTTGCGTCCGCTGACTTGCCAATGGGCTGCAGCCTCCTGCGACATTAACCCGGCATTAACCATGCCGCTTGGAACGCACAAAAAACTGCCATCTGCGAGTCATGATTAGTTTTCCGTTAAAGTCCCCATGACATGGTGAACAGACTAGTAAAGTTGTGTTTGCGTTTGGACTGAGTGTGCGTACCAAGGGTCTTTCCCCCAAAGTTGAAAAGGCAAAGCGGTTGCCCCTGCGGGTTGGCGGCGGCTTTGTCATTTGCAGCCTTGGTGCCTTGTCAGCAAGCGCCGCTGCGATTGCGTTCCTTGCCCCTGCAACAGAAACAGTGGCTTTGTTAGCACCTTTGGTGCCACTGACGGCAATGGCCTTTGGCTCCCGCAGCTTGGTAGTGGCCAGCGGCGTGGTTTCATTGACGGCGATGACAGTGTTGCATCCATTCGCTGGATCAGTATTGGCTCATCCGCTTGCACCCTATGGGGCGGCGACACTGGCGGCGACGGCGCTGGCAGCCTTAAACTGCAACAAACGGAATTCGCCAGTCCAAGAGGTCCACTCCAACTCAAGCACTGTATCGAACGCTTACGGACAACCGCTCAGTGCTGTGCTTGATGTACGGGGTAACGTCGTGGAAGCATTCGGCGGTGCTGCCGATTTTGCGAATGATGTGCTGGACAAACTACACGGTCGCGGCCTGCTTGAGCGTATGCACCTGCTGGATCGCGTGCCGTTTTTGAACGCTCTCGCAAGCATTGATAAAACTGAACGTGCGACGATTGATTTACGCCTGCGCGGCCCTGACGAGGCGCGAAGTGTATGGAAATCGTTCCGCTGCGAATTGAGCGCAAGCGGGGACGGTTCAGCGATAGCCGTGTTGATCGCAACCGGCGAAACCAACGCTCTCAAAGCCAATCTCGAAGCACAAACCGCCTCAAACGAAAAACGTTTGGCGGCTTATGATGCGATGATTTCTACCGTCAGCCACAAGTTGCGAAACAGCCTCACGGCTGTTCTGGGCTTTGGCGAACTGTTGCAAGGGAACGAAACCAACGCTGAAGTGGTGCGCGATTGCGCTGAAACAATTGCAAAGGCTGGCAGTGAGCTTTCTATCACCGTTGATGCTCTCAGCGAATTTGCCCGTCTTCGTGCTGATGATTTCCAACCGCAATCGCAGGCGGTGATTTGGAATAAGTTGTTTGATGCGCTGCAAGAGCGCCTGGCTGATCTCACGCGCTCCCGTGGTGTAGCATTGAACACTGAGCGTTTGGAAACTCTGCCCGACGGATTAACCGACGAAGATGCATGCCAGCAAATTCTGCTGCACTTCACCGCTAATGCTGTCCGCAGCGCGGGCGAAGGCCAAGAAGTACGGTTAGCAGCACGCCAATTTGGCAGCTTCGGAAAATTCACCATCGAAAGTGACGCTACGCCGATTGCTGAAAACGTTGTTCGGTATCTGGAGGGTTTCAACGCTTCTGAAATTGCAGACTTTGCTGATATCGCGCTCGAATTTCAGGTCTGCAAAGGACTGACAGAAGCGCTTGGCGGCTCAATCTCTTGCGAAACATCGGGCGTTTCGGGCTCCAAGATCACGGTGATGCTGCCCTTGCGCCTCGCCAAGAAAACAAGGGCTGCGGAAGCTGTCGCCCGGTCCATCAAAAATGTGGCTCCCAAGAGCCGTATCGAAAACCAAGTCGACGATGAAGGAGAATATTGTGCACGCTTATCAGCCTGATCGACTCGTCCAGGAACCTAAAAAATCAGGGTTTCTTGCCTCAATCCTCTCCGAACACCCGGCTTTGCTGGGCGGAGCCTGTTTATCGCTTTTGGCGATGGGCACAATTTTTGCCAACGCTGTATGGTATCAGCCCGTCAACCATCCCGCGCCAATGTTTGCCACTCGCGGTGAGTTCAATGAACCCGCAAAGCTGGCTAAGGCGAAAAAGCCAACGAAGGCGGTTAAAACCGCTAAAGCCGATAAGTCCGCAGCATCGCCTGAAGTTTTGCGCGAAGTGCAGGCGGCTCTTGCTGTTCGTGGGTATTATGACGGCAAAGTAGACGGAAAATTCGGCTCCCGGACAGAATCGGCAATCACGAAATTCCAAGCCGATCACGATTTGGAAAAAGATGGTCAGGCTTCGGCCCGCTTGTTGAGCCAAATTCTACTTTCCGCTTCCGCCAAGCCTCAGGAAGTGCCTGTTCCCAATTCCCGCACGGCTGCGATCAGCCAGCAACAGGTTGGTTCCATCGATGTATCGGACAAGCCGAAGTCTGAAAGCACAAATGGTCTGGTTGCCCGCATTCAGGCCGGTCTGCGCAACTATGGCTATGAAGAACTGGAAGTGGACGGCAAGCCTGGCCGCAAAACCCGCTCAGCCATTCAGAGTTTCCAACTGGATTATGGTATGAAAATCACCGGTGAACCCTCTGAGAGCGTTTTGAAGAAACTTGAGGAAATCGGCGCCTACCGGCAGGGATAGCCTCTCGGGTGCGGATTACCTCAGAAATTTTTATCTCTGCATTGCGCCGGCGCGCCGAAAGCGCCGGCGCTTTTGTTATGGTGCTGGCAAAAGGCGAGCAGGCTGCAGGCGCAATTTACATTGTCGTCAGACGCGCTCACGGCAAGGCCGATCTCGTCGGCCCAGCACCGCAGAGTTACTTTGATGACATGCCAAATGATCGGCGTTTTGAAACACTGCTGTCGGATGCGGAAATGGACGCCGTGCAAGAGCGCCTCGACCGAGAAAAGCAGTTTGATCCTGATGTCTGGATCATCGAGATTGATGACCGTCAGGGGCGCTGTTTCGTCGATCTCGTGGACATCTAGGTGCGACTAGAAATTGACGACTTTGCCAGTCGATGCCCCTTTATCTTCGCTCTTTCCTGCAACCTGCTGAGCACCCGAACGGTCGATGCCAGGGGCTTCGGAATGGACGGGTTGGTGCGGTGCAGCCTCTGGAGCCTGCTTCGGCCATTGCGCGATTGCAGCTTGGCAGGCCTGCGTGTTCAATTGTTTGTAAAAACTGATTGCGCGGCGTGCGTTTTCAATGGACAAGCCAAGCCTCGGAAAAGTGATCAGCGCGATACGGTTTGCCTTAGCGACATCGAACCCGGCGGCCTTCATGAAGACAGCAAGCGTGTTGCCGGTTTCGTCGGCCATGATCTGTTTGGTGGTTTCCTGCGAAAATCCAAACTGCTTTTGCATCAACATGCACATGCCCTGATTGCTGCGCGCAAGAGCCGTTCTTTCCAAAGCGTCTGCGAACTCCTCCGCTGACATATGCTTAGTTAGGTTTGAGGCGGTTGTAGATGTTTCCGCTGCAATCCGCTTGCCTCGGCCGGCTGCTTTCAACAGCGCCTCGTCGGCACGAGAGGTTGTTTTTGCCCCAGTCTTCTCCGCAGCGTTTTCTTCGCTCGGGGCAGGGGCCCAGGCGGCTTCTTCGAAGGGTTTGAGTTTCGCCTCGGTAACGGAGCTAAAGAGCTGCTCGATGCTGCGTTTCGACAGATCGTCCAGAATGGAAGCGTTGGCTTTAAGCGCCTTATTGACCTCAGTGTCGTTCAACGCCCGCAATTGCTTCACGAGGCTTGGCCCCAAATCGGAACGTTTGGCAATCTCTGTTGCGTGGTTGAGGCCGCATTTTGCAACAAGGGTCACAAGATCCAATTGTGTAAAACGCATCGCTTCGCGCAACAGTGGACCGCACACAGAAACAGGTTCTAGGGCCAGATAAATGAGAACTTGGCGGGGTGTGTTCGGCTGGTCTTTGAGCAGTGTAGCAATATGAGTGAGGGTATCCGGCTCCACTGCGTTGGCAAGGCCATAAAATGCTGTCTTGAAATCTTCGATGGTCAAACGATTGTGCGCATCGCGTTCACAAAACCGCTGCGTTGCCAAAATAAGCAGTGCGTCCTTTTCCGGCAGGGTTCGCGTGGTTGCTTTTCGTTTGCGCGGTGCAGCGGCTGGCAAATCCTGCTGAGCGATCGCTGCCTCGCGACGCGGAGGCGCATTTTTTGGTTCGATTGTGACAGAATTCACAGTCGGCTTTGACGTCTGCATCGGAATATCCATTCATCACAACGCGCGATGCGCGCCCGTTTGAACTTGGATAATGCCGTTAAATTCCTTAGCAAGCTGTTAACCATAATGGGCTCAGTCTGTTTTTGCGCGATGAAAATGTTCACCGGGCAAGCGCTGCAAAGCGCCTTTCAGGCAGCGCAAGACATGAGGGTGTCGTGAGATGGAAAATGTCGTGGAGCTGAAAAGCTACTCTTGTTCAAGCAAGGTTTCGAAACGCGCAAACACCGCAGGGCTTGATGGTCAGGTATTGGCGTTTACTGGAGTGCGTTATGACCGAACTGCTGCCGAGGGAAAAAAGGTTGGGGGGAGTTCAGCGGTTCAAGATGTGCCGTCGGATTCTGGCAACGAATAGCGACTGCACTGGGCTTCATTGAGAAATTTCTGGACCGCTGGAGCACGCGCTGCGTTGTCTTGCAGCGCACGGATGAGAATAAAACCTTCTTGCAGATCCGACTCGATCAAGACCGCCCGCTCGGTGTCCTCCGGTGGATTTTTGCGTAACTGTGCCATCTGCACCGGATTGACCACGATCATGTAAAGTTGCCGTCCGATGGCCGTGCGGTCGTTGAAGCTGTAGAAGTTGCGGCCCCGCCTGTCGAACAATGCAACGGACCAGAATGGAAGGTTTCCAGCTGCTTCCACTACAAGCGGACTTTCCGAAAGATCAAACCGACAAGCGGCCACGCCAAAACTTGGGTCTGCCAGCGGCAGTTCGCTGGTCTTGTCCAAACCGGGGCGTGCTACGACTGAAAATTCCCAAGGCTCGCCCTTGCTGGCAAGTTTCGCCCAAGCGTCGCGCTCGGCGTAAGACGGGATGAGAAGGACGACCAAAATGTGAACAATGCCCGCCAGAACAAGCGCCAGTGTTGTGCCGTATATAAGGCGTCTCATTGTTGGCACCCCATCAGCCGAATGATTGGCATTTCGGGGTCGACGATGCCGCCTGATGCTGTGACGGGTGAATCGTAAAGGCGAAACACCAGTTCAAACGGGCCATCGCCTGAAGTCTGCAACCAATTGCCCGCAGCCAGTTGCGGGCCAACGGTAATGGAGAAACGGCCAGATTGGTCACGCACGATATTGCGCGAAACAAGGCTGGCAGCATTTCCCAACCCGTTGCCAACGGCTGAGCCATCATTACGGTGTGCCGCTAGGGTCCAAAGCCGCGCATTGGGCGTTGAACCTTGTAAGAGATAACTGCACTTGAGATTAAGTGGCTCACCGGTTTCGTCGGTCCGGCCATGAAACGCGATGCCTTCGGCCGCACCCAACGGGACTTCGCCATCGGCAGCAACTTTGGCTTTCGTATAAGGGTCCGCATCGCGGCTACCTGCTTGCGGCCATGCTGTCCACTGCCCGATTTTCAACGCGCCGAAGCCGAGATTATTTTCAATAGAGAGCTTGGAAAGAAGGCCGCCTAGCACAAGGCCAGCGACCATAATAACCGCGATATCAACGAACAAACGCATAGGGTTAAACAGGTTTTCGCTGCGGCTCGAAGAGGCCATTAGTTCTGGTCGGTATTGGGGGCTTGTGTTGCCGATTGCCGTGCCAGCGTTTGCGCCTTCAACGGTGGTGCTTGGCGTAATTCCAATTCCAGTCGGCGCAGAATGTCTGCGGTTTCTTTTGGCAGCGGTTTTTGACGAATGACAACGAGTTGCGGAGCATCATCAGGGTTCGCGGCAGGCGCAGGTCTATCGGTGCTTGGCTTTTCGGGCTCCACAAAGGGCAGGGGGCGAATGTCGATGTTTTGGTGAGCGTACGTCATGAACCGGTTCCACGTCATCGCGGGAAGGCGACCACCTGTCAGCCGGTTTGTGGCCTGGTTGTTGTCATTGCCGAACCAGACTGCTGCGGTGTAGTTGCCCGTGTAACCAACGAACCAAGCATCGCGATATGACTGAGTGGTGCCTGTCTTGCCCGCGGTTTTGATGCCCGCCAGTTTCGCACGGCGCGCTGTGCCCCATTCTGGCACTTGAGACAGCATAATGTTCATGCCTTCGGTGGCTTTTTCTGAAAGCACGCGCTTAGGCTTCGGTGCTTGTTTAGCAAAATCGTAGAGCACTTTGCCGGCAGAGTCGGTGATTTGCAAAATGGTGTGGCGGTTTGTTTGCATCCCGCCCGACATGAACACTCCATAGCCAGTCGCTTGGTCCATCACCGTCATATCCGACGTGCCAAGCGGCATGGCCGGCTCGGCAGTGATTGGAGATTCCACGCCCATATCGGCCATCAGCCGGACGATCTTGCCTCGGCCAAGCTGGTGGGCAATTCGCACTGGAACGGTGTTGATGGACTTGACCAAGGCGGTTGTCATATCCACCCGCCCAAACACGCGTCCGTTGTAGTTACGCGGCGTCCAACCCCGAATGGTTACGGAACCGCCGTTGACCCGCGTGGTCGGCGAATAACCGTTGTCCATCGCGATGGCGTAGACGTAGGGCTTGATGCTGGAACCCGGTTGGCGACGGCCATTGGTGGCACGGTTGTATTGGCTTTCACCATAGTCGCGACCACCGACAATGGCGCGCACGGCCCCACCGTTTTCAATCACCACCATTGCGGACTGGTTGGCACGAAACTCGCGACCGTATTGACGAAGATGGTATTGCACTGCCTCATCAGCCGCTTGTTGAAGGCTAGGGTCCAACGTCGTTTTTGCAATCAGAGTGTTGGTGGGGAACCCGATGGCCAAATCTTTGACCTGCTCAAATGCGTAGTCGAGGAAATAGTCTGGACTGTCGATTTTCGCACGCTCCACCACTGAAGCTGGTTTACGCCGTGCTATGATGACCTGACCTTCGGTCATGAAATCAGCTTGCACCATGTTGGTGAGCACTTCGTTTGCGCGGGCGCGGGCTGCAGGCAGGTTCAAATGGGGCGCATATTTCGAAGGCGCCTTGTAGAGCCCGGCCAGCATCGCGCCTTCGGCCAGGTCGACATCCTTGATGTTCTTCCCAAAATAAAACTCCGCCGCAGCCGCCGCGCCAATCGTGCCTCCGCCCATATAGGTGCGGTCAAGATAGGTTTTCAGAATCTCTTTTTTCGTCAGATTGTATTCAAGCCAGAGCGCCAAAAACGCTTCCTTGATCTTTCGTTCAAGTGAGCGCTCGTTGGTCAAGAACAGGTTCTTGGCCAATTGCTGAGTGATTGTGGAGCCACCCTGAACAACCGAATTGGCACGGGCATTTTCGATCATGGCGCGAACGAGACCAAAAAAGTCGATGCCGATATGTTCAAAGAAGCGCCGGTCCTCGGTTGCAAGAACGGCCTTCACAAAGTGGTCGGGCAGGGCATCAACGGCTTCAGCGTCATTATGCAGAACGCCGCGACGACCGATCTCGTTTCCAAAACGGTCAAGAAAAAGCACGGAATATTCCTGCTGAGAGCGCCAGTTTTTCTCGGTTTCCTCAAAAGCAGGTTTCGCCAACGCCAGCAGCAGCATTAAACCCACAAAACCAAGCGTCAGCCCCTCGCAGGCCACTTCAGTTAAAACACGTTTGAAACCTTTGACGCGAAAACGTCTGAAAAAAATCGTGAGCGACTCCCACATTTCCCCACCGCTGTTTTTGAAGCGATAAAGCGCGTCATCAATCGTCGAATCGAACGACAAAAGCCAATTCGAACCGTTCCAGCGTTTCTTCGGGGCAAAAGGATCGCGCATGGGGCTAAATATGGGTTTCCAGCTTTGCGATGACCTGAGGCGTAGCCATCGGCTTTGTCTTCCAAGGGTGGACTGTTTCGGACTCTGCGCCCATTACTCCAACATTATCACGAATGGGGCAAGTTAAAGGACACGATGACCGTTCAAAAAGATAAAAGCGGTGAAGTTCCTTTCTGGAAGCGGAAAACGCTGAGAGAGATGACTTTGCCTGAATGGGAATCGCTGTGCGACGGCTGCGGTAAATGCTGCCTTAATAAGCTGGAAGACTGGGATACGGGCGAAATTCATTTCACCAACGTTGCGTGCACCCTATTTGATGACAAAACCTGCCGTTGCAAAGACTATGACGACCGTTTTGCCACGGTGCCGGATTGCATCAAACTGACACCAGAAGATCTGCATACCTATTCTTGGCTGCCGGACACTTGTGCCTACCGAATTTTAGATGAGGGCCGAGAGCTTCAGCATTGGCACCCATTGGTAAGCGGCGACCCCCAAAGCGTTCACAAAGCCGGCATCAGCGTGCGTGGTCGTACGATTTCTGAGGACGGAATGACGCCGGAAGACTGGGAAGATCATCTCGTCGATTGGCTCGGTGAACCGGTAATGCGAAAATAGTCATTGAAGAACAACGGCTTCGCAGAATAGTGCAAAAATAGGAATATTGTCCTTGACTGCGAACCGGTCAAAGTGTAGCCTGTGGGCACAATCGGAGAAATGGGCCAACGCAACCCGCACTCCTCCTCCTCCTTCATTTGAAAGAACTGCCGATGCCTCTTTCCATAGAGCGCAGCGCTGTCGCTCGCACTTTGTTTGAGCGCTTCGCGGTGCCGCACACTTTGATCGCTGCTGTTGCCGGATGGAAAGAAGACAGCGTGCGCAGGCTGAGCAAGCAGCAAGGCTGGCGGGCCGCGCAGGGCATTCCAGCGCTCAAGGCGCACTTTTCAGACGCCTATCAGCGGCTTCTAAAGCGCATTGATAATGAGCGCGATGGCTTCACCGAACTTGAAAAAGCGGCCCGTACGATGATCGCTATGAGCAAAACGCTTGAATCTCTTGCTGCTGTCGAAACCAAAATGCCGGAGCTTGAGACAGGGCAGGCATCGCCTATGCCTCGCATCACAGCAATATCTGATCCGGCAACACCACAGAAAGTGACGCTAGATGCCGACAACATTCAGCGATTCAATGCTGAACTTGAAGCTCTTGTTGCGAAAATTGAACAAGAAGAAGCAGCTTCACAGGATTGAACCGATTGTCCGCAAGAAAGGTTTGCGGCTGCCCCTTGGGGATTGGCCGCTGGTCGCCAGGCCGGAGCAATTGCCGCCCCATTGGTCGCAGAATTGGGCCACGTGGTTGCTCATAGGCGGCCGTGGTTCGGGCAAGACGCGGGCCGGGGCAGAATGGGTCAGAGCGATGGCATCTGGCCACAATCACTTCGCGCCAAAGCCTGTGCGCCGCATCGCTTTGGTTGGCGAAACCTATGCCGATGGCCGCGAAGTGATGATCGAAGGAGAAAGCGGAATTTTGGCTTTGTGTAGAGATGACGAGCGGCCAGTATGGACCAGCTCGCGCCGCCGTTTGGAATGGCCTAACGGCGCCATTGCGCAGGTATTCTCTTCTGAAGACCCTGACGCTCTGCGCGGTCCGCAATTCGATGTGGCCTGGTGTGACGAGGTTGGCAAATGGCGAAACGCGCAGGAGACATGGGACATGTTGCAATTCTCAGTGCGATTGGGCGCGCGCCCTTGCCAGTGTGTGACAACCACACCGCGCACCACACCTTTGATGAAGAAGCTTCTGGCTGATGAGACAACGCACAGCGTGCGGATGATGACGAGAGATAACCGCGAGAACCTTGCCCCTGGATTCTATGCTGCCATCACGAACGCCTATGAAGGCACCCGCTTGGGGCGACAAGAACTTGATGGAGAGATGATTGAGGACCGCGCGAATGCCCTTTGGAACAGAGGATTGATTGAAGGTCACAGAATCAAGGCACAACCCGTACTGCGCCGCATTGTGGTGGCTGTTGACCCGCCCGTGACCGGGAAAGTGACTTCGGACGCTTGCGGCATGGTCGTAGCGGGCAGGGGCGATGATGACCGCGCCTATGTTCTGGCGGACAGGACACTCAACGCTGTCTCGCCCTCTGCCTGGGGTGACGCGACGGCGATGCTGGCCAAAACCTATGGCGCTGACCGGGTGGTCATCGAGACAAATCAGGGCGGCGACATGGCCGAAAGCGTGTTGCGCCAGAGCGACCCGATGATGCCCATTCGGCAGGTGAAAGCCAATCGCGGCAAGTGGCTGCGAGCAGAGCCGGTGGCTCATCTCTATGAACGCGGGCTTGTCTCGCATGTGGGCCACCACCCGCAATTGGAAGACGAGATGTGCGATTTTGGCCTTGATGGCCTTTCGTCAAACGCCTCGCCGGACCGGCTCGACGCGCTGGTCTGGGCGCTGAGCGACTTGATGCTGAACGATAATCCTGCACCGCGTGTGCGGAGCCTGTAGAGCCGAAACAGAACTGGAAAACTGATGAAAAATCCCATGCGCTGGTTCACGCCGGCTCAATCAAACGCGTCCGAAATCATCTCGGTCCCAACAGAGCAAAAGGCAGCGCCGCTGGCCTCCATGTTTGCGATTTCGGGGCAGGGTCAAGCGGTTTGGTCGCCTGATGATTACGCATCGCTTGCGCGCAACGGATTTATGAAAAATCCTGTCGTCCACCGCTGCGTTCGTCTGATCGCGGAGACCGCGGCCGCGATCCCGCTGCTGGCTTATCAAGACGCTCAGGAATTGGACGAACATCCAATCCTGAAGCTGCTCTCTCGGCCCAATTCCAACCAAAGTGGAACGGAGTTTCTCGAAGCACTTATCGGCCAATTGCTGGTTGGCGGTAATGCCTATGTCGAGATGATTGCCATCGAAGACGAGCCGCGCGAACTTTATGCTTTACGCCCTGATAGGGTGAAGGTGCTGGCCGATCGGCAAGGTTGGGTGGAGGGGTACGAATACAGCTCCACACGGGGCAAAACACGCTTGATGGTAGATGTGGTAGGTCGCTCGCCCGTGCTTCATCTGACGTTGTTTAACCCACTCGATGATCACTATGGATTTGCGCATCTTCGCGCCGCGCTGATGGCGCTCGATATGCACAATTCCGCTAATGCTTGGAATAAGGCGCTGCTCGACAATTCCGCCCGCCCATCAGGAGCGCTGGTCTATTCGGGCAAAGAGGGGACGAACCTCACAGACGATCAATTCGACCGCCTTAAGCAGGAACTGGAGGCTGGATATACAGGTTCCCGCAATGCAGGACGGCCGATGTTGCTGGAAGGTGGATTGGACTGGAAAGCGATGGGCTACAGCCCGCGCGATATGGACTTCATTGACGCCCGAAACGGCGCTGCCCGTGACATTGCGCTCGCGTTTGGTGTGCCGCCCATGCTGCTCGGCATTCCCGGCGACAACACCTATTCCAACTACCAAGAGGCCAACCGCGCCTTTGCCCGCCAGACGGTGCTGCCGCTGATCCGGCGCACGGTGGATGCGATGGGGAATTGGTTGGCTCAGCGATATGAGGAGCCGGTGCGCCTCGCCATCGACGATGACCGCGTCGAAGGCTTGAGCGCTGAACGCGATGCGCTTTGGAAAAGGTTGGCGGCAGCGGAGTTTCTCGATGACGACGAGAAGCGAGAGGCTCTCGGCTATTCGCCCCGCCAGCCTGCTCGAAGCGGAGGCGGTGCCTGATGCTGCCGCGCCCTATGACCATGCTTCACGACGCAGCTCCTGCACTGATGTTGGCCAAGATATTTGGAGCGGTTGCTGGTTCGCTGGTTTCACTCGCCTACATCTTGCCGCGCAACCGACGTGAGGCTGCCCTCCGGTTCACAGTGGGTACCGTTTGCGGCTTTGCGCTTGGCATTCCGGCTGGGCTGAAAGCGGCTGATGCGCTCGGCATTCTCGACCGCCTTACCATCGTTGAAGTCTCGCTGATGGGCTCCATGCTGGCCAGCCTCTGCGCTTGGTGGGGCTTGGGCGTGCTGCACCGAATGAGCGAATGGCTGCCGTTTTACTTCGAAACGATCTTCCAGCGCGGCAAGCCCACCCAATCGAAAAAGGATCAGTGATTTGAACACCGAACTGCAAAACCGCGCTTACGAGACCAAACGCATCGCCATGACAATCGACACGACCCAAAAGGATGGGACGTTTAGTGGCTATGCGAGCCTCTTCGGTAAGGTGGATCTGGGCAAGGACAGGGTTGAGGCGGGCGCTTTTGCCGCCTCGCTGCGCACCAAGGGTGCTAGCGACATCCGCATGTTGTTCCAGCATGACCCGTCCGACCCAATCGGTGTGTGGCAGGAAATTCGCGAAGACGAACGCGGCCTTTACGTGAAGGGTAAGATCGCCGACAGCAGCGCGCGCGGCGCCGAAGTGCTGGCATTGATGCGCTCCGGCGCAATTGACGGGCTCTCGATTGGCTTTCGCACTGTTCGGTCGCGCCTCGACCGCAAAACGGGCATCCGCTCCATCCTTCAGGCTGATCTTTGGGAAGTCTCAATTGTGACATTCCCCATGCTGCCGCAGGCCCGTGTGATGCAGCTTAAAAACAACTCGCAATCCACCTCGCGTCTGCCATCGCTGCGCGAATTTGAACGCTGGCTCACGCAGGACGCTGGGCTGAGCCGAGGGCAGGCCCGAACGGTCATCCGCAAAGGTTTCGCCCAACTTGAAGGCACGCAAGACGCTGCCGCCAATTCCTCCGTCTCGGCGGAAGCCGAACGAAAGTTGCGGGCGCGTCTGCGCCTCGCAGCTAAACATTTCCAACAGGAGTCTCAATGACACAGCAAACCCACACCGACCTGGAAACCAAAATGGCGTCCAGCCTCGACGTCGTCGAAGCATTCGATGACTTTATGAACGCCTTTGAAGGCTTCAAGGAAGCCAACGACGAGCGCCTAACTCAAATCGAAAAGCGCATGACCAGCGATGTTATCACCGAAGAAAAGGTGAGCCGCATTAACAAGGCGATGGATGAGCAAAAGCGCCATCTCGATGCGCTCGTTTTGAAGAACCAACGGCCCTCATTGGGTGGCTCAGTCATCACTGGTCCGGCGCAAATGGAACACAAAGAAGGTTTCGACGCCTATATCCGTTCCGGAAACGACCACGGCTTGCGCCAGCTTGAAGAGAAGGCGCTGTCGATAGGTTCAGACCCAGACGGCGGTTATCTTGTGCCGCAGCAGATTTCTGCGGAAGTCGGCAAGCGTCTCGCGAACTTGTCGCCAATTCGGTCTATCGCCACGGTGCGTGAAGTCTCAACCGCGATGTTCAAAAAGCCCTTCGCACAAACCGGTCCCGCTGTCGGCTGGGTGGGCGAAAGCGCCATCCGCCCGGAAACGGCCACACCATCACTGGCTGAACTGCAATTCCCAACGATGGAACTCTACGCCATGCCAGCAGCGACTTCGTCTTTGCTGGAAGACAGTGCGGTCGATATCGAAATGTGGTTGGCTGAAGAGGTTGAAGCTGCTTTCGCTGAGCAGGAAAGTGCCGCCTTTATCAACGGTGACGGCGTTAACAAACCGTCCGGTTTTCTGACGGCACCAACAGTGGATGAAGGCTCCTGGTCTTGGGGCAATCTCGGCACGATTGCGACTGGCTCCGATGGCGCATTCGCAGACAGCGATGTTCTCATCGATACGGTCTACGCGCTGAAAGCGGGCTACCGCCAAAACGCGTCATGGGTGATGAACCGCAAGACGCAGGCCAAATTGCGCAAGCTGAAAGACGCGGACGGCAATTATCTGTGGCAAGCGCCAGCCACGGCAGATGCCCGCGCCCGCCTGATGGGTTTTGCCGTGGTCGAGGCCGAGGACATGCCGGACATTGCGACAGATGAAACGTCGATTGCCTTTGGTGATTTCCGCCGTGGTTATCTGGTTGTCGACCGCACCGGTGTGAGCGTCCTGCGCGATCCGTACTCCGCCAAACCTTACGTCATGTTCTACACCACCAAGCGCATTGGCGGTGGCATTCAGGACTTTGACGCGATCAAGCTCGTGAAATTCGGCGCCGCGTAAGCGTTTCCTCCCTCACGCATCACGCTGCCGAAGAGCGGCCCCGTCTCAAACACCGAGGCGGGGCCGTTTTCGTTTCACCCAATACCTCGAAGGGAGGACAACATGACCACTGCTCTCATCACTCCAGCGGCGCTGGAGCCATTGACGATTGCCGAAATCAAAACCCATCTGCGCATCGATCATGACCACGAAGACACGCTGCTTGCGCAAACGCTGGAAGCCGCGCGTGCCTATGTAGAATTTGCTAGCGGCACCAAACTCATCACCCAGCTTTGGCGTCAATACGAAAATTGTTTCCCGTCTGATCGGCGGGTGAAATTGCGCATCCAGCCGTTCCAATCTGTCGATACGGTGACCGTGTTTGACCACGAGGGAACGCCCACAATCCTCGCCCCTGCTGACTATGCCGTCCGGCGCGATGGGGATGCCGTCATCATCGAATTCGCCGCAAGCCTTGCCGACGACTTGGCTGTGAACGGACTGGAAGTGGATTGCGTGTTCGGCTTTGGCGATCTGGGCATCGATGTGCCTCCCGCTTTGCGCCGCGCCATCCTGCTGCTGGTCGCCCATTGGTACGAATTCCGTGGAGCTATCTCGCCGCAAGACCAGCCGGTCTCTTTGCCACCCGGCTTTGATGCTCTGATGGCACCGTTCAATCGGGTGCGCCTGTGATGAAGCGGAGCTTGTTTGACCCCGGCCAGATGAACCACCGCATTACGCTTCAAGCACCGCTGGAAACGCCGGATGGTTGTGGGGGCGTGGATGTTGTGTGGAACGATGTGGCGCAAGTCTGGGCAGCCTTCGAACCCATTTCTGTGCAGAGGCCGGAAGAAGCACAGCAGATTGAGGAATATGCTCTGCACCGTGTTTCTGTTCGATTTCGAACTGATGTGGGCACCGGCTGGCGCGTGATCTTGGGTGAGCGATCATTTGAGATATTGAGCGTGATCGACCCCGATGAACGCGGCGCTTACCTAAGCCTGCGTAAGCGGCAGGTGGGCCGATGAGCTTTCGCATCAAAAGCGGCCTCTCCAACCTCGCCAGCGCCATTCGCCGCCGCATTTCCAGAACGTCGATAAAGGCCCGCCTCGAAAAACGGGCGAATGATATCGCCGCACGCTTTGAGCGCGAGACGGACGAAACCCGTTTCCGAGGCGTTCGCACGGGCGGCGGGTTGGAACTTGTCGGCACCGATCAACCGACACTTAGGGAGCCTGCACCATGAGCCTTTCGCCATTGGAAGACCTGCATCAAGGCATTTTCAAAACGCTCAGCCAGTCACCCGAACTGACGGACCTTTTGGGTGGCGTGAAAGTCTATGACCGACTGCCCGACCGCGCCAAGCCGCCTTATCTCGTTATTGGCGATATGACCGCGACCGACTGGAGCACGGCGACCGAGCCCGGGGAGGTGATAAGTTTCACCCTTCATGTTTGGTCACGGGCGCCAGATCGGCAGCAATGTCATGGACTGGTGGATGCTGTGAAGGCCTTGTTGCACGAAGGGCAGATCGCACTCACTGACCATCATCTTATCAATCTGCGCTGTCTGTTCAGCGAAGTTTCCCGCGATGTTTCTGGCAGGGTTCTGCACGGACTCATCCGCTTCCGCGCTGTCACCGAACCGCGCGCTTAATCAAAAAATCAAACTCTATGGAGGCACCATCATGGTTGCTCAAAAAGGCAAAGACCTTCTGCTGAAGGTCGATTCCGACGGCTCCGGCACGTACACCACAGTCGCAGGAATGCGTTCACGCCGTATGGCGTTCAACGCAGAGACGGTAGACGCGACGGATTTTGAAAGCGCGGGTCGCTGGCGCGAACTGCTTGGCGGCGCTGCGGTGCAGAAGGCATCCGTGTCCGGCAGCGGTATCTTTAAAGACGCTGTCTCCGATGAAGCGATGCGGGCGCTCTTTTTCGCAGGCGTTATTGCTGATTGGCAATTGGTGATCCCGGATTTCGGCACAATGAGCGGCCCATTCCAAATAACCGCGCTTGAATATTCAGGCGATCACGACGGGGAGGTGACGTTTGAGCTTTCGCTTGAATCCGCCGGTGCGCTAACCTTCACGGGTGCGAACTGATGGTGAACCGTCATCGAGGCGAGGTTGAAGCAATTCTTGATGGAAAGGCGTATGCGCTTTGCCTAACCCTGGGAGCGCTTGCTGAACTCGAGGCGCTGTTTGGCGCAAAATCGCTCTCTGATCTGGTATCGCAGCTATCTTCGCAAAGCCTCACGGCCCAGCAATTGCGTTCCATTATCGGCTGCGGCCTGCGCGGTGCGGGACATACGTTTACCGACGCAGAAGTTGCCGAAATGCAGTGCGAAGGGGGAGCCGCTGGTTATGCCCGAATTGCGGCGGAATTGCTTGGCGCAACCTTTTCGGCGACCGCCGAAGAATGATCAAGCAAGAGGACGATTGGCACACTCTAATGGCCTTTGGTCTGGGTGTGCTGCGGCTTTCTTCGCAGGATTTTTGGTTGATGACTTTGCGCGAAATCACTGCCGCCGCTTCAGCGGTCAATCCGCAGCGCGTGCCCCCACTCAGTCGGGCTTGGCTGAAAGAGGCGATGCGCGCCAATCCCGATAAAAAACACACTGAAAGGAATAAGCTGTGAGCCGCACCGAAGAACCGATCATTATTCCGCTGGAGGCTGATTTTTCTGGTTTCCAATCTGCAATGGGCGAACTGGAAAATTCCAGCAAACGCTTTGCCAGCGCATTTTCATCTTCGTTCAGGACCGCCATTCGAACGGGTCAATCGTTTGACGATACCCTGAAATCGCTCGCGTTACGGCTCTCGGATATTGCGCTGCAAACCGGCGTAAAGCCGCTGGAGAACGCCGTCAGTGGCTTGCTGCAAACGGCGGTTTCGTCGTTGACCAATAGCGTCGTTGGCGGCGGCGGTGCTGGTGGTTTTGATGTCGGTGGTGCGATTGCATCCGTCTTCGGGGCCACTCAAACCGCCAATGTCGCAAGAACGGCGTTGCCCACTTTCGCAGGGCCCACGTCGGTCAAATCTGTGCAGCCCACAAGCTCACCAGCACCAAACGTGACGTTCAATATTTCTACGCCTGATGTTCAGGGTTTCCAGAAGTCTCAGACGCAAATTTCAACTCTGTTGGCCCGAACGGTCAGCCGCAGCAGACGGGGGGCATGAATCGAAAATGACAGAGATTTCTGACTTTCACGACGTTGCGTTCCCCAGCGATATTGCATTCGGTGCCCAACGAACCGTTACCCGTGCCACCGAAATCGTAACGCTCGGCTCTGGCCGTGAGCACCGTAACCAACGTTGGCGACACTCGCGCAGACGTTATGACGCCGGGTTCGGCATCAAATCGCTGGAAGACTTGCGGACAGTGGTCGCATTCTATGAGGCGCGGCGCGGCGCTCAAAGCGGATTTCGCTTAAAGGATCCATTCGATTGGCGCAGCCGCGATGGTGACGGCGCGATAGGACTTGAAGATCAACCCTTGGGTCTTGGAGACGGCGCGAAGACAGAATTTTCATTGGTGAAAGCCTATGGCGGCGGCGACGATGCCTACCGGAGGCCGATACATCTGCCGGTCGCTGGTTCTGTGATGGTTGGTATTGATGGCATTGGAAAAACGGAAAACTCGGACTTTTTGGTCGATTATCAAACCGGTACGGTGACCTTCTCCGTGCCTCCCCAGCCGGGCGCTATGCTCACAGCCGGCTTTGAATACGACGTTCCAGTGCGGTTTGCCGATGATGAGTTGAGCGTTAGTTTGTCGGCGTTCAATGCCGGAGATATTCCATCTGTGCCTTTGTTGGAGGTGACGCTGTGAGAACGCTTCCCGAGGGTTTGCTTTTTCATCTGCAGCGCACCTGCACCACGCTGGCAAACTGTTGGATTTTGACCCGCAGTGACGGCACGAAACTTGGCTTCACGGACCATGATGAGGCCTTGGAAATCGAAGCCGTTACGTGCAAGCCGGAAAGCGGGTTGCAACCAACGCAGGCCGTCAGCCAACTCGGTTTTGCGGCTGACAATGTTGATGTTGCCGGTGCGCTTTCAGACAGTTCGATCAGCGAGCGCGATGTTGAAGCCGGCAAGTACGACGATGCCCGTGTTGCGGTTTGGTTGGTCAATTGGCAATCGCCCGATGAGCGGGTCTTACTGCGCAATATGGTAATTGGCGAAGTTACCCGTGAAGACCAACTATTTCGCGCAGAACTGCGCGGCTTTACCGCTTTGCTCGACAAAGTGCAGGGCCGAACATACGGACGAAACTGCGACGCGGATCTGGGGGATGCGCGGTGCTTGATTGACCTTGATCAGCCGGAATTCTCGGTTGAAGGCACAGTGAATTCAGTGACGGAGCAGGGCACAATATCCACCAATGCGATGGTTGATTTTGCGAGAGGCTGGTTTTCCGGCGGCACCATCGAATGGCGCTCCGGTGCAAATGTTGGAACACGTCAGCGTATCGCTAGCAGTTTGGAACCTTCGGCGGACAAATTACGCCTCTGGGACTTGCCGCCGGAGCCAATCGCACCAGGCGATGGCTTCGAACTGGTCGCGGGGTGTGACAAGCGCTTCACGACTTGCAAAGCGAAGTTCGCAAATCATCTGAATTTCCGAGGTTTTCCGCACATGCCTGGCAATGATTTTGCCATGAACTATGCCGCCAATGGCAACGACCACGACGGTTCGCCGCTCATTCCGTAAGCGGGCGATAATCAAACTCTAGGACACATTATGAGCAACAGCTTTGACGCTGCGTTAGTGGTTTCCACTGCGCGCAAATGGATCGGCACGCCTTATTTGCACCAAGGAGCGGCCAAAGGCATCGGCTGCGATTGCATTGGCCTGGTGCGCGGTGTTTGGGCAGAGCTGGGCGGTGCGGTGCCTGCTGGGTCAGTCAATTACGCGAGCTCGTGGTCGGAAATTGATCGCAACGAAACACTGCTCTCAGCGCTCGGACAATATCTTCATCAAGCCGATATCCAAGATGATGAAACCGGGATGATCGTAGCCTTTAGAATACGTGCTGGAGCAGCGGCAAAGCACGTTGCGATACTGACCGGCCAAGACACTTTCATTCACGCCTATCAGGGCAACCATGTGGTCGAAAATGCGCTCTCGCCATTTTGGCGTCGGCGGATTGCCGGTCGTTTCACCTTTCACAGACAGAAAGCCTAGGTCATGGCAACAATCATCCTGCAAACGGTCGGCGCGACTGTCGGCACGACACTCGGCGGGCCCATTGGTGGCGCTATCGGTAGTGCGTTGGGAGCGGCGGCGGGCAGTGCAATCGACCAAAGCCTGTTTGGTGCTGGCGCTCAGAATGTCGACGGCCCCAGGCTCGACAGCGTTCGCTATTTAAGCTCCGGCGAAGGCAATGCTATTGCGCGCCTCTATGGCACAAGCCGTATTGCTGGCGAGATCATCTGGACAACCCGTTTTGAAGAGGTGATTTCGAAAAAGAAGGTGGGCGGCGGCAAGGGTGGTCCACCTAAATCAACCGTCACCGAATACAGCTATTATGCAAATTTTGCGGTGGCTCTTTGCGAAGGTGAAATCGGTGGCATCGGCCAAGTCTGGGCTGACGGCACGCGAATCAATCAAAGCAACCTGACGCTACGGGTATATCGTGGCACTGAAGATCAAATGCCGGACGCCTTGATCGAAACCAAGCAAGGCGCTGGTAGCGCGCCAGCTTATCGCGGCACCGCCTATGTGGTCTTTGAGAATTTCGCGCTGGAAGAATACGGCAACCGCATCCCGCAAATTTCCATTGAGGTTATCAAGCCCATCGGTGATCTGGAGCGCACGATCAAGGCAGTCAACCTCATTCCCGGTGCCAGTGAATTTGCTTATGACACTCAGCCCGTAATCGAAGAAAGTGGCAAGCTGAGCAGCATCGCTCTCAATGTGCATCAAAGCGAAGCGGAAAGCGATTTTCTCGCCTCGCTCGATATGTTGCAGGCGACATGCCCCAACCTCGAACAAGTCTCACTGGTGGTCGCTTGGTTTGGAAATGATCTTCGCGCAGGCCAATGCACCATCCGCCCGAAGGTTGAAGTTGGCAGCCGTAAATTGGCAGTGGGTGAAGACTGGGATTGTGCCGGATTGACCCGCCAAGAGGCCGAACTTGTCAGCCGCATCGACGGCCGTCCCGCTTTAGGGGGGACACCTTCTGACCGCTCGGTTCTGCGTGCGATCAAGGAAATTAAGTCGAGAGGGCTGCGCGTTGCCATCACTCCATTCCTGATGATGGACATTCCTGCCAACAATGGTCTTTCGGATCCCTATGGTGAAAACGAGCAGGGTGCATATCCGTGGCGGGGGCGTATTACCGGTTCGTTAGGGCCAGACACCGCGCAAACCAGCAACCGAAATGAAATCGCCAGCTTTGTCGGCGGTGTAACCCAAACGGCTGGCTGGAATTACCGACGCATGATTTTGCACTATGCGAAACTGGCGCAAACCGCAGGGGGCGTTGACCAGTTTTTGATCGGATCAGAAATGCCCGGTCTCACATCGTTGCGCGATACTGATGACACCTTTCCATTCGTCGAAGCACTAATTCAACTGGCAGATGACGCGCGAACTTTGCTTGGCCCAAACTGCCTGATCAGCTACGCAGCAGATTGGACGGAATATTTCCATTATCGCCCAAACGATGGGTCTGGCGATTTGTTCTACAATCTCGACCCGCTCTGGGCGTCGGCAAATATCGACGCTGTTGCGATCGATGTATACTTCCCTCTTAGCGATCATCGGCAGGGTGGCGAACCGTCCTCGCAGGGGCGAGCATCCAACGATCCCAACGCCCTACTTTCCAACATCGAAGCAGGGGAGGGCTATGACTGGTTCTACGCCAGCGAAGGGGACAGAGAGGCAGGCGTTCGAAGCCTCATCACCGATGGTGCAGCACAGAAGCCTTGGGTCTATCGTTTCAAGGACATTCGGAATTGGGCGTCAAATCAGCATTTTGATCGCCGGGGCGGAATCGAAATCTCAACTCCAAGCCCATGGCAGCCTTTGTCGAAGCCGATCATTTTTGCCGAACTCGGCGCACCAGCGGTTCACAATGCTGCGACCCGACCAAATGTTTTCGCTGATTCAAAGTCATCGGAGAATGGACTGCCCTATTTCACCAACGGCGGGCGCGACGACCTCGCACAAGCTGCCTACCTCGATGCGTTCTTGAAATATTGGGACGGCGAACACAGCAAGTATAACGACGGCACCAATCCGTCTTTGCCTTCCGGCCTTGGTGCGCTGATCGATATGTCACGATGCCAAATATGGGCATGGGATGCGCGCCCATATCCTGCTTTTCCGCAACAAACCGACGTTTGGTCGGATGGTGAAAATTGGCAGCGCGGGCATTGGTTGAACGGCAGGCTTGGCCGACTTCGGATCGCTGATCTCATTGAAATCTTGTTGTTGGAAGCGGGCTTTTCAGCGGTCGATACAAGCCAAGTCTATGGAATGGTCGACGGTTTCATTTTGGCAGAACAGGCTTCTGCTCGCCGATCATTGGAAGCGTTGATCGACCTGTTTCAAATCACTGTTTTAGAGCAAGACGGCACGCTTGTTTTCCGCTCGCCGGGAACAGACCCGATTACAACGCTTTCGATGGATGAAGTTGTTTTCACTGACGACAAACCCACAACCATACGTAACCGCATGCAAGCTGATGATGTTGCCGCTTCGGTATCGCTCATCCACATGGATCGTGGACGCGATTATCAAAGCGCGGAGACGAGCGTCGATACCGCGTTTGGCGGATTGAAAAACCGTCAAAGCATCAACCTCCCAATCGCGACCGAAGGTTCGGAATTAGTTCCTGAATTGGAAAGTTGGCTTGCTGCCAAAGTCACCGCTCGCGATACGATACAGTTCAACCTATCGCGCAAGCATACCAAGTTAGCAGTTGGCGATCTGGTCCGGTTTGAAGATTTGCAGACAGAGCGCATCTGGCAGTTGACCGAAATTAATGAAGGCGCATCGCTGGAGTGCTCTGCTGTTAGTGTGCGTCCACAGCAAACCTTACCGCAAACGTCCGCGCTGCTGACTACGGTGACGCCGAACCCTGCACTGGGGCGTCTGGCTGTCGTTTTCCTAGATTTACCAAATCTGCCTTTCAGCGATATTTCCCAGGCTAACCGTATCGCAATATCCGCGCTGCCTTGGCGCAATGCGGCCAACGTATACATTGCCAGGGACAGCGGCGTCTTCGAATTCCAACAAAGCGTGCCTGCACCCGCAACGGTAGGGGAATTGCGGCAAGTCCTGCCTGCGTCGAGTGTGTCCAGCCGCTGGCTGCGTGAAGCGAGTATCGAAGTTCAGTTGTTCAACGGCGAGCTATCTTCAAGCACGGAACTTGGCGTTCTCAACGGCGCAAACGCCATTGCTGTGGGGAACAACGAGACTGGCTGGGAAATCATCCAGTTCCTCCATGCAGTGTCGAAGGGCAATGGAATTTGGGAGTTAAGCGGCCTATTACGCGGCCAATCCGGCACTGAAGACATTGCGGGGTTGGGTTACGCGCAGGGCACTCAAATTGTCGTCTTGGACGCGGCTGTCGAGCCATTGGTAGGAAGCGACAAATACTTGGGTCGAGCATTGGCTTGGTCCATCGGCCCTGCGGGCGTGCCGCTCGATTCTCCAAACTCTGTTGAAGCGATTTTCGAACCCGGCACGCGCCATCTTCTGCCGCTTGGCCCTGTCCGTCTTCGGGCGAAGCAAGAGGTCAATGGCGCACTCAACATAAAATGGGTCCGTCGCGACCGGGCAAGTGGCGACGATTGGCAGTTTGTCGAGATCCCAATGAGCGAGGCGTCCGAGATCTATTTGGTGACGCTGCAAGCGGGTCCACTGGTTCACGAATGGAGCGCAATCAAACCCGAACTCACGATTGCTGAGAGCGAGCTTTTTGCGCTCTTTGGCTCAGGCGCAAGCATAATCAGCATCTCTGTCTCACAAGTTAGCGAACGTGTTGGGGCAGGGATAGCGACACGCATTTCATCTTCAATCCAACTGTAAGGAACATTCAATGTCAGATTCAAAACCTTGGTATTTTTCGAAAACCATCTGGGCTTCTCTTATCGCTGTTGCTGCGTCTATCGGCTCTGCGTTTGGCATCGATATTGATGATCAATCACGCGAGGAAATCACTAACATTGTGCTGCAAGCCGTGATGGTGGCTGGATCAATCTTCGCGATCTTTGGTCGCTTCGTTGCCAACACGCGCATTGACTGATGGCGTTGTGGTTAGCGCTCGGTCATGTACTTCAATTGCTGCGACAGGTATTCGGCTTGTTTGCCGAGCACCGCAAACGCACGCTGGCCAATGAGCAAGCGCGAGGGGAGGCAGCGCGGCGCACTTTGGACGCTCTCACTAAGGCAAAGCGAGCTCGTCTTGGTGAGCGTGATCTGCTCCGCATTCGCCCTGAGCGCTTGCACGAGGACGATACCTATCGCCGCCAATGAATCGCTGTGCCTTTCGTTTGAGCCGATCACCTGGTCGCGCACTGACAGCAGCAGGACGTTAAAGCAAATTCGCGAGCACAACGCTGTTTGGAAGGCGTTGTGCTCGCGTAGATAGGCTACTATTCCGTTCATTTGTCGTTCAGGCAGAAACTGCTAAACCACGGTCATGATCAAGATTTTCTCATGCATGGCTCTTGCTGCCAGTCTGCTCTTCGCGCCAGCCAGTCTCGGTTTTGAGCCTGCGCATGCACAAAGCTGCAGTGCGCGCGCTGCCAGTGTTGCAGCAAGTCGTGGTGGGCAGGTTTTGTCCGCTTCAGCTCAAGGCAATAAGTGCCGCATTACTTTGCTCGTCCGCTCTCCCAACAAACCACCAAAACGTGTAACGGTTGTGGTGTCGAAATAGGGCTGGAGCCGCACAATGCGCATTCTCGTCGTTGAAGATGATAAGGATCTAAACCGCCAGCTCGAAGAGAGCTTGCTGAACGCTGGTTATGTGGTCGACAAAGCATTCGATGGTGAAGAGGGTCATTTTCTTGGCGACACAGAACCGTATGACGCCGTCATTCTGGATATTGGTCTGCCGCATATGGACGGCATCAGTGTGCTGGAGAAATGGCGCTCTGAGGGCCGTGACATGCCGGTTTTGATGCTGACCGCCCGCGACCGCTGGAGCGATAAAGTGGCTGGTATAGACGCCGGCGCCGATGACTACGTGGCAAAACCGTTCCACACAGAAGAGGTTTTGGCCCGGCTACGTGCCCTTATTCGCAGGGCAGCTGGTCACGCATCGTCAGAAATTGAGATCGGTCCCGTTCGCCTCGATACCCGTCAATCTCGGGTCACGATGGACGGTACGGCGGTAAAACTCACATCCCATGAATATCGCTTGTTGGCCTATTTGATGACCCACAAGGGTGAAATCGTTTCGCGCACCGAGTTGATTGAACATCTCTACGATCAAGACTTTGATCGTGACTCCAATACGATTGAAGTCTTTGTAGGCCGTCTGCGAAAAAAACTTCATTCTGATGTGATCGAAACCGTTCGCGGGCTCGGCTATCGGGTCGCTTGATCCGTGGATAAGCACGTTTTGCCTAAGCAAACACTGTTCCGTCGTTCGCTTTCTGCCCGTCTGCTTATGATAATCGCGCTTTGGACACTGCTCGCGCTGGTGACCACTGGGATTCTACTGTCCACATTCTTTCGCCAAAACGCCGAGCGGAACTTCGATGACTTGCTCTTGGCCCACGCCTACAATTTGATTGGCGCGATTGAACTTGCACCCGATGGAACCGTTCGTGGAATGCCAAATCTGGGTGATCCGCGGTTTTTGACACCCTTATCTGGCTGGTCGTGGGTGGTGGCTACGGCGGACGATCCGGCGCAACCGCTTCTGTTTTCTGCTTCTCTCGCTGGCGATCGAATAGAGGTGCCGGACACAGCGGCTATTCCGTTTTCCGATCAGTTTCAGCGCACCTATGAAATCGAGAGCGCCGGGACGACTACAAAACGTCTGGAGGCACAACTCTTTCTCGGTGATGGCGAAACGCTTTATCAGGTGATGGTTTCTGGTAGCCGCGATGGAATTGACGAGGCGACTGCCCAGTTTTCGCATCAGGTCGTTTTGTTTTTCAGCTTGTTTGGATTGGGAACAATTGTCGCTACAGCCGTTGCCATCCGTTTTGGCCTCAAACCGTTGGACGATGCGCGCGAACAACTCAACAAAGTCAGAGAAGGGGAGCAGGAAAGTCTTTCCGGGGGGTATCCAAAAGAGATTGCACCTCTGATTGGTGAGATCAACGCTCTCATTTCAAGCAACCGTAAGGTAACGGAGAGAGCGCGGCTTCAAGTGGGCAACCTGGCCCACGCTTTGAAAACACCTTTGGCTGTCATTAAAAATGAGGCTTCGCGTGGTGAGAAAACGCCTTCGGGCCTCGTGAGCGAACAGGCGCAGATAATGCAGAACCAGATTGATGCATATCTTAGTCGCGCGCGAATTTCGGCTCAAATGGGAACCATTCACGCTAAATGCGAGGCACAACCCGTTGCAGAACGGCTTATGCGGGTGATGCGAAAACTGGCTCCAACCCTAAAATTCGAAGAAGACGTGCAGCCCGCTCTTCAACTGGCACTAGAGAAGCAAGACTTTGAGGAAGTGCTCGGCAACCTGCTGGAAAATGCTTCTCACTACGCAAAGTCCAAAATTAGAATTCAGGCAAAGGCCATGCCGCCAATAAAGGGCGAAAGGGCCACCGCCTTGCTGCAAATTGACGATGACGGGCCGGGGGTTGAGCCAGAGCAATTCGCCAATATTTTGCAGCGCGGCAAGCGTCTGGACGAAAGCCTTCCGGGAACTGGATTGGGTCTCTCGATCGTCAACGACATCGTTGAGGAATATGGTGGCTCGCTGGAACTTGATCGATCAGAGTTGGGTGGGCTAAAAATTGCCATTATTTTGCCAGCCTTTAAGAGCAAGACACTTGCGTCCTGAGGCGCAGTGTTTAAGTCCATATTCGATGACGTTCGACACCAAAATTGTCCGCTGTATGATTGCGCTGTGCTCCGGATTGGCGCTGGGCGCCTGCACGTTTGGCAATGCGTCAACCAAAGCATCTCTCGCGCCTGCGGCTGTTGCGCCGCCATCCGCTTTGGCGTTCTCCACAAGCGAGGTTTTACGCGACAAGCTCTCAAACCGCGCCAAGTCCGCGCTCTCTGCTGCCGAAGCGCAGGCATTGAATTACGGCCAGCCAGGCCAGACCATTGATTGGAAAAGCACCCGCAATGACGCCTCTGGCAGCGTTGTTGCCTATCAACCCTTCAGAGTTGGTGATTCCAACTGTCGCCGTTTTGTTCACAACGTTAATGCAGGCGCAGACAAGCTGGAAACAAGTGGTACGGCTTGCCGTCACAGCGATGCAGTATGGACGCTGGTTCAGTGATCCCAAGCGCAATCAAAAGTGTCGCGTTGAAAATTCTGCTGCGGCGCAACAGATAGCGATCATGTTTGAAGCAATCGCCCTTATGATGTGCGCTATCGCTGTCGCAATGGTTATCTACCCGCTTTCAAAAAAGGCGGAGGTAGCCGAGCGCAGCGACGAAGAAATATTTCTGCGGGGGCAGATGGATGACATCGACGCCCGCATCGACGCGGCCACTGGCGACACTTCAGTATTGCAAGAAGAACGCGCCGAGATCGGTCGGCGGCTGCTACGAGCCGTAAACAAGGGAGACAGCCGCGTTGAACCAAAGCCCGTTGGGCGCGGTGGGCTCACGGTCGTATCTGTCCTGAGCATTCTGATCATTCCCGTTGCCTCTGCTGCGATATATTTCACTCAAGGCGCACCGGGCACGCCAGACGCTCCGCTTTCGGCACGTTTGGGAGCAGGAGAATTAGGGGAACTGCCGATTGAGCAATTGGTGGCACGTGCTGAAGATCAGCTGAAGACCAATCCAGACGATCTGCGTGGTTGGAAAGTGCTGGAGCGCGTTTACGCAAGAATGGGGCGCCGATCCGATCAGCAAAACGCGCTTGTGCAAATTATCCGACTTGATGGGGAAACCGCCGACCGTCTGGCTCTGCTAGCGGAACTGCGGGCAAGCGAAATCGACAACATCATAACTACGCAGGGAAAAGAGCTGTTGCTGCGCGCTCGGGCGTTAGAGCCTGACAACATCCGCGCAAACTTCATGCTGGCAATTGCCGCGGAACAAGAGGGCGATTTTCCTGCCGCCATTGCAGGTTTCGAAAGCCTGCTGGCGCGTGCGGAAAAAGGGTCAGCACTTGAGCCAGTCCTCACCGAGCGTATCGCGCGATTGCGTCAGCAGGCTAATTTGCCGGCCGCACCCGGTATGCCCAAGCTCGACGCAGAAACCGTTGAGCAAACAGCTCAAATGCCACAGGCCGACCGCTCGCAGTTCATTCGTTCAATGGTCGATCGATTGGCCGCTCGGCTTGATGAAGCACCACAGGATGGAGACGGTTGGCAGCGGCTGATCAATGCCCAACTTGTGCTAAAGGACTTTGACGCGGCAAGTGCGTCGCTGGACCGCGCCCGTAAATTGTTTTCAAATGATACAGAACTTCTGACGAAGCTAAACGTTCTCGATACGAGATTAAAAACGGAACGGGCTGAGAACCAATAGGGAGCCGACTAGGGAGCCATGACCAGAAAACAAATGCGCCTAGCATGGATCGGCGCGATCGGACTTGTGCTGTCTGGCGCACTTGCGCTCACCATGTTCGCGCTGCGCGACGGCATTTCATTTGCTATGAGCCCCGCTGAGTTGAAGGCGGCTCAGGTGTCGCCCGGCCAGCGTGTGCGCTTGTTTGGCCTCGTCGAAGAAGGCTCCGTAAAGCGCGGTGAGGGCCTGAACGTTGCTTTCAACCTAAGCCTCGAAGGCGAAGAATTGACGGTGAATTTCAACAACGTCCTGCCAGACCTGTTCCGTGAAGGGCAGGGGATCATCGCGGAAGGCATGTTGGACCCATCCGGCCAGTTCACCGCAGATACAGTTCTCGCCAAACATGATGAAAACTACGTCCCTCGCGAATTTGCCGACAAGCTGAAAGAAGATGGCCTATGGCGTGGCAAGGAAGGTGACGGATGATTGTCGAACTCGGACATTTCGCGCTCATCCTTGCGCTCGCCCTATCGCTCGTTCAGGCAACTGTGCCTCTGATAGGAACAACCCGCCGCGACGGCAGGCTAATGGCCATTGCTGACTACACCAGCGTCGGCAGCTTCCTTTTCGTCGCTTTGTCCTTTGGTTGCCTCATGTGGGCTTATGCAGTCAGCGATTTCTCGGTGGTGAACGTTTGGGAGAATTCCCATTCGCAGAAACCGATGCTCTACAAACTCACGGGCACATGGGGAAACCATGAAGGGTCCATGCTGTTGTGGGTTCTCATTCTGGCCCTGTTCGCGGCCGCTGTCGGTGTGTTTGGCCATGATTTGCCACGAACTTTGCGCTCCAATGTTTTGGTGGTGCAAGGCTGGATGATGGCGACATTCACAGCGTTCGTGCTGTTCACATCCAACCCATTTTTACGCCGAGCGCCGAGCATTGAAGGACGTGATCTAAATCCGATTCTCCAAGACATCGGCCTCGCGATCCACCCGCCGTTGCTCTATCTCGGCTATGTGGGCTTCTCCATCACATTTGCATTTGCAGTCGCAGCTTTGATTGAAGGTCGCATCGACGCCATCTGGGCGCGGTGGGTGCGGCCTTGGGCCTTGACCGCCTGGGTTTTCCTAACAGCAGGTATCTCAATGGGCTCTTATTGGGCTTATTACGAGCTGGGTTGGGGCGGCTGGTGGTTCTGGGATCCTGTCGAAAACGCTTCACTTCTGCCGTGGCTCACAGGCACAGCGCTGCTCCATTCCGCTTTGGTGATGGAAAAGCGTGAGGCGTTGAAGATCTGGACCGTATTGCTGGCGATTCTTACTTTCTCTCTATCGCTTCTCGGTACATTTCTTGTTCGCTCCGGCGTACTCACCTCGGTGCACAGCTTTGCTACAGACCCATCGCGCGGATTGTTCATTCTTGTCCTGCTATGCGTATTCGTTGGCGGCTCGCTTGCTCTCTTCGCGTGGCGCGCCAATACGCTGCAGCAGGGAGGTTTGTTCGCGCCAATTTCGCGGGAAGGGGCGTTGGTATTCAACAACCTTATCCTGTGCACCTCTGCCGCTACGGTTCTCATCGGCACGCTGTATCCTTTGGCCTACGAAGCCGTAACAGGCGGTGATAAAATTTCGGTTGGCGCACCGTTCTTCAATTTGACATTCGGACCACTGATGCTGCCGCTGTTCGTGGCGCTACCATTTGGTGCGCTGCTGTCGTGGAAGCGTGGCGATCTCTATGGCGTGTCACAACGCCTGATGTTCGCATTCATTATCGGGCTTTTGGTGCTTGTTCTCGCTGGTGCCTTCATGCAGCCCGGACCGTGGCTTGCTCCTGTTGGCATTGGGTTGGCAGCATGGCTGATGATCGGTGCGTTCGCTGAAGTGGCACAGCGCATAGCGCTCTCAAAGTTCAACTTCTCAGTCTCATTCGCTCGTGCCGTTGGTCTGCCGCGGACGGTCTGGTCGACCGCTTTCGCTCATTTCGGCGTTGGCGTGACATTGCTGGGTGTTGTGATGGTGACGGCCTACGAAACCGAAAACGCAGCCGTTATGTCGAAGGGCGACACGTTGGCCCTTTCGGGATACGAAGTGCGGTTTGATGCACTTGAAGCGAGTGAACGCAATAATTTCCGTGAGCAAACGGCCACTTTCACGATCTTCAAAGACGGTGAGATCATCCAGACGGCTAATCCCTCCAAACGTTTCTATCCCGCGCGCCAAATGCCGACGACAGAGGCCTATATCGAGACATTCCTGTTCTCGCAGCTCTATTTAACGCTGTCAGAAGCCAACACCGTAACCGAGCAGGTTACACTGCGGCTTTGGTACAAACCGTTTGTTACGCTTATCTGGATTGGAACCTTATTTATGGTCTTTGGCGGGCTGATTTCACTCACTGAGCGCCGTCACCGGGTTGCTGCTGCGAGGCGGTCGAAACGGATGGAGGCTAAGCTGGCAAATGCCTAGAGGCCCGTTTTGTACTCTGCTTGCCTGCATCGGCCTTTTGGTGTCGGTCACACTTTCGCTCGCTGCGGATAATGTTCCCCTCAACGCCAATCAGGAGGCGCAAGCCAAAGACCTGTTTACAGAATTGCGCTGCGTGGTCTGTCAGAATCAGTCCATTGCTGATTCGGACGCGGAAGTGGCACGCGATCTGCGCCAGGTCGTGCGCGAGCAGATTGCTGGTGGTGCTACAAACAGCGAAGTGAAAAATTTCCTCGTCTCGCGCTATGGCGAATTTATTTTGTTGAAGCCAAGCTGGGCAGCACACACATTTGTGCTTTGGATCAGCCCGCTGCTTTTTTTGTTGTTCGGCCTCTATTGGATCTTGCGCAGCCGGACAACGAGTGCCGCTTCTGTTGCTCCACTAAGCTCGGACGAACAGCGCAAATTGGATGAATTGCTGAAAAAGCAGTGACGCGCAACATTACCAAGATTTAACGGCGGCGCCCTCAAAAGGCATAATTTACTCACCCATATGGTTCTCGACGGAAGCGCAAACATTTCGCTTCTTTGATTTTGAGACTTATGGACGAGGAAATTCCATGCCTGCAAAAACATCCAAATTTCGCAACGCCCTTCTTGGTTCCGCAACTGCTTTCGGCCTCGCCACTGCCTTTATGGCTGGCGGAATTGTCTCCCCCAGCACTCCCGCATTTGCAGAAGCTGTTCGCATTGAAGCACCAAAAGTAACGAACTTTGCCGACGTGGTCGAAGCCGTATCTCCGGCAGTTGTCAGCGTTCGTGTGTCGGGCATGTCAGAACAACGCCAAAGTCGTCGAAATGGCCAGCGTGGAGCCGATCCATTCGGTTTCGACATGCTCCCGGAAGATCATCCTTTCCGCCGCTTCTTTGACCAAGGCCCGCGCGGTGACCGCCAGTTTGGCCAACGCAGAAATCGTGGAGGCGAGCAGCGTCGCGCCCGTCCGGTTTCGCAAGGTTCAGGCTTCTTCGTCTCCGATGATGGTTATGTGGTCACAAACAACCATGTCGTCGAAAACGGCACAGGTTTCACGGTTGTCTTGAGTGACGGCAAGGAGTTCGAAGCAAAACTCATTGGCACAGACCCTAAGACGGACCTTGCCGTACTTAAAGTCGAGGACAGCGCCAAGTTCACGTATGTCGATTTCTCAACTGGTTTGAGCCGGGTTGGTGAATGGGTTGTGGCTGTTGGAAACCCCTTTGGCCTTGGCGGCACCGTTACAGCGGGCATCGTTTCGGCCAACAGCCGCGATATTGGTTCCGGCCCCTATGACGACTTCATCCAGATTGATGCTGCCGTGAACAAAGGCAATTCGGGTGGCCCTGCATTCAATCTCTCTGGCGAAGTAATCGGCGTTAACACGGCTATCTTCTCCCCGTCCGGAGGTAATGTGGGCATTGCTTTCGCAATCTCTGCCGCAACCGCAAAAGAGGTCGTCAGCGATCTCATTGAGCGGGGCACGGTTACCCGCGGCTGGCTAGGAGTTCAAATTCAGCCTGTAACGAAAGACATTGCCGAATCGTTGGGCCTCGCTGATGCGAGAGGCGCCATTGTGTCCGAAACTCAACCCAATAGCCCCGCTCTCACTGCCGGCCTGAAAGCTGGCGATGTGATCGTTAAGGTTGGCGATACAGATATTGAGGGACCGCGCGAGCTGGCCAAAACCATCGCAAATTTGGAACCAAATGAAACGGTTGATGTTGCGATTTACCGTGATGGCGATAGCCGCACCGTGTCGGTAAAACTGGGCGAACTGCCGGAGCCAGAGCGTCAGGCGGCACTGTCGCCCTCTCAGGCGCCCGATGCGGACCGGTCAACTGTTGATATGGATGAGCTGGGTCTGGCAATCGTCACGACCGATGAAGGTGTTATGGTTGCCGATGTTTTCGAAAACGGCTCGGCGGCCGAAAAAGGTATGCGGGCAGGCGACAAGATTGTTTCTGTCAACGGACGCTCGGTGGAAACGGTTGATGATGTCGGTCAGGCGGTCGCAAGGGCAATGGAAGACGAGCGCAAAGCGGTGCTCTTCCAGGTTCAGTCTGGTGAGCGCAACCGCTTCGTCGCCATTCCCGTTGGCCGTGGCTAAAACAGGCATCCAAGTTGGAGAGAAGTCCGCAGCTTCCCCTCGGCTGCACATCCCAAGTAGCTTCTCTCCCGAGGCAGTGGGCCCTTGCTGGTCTGCTGCCTTTGCCGTTTATCAAACATTCCATCACACTTCAAAAGATCACTAGCTGGTAATGACCATGAACGTTCTGATCGTAGAAGATGATCTCGAACTATCATCCCAATTGTGCAAGGCGTTGGAAGATGCCGACCACACAACTGTGCACGCGGAAAATGGCGAGGATGGTTTGCGCTTGGCCCAGCAAGGCAACTTTGACGTTATGGTTGTGGATCGCATGATGCCGCGGCTGGATGGTCTATCGATGATCTCGCGATTGCGCGAAAGAGGCATCGATACACCCGCACTTATTCTGTCGGCTTTGGGGCAGGTAGATGACCGTGTTGAGGGCTTGCGGGCAGGTGGGGATGACTACCTTGCCAAGCCCTACGCCTTTGTAGAATTGCTTGCCCGCCTGGAAGTGTTGGCAAAGCGCAACGAGCGGGCTCAGGTGGGAGCGACGATAGAAGTTGCCGATCTGAAGCTCGACCGCATTTCACACAAGGCTTATCGTGGCGGCGAAGAGATTGTGCTGCAACCGCGCGAATACCGGCTGCTTGAATATCTCGCCCGCAATACAGGTGATCTCGTGACCCGCACAATGCTGCTGCAGAATGTTTGGGATCTGAATTTCGATCCGCAGACTAATGTCATTGACGTCCATATGTCTCGGCTGCGCGCCAAGATTGACAAAAATTTCGATGTCCCATTGATCCACACAGTGCGGGGTGTTGGCTATCGGTTCGGCGTAGGCGGCTGATTTGGAGCGGTTGTCACAATTGCTGCGTGTGACGGCTTTTCGCTTGTCTCTCATCTACACTGTGTTGTTCGGTCTTCTGGCGATCGCGCTGGTGGCTTTCGTGAGCTACAACACCAGCCGCTTGGTATTTTCCCAAATCCGCTCAGCCGCCCAGGAAGAAGTGGAAGAACTCTCCACCATCTATAATTTTGGCGGAGCGGGACGGCTGATCAACTCCATTGAGCGCCGCTCTCGCGCTCCAGGTGCTTATCTTTATCTCATCTCCGATCCACAAGGCCGCATTATCGCGGGAAATGTGAAGAGCGTTGATCCTAAGGTTTTTGCGCAGAATGGATGGAGCGAAACACCGTTCAAATATGACCCTCTAAATAGCGAGATTGACGGTCCCCACCGTGCCATTGCGCAAGTGTTTGATTTGCCCCAAGGGCTGCGATTGCTGGTTGGCCGTGATGTTGGCGAGGCTAATTATTTCCGCACGATCATGGTGCAGGCGATTGGGCTGACGCTCGTTTTAATGGTGCTGGCTGGCCTGCTGCTATGGTTTTTCATCGGACGCCGGGCCTTGCAGCGGATTGATGACGTATCAATGTCTTCCGCACGGATCATTGCCGGCGATTTATCAGGGCGCTTGCCGACAGATGGTTCTGGCGATGAATTTGATCGCTTGGCCGACAACCTCAATAGTGCCATTTCCCGCATCGAAAAACTCAGCATTGGTGTTCGGGTTATGTCCGACAGCATTGCCCATGATCTCAAAACCCCGCTTACAAAACTGCGCAACCGCGCCGAGGCTGCGCTTGTAACCGCAGGTTCAACCGACAGGGCCGCCATTGAACAGGTGATCGAAGATGCTGACGGAATTTTGCGCACTTTTGATGCATTGCTGATGATTAGCCAGGTTCAATCCGGCAGTAAAATGGCCAAGTTGAGCGCCGTGCGCATGGATGAAGTGTGCAGCGATATTGCCGAGTTATTCGAGCCGATTGTTAGCGAAAGTGACGCTGAATTTACCGCAGATGTAACCCCTGCGCTGACCGTAAACGGAAACCGTGAACTTCTCGCTCAAATGATCACGAATTTGCTGGATAATGCCATAAAATATGGAGGGAATTCTTCCCTTTCCCGCATTGAGCTGTCTTTGAAGGCCGAAGAGGAAGATGCCGTCTTGCGGGTTGCGGACAATGGCTCGGGAATTCCTGAAGCAGACCGTGAGCGGGTTTTGGAACGTTTTGTGCGTCTCGATGCGAGCCGCACGAAAGCTGGTACCGGGCTAGGACTGTCTCTGGTGGACGCAGTCGTGGAATTGCATGGTGGAACGTTGAAACTGATGGACAACGCGCCCGGCCTTATGATCGAAGTGAGGCTGCCGATCAGCAAGTGACGGTCCAAGCAAAGGGGCAATGAGGGGATGACGGTGAAAAAGCATTTGCCCGAAAACGAGAGCGCCGCACATCTACGCTCGCCACTCATCCATATTGCGGCAAAACCCAATGACGCCAAAGCAGCCACGGCTCGGTTTGTCGATTGCCTTAAGGGAAAGTCAAGCGAAGATCAATTGCGGTCGTTTTTGGACACCGAAGCAGGCCATCATTTTGCCGCCATTCTTGCGCGCTCGCCCTATCTCTGCGACTTGGCTTGCCGCTTTCCAGATACGGTGCTGGCTTGCATCATCGGTTCTTTTTCACAAGCCCTTGAGCACACGCTTACAACGCTTGACCGGACAGCGATCACTACGTCGGAAAGCGATCTTTCGCGCATTCTTCGGCAAGCTAAACAGGAGGCTGCTTTGATAGCTGGTCTCGCTGACCTTAGCGGTTGCTGGTCTTGCGAAACCGTGAGCCACGCGATTACCGATACGGCAGATACCTGTTTACGGGCAGCAGTTGACCATCTGCTTTTCGCCCAACACGAGCGTGGCAAGCTAGCGCTTCCCGATCCTCAAAATCCTTCGCAAGACAGCGGCTACACAGTTATCGCCATGGGAAAACACGGTGCGCGGGAATTGAACTATTCCAGCGACATTGACCTTATCGTTTTCATTGATCCCGATGCGAAAGCGGTTACTGACCCCGAAGACGTGGTGTTGCTCTTCACCCGCGTCACCAAAGGTTTGATCAAGTTGATGCAGGAGCAAACAGCGGACGGCTACGTTTTCCGCACCGATTTGCGCTTGCGCCCAGACCCTGGCTCCATGCCGCTTGCAATCCCTATGCAGCACGCCATGCATTACTACGAGAGCCGCGGCCAGAATTGGGAGCGTGCGGCTCTTATAAAGGCGCGTACCGTTGCTGGCGACATGTCTTTGGGAGCGGAAATGCTCGGCTTTCTGCGTCCCTTCGTTTGGCGGCGCTATCTCGATTATGCGGCGATTGCCGACATCCACTCCATCAAACGCCAATTGCAGAGCCATCGGGGATTCAGCGATCTGAGCGCTAAGGGCCACAACGTGAAGCTGGGGCGGGGCGGCATCCGCGAGATTGAATTCTTTGTTCAAACACAGCAATTGGTTGCCGGTGGTCGTATCGAAGACCTGCGCGAACGCGGCACGCTGGAAATGCTAAGGCGACTTGCCGAGCACAAATGGATCAAACCTCATGTGCGCGATGAGCTCTGCGAGAGCTATCGGGTGCTGCGCGATGTTGAACATCGCCTGCAAATGGTGCGCGATGAACAGACCCACGAAATTCCGAAAGATAAAGACGCCTTCGCCAACATCGCAGCGCTCTGCAACGCATCCTCTCCTGCTGCCTTCGAGAAAGAAATCGTGGCCCATCTCACGCGGGTTGAAGGCCACTATGCAGATCTGTTTTCCAACGAGCCAACGCTGGCTGTTTCCGGCAATCTTTCGTTCACAGGTGACGAGGAAGACCCCGGTACGGTGGAAACACTCGACCAACTGGGTTTCAACCGCCCATCCGACATGATCGCAATGGTCAAGGGTTGGCATTTTGGACGTTACCGCGCGATGCAGACTGTAGAGGCGCGTGAACGGCTGACCGAAATCACACCTGCGCTGCTGGAAGCATTTGCGGATACCGGCGCGCCTGACGAAGCGATGATCGCTTTCGACGCCTTTTTGAAAGGCTTGCCCGCCGGTTTTCAGTTGATGAACATGATGCGGGCAAATCCGAAATTGATGGATCTGTTGGTGCTCATATTGGGTGCTGCGCCGCGTCTTGCTGCCATCGTCACCCACAAGCCCCATGTCTTCGATGCTCTCCTTGAGCCTGGCTTTTTCAACGACATGCCAAAGCGCGAAGAATTGCAATCGCGCATGGCCAAAAGCCTCGATGCAGCAGCAGGCTATGAAGAAATGCTCGACCGCGCCCGCTTATTCGTAGCTGAGCAACGGTTTCTCATCGGCGTGCGGGTGCTGGCGGGCGCTTGCCCAGCGCAAGAAGCGGGTGCCGCTTTCGCTCTGCTGGCAGAAGTGGCTGTGCAAGAAATTCTCAAGCGTGTTGTTGATGCTTTTGCACAACGTCACGGGCACATCGAAGGTGCGTCCGTCGCTGTGGTCAGCATGGGCAACCTGGGGACTCGCGAACTCACCGCTGCTTCCGACCTAGATTTGATTGTCCTTTACGAATTTGACGAGGCCAATGACGAATCCGATGGCGAGAAGCCACTCCACGCCTACCAGTATTTCTCTCGCCTCACCCAACGCCTGACCGCGGCTATGAGTGCGCCGACAGGGGAGGGGGTCGTTTATGAACTCGATTTCAGGCTTCGCCCGTCGGGTAATGCTGGTCCGCTGGCAACAACGCTTTCGTCGTTTGAGCGGTATCAACGCGAGGAAGCGTGGACGTGGGAACGATTGGCGCTGTCGCGTTCGCGACCGGTCGCAGGGGATGCCGAATTTGTTGAGAAGGTCAGCCATGCGATTTCCGATCTCCTAGCCCATCCACGAGAGCGAAAGGAAGAAAGCGCGGAAGTTTTGAAAATGCGCAAGTTGATGGACAAAGAGCGTCCGCCGGCCTCAGTGTGGGATGTGAAACTTGCCAAAGGCGGCATGATTGATTTGGAGTTTATGGCGCAAACCGCCGTGCTGCGCGGTGATTGTCCTAAAGAAGCGCTCACACGCGGCGTACTGGTGGCATTGGGTGAATGGTTGAATGCGCGCCTCGTGGAGGCCTACGATTTCTACGCGGCAATCCAACAACTCACCCGCATCGCGTTCAACGGTATTTTCAATCCCGATGAAGTTTCTCGCGGTTTCACAGAGATACTTCTGCGCTGTCTCGACATGCCAGATTTGGAAAGCTCCCAAGCCGCGCTGAAAGACTATCAGGCCGAAGTACGCTTAGCGTTCAAAAATTATTTGAAGCAAATCGACTAGGCTGCGCGGGTTTCGGCTTCCAGCTCGTCTAGGAGTGGAGCAGGGGGCTGGTTCTCTTTCGGCTCCGGCTTTTTGTCTTTGCAAACCCGTGGCAGGCGCATGACCACCAGCGTGCCTTTGCCAACAGTGGACCGAATTTTCAAACTCCCGCCATGCAACTTTGCCAGCGATTTGGCGATGGCGAGGCCAAGCCCCGTGCCCTTGTGATCTTTGGTGAATTGATCCTGAGCCTGTTCAAAAGGTTGCCCAATGCGTTTCATAGCACTCTTGGAAATGCCAATGCCGTTGTCTTCAATCACAATAGTCACCGCCTTCTGCGATTGCTTCGCGGTGAGCGAGATGCGGCCACCTTCCGGCGTGAACTTTACGGCGTTGGAAAGCAGGTTCAGCAGAATTTGCTTCATCGCGCGGCGATCGGCCGTGAGCATTAGGTTTTCTTCCAGCTTCTGATCGACCGTGATGTTGGCTTCCTGCGCCTGCATTTTGATGAAGCGAAGGGTCTCATCCATTAACTCATCAACGCGGACCTCGACGGGATCGAGTTGGAAACGTCCCGCTTCAATCTTGGACATGTCCAGAACGTCATTGATCACGCCGAGCAGGAATGTGCCGGAATGGTGGATGTCTTGGGCGTATTCCAGATATTTGTCGGACCCCAGCGGACCAAACATGCGTGTCTGCATAATGTCGGAAAAGCCAATGATCGCGTTCAGCGGTGTGCGCAATTCGTGGCTGATATTGGCGAGAAATTCTGACTTCGCCTTGTTGCCAGCTTCAGCACGATTTTTCTCTTCAGCATATTTTTCTGCCAATTCAACGAGCTTCTGCGCTTGCAGATCAGTCTTTTGTTGCACGCGGCGCTGTTCGTCGATTGTTGCTATCAACCGACGTTCTGAATCGACCAGCTTCTCTTCGTTGCGCTTGATTTGGGTAATATCAGTACCGATGGAAACGAAACCACCGTCCTGTGTGCGGCGTTCGTTGATCTGCAGCCAGCGACCGTCTTCAAGTTGGGCTTCCAGCGTTTCGCCGCCCTTTTTGGTCTTTTTCTCAGTGGAAATTTGCTTGCGAATGCGGGGGCGGCGGCTTTGTGCCATGATGTCGTCGTAGTGTCCGCCACCGCGCACGATCGATGTCGGCAGATTGTAAAGCTGCTGATATTTCGAGTTGCACATAACAAGACGTTTCTGCGCGTCCCATAACACAAATGCTTCCGAGATCGTTTCAATGGCATCGCGCAGTCGAATGTCGGCGTCGCGATGGCGGCGTTTCAGCGTTTCTTGCTCTGTCACATCTACCGACGTGCCGATGAGATGGGGTGTGCCATCTGCGCTGTTGACCAGTTCTGCCCGCATACGCAGCCAAACCCAGGTGCCGTTACGGTGGGCCATGCGAAATCGGTGGTCGATTGTGCGGTCAGGCGAAGAAAACGCCGCGTTTGCGACTTCCATAAGATTGCGATCAGTTTGGTGCAGCAGGCCATCAACATCGCCGTAGCCAAGGGCGTTTTGGAGCGGATCCATACCAAGGATTTGGAACATGGAGTCCGACCATACAATGCGGCCGCGCGACAGATCCCAGTCCCAAAGTCCGCAATGCCCGCGTTCAAGGGCCGTATCAAACCGCGCTTGCGCTTCTTCGAAAAGATTTTCCGCCTGCTGCGCTTTGCGCGTTTGGAGGCGGTAGATGGAAAACACGACGAACAAAACTGTTACCAGCGTAATAAAGAACATCACATTGCGGTTTAACGAGGCGTTCCAAGGAGCCAACAACTCTGAGTGAGTCTGCACAACGAGCACTGAAGCGGCCCGCCCGCTGGCAGGCGTGTCGATTGCAGCATAGAGCGCATTGGCTGGCATAGAACCAATCAAGTTGATTTCGCCGCGAGCAGGAAGATTTTGGCGCGTCGTGAGCGCCATATTACCATTAAGCAACGTAGTAAGGCGTGCGTCTCGGTAAGCCTCTTCTGCGGGTAGGCTGGCGGAAACGCGACCGGATTGACCGATGATAAAGACGGTGTTGCCCTGACGCTTCGCGCTTTCGGGCAGAACCGATTGCAAGAACACACGGGCAAGTGTGGGGCTATCTAATGAATCGATCAGGGTTGGATTTGATTCCAGCCGCGACACCACAACTTCGCCAACCAGAGCCAATCGATCCAAATCTTCATTCAAGAGACGCTGGCGATCACTTATGAGATTGAGCGATTGGAAGGCTGCAACAAATATCAACACCGCCAAAATCAAAATTGGCAGGCCGATGTGCTGAAATCGTTCCGATGAAATAGCAATGAACAGTTTTGAAAAGGGATTGCCGGTAAACGGAATTTGAAGGGCAGGGAGCGACCACGCATTGCGCGGTTTTCCCTTTTGGTGGCGGATTGGATTCTGAATAGAGTCCGATTCTCCGCCGCGCACGCTGATTGCGTCCGCATGCTCCATGCTTACACTCCGAATTTAAACCGCCCCTCGTTCGGAATGTGCAGTTGGACCCAACAATCAACTGCCGAACGAATCAGTCCCATTTGAATCGCTCGGACTCCACGTGTCCACCCACCAAATCAAAAAAATTTTCATCTCATGAAAGCAAACTGTCCACAATTTCTTGAACGTCGATGGAAAGGGGCTCTTTGGCGCGAATGGTGCGCAAGGCCTCAGTAACAGCATCGCTAATCGGCGCTTTGAAAACGCGGTAGGACGAAATCACGGTGAGCAACCTAGCTGCGATTTGCGGGTTTTTGTCGTCCAGTGTCATGATCTGCTGCGCAAACAACGTGGCGCCTTTGGCTCCATTCGCATAGAAGGCCGTTGGATTGTTGGCCGCAAATGGGCCGAGCAATGAGCGAGCGCGATTGGGATTGTTGAGCGAAAACTTCGGGTGATCGAGCAAGCGTTCGAACCGTTCTAGCCCCGCCGCATTGGGTACCATTGCCTGGAGCGTGAACCATGTATTGAGCACGAGATCATTGTCCTCGTAGCGGTCATAAAACGCCTCAAGGCATTGTTCACTCATCACCTCATCGCCGGAAAAATGAACGATGGCCGAAAGGGCCCCCATTCGATCCGTCATGGTTTTCGCCTGTACAAACTGCGATTGCGCAAGATTGTGGGCACCCTCCACGCCAGACACGAGTAGGAACGGCAGCAGGGAATATTTCAACGCCCGTTCGCCGCTGGCCGCTAAATCGTCAGCGTTGGGGTCCGTATCGAGCTTTGTCATCAAGTCTAGCCCTCGTTTGCCCAATTGCCTGCCAATCGATTTGAGCAAAGCGCTGCGTGATTGCTGCACGATCGCGGGATCGACATTCTTGCCGATGTTGCGGGCAACGGCCATTTCGTTTGGCAGAGAAAGCGCGTTGGCGCGGAACTGCGGCTCAATGCTGTCATCCAAAGCTGTCTTGCATAGCGCCAACACAAACGCTTCGCGGTCCTTTTCGGTAAAACTTGAGCCGCCAGTTGCATCATCGCTCAACAAACTCAATCCATAGCCGTCGAGCGCTTCCCAGCGGTTGAACAGATCGGAATCGTGCTCTGCGCGGAACAAACGCGAGGCTTGGGTTTCCGCAAAATTCAATTTCACGGGCGCTGAGAAGCCGCGCAACAAAGAGGGGGTTGGCTTCGTCTTCAAGCCCGTAAAGGTCACTTTTGTCTCTCGCCGTGTCAGCACAATCACGTCGTCTTTCACCGCGCTAGATCGGGTGCGAGGTTCAATATCCGAGCCGTCCGAGCCCATCAGCCCGAAACGGACGGGAATTGGAACAAGCTTCTTGCTCTGTTGCCCCGGCGTAGGGGGCGTATGCTGGCGCAGCACCAAGGTGTATTTGCAGGATCCAGCATCCCACTCTTCTTCCACATCCACATTTGGCGTTCCCGCTTGCTCATACCATCTGGCGAATTGAGAAAGATCGACGCCGGCTGCGTCTTCGAAGCACTTTAGGAAATCCTCAACAACCGCCGCTTCGCCATCGTGGCGCTCAAAATAGAGGTCCGTGCCCGCGCGATAGGCTTCCGGCCCGATCAGCGTGGCGATCATGCGCACCAGTTCCGCGCCCTTTTGATAGACGGTCGCCGTATAGAAGTTGTTGATTTCTTTGTATGCGCTGGGCCGAACGGGGTGCGCTAGCGGCCCAGCATCTTCTGGAAACTGACCCGACTTCAGCCAACGCACCTGCTGGATGCGTTGCACCGCGCGAGAGCGTTGGTCAGCGGAGAACTCTTGATCGCGATAGACCGTCAGCCCTTCCTTCAGACAGAGCTGAAACCAGTCGCGACAGGTAATGCGGTTGCCCGTCCAGTTGTGAAAGTATTCGTGCGCTATGATCGCTTCGATGTTAGCAAAGTCAGCGTCGGTGGCGAGATCGGCATCGGCCAGAACGTATTTGTCATTGAAGACGTTCAGCCCCTTGTTTTCCATCGCGCCCATATTGAAATCCGAAACCGCAACGATGTTGAACACTTCTAGATCGTATTCGCATCCGTATTCCAGCTCGTCCCAAACCATCGACCGCTTCAACGCGTCCATAGCATAGGCCGCCTGCGCCGCCTTGCCGGTCTCCACATAGATATTGAGATCGACATGCCGACCGCTGGCCGTGGTGAAGGTGTCGCTGAGCACATCAAGATCACCTCCAACCATGGCGAATAGGTATGATGGTTTCGGGTGCGGATCGTGCCAAACGGCGAAGTGGCGACCATCGGGCAGTTCGCCTGCCTCGCCCGGATTGCCATTAGCCAGCAGTATGGGGCAGGTGGCCTTGTCCGCTTCAAGCCGCACTTTATAGACCGCCAGCACGTCTGGCCTGTCCAAAAAATATGTTATGCGGCGAAAGCCCTCTGCTTCGCATTGGGTGCAGAACACGCCGCTGCTCTGATAAAGCCCCATCAGTTTGGTATTTTTCACCGGCGCGAGGCGTGTGCGGATGGTAACGTCGAAAGCGGCTGTCTCTGGCAGTCGATGGATCTTCAATTCGACTGGTGTCGTTGAATAGTTCGCGTCATCGGCTTTATCGCCGTTAATCCAAAGCCCATCGAGCGAAAGCTCGTCGCCGTCCAGAACCAGTGGAGCCGATGTCGGGGTTCCTGCTTGGCGCACCACCTTCATTGTGGTTGTCACCACTGTGTCTTCGGCCGCCAGCGATACATCCATATCCACATGGGTGATCGTATAGGCAGGTGGGGTGTAGTTTTTCAGGCGGATGACGGGAGCTGTCGTCGTTCTCATCGGCTGGTGCGTCCTTTGGGGGAAAGATGCCTCCAATATGGCGATCAATATAGGCGGTGTCATCCGGTGCGTGTTAGGAACTTGTCGCATCGAACCGCAATACATCCGTCCCACACAAGCGAGCTTGACCGTGACCGAACAGAAATTTGACGCCTTGCACAAACACCGCGAACGCCTTGGCAAAAGCCGCATTGCCGATCTTTTCGACGCGCAGCGCTTCGACGACTTCACCGCGACCTGCGGCGAAATCCTGTTCGATTATTCCAAGACGCTGCTCGATACGCCCGCCCGCGTCGCACTGGTCGAACTGCTGGAGTCAGTCAATTTCAACGAGAAGCGGTCAGCCTTTCAAAATGGCGAAAAGATCAACACGACCGAAGACCGCGCTGTTCAGCACATGGCGTTGAGGGTGATGGATGGACGGGAAATTATCATCGACGGAACAAACGTCACGCCAGATGTGCTGGCGGTGCGCGAAGCTATGGCGCGTTTCGCCCGCAACGTCCGTGATGGCTCCATAGCCGGGCAGGGCGGTCGCTTTACCGATATCGTCAACATCGGCATCGGTGGATCAGACCTTGGTCCCGCAATGGCGACACTGGCGCTGGCACCCTATCACGATGGCCCGGCCATCCACTTCGTTTCCAATGTAGACGGTGCGGATATCGTTGACGTGCTCGAGAAGGTGCCTGCGGCCACCACGATGTTTATCGTTGCGTCAAAAACATTCACCACGCAAGAAACCATGACCAACGCCGAAACCGCGCGGCGCTGGCTGGTGGAACATCTGGGCGAAGAGGCTGTGTCGAACCATTTTGCGGCTCTTTCAACTGCACTCGACAAAACCGCCGCCTTCGGCATCCGCGAAGATCGTGCGTTTGGCTTTTGGGATTGGGTCGGCGGGCGCTATTCGGTCTGGTCAGCCATCGGACTGTCGCTGATGATTGCCATCGGGCCCCAGCGCTTTGACGAGTTTCTCAGCGGTGCTGCCGCCGCTGACGAGCATTTCTTCTCGGCTGATCCGCTAGACAACGTGCCCGTGCTGATGGCGCTTGTCGGCGTTTGGCATCGCAATATCTGCGGCCACGCTACCCATGCTGTTCTTCCCTATGACAACCATTTGGCGCGCTTTCCTGCCTATCTCCAGCAATTGGACATGGAATCAAACGGCAAGCGCATCACAAAGGATGGAGCGGCAGTAGACAGCGAGACAGGTCCAATTGTCTGGGGTGAACCCGGCACAAACGGTCAGCACGCCTTTTACCAACTGATCCACCAAGGCACTACGATTATACCCTGCGATTTCCTCATCGCTGCCAATCCGGCTAAGCCCATTGGCGATCACCACGAAAAGCTCGTTGCCAACGCGCTCGCGCAAACCGAAGCGCTGATGGTTGGCAAGACGGAAGAGCAGGTGTTGAAGGAGTTGAGTGCCAACGGCATGAATGAAGTCGAAGCGCATCGGCTCGCGCCCCACAAGGCTTTTCCGGGCAACCGTCCGACATGCACGTTCCTTTATCCTGAACTCACGCCCTTTGTTCTGGGCCAGCTGATCGCGCTTTACGAACACAAGGTATTCACCCAAGGCGTCATCTGGAACGTCAATTCGTTCGACCAATGGGGCGTGGAATTGGGCAAGGAACTGGCTGGCGAATTGTTGCCGCTTGTCAAAGGTGAAGCTGATGGAAGCGGGCGTAACGGCTCCACTTTGGGCTTGCTCGACGCATTCCACGCGATGCGTGCAAAATCCTGATTACTGTTCGGCGTTCTTCTTCGCCTCGATCACCACAGCCTTCGCTTTGCTGCGCTCGCGCTGGACGGTGTAAAGCGAAGCGGCGATGATGACAGCCGCGCCAATCCACGTATAGACAGTCGGCAGCGTCTCAAACAGCAGATACCCGAACAGAGTTGCGTAAAGCAGTCGGACATAATCCAGCGAGGCCAGAACCGAGGCTTCGCCCCACTTGTAAGAGTAGATGTTGGCCATTTGCGCGCCATAAGACACCGCGCCAATCGCAAGCAGAGTGAACCACTCGTTTGCCGTCGGTGCCTGCCAATAAATTACACCCGGAATGACCACTGCCAGCCCGACCAAAAATGCTTGATAGCTTAGCGTCGTGATGGGTGCGTCGGTCTCCGACAGTTTGCGGATGATCACCATTACAAAACCTGCCGCTGCCGAACCGACCAGCGCATAAAGTGAAATCGGATTAAAATTGGCCGTCCCGGGTTGGATCATCACCATCACGCCGATGAAACCAACAGCCACAGCCGCCCAACGACGCCACCCCACTTTTTCATGCAAAATGATGATTGCGAAAATCGTCACGAAGAATGCTTTGGCGAAACCAATCGCCATAGCGTCTGCCAGTGGCATGTTGATGATGGCGTAAAAGCCCGCCAGCATGGCAACCAGTGCCGCGCATACGCGTATGATTTGCAAGTCGAGTCTCTGCGTGCGCAGGCAGCCAGGGAAATGCGTCAAAACCCGCGGCATTACGATGGCGATCATGATGATTTGCCGAACCAGCAGGATTTGGGTCACATGCAACCGCTCGCCAGCCAGCTTAACCAGCGCTGCCATGAGCGCAAAACCCAAGGCAGCCACCATGAGTGTGAGCGCGCCCTTCAGATTGCCCGGCAGCGCGTTGAATTTGCTGACACTGGACGAGAAGGACATGGGGTTCAAACTGTAGAAGCGGTGACGCCCCAGCATGACAGCGCCGACAGCCGCCTGCAATGGCTCCGCTGGCAAAGCCGCGACGAAAGCGCCCTTGCAATCCAGAGCAAAAAAGCAAAGTGTTGTGCATGTTCAGCGGCCAAAACGTCACCGCCGCCAAAACTCATTTCATCACCGAGAGGTCAGAGCCATGAACGCGCACACCCCAATTAAATTCGGCAAAAAGGTCGGTATGGGCCAATCCGTTCGGCGTGTTGAAGATGCCAATTTCGTTTCCGGCAAAGGCCAATACACCGACGACGTGCAGCGTGATGGTGCACTTCAGGCTTTTTTCTTGCGCTCGCCCTACGCGCACGCAACGTTCACAATCAACAGCGTGGAAGATGCGGAAAACGCCGATGGTGTAAAATTGGTTCTGACAGCCAAAGACATAACGGAAAACGGCCCCATCAAATGCCAGGCTGTGCAAACGCAAGCTGACGGCACACAGCACCCAACCAAAGACATTCCGCTGCTGTGCGATGGCGTGGCACGTCACGTTGGTGATGCGGTCGCGATGATCGTGGCCGAGACGGTCGACCAAGCGCAGGACGCAGCCGAATTGATCGATATTGATTGGGACATGCTGGATGTCGTCACCGACACCGAAGCTGCGCTCGATGCAAATGCGACGCTGGTCTACGAAGACCTTGGTTCAAACAAGGCGTTTGAGCTTATTCACGGCAATCCTGACGAGACGGAAGAGATCTTCAAATCCGCCGCCCGAGTCACCGAGTTGAAGCTCATCAACAACCGCCTGGTCTGCAACTACATGGAAATGCGTGCCTGTCTGGGCGAGTGGTCGGACGAGGAAGACCGCTATACGCTGACCGTTGGTTCGCAAGGCGTGCACGGCATGCGCCGCGCGCTGGCCAAGCCTTGCCTGAATGTCGATGAAGACAAACTGCGCGTCATCACACCCGATGTTGGCGGCGGCTTCGGCACCAAGGTCTTCCCATACCGCGAATACCCGCTCTGCCTCATCGCGGCCAAGCGGTTGAAAATGCCTGTGAAGTGGAAATCCACCCGCAGCGAACATTTCGTCTCAGATGCCCACGGCCGAGACAACGTCGTCACCATGCGTATGGCAATGGACGAGCAGGGCAAATTCCTCGCACTCGACGTCGATCTGATAGCTGCAATGGGTGCCTATCTCCACACCTACGGTCCCTATATCCCCTATCTCGGAACGACGATTGCCACCGGCATTTACGACATCAACGCCTGCAAATTCCGCATCCGCGGCACCTACACCCACACCGTACCGACTGACGCATACCGTGGCGCTGGCCGCCCGGAGGCGATCTACGCACTGGAACGTCTGGTAGACCGCTGCGCGATGGATATGGGCCTGACGCCCGACGAAATTCGCCGCCGCAACGCGCTTACGCCAGATCAATTGCCCCACACAACGCCGTTCGGGCGCATGTATGACACCGGCGATTTTATGGGTCACATGGATGCCTGCATGAAGGCTGCAGATTGGGCTGGTTTCGATGCGCGCAACCAGAAAGCGCACAGCGAAGGCAAAATTCGCGGTATCGGCATGTCCACTTTCATCGAAGCCTGCGCCTTTGCCGGTTCCGAGCCTGCCAAGGTAGAACTCAATGAAGACGGCACGGTGACGATTTTCATTGGCACCCAGTCGAACGGGCAGGGGCACAAAACCGCTTATGCTCAGTTTGCTGCCGAAGCGCTCGATATGGATATCGACAAGGTGCAAGTCCGGCAGGGCGATACGGACGAGTTGAACAGCGGTGGCGGCACAGGTGGTTCGCGCTCTATCCCGCTCGGTGCCGTGTCGGTCAAGCGCGGCTCGGAAGCGCTGGCGGAGAAGATCAAGGAAATCGCTGCCGACAAAATGGAAGCGGCTCCAACCGATCTGGAATTGGTGCAAGGCCAAGTGCAGATCGTCGGCACCGACCGCGTGATGAGCTTTGCCGAAGTTGCCCAAGCCGCAGGCGAAGCGCTGAACGCTGTTGGCGAATTCAAGCAGGACGAAGCGACTTATCCCAACGGCACGCATATCTGCGAAGTGGAGATCGACCCTGAAACTGGTATTACCGAAATCGCGAACTATACCATTGTTGACGACTACGGCGTTACGGTGAACCCGCTTCTGCTGGCCGGTCAGGTCCACGGCGGTGTGGCCCAAGCCATCGGCCAGTGCCTGTTTGAGCATGTCCATTACGATGAAGACGGCCAACTTATAACGGCCAGCTTTATGGACTACCGCATGCCCCGCGCTGCCGATATGCCGGATTTCAATTTCGACACGCGCAATGTTCCATCGACCACCAACGCGCTTGGCATCAAAGGTGCCGGTGAGGCGGGAACGATTGGCGGCTGCCCGGCCGTGATGAACGCTGTTGTTGATGCGCTAAACCGCGCTTATGGAATCCAGGAGTTCGATATGCCTGCTGTACCAATCAAAGTCTGGCAGGCAATCGAAGAAGCCAAAAAAGCCAAAGCCGCATAGCTCAGAATTACAGTTTGGAGCCGAGCCTTGCCGCACGGCTCCAAACGTTCTATTTCACCGACATATTCTCATAGAGGTGCCACGTGGTTCAACACGGGCTGAGAGGCACAGTGCCAACTCTTTGAACCTGATCCGGATTATGCCGGCGGAGGGAATGGGATGGCACAGAACGCTCCCGAATACACAGCCGAACAGATTGCCGATTGCGTGGCCCGCTTTCGCACGCGCCGTCCTCACGTTCACTGTATCACAAACTCTGTTGCCCAGCATTTCACGGCCAACGTGCTGCTGGCGGCGGGCGCAACACCATCCATGACCATCGCGCCTGACGAGGTGGAGAGTTTCGTAACGATGGCCGATGCCTTGCTAATCAACCTCGGCACAATGGACGAAGAGCGCAAGCGCGCCGCCCATATTGCTATTACGGCGGCTAATGCACAGTCCAAGCCGTGGGCGCTGGACCCGGTATTTGTGCAAGCATCGAAGGGGCGAATGGCTTTGGCTCAAGAGCTTTTGAAGCACAGCCCAACACTTCTGCGCTGCAATGCAGGCGAAGCCAAAGCGTTGTTTGGTGACACGGCATCTTTTGCCGCGCAGCACTCCGAAATATGCATCGCCAAGACGGGCAAGACGGATGAGATATTACAAGGTAATTTCACAGTTGGTTTCCAAAACGGCTCACCCCTAATGGACTGCGTTACGACAATGGGCTGTGCGCTCAACGCAGTGATGATTAGTTTTTCGGCCTGCGAAGACGACACGGCATTGGCCGCGTGCGCAGCGCTAAGCCTCTACAATATCGCTGGAGAAGAAGCCGCTGTCCGTGCAGCTGGCCCCGGCACCTTCGTCCCCCATTTCCTCGATTGTCTGGCCGAACTCGCACCAGACACAATTGCCGAACGTGTGAGATTTGCATGAACCCGACTGATATTTCCCTTTACGCCATCCTTGATCCCGCCCGCAGCAAAGGCCGCCCGCTGGCTGATCTCGCGGCGCAAGCTGCCGATGGTGGAGCAACGATATTCCAGTATCGCGATAAAACGGGCGACACCCGCACCATGCTGGCAAACGCCCGCGCGATTATCGAAGCGCTTAACCCCTTCAACGTGCCGCTGCTCATCAACGACCGCGTTGATATTGCTTTAGCCAGCGGTGCGCAGGGCGTTCACGTGGGCCAGTCCGATATGCCCGCCCGCGATGCCCGTCGCCTGTTGGGGCCTGACGCCATAATCGGTCTCACGATTAAAGAAATGCAACACGTCCACGAAGCGCCACTGGAAGTGCTGGATTATGCCTGCATGGGCGGCGTGTTCGACACGCTTTCTAAAGACAATCCGCGCGCCATTGGCATCGATGGATGGCAGGAATTGGCTCAACCCTTCCGCGCCAAGATGCCGGCGCTTCCTGTGGGTGCAATCGCGGGAATTGACCATTCCAACGCTGCGGAAGTGATCGAAGCCGGTGCGGATGGTGTTGCGGTCATCTCAGCCTTGTTTATGGCTGACGATGTGCGCAGGGCGACCGAAGAACTGAAAGAAATCATTGAAGGAGCCAGACCATGACAGCCATCGCGCTCACCATTGCAGGCTCCGATTCCGGCGGCGGCGCTGGTATTCAGGCAGATCTGAAAACTTTCTCCGCTCTCGGAGTTTACGGCACAAGCGTCCTCACCGCTCTGACCGCGCAGAACACCCAAGGCGTTAGCGCCATCCACGATGTTCCCGCCGACTTCATCACCGCGCAGATCGACGCCGTCTTTTCAGATATTGACGTCGATGCGGTCAAAATCGGAATGCTGTCGCAAGTGGCCACAATCGAAGCGGTCGCGAAAGGTCTGCGGGAGCACCAGCCCAAGTCCATCATTCTTGATCCCGTCATGGTGGCCGAAAGCGGCGATCCCCTGCTGGCCGAAAGCGCAGTGTCGGCCTTGGTAACCCATCTTTTTCCACTCGCCGATCTCATTACGCCAAACCTGCACGAAGCCGCCCGTTTGCTTGGCTGCGACATGGCAAATGACCGTTCGGCCATGGAAGAACAGGCACAAGCGCTTATCAGTTTGGGCGCAAAAGCCGTCTTGCTGAAGGGTGGACACGCCGAAGGCAAAGATGCGAGCGACGTCCTTCTGATTGCGGGCCAGGAGCCTGTTTGGCTCACCGCACCATTTGTCGACACCAAAAACACCCACGGCACCGGTTGTTCGCTATCGTCCGCCATCGCCGCTGAATGCGCAAAAGGGACTAATCTGGTGGAAGCGACGCAAGCCGCCAAAAGTTGGCTGTCGCAAGCAATAGCCCATGCGGACAGTCTCAGTATCGGCAAGGGCGCTGGCCCCGTTCATCATTTTCACGCCCTTTGGAAAGCGCACAAATGACCATCAAGACCACACGCCGCGCCGCACTTGCTGCAATCGGTGCAGCCCCCGCCGCAGCGCTTTCCTTGCCTGCAATCGCACAGGAAAAGATTGAATGGCGCATGGTGACCTCTTGGCCCAAAAATCTACCCGGCCCGGGCATCACCGCTCAACGATTGGCAGACGCGATCACCGCAATGTCGGGCGGTCGCTTGACTGTGAAGCTCTATGCGGCAGGCGAGATTGTACCCGCGCTCGAAGTCTTTGATGCGATCGCAGGCGGAACGGCCCAAATGGGGCATACGGCTTCTCTTTTTTGGGGGGGCAAAGTTCCCGCCGCACCTCTGTTCACAGCCGGACCTTTCGGCCTCACGCCGTTGGAACATATCACCTGGATTGATCACGGCGGCGGGCAGGAAATCTGGGACAAACTCTACGAGCCGTTCGATATCAAACCGCTGATGGCGGGCAATACCGGTTTCCAGATGGGGGGTTGGTTCAAGGAGGAAGTCATGGGTCTCGACGATCTCAAAGGCCTGCGCATCCGTATGCCGGGGCTTGGCGGCGAAGTTATGCGTCGTCTTGGCGCGGCACCCGTCACCTTGCCACCGGGTGATATTCTCCCGGCGTTACAATCTGGCGCGATAGACGCGACCGAATTTCTTGGCCCCTCCAGCGATCTGGCGATGGGCTTTTATCGAGCGGCAAAGTTCTACTACACGCCCGGTTGGCACGAGCCGAACGGCACCGGCGAAGCACTGATTTCCAAGTCGGCGTTGGCCGCTTTGCCTGCCGATTTGCAAGCCATCGTGATGTCCGCGTGTGGATCGGAGAACATTCGTGCGCTGGGCGAAGCTGAGTGGTTGAACGCAGCTCGCCTCAAGGTGTTGGTTGAAGAAAAGGGCGTTGAGCTGCGCGATTTTCCCCGGGACATCATTGCCGCTGCAAGAGCTGCCGCAGTTGAAACCTTAAACGACCTTGCTCAGCGTGATGATCTGACCGCACAAGCCGTTGACAGTTTTCGCGGCGCTTCGAAACATCTGGCCGACTGGTCTACCCAGTCAGTCCAGAAGTTTCTTGCCGCCCGAACTTAAAGTTCTACTTTAACTGGCGCAGGCATGGGTGGTGCTTCAGGCTCGTCCTCTTGTCCGTAAGTCTCGTCTGAACGCGGATCAAGAACATACGTTTCTGGGGTTTGTGCCCGCGCAGCGGACATGCCTTGGAAGTCCACCCGCTCTTCTTCCGCCACCTGTTCGCGGCGGAACGTCCGGTAGATCGCCCAGCTTGCAAAGGCCAGATGGGCCGCTGTGGTCGTTGCAAACACACCGGAGGGACCAAAAGTATCCATCATCGATGCGGTAATCAGTGGGCCAACCATTGTGCCAAAGCCATAGAGAATGAGCAGGCCGCTGGATACTTTCACAAACTCGCCGGTTTCCGCATGATCGTTGGCGTGGGCGACCACGAGAGAATAGATCGAATAGATGACACCGCCATAGGCCAACGTTGCTGCGAAGAAGAGGAAGTCGTGCGATCCGTCTCGCGAAAGGCTAGTCATCAGCGTGCCGGTGGCGATGCCGATAAGGCCGGCAATTGCCATCACATAGCGACGGTCGATCATGTCGGACAATTTGCCGAGCGGATATTGGAACAGGATAGACCCCATCATCGCAGCCGCCAAAAGCGTCGCAATTTCTGCGCTCGACATCGCGCTTTGCTGTCCGAATACAGGGCCAAAGTTTGTCCATGCCGATGAAATGACACCGCTCAAAATCGCGCCAATAAACGATGCGGGTGAATTGCGGAACAGTGCCGGCAAGTCGATCGAGACATTGTTCAACGGCGCAGGTGACTGAGCTTTGGAAGTTGCCGTTGGCACGACCGCCAATGCGTAAAGGATCGCGCCGAGCATAAAGAGAAACTCTTCGCCCGCATCGCCAAGCACCAAGACGTACTGTCCAGCCATCATCGCCACCATCGTGGTGATGGCGTAGATGGAGAACATTGAGCCACGATATTCGTTCGTAACCCGCTCGTTCAACCAGCTTTCAGCCACCATGTAGCAACCGGCAATGCAAAACCCATTGATGGCGCGCAGAGCGGTCCACAAGATCACATCCACATACATGCCGTTCAAAAGCATTGAGACCGACATGATCGCAGTCATCGTGCTGAAGGTGCGGACGTGGCCGACACGGCGCACAAGGCGCGGCACCAGCACACAGCCAAGTGTGAAGCCGATGGCATAGCCCGTGCCGATCCAACCTAGATCAAAGGCGGTCATATTCTCTAGACCGCCGCGGATGGGAATGAGCAGCCCGTGCAAGCCGCTGCCCAGCATGAGGAACACCATGCCGATAAGCAGAGCGAGAATGGGAATGATCTGGCGTGCCATGGCAAATGCTCCGGGGCGAAAGCGAAAGGGCCGACAAAAGATCGACCCCGTTCGGCGCATATAGGCAGAATTGCGTGCCGACAATGACAATTTTGCGCCTGCATAGGTCGCATTAGAAGATGGTGGCGTTTAAGGAGATGCTTCCTCTGCTGCGGGTTGTTCCAGCGCGGCTTTTACAGACAATAAATCGTGCCAAGCCAGACGCTTTTGACCCGGCTGACGCAGCAAATAGGCAGGGTGCAGGCTCGGCAACAGGTCGAATATGACGCCGTCGATTTCGACAGCAGTCCATTTGCCGCGCAGGCTCATAATGCCATCGTTGGTTTTCAGCAGCGTTTTTGTCGCAGCCGAACCCAGCAACAGCAGTTTTTGCGGTTTCGCCAAGACGATGTGGCGCTCGATGAACGGACGGCACAATTCGCTTTCGATAGGTGTTGGCGTTCGATTGCCGGGTGGACGCCACGGCAGGATATTTGAAATGTAGGTGTTGGTGCGGTCGTGTCCGATGGCGGCCAGCATTTTATCGAGCAATTGACCCGACCGACCCACAAAAGGAACACTCTGCGCATCCTCGTCCCGTCCGGGCGCCTCGCCGATAATCATCAGTGGCGCTTCGGGATTGCCATCAGCGAAAACGGTGGACCGTGCGGTGTGCTTTAGGTTGCAGCCATCAAATGCATTGATCGCTTCACGCAGTTGCTCCAGCGTCTCGCACGCTTTCGCCGCCTCGGCTGCACGCATCAGTGTGGCTTCGTCGGGAACCGTTCGCTGCGGCTCTTTTTGGACAACTGACGGCGGTGGAGTGGCTGTTCGTCGTTGCGTCGATTGCTTTTGCTCCGCAGCTTTCGCCGCCTGCTCGGCCTGCGCCTGTTCCGCCTGCGCGAATCTGTCAATCGGCGTGTCTTCCAACAACGTGTGCACACCCGCGTCGCGGTAGAAGGCGAGCAAATCGTTCAACGCGATTGTTGGGTGTGTATCAGGCATGGAATGCACACTAGAACCTTCATCCAAGCGCACAAGCCCGACAATAAGCGCATGATTGAAAATGTGGACAATCCGTCGATGCCGTGCGGAAATGAGATTCCAGAGCGGCACGGAATCCAGACTCGCATGAACAAGCACATCGACGCGCGGTTGAATGAATTTTTGTTGCGCCAGACAGCCGAGCGTCCGCAGGCAATCGGCTGGCATTTCGAGCAAGAAGGGCTGGTTTCTTTTGAAACCATGTCGGGCATTGTTGAGCGCTATGCCAAGTGGCTAGCGCAGATCGGCGTGCGGGGCGGAGACCGGGTTATGCTGGTCGCTGAAAACTCACTTCAGATAGTTGCTGCTGCGCTCGCCACCTGGCAGTTGCATGCATGGATTATGCCGGTCAACGCGCGGCTCAGCGCGGGCGAAATCGACCGTTTGGCTCAACATGCCCGCCCGCGCTGCGTTTTATTCACGGTGCAAGTGTCCAAAGAAGCTGCACAGCATGCCGAACGCTTGGGCGCTGTCGAAGGCGGATTGATGCCGCATGTTCTAGTCGCAGATGCTGGAGCCGAACCTGTAAAGGCGCGAGCGGAAGAGCAAGTCGCTGCCCTCATGTACACTACAGGCACCACAGGCTCGCCAAAGGGGGTGATGCTCTCTCACGCCAACCTTGCATGGTATGCGGCGGTAACGAGAGACTTCAGGCGGCTCAGCCCGGCTGATCGCACCTATTGTGCTCTGCCGCTCACCCACATTTACGGTTTTGCCAGCGCCTTTCTTGGCTCGCTCCACGCAGGCGCACGGCTGGATGTCGCTGGCCGCTTTGACCCCAACGCCACGCTGGATGCAATTGAAGGCGGAACAACGGTTCTGCCTGCCGTTCCCGCAATGTATGCCCATTTGTTGGATGCTGCGCAGGCGCGGGGTATTGAGAATCTGCACAATAAGCCACTGCGCTATATCATGACTGGTGGTGCACCGCTGGATGTGGATTGGAAGCGGCGCGTGGAGAGTTTTTTCAACCTTCCGCTACACAACGGCTACGGCATGACGGAATGCGCACCGGGCATCGCTTCATCGAAAAACATGCGCATCGAAACCTCCGCGCAAGATATTTCCTGCGGTCATCCGTTGCCTGACTTAGATGTGCGCGTGGTTCCTCAACCGGGTGCCGATGCATTGAACGATGGCGTGGGTGAAATTGTCGTCAAAGGCCCAAACATCATGCTTGGCTATTTCCGCAACGCCGAGGAGACGTCGAAGGTGATGGATGCCGATGGCACATTCCACACAGGTGATTTGGGCCGTTTCGATGAAGAAGGGCGGCTTCATCTGGTTGGCCGGTGCAAGGAACTGATCATCCGCTCGGGCTTTAACGTCTATCCGCCGGAGGTCGAACAAGCGATTACGCGCCATCCGGGTGTCACGCTGTCTGCCGTGGTGGGCCGTGCGGTGCAGGGCAACGAAGAGGTTATCGCTTTCGTGCAAAAAGTGCCTAACAGTGATGTGACGGAAAGCGAATTGCAGGACTTCTTGCGCGACGATCTCGCCCCCTATAAACGCCCAAGCCGCATTGTGGTGGCTGATGCGCTGCCCGCGTCGTCCACTGGAAAGATCCTCAAATCAACGCTGCTGGAAGCGTTCGCGGACAGGCTTTGAGCTGGTTTCACCCAGCGGAACCGCGAGATAACCGGTAAATGGTCTGAGCCAGCCCACATGCCGGTGAAGCGTTCTTGCAACGAAAAATCGTCGCTGTGTAGTGCGTTGTCGATGGTCAGTCCCATGAAATCGGGCCAGCGCCAATTGCCCAGCGATGGTGACCATGTGGACAGCAAACCCGCCGCCGCTTTCGTGCCCGTTAGCGCCTCGATACGCTTCACGGCATGGCTCCACGGTGCGGCGTTGAAATCTCCTGCAAGTAGAATTGGCGCCCGCATCTGGCGCAGGTTTTCCTCCAGCGTGTCAATCTGCTTGTGCTGTGAGATCGGCCACGGCCAATAGGAATGATAGCTGCCAACGGTGACTTCGCGCCCTGCAACCGAGAACCGCGCGGACGCCAAACCGTAGGCGCGGATGCATTTTTTCATTGTGGTTTCAACAAATGGATGGCGCGAGGCTATGGCCACGCTTCCGATAGCCCCAAAGCGGCAACTCAGCTGAAACGGATGGCTTGAGCGCAGCCGAACAAGCGCAGGTTCGGTGGTTTCCGTCACTTCTTGCAGAACGATGAAATCGCTTGAAAACTGCTTCAGCGCCTTCTCGACAGCGTCGGTCTGAGAGTTCAAGAAGTACATATTGAACTGAACAAGCGTCAGTTCATCGCCTTCAGCCTGTGCGCTGGTGAGCCTATCCAAGCCCGGCAAATAGGGTAAGGTTGCAGCCAGAGAAAGTGCGACCACCCCGATACCAAAACGGCTCAGCCATTTCATTTCCAGCAGCACTGTTACAACCACACAGGCCAGCAGCAGAACCACAAGATGCACTCTGAAATGGGCGAACGCATCCAGCATTGGGTGCACAGCGCCCAGCATTCCTGCGATGATGGGGCCAGCAAGCGATACCAGCGTGAAGCCGAGCAAAAGGCGCAGGAAGGTCAAGTCGGACCTATTGGAACGCTGTTTCGCTGAAAGAGCGCAGCTTGCGGGAATGCAACCGTTCCGGCGGCATTTCCCGCAATTTTTCCATTGCGCGTATCCCGATTTCCAGATGACGACGCACCTGCGCTTCGTAGAAACCCGTCGCCATGCCCGGCAGTTTCAACTCGCCGTGTAGTGGCTTGTCCGAAACGCACAGCAGCGTGCCATAGGGAACCCGGAAACGGAAACCGTTGGCAGCGATGGTCGCTGATTCCATATCGAGCGCAATAGCGCGACTCTGCGAAAGCCGCTGCACGGGGCCGCGCTGATCGCGCAGTTCCCAGTTTCGATTGTCGATGGTCGCCACCGTGCCGGTGCGCATGATTCTTTTTAGCTCGTAGTCCTCATAACCTGTTATTTCCTCCACCGAATCTTCAATCGCCACCTGCACTTCGGCCAAGGCAGGAACGGGAATCCATACCGGCAAATCATCGTCCAAGACATGATCTTCGCGAACATAGGCGTGGGCCAGAACGTAGTCACCCAACCGCTGTGAATTGCGCAGGCCCGCGCAGTGGCCGAGCATCATCCAGGTATGCGGGCGCAGCACTGCCACATGGTCTGTCATGGTTTTGGCGTTCGAAGGTCCGACGCCAATGTTGATCATTGTTATGCCACGACGGTCTTCCCGAACCAGATGGTAGGCTGGCATTTGTGGCATCCGGTCTGGATGTTTGCCTTCGCATTCACCATTGGCCCAAGAAATGCAGTTTCCCGGCTCGACCAACGCGGTATAGCCGGAATTCGGATCAGCAATCGCTTTCTGCGCGTAAGCCACGAACTCATCCATGTAGAACTGGTAGTTGGTAAAAAGCACGAAGTTTTGGAAATGATCGGCTGCCGTCGCGGTATAGTGCGCCAGCCTGTGCAGCGAATAGTCGATGCGCTGTGCTGTGAAGGGGGCAAGAGGGCGGGCGTCTTCGCCGTTGTGAATGTTGCCGTTTACAATTTTGTCGTCCGTTGATGCGAGATCCGGCACATCAAACACGTCGCGGATAGAACGCTTGAGCGTTTGTTCCACGTTGCCGCCCACCGTCAAATCAGCAGGCAGCGCAAAGTGCAGCGGTATCGGCGTGTTTGAAAGTCCGATCGTCACCGGAACATTGTGGCTTTTCATCAGCAGTTCGATCTGCGTCTCCAGATAATCGGCAAACAATTGCGGATGGGTAACCGTGGTCTGATACTCGCCCGGTCCACCAACATAGCCATACGCCAAGCGCGAATCGACACGCGAGTGGACGAGGCTGGTGAGGCGAATTTCAGGATAGAAAGCGCGGTGACGGTGGGTCACGGCCTCTCCGCCCAAAGCGGCGGCAAAGCGCTCAGCTAGATAATTTGTGCTCAAAGCATAGAGCCGTTTGAGCTCAAGGACTGCGTCTTTTGCATTGTGAAAGGTTTTCGGATGTCCGGCATCCGGGTGGGCGACAGGCAATTCGGTGGCCTGTGCAATCGTAATTTGGTCTTGTTTCATCGCGTCAGTATAGACCGGACGATTGTGACGGCGAAACGACTTTTCGCACACTCAAACGGATGAAATTGCCACCAGATCGAGCGAGCAAAGCTGATCTGCGCATTTCGAAAGCCGGTCCGCCTCGCGGTCAATCTGTTCCCATTGCTGAGCGCGATCATGAACAACGAAATTGGTGCGATTGGGTGAAGTGCTTGCGATCAGTTCAGCAAGCGCCATGCCGGAAACCGCAATCACCAATGCGATGATGACGAAGCGGCGGGCGAGCAGTGTGTTTTCAGCTTTTTTGGTCATAGTGAATGAGTACGCCACCATGCCTGAACCCATGCTGGCCGCCGCGTTCATCCCACGTTCAAAATGATGAACACTAGGGAGTTATTGACGGCGCAGGTTTTCGCCCTTGCAGATCACTTTCAAAACACAACCAGACATTTTCATGGTGTTGCCGGAAACAACCGCTTTGCCAGTATAGGTTTTGCCCTCACTGAGAACATTGATAGAGCCATCATATCTGTTGCCCTTGCCGCGCAGGCACCCGATGGATTTGCCCTTGTATTTGCCATTGGCCACGGTTCCACAATAGCGCCCACCACTGCCAGAAAACTTGATCAACGTGCCATCGTTGCGCTTCCAAGTGCCTTCGATTGGCTCGGCTGCGAAGGAAGCCGACAATGATCCCGCCGAAACAACGGCTGCAATTGCGATGGTAGAGAAGAATTTATTCATGCTGTAGCCCCTTGCCGCGATCCGGCGTTTGCGCTCGCTCAAAGGGTGAGAGAGCAATGCGAACGTCAACAGTTTGGTTGACCTATACGTCAAAATGCCGAAGCGCGAGCCGCATATCAAGAGGCTCCGTAAGAGCGCACACAATCTTCGCTGCCTTATGAAAAGATCCGTCAAATTTCGCTTTTTTGGCCAATTCTACGGTACGTGATGTTTCACACATTCGTGATAACAGCCTTGGCCTAGGATTGAGATGTTTAAAACGTAACATCGAAGGAGGGTTTTCAAAATGAGACTTGTTAGAATCATCATGGCCGTTGCAGCGACATTTGGCGTTGCAACAACATCCGCGCAGTCGATGCCGGCCCCGGCACCGATCGCCCAGGCACCGATTGTCCAAGATGTCGGAGTGCGAATTTATATCGGCGGTCACCGCCGTTATGGCCATCGTCGCTACGGCCATCGCCGTTATTATCGCCATCGGCACTATCGTCCGCGCCGTCACGTGCACCGCCATTGCCACCGCATTCGGCATCGCCACGGTGGTTCACGGCACACGCACCGCAGGTGCCACACACACCGCCATCGCCGCGGTCATCACTAGGCCAGCCGCGTAACGGCACAAAAAAGGCCGCTGTGGAAAGCTCCACAGCGGCCTTTTTGATTCAACCAGCAGGTATCAGCGGGCAATTAAACCGTGATCTGCTGCGCCAATGTGAACGCCGCATCCAGAACACGTGTTCGTTTTGATCGCGTTGTTGCGCCACGCTTCGTCAACATCGGTTCGAGCCAAGGCATCGTGCAGGCGCCGTGAAAGCCAGTCATGATGACTGAGGCAGAGATCGTTCTGCGTGCGATTGCGTGCTAGAGCGGGTGTGATTGCGGCCAACGAAAGAGGCAGGGCAGTGGCTGCTGTTGCAGCTGCCGTTGTTGCCATCATCGTGCGGCGTGTAATTTCGAGTTTCATATCGGATTCCTCAACGGTTTGTTAGGCAGAGACGGAGGCTGAGCACGTCAATTCGACGTTCTGGCAGACAACTTCAGCCATCAAATCGCCGCTGAACGATTCGCCGCATCCGGGGCAGGCCGCATGGGCCATCAGCGCCGTCTTTTCATGCGCCGACAGAACCGGGCTTCCCATAGAAACCATCAAAGACGAAATCTGATAGGTATGATTGTGGTGGCAAGCCGCTGCCAGCGGCGTTGTTACGAAGCCAAATGCTTGCGCCGAGCCGATAGGCAGCGCACTGCCGAAAGCCAATGCGCCAGTTGCCGCGCCAGTGGAGGCCAGCATGGTCCGGCGGGTCATTGTGGTAAGGGGGGAGTTAAAAGCCTTCATGGCTGGTTCCTTGTTTTTGGGAGAGGTTGGTTCAGGCTGATTTTAAAGCGCTGGCGGCAAAGCGGCCGATTTTCAAGCCGCAAGATGGGCAATGCGCCGAGTGCAGCATCGCTTCCTTAAGCGTTCGCTCAATGTATTGGCTGCCCATCGTGTGGCGAAGCGTTGTGATTTGGGAGGTGTGAAGGCCGCGCTCGCAGCTAACGCTTGATGCTGCAAAGACTGTCTTCGCGGCTGGCAAGCCAAGGCCCACTGCCAACCCCAGAGTTCCCGCACTTGTCAGAAATCGACGACGGGACAATCTGCTAAGCGCACTGTTGGTTGTTGGACACAGCATGCTGTCCTCCAAAGTTAATTATGTTCAAAGTGAGTATAAGTGTACTCGCGCAGCAATGCAAGGAGAAGCCGTGGCAGCTTGTGCCAAGACATTAGGAGTTTTCATTGAACAGGCTTGAGCTTACCGCTTGCCCTTGTTCGCCTTAAATCCACCGCGCTGGCCGGGCTTGCCGCTTGTGCTGCGGGGCAGGGGACGTTTGGGCGGGGTGGACGCCGCGCCGTGTTCGGCTCCATCGGTGGCGAGGCCTTTGCGGTTGTCTTCCATCCACGTCTTTCGCGGTTGCTCCCAACCTTCGGGCGCGAGCGGTTTTTCAGTGCGCCCTACCGTCATGTCGTCCAATTTTGGCTTTGCGAACAAACTCTTGTTCTTGTCGGTTGAATCAGTTCCTCGACCACCAGCTTTGCCACGCTTGGCCGCCTGCGCACGGCTTTTCTGGGTGTTTTCGATGCCAGCATTGCGAGCCAGCGGGTCGTCGGCGATCAGCAACTCCGTTTCCTGTAAACGTTTGATTTCGTCGCGCAATCGTGCGGCCGTCTCGAAGTCGAGGTCGGCGGCAGCGTCGCGCATTTCTTTCTCCATCGCTTCCAGATGCGCTTTCATGTTGTTGCCAACGAGCGCGCCTTCGTCCGCAAGACCCGCATCCACGCGGACGTGGTCGGCCTCGTAGACGCTGCCGAGAATGTCGCCGATCTGCTTCTTAATGCTTTCCGGTGTGATGCCGTTGGCCGTGTTGTAAGCCACTTGCTTCTCGCGTCGGCGGTCGGTCTCTGCGATGGCGCGCTCCATCGAGCCGGTGATCTGGTCCGCATAAAGCACGACACGGCCGTCAACGTTACGCGCGGCGCGGCCGATGGTTTGCACCAGTGAAGTCTCAGAGCGCAGGAAGCCCTCTTTGTCTGCGTCCAAAATCGCCACCAGCCCACATTCGGGAATGTCCAAGCCTTCGCGCAACAGATTGATGCCGATCAGCACATCAAACGCCCCAAGCCGCAGATCGCGGATGATTTCAATGCGTTCCAGAGTGTCGATATCGCTGTGCATGTAGCGCACCCGCACGCCTTGTTCATGCAGATACTCCGTCAGATCTTCGGCCATGCGCTTGGTCAGCACGGTAATGAGTGAACGATAGCCCTGCTGGGCCACGTCCTTCACTTCCTGCATCACATCATCCACCTGTGCCTTCGCGGGCCGGATTTCGACAGGCGGGTCGATCAGACCAGTTGGGCGGATCACCTGTTCAGCAAACACGCCGCCAGCCTGCTCCATCTCCCAACCGCCGGGAGTGGCCGATACGCAAATGGTTTGAGGACGCATCGCGTCCCATTCCTCAAAGCGCAGTGGGCGGTTGTCCATGCACGATGGCAGCCGAAAGCCGTATTCGGCCAACGTCGCTTTGCGGCGGAAGTCGCCGCGGTACATGCCACCGATCTGCGGAATGGTAACGTGCGATTCATCGGCAAAAACAAGCGCATTGTCGGGCAGATATTCAAACAGTGTGGGCGGCGGCTCACCCGGTTTCCGGCCCGTCAGATAGCGCGAATAGTTTTCGATCCCCGCGCATGCGCCGGTGGCCTCAATCATCTCAATGTCGAACCGAACCCGTTGCTCCAACCGTTGCGCTTCCAGCAAGCGGCCCGCATTGTTCAGCTCCGTCAGCCGCCAAGCGAGCTCTTTCTTGATCTCTTTGACCGCCTGATTGAGTGTCGGGCGCGGCGTCACATAGTGGCTGTTGGCGTAAATTTTCACGCTTTTCAGCTCGTCCGTCTTCTGGCCCGTTAGCGGATCAAATTCCGTGATCGTCTCGATCTCGTCGCCAAACAGCGAAATCCGCCAAGCGCGATCTTCCAGGTGAGCAGGAAAAATCTCGATTGTGTCGCCGCGCACGCGGAACGAACCACGCTGGAAATCCATATCGCGGCGCTTGTATTGCTGTGCCACCAGATCGGCGAGAAGCTGGCGCTGGTCCAGCCGGTCGCCAATGCTCATCTGGAACGTCATCGCGGTGTAGGTCTCCACCGAGCCGATACCGTAGATACACGACACCGACGCGACGATAATCACATCATCCCGCTCCAGCAGCGACCGCGTTGCCGAGTGGCGCATCCGATCGATCTGTTCGTTGACCGATGATTCTTTCTCGATGAACGTGTCGGAGCGTGGCACATAGGCTTCGGGCTGGTAATAGTCGTAGTAGGAAACGAAATATTCGACCGCATTGTCGGGGAAGAAGGCTTTCATCTCGCCATAAAGCTGCGCGGCCAGAGTTTTGTTGGGTGCGAGAATGAGAGCAGGGCGCTGGGTTTCCTCGATGACCTTTGCCATTGTGAACGTCTTACCCGAGCCGGTAACACCCAACAGCACTTGTGTGCGCTCGCCGCCCTGATTCGATCCCGCTTCAGATTTCAATCCGCCGACAAGTTCTTTGATTGCTGTTGGCTGGTCGCCTTTGGGCTCAAATTCGCTCACCACTGTGAATGGCTTCTGCTCCGGGTCTTTGTCCGGACGGTCCGGCCGATGCGGAACCCAGATATCGCCCTTTAGCTCATCGCGCCCATGCTCGATCAGATCCGACAGAGCCTGCACGGTTGCGGTTACGCCCGAAGTCGATGCCATTTCCATCGCTTCTTCGGCGGAAACGTCCATGCCAGCAACCGGGTTTAGGCCAGCGGCAATGCGCTCCATCGGGTCATTTGACCCGCCAATAATCGTGCCACCGCCTGTTCGCTTATCTCCGATGATGGGTTTGGGCTTTTTCGGCTTAGGGCGCTTTTTGGGTTCAGGCCGATCCGTTTCGTTCTTCGTCTGCTTCTCAAGCGCCTTTACCACGTCATCGCTCGAAGTCTTTTCAGCCTCGCGGGCAATTTCCTCGGCCCAAGACGAGACCTCGCCGGAGAGCGCTTTGCCCTCAAAAGGGGCTTGCGGCGCTTCTTCGAAGCCGGATGGTTTTGGGGGAGATTTAGCCATGAGCAATATATGGGCCAAAGCGAGAACATATTAAAGGGGACAATCTGGCACCGCATGGACAAGGGCGGCGGATTTCGGCATCGAAGGGTTCCCACGGTCCTGGAGGCTTCAAGCGATGCAATTTTCAACCATCAACGGCGTTTCAATCCACCATCAGGTCATTGCCGGGCCGGATGAAAAGCCGACCATTGTCTTCTCCAACTCACTCGGCACGGATTTTCGCATTTGGCGCGATGTCATCATCCGTCTGGTCGGCGAAGCGTCCGTCATCATGTATGACAAGCGCGGCCACGGCCTTTCCGGCACGGGGCCGGGCAATTCGTCGATTGAGGACCATGCGGCAGACCTAGCGGGTCTGCTCGATCATCTGGGTGTGAACGACGCCGTGATATGCGGGCTTTCAGTTGGCGGTCTTATTGCACAAATGCTCTACCGAGAGCGACCGGACCTCGTGAAAGCGCTTATCCTGTGTGACACGGCGGCAAAGATCGGCACCGATGAAATCTGGAACGAGCGCATCGAGAGCATCCGCGCAGGCGGGATGGCGTCTGCCACGCAAGGCGTAATGGAGCGCTGGTTCACCAAGCCGTTTCTCGGCACAGAAGAAATCAAAGGCTATGCCACGATGTTCGAGCGTCAGCCGCTTGAAGGATATCTGGAAACTGCCGCCGCCATCCGCGATTGCGATTTGCGGGCAGACGCGCTGGAAATTAAAGTGCCGACCATCTGCATCGTTGGCGACGATGACCGCGCCACTACGCCGGAATTGGTGGCAGGAACTGCCAAACTGATTCCTGATTGCCGCTACGAGATCATCAAAGGGGCAGGGCATCTGCCATGCGTCGAGCAGCCGGAAATGCTCGTCGAAATCATCAACGCCTTCTTGAAAGACGCCAGCGTGATCTAAAGATGCAAATGCTGCACGGTTTGCCAGTCTTCAAAAGCGTCGGCTACATCGTGTTGCGGTTTGGCAAAAACCCGCAGCGCTAGGCCGCCGATTGCGACAACAACGGCACTGATATGTAAAAGTGTGGAAGCCAAGTTGAAAGCTTCGATCAAGCTGACCAGCACGAGCGTTGCGGACACGATGTTCAGCGTCCAAAACGTTTTGCCATTGGGTTCAATTTTGTTGAAGCGCAGGCTGATGAAGGTGGCGGCATAGCCCAGGAAGCCGGCAACACCGATGGTTTGCGAAATTGAAAGCACGTCCATTTTCTGTCTCCTCGTTACGACCCACCCTGTTCCCATTTCTGCTCAGGTCATTGATGTGTGAGGAATTTATAGCGCGGCGCAGCGCGCAATTATGTGGCCAATGGCACAGTGTGGGAACGAAGTTTGCGGGCGCTAGCGTTCAGCCTTCGTCCAACCAATTGAGCATAGCCGCTGCTACCACTTCAGGCCGTTCGTGCAGCAGCCAGTGGCTTCCATTGTCGATGGCCACACGCGTCAGATCATCACAAAACAGATCGAGATCTGCATTGGCTTCCGGCAGCAGCGCCACATCATTTGCGCCCCACAGCAATAGGTGGGGCATGGTGATGCGGTATTTCTCGCGCATTGCCTCGGTGATATCGAGCGCCTTTGGTGCGCTGCCGCTTTCCGGCACAACCATTGGTGACGAACGATACCAGTTCAGCATCGTCTCCATCGCGTTATCTTGTGACCATACGGTTCGGTATTGCTCTTTGACGCGTTCATTCAACCAAGGCGCAGCTGAGAATTTTTCAAACATGTTGAGCAAGCGGCGGTAGCCGTTTTCCGCCATCCTGCTTTCGATGCCGGGCGTTCGCAGCACGTTCATGTATTGGCTTGCATCGGTCTGCGGGCCACCCGCATAGAGCGCTTTTTGAAAACAGATCGGGTGAACGCCATTGGCGATGATGAGGTGGGACACCCGCTGCGCATGCCGCATCGCATAGGCGTAAGCAACCGACGCACCCCAGTCGTGACCGCACAGAATGAAGGTTTGGTTCGGCGCTAGTGTATCCATCAGATCATCTAGATCAGCAACCATGTGCTTGGTCTCGTAGGCCTCCACCCCCTCTGGTTTTGACGAGAGATTGAAGCCGCGCTGATCCGGTAAGATCAGCCGATAGCGATCTGCCAACCGCGCCGCGACATCCGCCCAAGCTGCCCAATACTCTGGAAAACCGTGCAGCATGACCATGACGGGAGCGCCATCCGGCCCCGCAGTTTTCACGTGTATGCGCTGGCCATTGGCTTCGATGAAATCGCTTTGGAAATCACGCATGTGCATTCCTCAATACAGTGTCTTTGCCTGTCTCTCTGGCAAAACGGCATCGTAGCTGTCGCTGTCGAAATCGGCCATGACGGAACGCACCAACTGGCCTGCTGAGGGCAGGGTCTTTGGATCAACTTGCGCATCAGCCTGCCAAAGCCGCGAGCGGATGATGGCGCGGGCGCATTGAAAATACATCGTCTCAATTGTGACTAGGATGGCGCTTGCCGGAACCTTACCTTGCTCCGCCATGCTTTCCAGCAAATCCGGCTCCACGCTCACCAAGGCACGGCCGTTGATCCGAACCGTCTCATTCAAACCCGGTATCATAAGCAACAAAGCCACGCGCCCCGTGCGAACGATATTGCGCAGCGTATCCAGCCTGTTGTTCCCACGACGGTCGGGAAGGGCAATCGTGTGTTGGTCAATAATGCGAATAAATCCGGGCCCATCTCCACGAGGCGAACAATCCAGACCCTCTGGTCCTTCGGTTGCTACTGTGGCAAAGGGGCAGGCTTCGATCAGGCGGCGATAGTCGTCATTAATCTTCGCCGTCTCCTTGCCCCAAGTCGCGGGTGATATGTTGGCGATGCCGGGATAATATGCCTCAAGCTGCTCGATCGTTTCAATCGCGTGCGTGGTCATGCCCGTGTCCTTTCAAACCAAAAGGGCCAGTCTTTCGACCGGCCCTCAAATTTACATATTCGGATAAACCGGCCCCTCGCCACCTTGCGGCGGCACCCAGTTGATGTTTTGGTTGGGATCTTTGATATCGCACGTTTTGCAGTGCACGCAGTTTTGCGCGTTGATCTGGTAACGTGCGTTCGGGTCGCCCTCAACCGCCGCATCACCTTTCTCGTCCAGCCATTCGTAAACACCAACGGGGCAATAGCGCCGCGACAGCCCCGCGAATTCCTTGAACTCGCTTTCAAACTGAAGCTTTGCATCCTTCAATTGAAGGTGTTTTGGCTGGTCTTCGGCATGGTTTGTATTCGACAGGAACACCGACGAAGACTTGTCGAACGTCAGCACACCATCGGGCTTGGGGTATTGTATCGCTTCGTGCTTGGAAGCAGGCTCGGTCGTCTCATAGTCCGCCTTGGCATGCTTCATCGTGCCGAAAGGCGACCAGCCGCCCAGCAGCGATGTGCACCACATATCGATGCCGGAAATCATCGTTCCGAGCACCGCACCGTATTTCGTGACAATCGGCTTCACGTTGCGCACCGGCTTCAGGTCTTTACCGACGTCGGAAGTGCGCCATGCAGCATTGTAGGAAACCAGATCGTCGTTTGCACGGCCTGCCTTCAGCGCGTCTGCCACATGCTCTGCTGCCAGCATGCCGGACAACATCGCGTTGTGGCTGCCCTTGATGCGGGGCACGTTCACAAAACCTGCGGAACATCCCATGATCGCGCCACCGGGGAAGGAAATCTTCGGAACCGATTGCCATCCGCCTTGGGTAATTGCGCGTGCGCCGTATGAAATGCGCTTGCCGCCCTCCAAAAGATTGGCGACCGCCGGGTGCTTTTTGAAACGCTGGAATTCGTCGAACGGCGACAAGTACGGGTTCTTGTAGCCAAGAGCGACAACATAGCCGACGTAAACCTGATTGTTCTCGATATGATAGATGAACGAGCCGCCGTCCTGGTTGTTTTTCAACGGCCAGCCGAGCGAATGCATGACCATGCCTTCGATGTGTTTGTCGGGGTCGATCTCCCAAAGCTCTTTGAAGCCAAGGCCGTATTTCTGCGGGTCGCTGTCTTTGTCGAGTTCAAATTTGCGGATCAACTGCTTCGCGATGGAGCCGCGGGCACCTTCGCCGATCAGCACATATTTGCCGTGCAGTTCCACACCGCGCTCGAAGTTCGGCCCCGGTGTGCCATCGGCCTGCACGCCCATATCGCCGGTTGCGACGCCTTTGACGTTGCCCGCATCGTCATAAATCACTTCAGCGGCGGCAAAACCGGGGAATACTTCAATCCCCATTGCTTCGGCCTTCTCACCCATCCAGCGGCAGACATTGCCCAACGAGACAATGTAATTGCCGTGGTTGTTCATCAGCTTTGGCATGGCAAAAACGGGCAGGGGTATCTTGCCGCCTTCGCCCATTAGATAGAACTTGTCTTTCTTGACGGGCACCTTGAACGGATGATCTTCCTCATCGCGCCAATCGGGAAAAAGGCGGTCGACAGCAATGGGGTCCACCACCGCGCCGGACAGAATGTGCGCGCCAATTTCCGCGCCTTTCTCCAGCACAACGACGTTGATGTTTTCGTCGATTTGCTTCAGCCGGATAGCAGCCGCAAGGCCGGATGGTCCGCCGCCAACAATGACAACGTCAAACTCCATGCTCTCGCGTGGTTCCAGTGCTTCGCTCATGATCAACTCCCTTTCGTCGTGTCCGCAATCTCGCGGCCGCGTGTTGCGCGTTGTTAGACCAGCTAAGGGGGGCAATCAATTGGCAAATACGCCGCTGTGGAGCATGGTTGGCGCACGCTTAGCGCTGCGCGCGTAAGCAATCGAGAAACCCGTTGCACCATGTCACCACATCGCCATCTTCGACCACGCGCTTCAGTGCTTCATGCCGCTCTTTTCGTTCGTCCAGCGACATACTCAGCGCCCGTTGCAACGTGTCAGCCGTGCTCTCAATATCGAACGGATTGACCAGCAGCGCTGCATCCATTTCCTCGGCTGCACCGGCAAACCGAGAAAGCACCAACACTCCGGGGTCATCGTCTGGCTGCACCGCTACATATTCCTTCGCGACAAGGTTCATCCCATCGCGCAAAGGCGTGACCAAGCCAACTTTCGAAATTGAAAAAAGAGCGGCCAGTTTGGCCCGTGATACATGGCGGTGGATATAGCGGATCGGCGTCCAGTCGATGCGGGCAAACTCGCCATTCACCGCCCCTGAAAGGCTTTCAAGCTCGTTTCGAATATCTGCATAGGCATCAACAGCCTCGCGTGTCGGCGGCGCGATCTGCACAAGCGTCGTGCGGCGCATGTTTTCTGGATATTTTTCCAGCAGCCGACGAAACACTTTCATCCGCTCCGGCAAACCCTTTGAATAGTCGAGCCGTTCAACACCAGTCACCCATTTCCGCTGGAGCGAATTAAGCTCCAACCGCTCGCTCAATTCCACGGCGTCGGGGTGGTTCAGCAAATCCCGGAATTGGTCGACGTCGATGCCAATGGGAAACGCCCGCGATGTGACCGTTCGGCCATAGGCCTTGATCTGATCGCCGCTGCATGGGTCTTCGCCCAGAATGCGTTCGGCATAGAGGCGAAAATTCATTGCGTCGTCCTGAGTTTGAAAACCCAGCACGTCGAAATGATAAAAACACCGCATTAGCCAGTCGGCTTCAGGAATGGCAGAGAAAATCTGGCTTGGCGGCATCGGAATGTGGAGGAAAAACCCGATGCGGTTTTTCACGCCCATCGCGCGCAATTCCATCGCCAGTGGGATGAGATGATAATCGTGAACCCAAATCACATCATCTGGCTGGAGCAGCCCGTAAAGCCGGGTCGCAAAGGTGCGGTTCACGCGCTTATACGTTTCCTGTGCTTCGGAATCAGACTCGATCAGGTCCGTGCGGTGGTGAAAGGCGGGCCAAAGCACGCTGTTGGAATAGCCCAGATAGTAGCCATCGTGCTCCTGCTGGTTCAGGTCCAGTCCCGCAAGCGTGATCTTGCCCTCTTCGACCACGTGCAATTGGCCTTCACCCGGCGCGGTATCGGTGATCGTACCGCTCCAACCCATCCAAACGCCGCCGATTTCGTTCAAAGCGCCGTTTAGCGCAACCGCCAAGCCACCTTTAGCAGGCTTGCGCGGGTCGCCCATTCGGTTCGACACGACAATCAATCGGCTCACTATGTTCCTCCCTAAGGCAACCTTAGCCTGTTTTCAGCGCAGCGCCCAAATAATCGTGGACTGCGGCAATATCGGGCAGCCGGTATCGCGCTTGCGTCTCCCCCGGTCCCACCCGAACGCTAATGCCACCCAAGGCGTTGACAGGGGCAAAGCCGAATTCATCGGTGACATCATCGCCGAGAAAAACCGGGACCCTCCCACGAAAAGGGGCGCTCTTCATGAAACGCTCTATCGCCTTACCTTTGTCCGCCTGCGCACGGCGAGCCTCCACCATCATGTGTCCTGGCATGATATGGAAGTCGTCGCGTCCGGCAAAAGCCTGCTCCACGATGGCGAAAACATCCGCTTCCAGTTCCGGTTTGCGTCGATAATGGAGGGTTAGACCTCCCGACTTAACCTCCATCACCAATGCATCATGCAATGCTGCAAAAGCTGCAACTGCCGTGAGTTGATCGTCGAAGCCTTCGCCTTTCAGCGTCTCATGCGCTTGTCCGTCAATGCTCCATTCCGCACCATGGGCGCCAGCCATTGCGATGCGCCGCTCGCCGATATGACTGCGCAGATTAGCGATGCCGCGCCCCGTTACAAACGCCATAGCGCCAGCGAACCGCTCGCTTATGCCATCAATCAACATGTGCAGATCATCGCTAACCTCAATCCCGTCAGGCGTTTCAGCAAATGCAATGAGAGTTCCATCGAAATCGAGGAACAGCGCGTGGCGGCCAGGCTCTAGCGGGGGAGGCTCTAGCGGGGGAAGGGCATTCTTCATGTCCCTACTCTAGCAGGTGTCAGCATGCCCTCCAAAGGGCATTAAGCCTTGCTCTTGACCGCCTTGAAAACACCGCTGCCCGTTGCAAGAACAACGCCGTTCTCGTCGACGATTTCGCCTGTAGTGTGAACGATCGAGCGACCAGCCCGCACAACCCGACCGATGGCGCGAACCGAAGTGCCATCCGCGGGTGCGAGATAATTCGTTGTTAGCGAAACCGTCACCACCATTGCATCTGCATCGTCGGAAAGTGCCCGGCTGGCAGCATATCCGCTGGACGAATCTATCAGCAGAGAAATCAACCCACCATGCAGCTTGCCGTTGCGGTTTAGGTGTTGTGGCTCCAGCTTGAGCAACGCTTCGCTTCTGTCTGCGAAAATATGCACCACATATCCGATGTGTTTCTGCGCAGCAGAATCTGCTTCGATGACCCGCTCCGGCGCGCTCAAAGGCTCAGCCTTTGCCCAGCTTGATAATCTGTTCCAGATGGTGGTCCACGTCACCGAACATATGGTCGATCATCACGATGCGCTTGGCGTAGTGGCCGACCGCATATTCCCACGTCATGCCGATACCGCCATGCATTTGGATTGCTTCTTCCGCAATCATGCGGCCGGAGCGTCCGACAAGGTTTTTCAGCGCTGAGACATACCAATCGCGCTCGTCGCTCTCCATATGGCCCGCTGCGTTGATGAGCGCTGAACGGATTTGCTCCCGTTCGCCCATCATGTCGGCCATCCGGTGTTGCAACGCTTGGAACTTGCCGATCACCACGCCGAACTGCTTGCGGGTTTTCAGGTAATCCAGCGTCAGGTCAATCGCGACTTCAATTGCTCCAAGCGCTTCAGCAGAAACGGCCAGGGCGCCATAGGCGTTAATCTTTTTGATCGATGGAAGCGCACTTCCTTCCACCCCGATCAGAGCATCTTCACCAACAGCAACATCTTTCAATGCAATTTCAGCAGCGCGGTAGCCGTCCACTGTCGAATAATCCCGCCGCACGGTAGCATCGGCAGGTACGAAGAAGAGCGAGATGCCATTGTCTGTTTTGGCTGAAACCACCAAATGGTCTGCGTTATCACCACCCAGCACCACCGCCTTGTTGCCATTTAGAACATAGCCATTGGATGTCTTTGCAGCATTTGTCTCGACGTGATCGAGCGTATAACGGCTCGCCGGTTCGCCGTGGGCGTAAGCGAGTCTGGTACTGCCGGCGATCACCTCGTCGATGACCGCCTTTTGCGCATCCGACCCTTCGGCCAAAGCCAGCCCAGCCAGCATATTCGGAAGGAAAGGTTCAACGACAAGCCCGCGACCAATCTCTTCAAAAATCACAGCAACATCAAAGCCCGATCCACCAAAACCGCCCAACTCTTCGGGGAATAGTGCACCTATCAGCCCAAGCTCGGCCATTTGCTCCCACATTTCGGGCGAAATGCCGCCGTCGCTGGCAGCAATTTCGTGGCGTTTGTCGATCGGATATTGCTCTCGCACAAACCGCCCCGCCATATCGGCGAGCATTTGGCGTTCTTCAGTGTGGGTGAATTGCATCGGTTTGCTCTAAAGCCCCATCATAGTCTTGGAGATAATCTCGCGCTGAATTTCGTTCGAGCCGCCATAGATGGACGTCTTGCGGTGATTGAAATAATCGGCCGCGACGGGGTTGGCATAATCCGGCCCAATCGGCTCTTCGTTATAACCGGCATCCAGTGCCTCGCTGACGAACGGCATGGCATAAGGGCCAAGCGCACGGCGGGTGAGATCGTTGATCGTCTGGCGGATTACAGTGCCTTTGATCTTCAACATCGACGTTTCCGCTCCCGCAGGGCCACCATCGTTCTCTGCCTGCGTGACCCGAAGGTTTGTTGTGCGCATCGCGGCAAGGTCTACATCCACTTCGGCCACACGGGCTGCGAAGTAGGGGTCTTCCATAAGGCTTTTGCCATCTTTCACTTGCTTCGCCGCGATGTCCTTCAAATGCGCTAGCCCCGCCATCGCCATGCCGACACCTGCAATGCCAGACCGTTCGTGCACCAGCAGATATTTCGCATAGGTCCAGCCCTTGTCTTGCTCGCCGACCAGGTTTTCGGCAGGAACACGAACGTCGGTGAACCACACTTCGTTCACCTCGTGAGTGCCCTCCAAAAGGATGATCGGGCGCACTTCCACACCGGGCGTGTCCATGTCGACCAGAATGAAGGAGATGCCTTCCTGCTTCTTGCCTTCATTGTTCGTGCGAACGAGGCAGAAAATCTTGTTGGCGTATTGGCCCATCGTCGTCCAAGTCTTCTGACCGTTCAGAATATAATGGTCGCCATCGCGCACCGCGCTCATTTTCAGCGAGGCGAGGTCGGAGCCGGATCCGGGCTCGGAATAGCCCTGACACCACCAATCGGTGCCATCAACGATGCGCGGCAGATAATGATCTTGCTGCTCCTTCGAGCCGAAAGCCATCAGCACGGGTGCCAGCATGTTCAAGCCGAAAGGCACGATGCGCGGGCCGCAGGCGAGAGACATTTCTTCGTCAAAGATCGAGCGCTCAACCGCGTTCCAGCCAAGGCCGCCGAATTCCTTGGGCCAGTGGCCGGTCAAATAACCGGGCTTGGCGAGAATGGCGTGCCACTCGTCATGGTCTTCTTTGGTAAGGTTCTTGTGGTGCCGCACTTTGTCAGAAATCCGAGCAGGCAAATTAGCTGCCATGAAATCACGAATTTCAGTCTGAAAGGCGAGTTCTTCCGGTGTGTAGTTGAGATCCATAGTAAGGCTCCTCCAATATTTCCATGTGCGCCCTATTGGGCGCTCGTGCCGCCGTCCAAGGCGACAGCTTGTCCGGTCATGAATGTGTTGCGCGGGTCGCATATCCACAGCATTGACCGGGTAATTTCTTCAGGTTCTGCCAGTCGGCGCATCGGAATGCCACGGGTCAAAAAGTCCTCCGCTTCCTTGGTGCCGCCACCAGCGGCCAGCAACCCGTCTTCGACCATCGGCGTGCGGGCAAAGGCGGGGCAGATGGCGTTGATGCGGATGCCGCGGCGGGCATATTCAATGGCTGCGGATTTCGTCAGGCCCACAACGCCAAATTTTGCCGCCGCATACATGCCCAGTGTCGGTGCGCCGGAAAGGCCCGCCAGCGAGGCGACGTTGAGGATCGAGCAAATGCGCCCGTCTTGGCCGTGTGCCTTTTCCATTTCCCTTATTTGATACTTCATGCCGTAGAAGACGCCCATCAAATCGACTTGCACCGTCATATGCGCTTGCTTGGAATCGATCTGTGCAGTTTTCGCCGCATCGTGGCCGATGCCTGCATTATTAATTGCCACGTCTAGGCGTCCAAACCGCTCCATCGCCAGTTCAACCGTTTCGCGGCAATGGTCTTCTTCCGCGACCGACCCGGCCAGAGTGGTGACCTTGTGGCCGTCTTTCTCCAAAGAGGCGGCCAGCGCGGCGAGGCCATCCGCGTTGTAGTCCGACAAAACCAGATTGGCACCGCGCTCTGCAAACAAGGCGGATGCGGATTTTCCAAATCCTCCGGCAGCGCCGGTGATCAGCACTGTCTGGCCTTCAAATATCTGTTCGACACTCATGCGCCGTGCTCCTTAATTTCTGATAACGCCGCTTGGGTCAGCAGCGGCACGGCTGCATACATTTGTTTGGCCCGTTCGGGGTTCGACGCATTGCCGTCAACCGAACGGCGGTAAACGCCCTGAAGAATTGCTGCCAGTTTGAAGAACGAGAACGCCACGTAGAAAGACCAGTTTTCGATGCGTTCAATGCCTCGGCGTTCGCAATAGCTTATCAGATATTGCCCTTCAGTCGGTATGCCGATGGCGTTGCGGTCAATTCCGCCCAGTCCGCGCATGCCGCTGGCATGGGGCAGCCGCCACTGCATGCATTGATAGGCGAGATCGGCGAGCGGATGGCCCAGTGTGGAGAGTTCCCAATCCAGCACCGCGACCACTTCCTCGCGGTTGGAATGGAAGATCATGTTGTCCAGCCGGTAGTCGCCATGGACGATCGACACCGTGCCGTCGTCTTCCGGCATGTTCGCTTCCAGCCAAGCGATCAACTCATGCACATTATCGTTACGCTCTAACTCAGAGGCACGATATTGCTTGGCCCAGCGGTCTGTCTGCCGTGCGAAATAGTTCCCCGGCTTGCCGAATTCGGACAGGCCAACAGCCGCAACATCCACGCTGTGCAGTTTCGCCAGCGTGTCGTTCATCGCGTCGTAAATGCGGGTACGGGTATCATTGTCGGCGACTTCCGGCAGGGCTGGATCCCAGAAAATCCGCCCTTCGTTAAACCGCATGACAAAGAATTGCCGCCCGATGGGCGAGGCGTTTCCGTTCTCTGAAAGCGCAATCGCATCCGGCACGGGAACATCCGTGTCAGCCAGCGCGGTCATAACGCGGTATTCGCGGTCCACCGCATGGGCCGATTTCAGCAATTCGCCCGGCGGCTTGGCGCGCAAGACGTAATCGCCGGATTCGGCTTCAATTTTGTACGTCGGGTTTGACTGACCATCACCAAACTTCGTGATGGTCTTGAAGCCGGCAAGCCCGCAATGGCTCTCCAGCCACTCGATCAGCGGGGCAAGCTCGAAAGGGGGCGTCTCGCTCATCCTTTCATTGCCTTCTGGACCATTTTCATCACGTGGTCGTTGCCCTGCATGTGTTCGACGGCGCCAGTCATGTCAGTAATTTCGCCCCACCGAGCCGCGATTGCGTCTGGTGTACGGTCGTTTTCTTCAAGGAAAATGCCTTCCGCCTCCATCAGCTTGGCGACGGTGTATCCGCCAGCGCCAGCCAACAGAATGTTGCGCGAAGGCGCTTCTTTCGATGCCAAAAACAGCACTCCTGGCGTCACCCATTTCGGGTCCAGCGTCGAAAGCGCTTCGGGCGGGATCACATCCTCGGTCATTCGCGTTGCAGCGGTTGGCGAAATGCAATTAACGTGAATGTTGTTCTTCGCACCTTCAATATGGAGCGTGTTCATCAAGCCCCAAACGCCGGTCTTCGCAGCGCCGTAATTGGCCTGTCCGAAATTGCCGTAGATGCCGGAGGTTGAGGTCGTCATCACGATGCGCCCGTAGTTCTGCGCCTTCATGATGTTCCAAACCGCGAGCGTGCAATTGGCTGAGCCGGTCAGGTGAACAGCCACAACCGCATCCCATTCCTCTCCCGTCATTTTGCCAAACGAGCGGTCGCGCAGAATGCCTGCATTGTTGATGAGCACATCAATGCGGCCATAGGCGTCCAGCGTCTGCTTCACCATCGCATCGACTTGTTCACGGTCGACAACGTTGGCACCATTGGCAATCGCCGTTCCGCCCGCAGCTTCAACCTCCGCAACCACGGCTTCAGCGGCGGCAGACGAACCGCCTGTGCCGTCACGTGCACCGCCGAAATCGTTGACGACGACCTTTGCACCCAAACGGGCAAACTCTAGCGCGTGCGATTTGCCAAGGCCGTTGCCTGCGCCGGTGACGATGACAACTTGGTTTTCAAACGAGATAGCCATCACGCGGCACCTTCTTTTTTCAATACGGTCAGCCCCAGCCATTCCGAAGTCAGGGCAGGGCGCTTGCCGCCTTCGATTTCTACGTCAACGCGCTTCGTAACCAGAATGTTGGTCGGAGATTTTTCATCCACACTCAGCGTTGTGAACTTGCCCCGCACCCGCGAGCCAACGGCCACAGGTGCGGTAAAGCGAATTTTGTCAAAGCCGTAATTGACGCCCATTTCGATGTTCTCAAGCGACGGTTCGCAATCGAAGCTCATGGCCGACAGCATGGAGAGCGACAAAAACCCGTGGGCAATCGTGCCGCCAAATTGCGTCTTTGCTGCTGCCTCCGGCTTCACGTGAATGAATTGCCAGTCTTCGGTCACGTCCGCGAACAGATCGATGCGCTTTTGATCCAGCGTGAACCAACGCGAATAGCGCGGTTCGCCGCCAACCTGGGCTTTCAATTCATCGAGTGTGATCGTCTCGCTCATGGTCTTACCCCATATCTGGAAAAATTGGCCGGTCGCCCGTGTCGACGGAATATCCACCGTCTACGGGAATCGCAGCACCCGTTACATAGCCGCCGCCGCGTCCGCACAAAAACAGCATCAAACCTGCAATATCGTCTGGCCGCCCGACGCGCCCCATTGGGTTCATTTGGGCAACTTTATCAGTGCCTTCTTCGGTCGCGGTCGCAAAAGCTGTCATGCGACTGGGGAAGGGGCCGGGGCAGATCGCGTTGACAGTAATGCGACGCGCAGTGAATTCATTTGCGAGCAACTTCGTCAGATGCAAAACCGCTCCTTTGGACACTGTATAAGAGTATGCCCCATCGGCTATCGGCACGATGCCCATGGTAGACGACGTGTTGATAACCCGTGCTGGATCATCGATTGACGCGGATGCTTCCAACAAAGGTGTGAGGTCTCGTGTCAATTCGAACATAGCCGTCACGTTCAACGTCAGGATCTTATCCCAGGCCTTGCGCGGATGCGTCTCGAACGGTTCGCCCCAAGACGCGCCTGCATTGTTGGCCAGAATGTGCAGCACGTCGGTGCGAGACATTACTTCAGACACAAGCGCCGCATGGCTTTCCTCTGTCGCCAGATCGCCACCAAAGCCTTCCGCCGATCCTTTCGCGTCCAGTGCGTTCAACTCCACAGCCACCGCCTCGCAGGCATCGCCCTTGCGTGAACAGATCAGCACCCGGGCACCAGCTCGCACCAAAGCCTCAGCCATCATGCGGCCAATACCGGTTGCCCCGCCAGTGATGAGCGCGGTCTTACCCTCCAAGCCAAACAGTCCGTCGATATAATCGCTCACCGAATGCTCCTCCCAAACGCGTAGCCTAAAGTTTGGCCAAAAACGTGCATTGCAATCCTATGGCGGTGCGATGCGATTGACAACATACCGAGTAGTATGTTCCCGTATTTGTCTGAGGGAGGTCAGGCTGATGATAATGATGACTAGGGTTTGCCTGCACAATGCGAGGTTAAGCTGCAGCCAATGAATACGGCCGTACAGCGATTGGAAACACGCACGCGAGGCGTTTCGGCGCCCAGCGACGGCGCGCCTGACGCCCGCACGGAAGTCCTCAATGCCGCCGCGGAGTGCTTTAAGGAGCAGGGCTTTTCAGCAACTTCGATTGATGATGTTGCCCGCCACCTTGGCGCAACCAAAGGCATGATTTATCACCATTTCCGCTCCAAGACCGATTTGTTCTTCGAGGTTTATCGCCGTGGAATGGAAATTAACGTCGAGGCAATCGAATCGACGGCAAACAGATCCGATACCGCGATTCAGAAGCTGACCCGCAAGTCTTTCGCCCATGCGGCAGTGTTGATGGCGCGGCAAAATTATCAGCGCGTGCTGGCCCAAGGGGTGCAGTTGCACCAACAGGGCTCAACCACGGCTGCGCAGCGCGATACGCTGAACGAGTTGATAGAGATTCGAAATGCCTATGAAGCGCGTTTCCGCAATGCAATTGCTGCGGCAGCTAAGGAGGCTGGCGTGACGGTCTCCGACCTATCGTTGGCGTCGAAGAGCTATCTGGCGGTAATCAACAGCACAGTCTTTTGGTATTCGCCCCGCACGGAAAATCCAGCACGGGAACAAGCAAAAATTGCAGCTGATCTGGTGACCTTCGCTATGCAAGGCGTTGGCATTCAGGCTGACAAAGAAGTCTTGAAACAAACGGGAGCAAGCGCATGAGCGACGCGGCAATGGATCTTGGTATGTCTGACAAAGTTCGCGCACTGCGCGACCAGGTGGCCGAAATGATCCAAGATGAGGTTCTGCCTCTGGAAAAAGAATTCCTAGACGAGATCGAAAAAGGCGACCGCTGGCAATATACCGAGCGTCAGACGGAGATTCTCGAAGGTCTGAAGGCTGAAGCAAGAAAGCGCGGTCTATGGAATTTCTGGCTGACGGATTCAGAGCGCGGCTATGGCCTCAGCACGGTGGAATACGCCTACTTGGCTGAAGAGATGGGCAAAGCGCATCTTGGTGCCGAAGTCTTCAACTGCTCAGCACCCGACACCGGCAATATGGAAGTGTTTGAGCGTTACGCGAACGATGAGCTGAAAGAGAAATGGCTCAAACCGTTGCTCGCAGGCGAAATCCGTTCGGCCTATGCGATGACCGAACCAGATGTGGCATCATCAGATGCCACCAACATCTCAATGTCCTGCGTACGCGACGGCGACGAATACGTTCTGAACGGTGAAAAGCACTGGATTTCCGGCGCGGGTGACCCGCGCTGCAAGGTCTATATCGTCATGGTCAAAACCGGCTCGGACGATGACCCCAAACATGCTCAGCACAGCCAGATCGTTGTGCCTGCCGACACCAAAGGCATTGAAATATTGCGACCAATGCATGTGTTCACAATGGACGACGCGCCCCATGGCCACATGCACATGCGCTTTACCGATGTGCGTGTCCCAGCAACAAACCTGCTGCTCGGTGAGGGCAGGGGCTTTGAGATTTCACAAGGCCGCCTTGGGCCGGGCCGCATTCACCACTGCATGCGTGCCATCGGCCAAGCCGAACATGCGCTGAAACTGATGTGCGAGCGCTCGTTGCGCCGCGAAGCCTTTGGCAAGCCGATTGCCCAACTGGGCGCGAACTTCGACACGATTGCAGATGCCCGTATGGCCATCGAACAGGCCCGCCTGCTGTGCCTGAAAGCCGCTTGGATGATGGATCAGGGCGATGCCCGTGAAGCTGCTCCGTGGATTTCGCAGATCAAAGTGGTTGCACCGCTTGTTGCCTTGAAGGTGACCGATGATGCCATCCAGATGCACGGTGGCGTTGGCATCTCGCAAGACACGCCTCTGGCGAAACAGTGGATGCACCTTCGCACCCTGCGCTTTGCAGACGGCCCCGACGCGGTGCACCGCCGTCAGGTCGCCCGCAAGGAATTGAAACAATACACCCAACAGAAGATCGCGTGATCCCATGAAAGCTCTCATCCTCAAAGAAGGCGGTTTCGCCACCAAAGCGCCGGAAAGCATTCAGCTTACCGACATGGCTACACACCTCACATTTGGCGAGTTGGACATGCCGGAGGCGAAGGAAGACCAGGTGGTCATCAAGGTTTCGCTGGCATCTGTGAACCCGTCTGACGAGATGTTCATCCAAGGCCTCTACGGCCAGAAGCGCATCGCGGGAAAAGCCGCTGGCTTTGAAGGCGTGGGTGAAGTCGTATCATCTGGCGGCGGAGCCGTTGCCGATGGCTTGAAGGGCCTGCGCGTGGCTTTTGCCGCCTCGCCCCAGGGGGCTTGGGCCGAGTATGTGGTTGCAGAGGCCGCAACCTGCATACCGCTCATAGATGCCGTGCGCGATGAGGACGGGGCGGCCATGATCGTCAATCCGCTTACCGCAATCGCCATGTTTGATTTGGTGAAAAAGGAAGGCGAGAAAAGCTTCATTGTCTCTGCCGGGGCCAGCCAATTGTGCAAATTGATGATTTCTATGGCGAAAGACGAAGGCTATAGCCCCATCGCGCTTGTGCGCCGCGACGAGCAGATTGATCTGCTCAAAGGCATGGGCGCAACTCATGTGCTCAATGCGGAGAACGGAAACTTTGTCGAGGAACTGAGCGGCATTTGCCGAAACGACAAACCCCGCGTTTTCCTCGACGCAGTCGCCAACAACACCTCCGCGTCCGTGTTCAACACAATGGGCCGCGGCGCGCGCTGGGTGATCTATGGCAAGCTCGACACCGAGCTTCCAACCATCCAGGAACCGGGCCAACTGATTTTCATGCAAAAACAGATCGAAGGTTTCTGGCTGACAAGCTGGATGATGACCACGCCGATGGAAGAAAAAGTAGCCGCTATCCAAACAGCGCAAACGCGCTTTGCAACGGGCGAGTGGAAAACCGACGTCACCGCTATTCTATCGCTTGAGGAAGCGATGGAGAGCCTGCCGGAAGAACTTGCCAAACCGAACGGTAAAGTCTTTATCAAGCCGTGAACAAACGATAATTCGCGCTGATGCCGGGGCGGGAGGCCTTGGCAACGGTGCGCTCTGCGACTAGGATTTCACACAAGACGCCAAGAGCCGCACGGCTCAGAAAGCGTCAGGGAGGATACTGCGTTGGATCTCGTCCAGCTGTTGGTCAGCGGCCTAGCAAATGGCTGCGTGTATGGCCTCATCGCACTTGGCTTTGTGCTCATCTACAAAGCCACTGAAGCGGTCAATTTCGCTCAAGGCGATTTCATGATGCTGGGCGCGTTTCTATGCCTCGGCTTCACCAATCAGGATTTCATGGGTCTGCCGTTTGGCGTGGCTGTGGCGTTGTCGATCATAATTATGTTCGCCTTCGGCTATCTCTTCGACCGAACGGTGCTGCGCCATATGTTCGGGCAGTCGCAAGTCGCCATTGTGGTGTTGACCATTGCGCTTGGCTTTATCCTGCGCTTTGCGGCGGGCACCATCTGGAGCCACGAGCCGGTCTCGCTGGAAAGCCCGTTCGTCGGTAATGAGGTGAGGCTGTTCGGGGTCGTTCTCGGCGCTGAGGAATTCACGATTATCATCGTGACCATCCTGCTCACGGTCATGCTCTACTTGTTCTTCTCCAAGACCAAGCTTGGCATTTCCATGCAGGCGGCGTCACAAAACCAATTGGCCGCTTATTACATGGGCATCCCCGTCAAGCGGGTTCAAAGCCTCGTCTGGGGCCTTTCAGGCGCGGTGGCTGCGGTTGCTGGCATCCTGTTCGCCTCCAAAGGCGCGATTGAACCAAGCATCGGACTGCTGGGCATCAAAGCATTCGCAGCCGCAGCCATCGGTGGTTTTGGTTCGTTGCCGGGTGCGCTGGTTGGCGGTCTAATCATCGGCGTGGTTGAGCAATTGGCATCGCGCTATGGCGTTCCAGGAATTTCGCAAATCGCGCCTTACGCAATTTTGTTGCTGGTCCTGATCTTCCGCCCTGACGGTATTTTTTCGCAAACCCAAAAGAAGAAGGTGTAGGCCGATGCGTTTCGTTTTCAAAACCTCATATGACGCCGATATCCGCCTCTTCAAACACGGCGCGCAGGCTTTCTGGTATGCGCTGCTGGCCATTGGGATGTTGGGCTTGCCGCTTTTGCTTTCTGGATATGCGATTGGCGAAGTGACCAGCGTTTTGATCCTTGCTATCGCAGGCATGGGGCTGATGTTGCTGACGGGTCATACGGGTCTGCCCAGTTTGGGCCACGCCTTTTTCATGGCACTTGGCTGCTATGCCAACGTAAAAATGCTGGAAGCTGGTGTGCCTTGGCTCATCGCTTTCCCGCTGTCCGGTTTGATCGCTGGCGGTCTGGGCGCGTTGATCGCACTGCCTGTTTTGCGGCTTCACGGGGTGTATCTAGCGCTCGCAACACTGGCTTTGTCGATCCTCATCGCAGATATCATCATTCTTGCCGAACCGTGGACCGGCGGTGTCAGCGGTATTGTGGTGCCGGACATTTCGATCTTTGGTTTCACGGTGAACCGTTTTGCGACCCCATACGCCTTCTACTATGTCTGTCTGGCGGTCGTGGTTATCGTGATGCTGGTCTACCGCAATCTCCTTCGGGCACCTTTGGGCCGCTCGTTCACCGCCGTGCGCGACTCTGAAATCTCCGCGCAAGCGATGGGCATCAACCTGACCGTGACAAAGACCAAGGCGCTGTTCCTGTCAGCAACCTTCGCGGGGCTTTCCGGCTCGTTGCTTGGCCATTCGGCTGGTTTCGTCAATTCCGAAACCTTCGATCTGGTGCTGTCCATCACATTGCTATTGATGATCGTGATCGGTGGACTTGGCTTCATTCACGGCGCGTTTCTTGGGGCCATCGTCGTCGGGGTCATTCCGGTTTTGATCGCCAACGGCCGCACGTTCCTATCCACCGCCTTTGACATCAACATCAACGTGCCTGGCTTGGAGAGCGGCATCTTCGCCGCCATTCTGATCGGCTTCATTCTGTTTGAGCCGATGGGCTTGTATGGCCGTTGGTTGAAAGTGCGAACCTATTTCGAGCTGTTCCCGTTCTACCGCCGCGATATGTTCCGCCGCCAGAAATCTTACCTAAAGACGGAGCGCGTGCGATGAGCCTGCTGGAATTCGACCACGTCACGCTGCGTTTTGGCGGTGTTGTCGCCGTCAACGATGTGTCGGTGAAAATCGAGGAGGGCGAAGTCTTCGCCCTTGTCGGGCCAAACGGTGCTGGCAAATCCACAATGTTCAACCTCGTCTCGCGGTTCTATGACCCTGCGGAAGGGCGCATCACGTTTGATGGCAAAGACCTGCTGAAGCGTCGTTCAGACGAAGTGCCGATGCTGGGTATCGCGCGCACGTTTCAAAACATCGAATTGTTCGAACAAGCGACCGTGCTGCACAACTTGCTCGTTGGCCGCCAGCGCCACCGCAAAACCGGCATGATATCGGAGCTGATTTTCACGCCGAAAGTGCGCGACGAAGAACGCCGCCACCGCGAAGCAGTGGAACAGGTGATCGATTTCCTGGATCTCCAGGCATACCGCGACAAGATGATTTCTGGCCTGCCATATGGCGTGCGCAAGGTCGTCGAATTGGGTCGCGCTTTGGCGACAGAACCGCGCCTTTTGCTGCTCGACGAACCGGCCTCAGGCCTTTCCGTCGAAGAGACACAGGATATGGCCTTCTGGATTGAAGATATCCAAAAACAACTCGGCATAACCGTGCTCATGGTCGAGCACGACATGGGCCTCGTTTCCGCCGTCTCCAACCGCGTGCTTGCTCTGGCTGATGGCAAAGAATTGGCGACCGGAACGTCCGCCGAAGTGCAATCGCATCCGGCGGTGATTGAGGCTTATCTCGGCACGAAGGGGGTCTCCAAGACAGGGAAGTCCAAGAAGGAGGACGCGGCATGAGTCAACCTGTTCTCAAGGTCGACAACCTGGAATCCTACTATGGACCGATCATGGCCATTCGCGGCGTGTCGCTGGAAGTGCGTGAGGGTCAGATCGTAACCGTTTTGGGCGCAAATGGTGCGGGCAAAACAACGCTCCTGAAAACCATCTCCGGCGTGATGGATCCTGAAAAAGGAACGGTCGTTCTCGAGGGCGAAGAAATTCAGGGCATGGAGCCGGACCGTGTTGTGGCCAAGCGCCTTGTTCATGTGCCGGAGGGCCGCGAGATTTTCCCGCTTCTGACGGTGGCTGAAAACATCTCGATGGGTGCCTACACCCGCTCAGACGGTGCCGCCAACATCGCCACTGACATGGAAATGGTCTACACATATTTTCCGATTTTGAAGGAACGCTCTGCGCAACAGGCCGGAACGCTTTCTGGCGGCCAGCAACAAATGCTCGCCATCGGTCGTGGCCTCATGGCAAAGCCGCGTATCATGCTGCTGGATGAACCGAGCCTCGGTCTTTCGCCACTGCTGACGGAAGAAATTTTTGAGATTATCGGTCGTTTGAACCGCGAGCAAAAAGTGACCATGATGTTGGTTGAGCAAAACGCCCATGTGGCGTTGGAGCTTGCAGACTTCGGTTATGTCATGGAGCTTGGCCGCATCGTGATGGCGGACGAAGCCAGTACATTGGCTTCGTCGAAAGACGTGCAAGAGTTTTATCTGGGGGTGAGTGCCGACGAAAATCAGCGCGGACAGCGCCGCTGGAAACAGCGCAAAACGTGGAGGTAACGAACATGGATTTGAAGACCCACAAAGCGGCTGAAATGCCAGCAATGCAGGACATAAACGGCATCAAAGTAAATGCTGATATGGCGCAAGGCCCATTCTTCATCGATGGCTATGACACGCTGCCCAAACTGTTTCAGGCCCGTTGCGCAGAGCTGGGCGAACGCACCGCCATGCGGGAGAAGGACTTCGGCATTTGGCTATCGTTCTCTTGGAACGATTACTATCAAAACGCCAAACTCGTCGGCCTCGGCCTTATGTCATTGGGCCTGAAGCGCGGCGAAGTTGTCTCCATTTTGTCGGAAGACAACAAGGAATGGCTGTTCGCTGATCTCGGAACCCAATGCGTTGGTGGGATCGGCTCCGGCGTTTACACGACAGACAGCGCCAGTCAGCTCGAATATCTGGTCAACGATTCTGACAGCCGTTTCCTGTTTCTGGAAAACGACGAGCAGCTCGACAAGTTTCTCGAAGTCAAAGACGCAATGCCCGGCCTCACCAAAGCGATCGTGTTCGACCGCGACGGCCTGCATGACTTCTCGGACGATAAGGTCATTTTCATCGAAGATCTGTACGCGATGGGCCGCGAATTCGAGAAGGCCAATCCGGGCCGGTTCGAAGAAGAGATTGCCAAGAGCAAACCCGATGACATCGCCATCCTCGTCTACACCTCCGGCACAACCGGCATGCCCAAGGGCGCGATGATCAGTCATGGAAATATCTTCCACTCGCTGTCATCCGGCATGGTCGGCGCACCGACCTATGCGACAGACGAGCAAATTTGCTTCCTGCCCCTTTGTCACATTCTGGAACGCCTCTTTTCAGGCTTCGGCCCGCTCGTCTCTCGCGCCACGTTGAACTTTGCCGAAAGCCCAGAGACGGTTTTCGACAATCTGCAAGAAGTCTCGCCGCATACGTTCGTTGCTGTGCCGCGGCTTTGGGAAAAAATATACTCGCGCGTGTCTATCCTTACATCCGACGCAACGGCCATGCAGCGCTGGGCCTACAAGCAAGCGCTGGCGGCCGGCGAACGACGCGCAGAAGCAATCATGAATGGTGCTGATCCTGAAGCGGCAGGTTCTTTGTCTTACAGGTTCTGGGACTTCATGGTATTGCGCAATCTGCGGCGTATGCTCGGCATGGATCGTCTGCGCCGCGGCGGTTCAGGCGCTGCGCCCATATCGCCGGAATTGCTCAAATGGTTCCATTCCATCGGCGCGCCGGTGCTGGAAGGCTACGGTATGACGGAATCAAGCGGTGTGATTTCCATCAACACATTCGGTGAGCACAAGATTGGCTCTGTCGGCAAGCCAGTGCCGGGTGCCCAAGTGCGCATCGCAACAGATGGCGAAATTCAGTACAAAGCCGGTAACGTGTTTCAGGGCTATCTCAACAAGCCCGAAAAGACCGCAGAAACCTTCACCGAAGATGGATGGTTACGCACTGGCGATGTCGGTTATGTCGACAACGAAGGCTACGTCACAATTACAGGCCGTTTGAAAGACATCATCATCACGGCAGGTGGCAAGAACATCACGCCTGCGGAAATTGAAAACCGCTTGAAATTCTCACCCTATATTTCGGATGCTGTCATCATCGGTGACCGCCGCAAATATCTGTCCTGCCTCGTGATGATCGACCAGGAAAATGTCGAAAAGTTCGCACAAGACAGACGTATACCGTTCAACAACTACGCATCGCTCTGCGCTGCGCCGGAAGTTCAGAAACTCGTTGGTGACGTTATCGACGAAGTGAACAAAGATTTCGCGCAAGTTGAACAGATAAAGAAATTTCGCCTCATCGACATTTTGTTGACGGCGGAGGACGACGAACTGACCCCGACCATGAAGCTGAAACGTGGCTTCGTGGAGGAAAAACATGCGGCGCTCATCGCCGAAATGTACTAGCCTTTCTTATCCGCCGACGTGGGAGCGTGTCGGCAACAAACCGGAGGAACACAAATGAAAATGCTCAAGAAACTGGCGCTTGCCGCCGCAGCAACATCCATGCTGGCCATGCCAGCCCACGCCGAACAGGGGGTCACTGACACCGAAATCCTGATCGGCTCCAACAACGATCTATCAGGCGTTTTTGCCGCCTTTGGCGGCCCTGCCACCAAGGCTGCACAGCTTTACTTCGATGAACTGAACGCTGCCGGTGGTGTCCACGGTCGTAAAATCCGCTTTGTTGTGGAAGATCATGGTTATCAGATGCCGAAAGCCATTCAGGGCATGAACAAGCTGGTCAACGGTGACGGCGTTTTCGCCATGTTGCTGTCGCTCGGCACGCCCATGAACATCGCTGCCTTCCCTGTGTTGGAAGCAAAGCGCATTCCCAACGTCTCGCCGCTTTCAGCCGCGCGCCAAATGAACGAACCTTTCTCGCAGTTTAAATATGCGGGAACAGCGTCCTACTACGCGCAGATCAAAGCTGGTGTGCCGTATTTGGCCAAAGAAAAAGGCGTGTCGAAAATCTGCACCATGACGCTGCCAACCGACTTCGGCAAAGAAATCGTGGCTGGCGCACAAGATGCCGCTTCGGCGATGGACGGTTTGGAGTTCGTCTCTGAAACAACGCACAAGCCGGACGAAGGCGACTTCGTCGGTTCGCTGCAAAAACTGAAGTCAGACGGTTGTCAGATCGTCGCTATGGCTTTGGGCGTGCGTCAGGCGATCACGGTTGCTGGCACGGCCAAGAAGTTGGGCATGGATAAAGACATGTTCTTCATCAACTCGTCCGCTGGCTTCCACACTGTCATGGCCAAAGTGCCAGGTGGCGTGACCGAGGGCATGTATGCCGCTGCCGGTTGGGCTGATTTGCTCTCCCGCATGGACAAGCCAGAAGTGCAGAAGTTCTTCAAGCAATACACCGAGGCCACAGGCGAGCAATTGCCGGGCACAGGCGCTGTGTTGGGCTATTCTGCAGCCATCACCATGCACAAAGCACTGGAAGCAGCTGGCAGAGACTTGAACGCCGACACGTTCCAGAAAGCGATGGAAAGCCTGAACTACGAAGATGTCATTTCTGGCAACACAGTCGACTATTCAGCAACCGATCACCAAGGCGCTGACGAAGTCATCATTTCCGTCATCAAAGACGGCAATTGGGTGGAATTGGCGCGTATCGAAGACCAGTAAAACCTGCGCATGAACAACCAAGAGGGCGGTCCATCGGGCCGCCCTTTTTTGTCTACAGCCAGCCGCTCGCGTGGCGTGCAATCATCAGCTCTTCGTTAGTTGGCGTGACGAAAATCCTCACGCGGCTGCGGTCTGATGAAACGATTGGCGCATTGAGACGGTTGCGATCCTCGTCCATTTCCAAGCCCAGCCAATCCATATCGTCGCAAACCCGTTCGCGGATGATGTCTGCGTTTTCGCCAATCCCGCCAGTAAACACGATAGCGTCCAGCCCGCCCAAAACGGCAGCCATCGCACCGATTTCTCGGCGGATTCGGAAGACGAAATAATCAAGCGCGTGTTTGGCCGCGCGGTCGTTGGAAGCCAGCAGTTCGCGCATATCGTTCGACAAGCCCGATAAACCCTTGAGCCCGGATTCCTTGTAGAGCATGTGCTCAATCTCGCGCGGCCCCATCTGCAATTGGTCCATCATGTAAAGCACCACGCCCGGGTCCAATTGCCCGCATCGCGTGCCCATCGGCAGGCCGTCGAGTGCGGAAAAGCCCATCGTTGACGCGACCGACAATCCGCCGCGAATGGCGCACATGGATGCTCCGTTGCCCAAATGCGCCACGATCACGCCGCCATCATGGTGATAAGGCGCGTCGCGCTTCATCTGGCTGACGATATATTCGTAGGAAAGCCCGTGAAACCCAAAGCGCCGCACGCCTTCGTCATAAAGCCGCCGAGGCAGGGCAAAGGTGTCGTTCACCCACGGCTGGTGGCGGTGAAAGGCCGTATCGAAACAGCCGATTTGCGGCGCATCGGGAAATGCCTCATGCGCAGCCACCACCCCGGCCAAATTGTGCGGCTGGTGAAGTGGCGCAAAGGGTGTCAGCGCCTCAAGCTTTGCGATGGTTGGCGCGTCGAGCAATACCGGCCCGTCATAGTCGACGCCACCATGCACGATACGGTGGCCCACTGCGCGCACTTCCGTGTCAGGCGCAAGCTCGCTCAGCACCGTCATAATGGTCGCCAACGCATCTGTGGGGGAGGTTATTGCACCTTCGTCCAGATCGCGCCTTACGACTGTCTCGCCTTGCGCGTTTTTCACCCTTAGCCAAGCGTCGGAGCCGATGCCTTCGACGCGGCCAACCAGTTCCAATGTCGGGTCACCATCGGCATCGAACAGGGCGAATTTTACCGAGGACGAGCCGGCATTGAGCGTTAGAACAACCTGTCTCATGCGTTCATCTCCTGATTCAATTTCCGCACAAGATCGGGTAATGCGCTGATATCATTCAAAACATGGTCGCCGAATTCAGCAAGGTCTTGCGCTTCCGCTTCACCGCTGGCCACTGCGATTGCCAAAGCGCCTGCGGCCCGTGCTGCCTTCATGTCGGTCTCGGAGTCGCCCACCATCGCAATTTCGCTCACCGCCAATTTGCAGTGGCTGGCGAATGCCAAAACCATCCCAGGTTCAGGCTTTCCGCCATGTCCGCTGTCAAAACCGCAGATCAGCGCAAAGCGTTCAAGCAGGCCAAGCTCGGCTAAATGCACCCGTGCAGCCTCTTCGGAATCGTTGGTTGCGATACCAAGCGGCAGCCCCATCGCGCCCAATTCATCCAGTACGCCGTGCGTGAACGGAAACGGGGTGAGGCTGGAGGTCGAATGCAGGATGTAGAGCGCATCGATATCGCTGGCGAGTTGATCAATATCATCACGCCGCAAGATTGGGGCTGCGACTTCCGCGATATCCCTCAAACTGCCCGCGATGAGAACGGAATGCGCGTGACAGGCTTTCAAATCGGCATCAAACCCGAGCACCTCCGCCAGATCGGCGGCAATGACTGCGTGACCATCGCTCAAATGACCGATCACCTTCGCGGTCGCCGGCCCAAACGTGCCCGAGAAGTCGATCAAGGTCCCATCCTTGTCGAAAAGAATTGCCTTAATGGCCATGCACTGAATTCCGTTGGATTTTGAACCACTGTTCCCCACGAACGCCCGTTGTGCAACGGCAGACATGGATTAGCCGCCAGTGAAAATCGTGGCTCTTGGGGATAATCCGCGCATCGTGCGGATGGCTGCTGCGTGCAGGAACGATGGAAGGCTTAACCGTCGGTATCGCTCCCAGCAGTTTGGCTTTGCGCCCTTCGTCGCTAGGGGAATATGGTGTTTAACCAATTAGGCGCTGCATGTTGGTTGCATCATGGGTTGGTAGAATTGTCGTGCCGAACTGTTGATATTGCGCTTTCAGCCGGTTGGATGTTTCCACAGCGGCAGCATGATCTTCAACGATTCCCGCAATCGTCCCGTTTTCGATCTGGTCGAGCGAAAACGCGGCGTCACCTGCAATCAACCACGAACGACCTTCGCCTTCGATCAAAACCGACTGATGCCCATTGGCATGGCCATTGGTCGGGATGATCGAAACCGTGCCGTCCGTTGTAAGAGGAGAGGAGGCGTTAAACACGCCACGCGCTGTTTCCGCCAAACGAACGGCGCGAATATCGATTCCCTCGGGAATGCGGCACATCAAAGCGCCCGCATGCCCGCCCTGCGCTTGTTGTGAGACGAAAAACTGAGCCTGCTTGAACCAGCCCATCCCGCCCATATGGTCGGAATGCAAATGGGTCATCACCACTTTCGACACCCGCTCTGGCGCAAGCCCAAGCGCCTTCATTTGCGGCCCGATCTCATCCTGCGCCGTCAGCGAAAAGCGCAGGTTGCGGCGGTAGAACAGGCCGGTGACGGCATCGCAAGCGGTGTAATCACGCTTCAGGATCGCCGCCGTCTCGCCGGTATCAACCACAAAAAGTCCTTCAGGGTGTTCAAGGGCCCAAGCCGTCACAGGCAGCCATTCCGTCCAATCGCCATCGGTCATAATGGCAGGAAGGCGCAAGCCCTTCGGACCGGAATAGGCGCGGTGCGTTTCCTTCACCGACACCCAGCCAGTTTGAATCATGTGCAAGGTAATCCTGGCGGACAGCCGCACGGTCACTGGCGGGGGATTGGTAGGCGCTTGGTCTATTTCCGCCAAAGGCCGCCACATCGCATAGGAACATCCGGCAATCGGCAGGCCAATCGCGCAGACCGATGCGGCGCTCATAATCTGTCGTCTTGTCATGTTGGCCATAGCCATTCGCCTCAATTGAAATATGAATGAATCTCATTCATTTTTTCCAATCTCAGCCGTTTGTCAATCGAAAATCTGAATGATATTCATTTCGCTCTGGCGAAAAGCCTGTTCTCGTCTTTAAAAGAGCCCATTCACCCGTGAGCCAAACCACCCCCCAATCGGACAAGACTGACCGCATCGTTGAGCAGGCGACCCGCCATTTTGCAGAGCACGGTTTTGAGGCCACAAAGCTGTCGGAAGTAGCCCGAGATGCAGGTGTGGCAGTGGGCACGATTTATCTGCGCTACAAGAGCAAGAACGAGTTGCTGATCGCGGTGATGGAGGCGGTGGAAACCCGTTTCGATACAGCCCTGCAATCCAAACATCTTTGGGAAATCGAATGGCCTGAGCGGTTCGGCCACGTCATGCAGGCCATGTTCAATCAGGCAGCGAAAGAGCAGAATTTGGTGGAACTGATGGCACTGGTGCCGTTTGCCCTGCGTGACGGATACCGTTCCGGCACACGCCTGCGCCAATCAATCGCCGCGCACATCGCAGACGGCCAGCAAAGGGGCCAACTGCGCAATGATGTGGACCCTGCAATCGCCGCCTCACTTGCGCACGGGATGGTGGAAGGGGCGATGTCGGAACTCATGGCCAACCCCCAAGCCGACCCGACTGAGATGATCGAAGAATTGACCGTTGCCGCCACCCGTTGGCTGGCGGTTTCATAAGCCAATACAAAGCGCTCAATTTCACCTTGATCGCATCCCCCCTTTACTTTAGTCACGGCGGCGGAGACGTGGCCGAGTGGTCGAAGGCGCGCCCCTGCTAAGGGCGTAGACGGGGAACCGTCTCGAGGGTTCGAATCCCTTCGTCTCCGCCAGTTTTCTTAAATTCGATCACTGCTATCAACAATTCAAAGGGGTGGTCGATGTATATTACCCCTGCCGCACCCCCTTTGCGATTTGATTCCAACGCCTGTGTTCTGCGGGTAAGCTCAGCAGTAGAGTGACGCTTTTACCCGCTGCATGGGCGCTGTCAGTTTCAATGCAAATAAAGCTAAGGTCATTTTTCAACCGCGCCGAAAAGATTTCTGCAACGCAAGATGTGATCAAGCCCTGAACCAGTTGGTACAGACTGCCTGTGCTTAACGCGAACGCAGCACGTAGGTTGGGAAAAACCAGGTTTAGTTGTTGGTTTTCTCTGCGATGTTTTGCCGAGCACATTTCGGTGCACTGGCTTAACGCTGTAGCTCTGATCAAGCGACCATATGCAGCCAATCGATATTGGCCGATGAAGAGTCATTCCGTTTCTGAGGCTTCCAAGCAAAGAGCGGAAGAGTCAGAATGGCTCGTTTGCAAAAATCTCCCAACGGCAGTGGAGGGGAAAAGTGACGATAACGTTTATTCCATATTGTGCTGATCGCTACATGCTTGCGGTGACCGTTATGCGCCCCAAGTAGGGCAATGATTTGCCTGGCTCGCATCCGAATAAAACAGTTTCACCACAGGCTCCACGTTTGGTCTCTCCGGCGGTCGGGCAACGTATTAGAGCCAGATCTGAATTATTGCGATTGGTTTTCGGTGCCGACGACATCGCAACTTACAAGCCATGCATGGCATTGATTGGCACTTTCCATGCTGCACTGCTCTCCACGAGGAAGAGTTGCCGCCCAGTTCAATATTCTCTGACTTCTTGACCGCTCTATATGAAGCCTTAATCCGCTTTTCATCACTCCAAATCAGACATAAAAAAATGGCTCATCCAAATTTCATTTCAGCGCTGCAGCCGATGCTTCGCCGCTGGTGGAGTGTTAGGGGAACCGAAACAACGCCCGGCGGCTCAGCGCATTCTGGAACAAGCCGCTAACAAGCGACGGCTCGCAGGAGGCGCCATTACTTCGACCAAGAATATCCGTCGAGGTGTCCAGAAGCTAGGAATTGCTGAAGTCTGTACGCAATAACATTTCTGGCGAACCAGAGAGATGTTTCAGATTACCCGCTTCAGCCCACTTAAGCGGATCAGTAGAAAAGGAAATCTGACGTATCAATGGTGACATTTGATCCGCCTGCTCCTTCGATGTCGATGAAGTTTGATGTGTCCGAATTAAGGGTCAGACGGACGCTGGAGGTTCCATTACCTGTGACTGTGAAGTCGGCAAGAGACGACGCGACTCCGTTGGACGGGCTGTTACCGCCCCAGATCTTGAAATAATCGAGCCCATCCTCAAAGTCCGTGATTGTATCCTGGCCAAAGGCAGCTTTGACGTAGAGGAATTGGTCCCGGTCAGCACCACCTGTCATGGTATCATTGCCCGTATCGCCTTGGAGTGTATCTCGCGCTCCCATACCGGACAAAACATCGTCGTCAGCACCGCCACCAAGGAAATCTACGGTGTTGCCGCCGGTGAGAATGTCATCCCCGCCGAAACCACTGAATTTGGCCCGGGCCAGCCCGGTTGTCATCGTATCGCTCATTGATGCGGAGCCGAAAAACTTCTCCACTGAAGAGAAAATATCACCAGCTGCATCGCCGCCGTGATTGCCATTCACCAAATCAATCGTGATGCCGTTGGCTGAAGTACGGGCGTCGAATGTGTCCTCGCCATTGCCACCGGAATAGGTGTCGTTGCCACCTGCATCCAAAATGAATTTGTCGAGACCGGCATTACCGTCAAACCGGTTGTTTCCGGCGTTACCGAAAATAGTGTGATTACCCCCGTCGAGGAAGGTAGCGCGTTCAACATTGTCGTCCATCGTATAGGCAGCAAGTCCCGACACGTAGACACGGTCATTGCCTCCGCCGATCAATTCAACAATCGCATCGCCAGTGTCATCGATGTAAAATTGGTCGTTGCCCGCACCGCCGATCATTGTGTCAGCACCAGAACCGCCATCCAGAATGTCGTTTTGAGTACCTCCATCAAGCGTGTCATCGCCATTTGCACCAAAAAGCGTATCGGACCCTCCGCCTCCTGAGAGGAAGCCGTTGTTGGCACCAATCAGAAGCATATCATCACCCAGAACCGAGCCTACCAGTTCATCGACGTTGACTGCGTAAATCTCGCTGAAGCCTCCGCCATCGCCAGACACGACGCCGGTGTCGGTATTGAAGTCCAGCATCAAACTGGCCGTGGCACCGGAATAATCAAGCGTTGCGACACCGCTCCCGTCGCCGTTGTTGAGTGCCTCGAAGCCTAAATTGTATCCAGATCCCAACGAGGTCTGCACCACATAGGAAAAATCAGCATCCTGACCAGCCACGCTGAAATCCGTAGCCAGATCAGTGGAAACCGAAGCTGTGGTGACGTCCAACGCAAGCAGTGAATAAGCATCTCCAGCTTCAAATTCAAAGCCACTCGGCGCATTCAGGATCATGGAGACGTCGGCACCGATATCTGCGCTCATGCCCGTCTGCATCAATCTGCCTGCCGACAAGCCGTCCGCTGAAACCTCGAAATTGATTACCATATCTGATTCCAATTCGAGGTTACCCTGCAGGTCAGTGTCACCGGCTGCCTGAAGATTCCAAGTTGCGTTATCAGCCGATCCAAGATCGGCAACATTGAGGACTGCATTGCTGGTGTTCAGCGTGCCCCCGGTGCCAATTCCCAGCAAACCTGTTGTAAGCGATCCGCCTTCCTCCACAGTTATGGCACCTGTGCCGTTTTGCCCAAGGTTCGGGTCTCCACCAACGATGACAACATCAGTGGAACTGAGTGCTGATCCTGCACCGCTGATTATCAGGTCAGCCGAGGCGGCAGCAGCATCAGCGCCAATCCTGACAGCGGCAATCGAACCCGGACTCGTTGGATCGGATGTTATGCTGACGGTCGACCCGCCCAGAATAGAAACAGAACCATTGGTGTCGACGCTGGTTTCCGTGACAGTCCCAGTCTCGTCCACATTCGTGCCGATGAGGAGGAATGCGTAACCGCCGTCGATTGTCAGATTGGTACCGTTGGTCAGTATGAGATCGCCATTGCTGTTGTCGCTGCGCCCTACGCGGATGCCGGTGGTGGTGTTCTGCCCTCCCGAAATGTCGATAGTTGCATTGTTGAAAGTTGCAGTGCCTGTGGCACCGGCCCTTCCGATGTTTATGGTCGCGTAGTCACCGGTCAGTGCCGACATGGTGAGAGTGCTGTCGATGATCGACAAATCGCCTGATGCTTCGCCCAGTCGGCCCACTCCAAGATAAGCGCCCTCCGGCATCGCTGCGGCATCGGATGTGATGGTTACCGATGACCCGTTGATCGCGGAAAAGCTGCCTGAAGCGTCATTTCCGTTACGCCCCATATTGAAACCTGCATAGCCGTCTCGCGAATACAGGGTGAGCGAGGAGTTATCGAGATTAACCGCAGCGGTGCTTACCGGGACCATGGTTGATCCAGGTGTTGCCTGGCCAATGTTCATGAAAGCGCCAAGCTTGCCGTTCAGTTCAAAAGCAGTAGACGTCAGATTGACGATCCCACTAGACTCTTGGACTCCAACGAAAAGTCCCGCGAAACTCTCGGCGTCGGCGGTGAAAGTGGAGGATGTTAAGGACAGCATCCCATCACCACCGACATTGCCGACGAAAGCATTCGCGTAACTTGAAGAAGTCATGGCGATGGAGCTTTCATCGACAGTCATTGCGCCGATCGAGTTGAAGTCCCCCACCGTCATAACAGCACCGTCATTTCCGCTGCCCAAAGCGTTGATGGAGATCGACGACGAGTTGCTGATCGTCCCTGTGCCATTCGCGTTGTCAAAGCCAAACGAAAGTCGTGCCGCTGCCCCTTCGATGCTTAAGCTGGAAGCATCCATATTGAGCATGCCATCACCACCCGTTACACCGAAATTCGCGCTCGAAACCTGTCCGGCCAAAGGCACGGTTCCATTGAGGCTAACACTGGCAGCTGCTCCAGCAGTAAGATCAAACGTGCCTATCGAGTTAGAGCCGAAACCGAATGTGGCATAACTGCTGGATCCGAAATTTGCGCCATTGCTCAGCAGGTTGATTGAGGAACCGAGACCATCAACTGCTACCAAACCCTCATTGCCGTCTGCCCCAACAAGAAGCCGGGGATTGGTCGAGATATTCGACGCGGTTGCGTTGAATATACTTCCAGCATCTATTTCAAGTTCGCCATACCCCAGCCCGACTCCTGTTCCGATAAGATAGTCCCCCAGAACAGTATCGAAGCTGGTATTGCCAAAAGTTGAAATCGCCATACTTGGTCCCGCCGTCAAATCGCACGAATCTACGCGCTGAATAAAAACAAAACACTACCGTTAGAGTAATCCGAGAGCAACACGCTACAAGTCTTGTTGAATATCCTGTTTGTTAGTTCCAGACTTTTGTGCAGAAGAACGGAAAATTGATGATTATCGGTGGAGTGGCGACGCAACCGAGCACCACCGAATTTCCGCTTCAACGAGCGAAAAATTGCGCGTCTGCAAATCCGCGACTGGCCATTTCACGGCTGCGGTAGGTTTGTCGCTTGATCCGCTCGCGTTTGAGCAGGTTTAAGAAACTCTCTGCTACGGCATTGTCGTGGCAATTACCGCGTCGGATCATCGAATGCTCCAGATTGTGCTGACGCAGGAACGCTGCCCATTCGATACTGGTGAACTGCGAGCCTTCGTCTAAGTGGCGCCCAGTACCTGCTGCATTGGTTTGCGCCGCCACTCGGCCATCAGCAGCGCTTGCAGAACCACATCCGCTATCTGCCTGCTTTGAAGCGACCAACCAATGACGCGACGCGAGAACAGGTCGATGACGACAGCGAGATAGGCAATGACTTCATGGGTTTTGATATAGGTAATATCCCTCACCCAAGCCGTGTCCGGCGCTTTGGCATCGAAGCGCCGATCAAGCGTATTATCGACGATGACGGACGGCCTGCCGCCGTATGTTCCCGGTCGACTTTTGTAACCAATCTGCGCCTTGATCCCTGAAAGATTGGCCAATCGAGCCACCCGGTTTGGGCAGCAAGTCTCGCCCTGATCGAGCAAATCATCGTGCAGCTAGCGATAGCCGTAGACTTTGCCGCTGTCCTGCCACGCACAACTTAGCAAATCGGTTTGACGCTTGTCTTCGCGCGACCCCCTGATGGAAATTGAAGTGATATGAAATTGGATGCTTGATTTGCCGAAAATCGCTGAAAACAAGTGGGTAAGAGGTGCCAAATTCGAGTCACCACAACCCAAAAAAAGCCGGCTTACCTGCCATCTTTCGAGTGCTGCTGCGACACTTCATGAAGGGTAGGGCGTCATTCAGGTATGACACAAAAACAGCCTAATAAGTCGTAGAGACAGCATGCAGCTGCACAGTACTGAATGGTGAAGAACGACCTGAGAGCAATAAACTAGCTTTTTAGATGCGGGATGCCTCATTCGATCTCAATCCCATCCGCGATCATGCTTTTTTGACCAAGCGCAGTTCCAGCGTCTGCATTGCCACTATCTCCCTCAGATCGCGGGCTTCATGGCGCAGGCTCTGCACGTAATGGGTTCTGGTCGATAAATCAGGCAGTAATACTTCTGTCGCGTAACGCAAGGGTAGCAATAGTGCTGAGGTGATGCATCAGAGTGAGATATTGCAGTCTGACGGAGAATTGGTAAGCTTTGCCTTTTCTGGCGAGCGCCCGTGGCCTTGTTCTTTCAGGATGAAGGCTTGCGTTTCACTGGGTTGTTGAGCCGCGCCTTTTGTATCGGAGTTGCCCCATGCCCTTCACCGTCGACACACCCAAGACCATCGCAGCGCCTTCGGGCTTCCGGGTTGATATGGGGATCGAAACGCCGTTCGCGGAACTGGCAACCATCTTCATCGATAGCCTGCCGGATGTGGGTTACGTGACCTATCCCGACGGCACGCTGGTGCAGCAGGGAGATTTTCTCACCGCTGCGCAATTGCGGTCGCTGGTCTATGAATCCGCCGGACGCGAAGCGCCTGCGGGCACGAGCACGTTCACCTATACCGTGGTCATCGCAACGGACATCGTGACGACATCGATGAACGTGGCGACGGTGGCGCGTGAAACGTCTCTGATCTTTGCAGCTAGAGACGGCAGCGACGGAGAGGAACTCTGGAGGCTCGACAGCAATGGCATGATCGAGCAACTGGCGGACATCTCGCCCGGTTTAGGTTTTTCGGAACCCCGAGAGCTGACGGAGTTCGGCAACGCACTCTATTTCAGAGCAAATGACGGCGCGAGCGGACAGGAATTGTGGCGACTGACGAACGACGGAACCGTTGAACAGGTGGCTGATCTTTACCCAGGCCCCTTCAGCTCCCTTGCCACCGCACTGACACCGTTCGGCAATTCGCTTTATTTTACCGCTTTAGACGATACCACGGGTGCCGAGCTTTGGCGCGTAACCGAAACAGGCACCGTCGAACAGGTGGCAGACATCAACCCGGGCTCGGAGGGTTCGCTTCCATTTCACTTCACCGAATTCAACGACGCCCTTTACTTTGCGGCCGACGATGATGGCAGCAACGAGGAAGTCTGGCGCGTCACGGCTTCTGGCACTGTCGAGCAGGTAACGGAGTTCAACCCGTTCGGTGGCGGCGCAAACCCGGATGGGTTCACCGAGTTTGATGGAGCGCTCTATTTCGCCGCCGACAATTTCCTCACCGGCAGGGAATTGTGGCGCATCACCGCCACGGGCGCGGTCGAGATCGTGGCCAATATCAATCCGGGGGTGCCCAGCTCGAGCCCCCAGGACCTGGTTGAGTTTAACGGGGCGCTCTATTTCAACGCAGATGGTGGCACGGACGGCAGAGAGCTCTGGCGTCTCAACAGCAATGGCACGGTCGAGCAAGTGGCCGATATCCGAAGCGGGTCGAGCAGTTCGGACCCGTTCGGTTTTACGGAGTTCAACGGAGCGCTTTACTTCGCCGCCAATGATGGCATCAGCGGTAACGAACTGTGGCGCGTCACCAGCACGGGATCCGTAGAGCAGGTGGCTGATATCAGGCCGGGATCTAGCAATTCGAGCCCCTTCGGCTTCACCGAGTTTTCCGGAGCTTTGTATTTCTCTGCGGCGACGACGGAGGGGTTCTTTCTGCACAAGGTCAACAGCAGCGGGGCTGTCGAACAGGTCACGTTCTCCACGACCGTGAACACCAACAAATTCACGGAATATAACGGTGCGCTGTATTTCGACGCAGAAGTAGGAGGCGACAGAGAGCTTTACCGGGTCGACAGCGACGGGAACGTCGACCTGGTCGCGGACATAAACCCATTCAGCAGTTCCAGCCCCTCCCAGTTCACCGAATTCGCCCTCTTCGGCGTGCCGGATGGCACGGCAGGAGATGACGTGCTGATCGGCACCCATCGAGACGAGATATTCTCCGGCGGCGCGGGCGCGGACATCATGGACGGTGGCGGCGGCAGCGACACGGCGACCTACATCGCCTCGGCTGCGGGGGTCACCGTCAACCTGATCACAGGAACCGGCACCGGCGGTGATGCGGAAGGCGACATGCTGACCGGCATCGAGAACCTCATCGGCTCAACCTCCGATGACACGTTCACCGCCAACGATCAGCCCAACCGCCTCGACGGGCGGGCGGGCAGCGACACGGTTTCTTACGAAAATTCCTCGGCGGGCGTGACCGTCGATCTCACCACAGGGGCCGCAAGCGGCGGCGACGCGGAGGGCGACACGCTTTTGCGTATAGAGAACCTCATTGGCTCCGCCCACAACGACAGCCTCACGGGCAATGTCGCCGACAATACGCTAACAGGCGGCGCGGGCAATGACAGCTATTACATCACCGACCCCGGCGACACGGTGATCGAAAATGTGGGCGAAGGTTATGATCGCGTCTATGCCGACGGTATTTCCACCTACACGCTTGGCGCGAATGTTGAACGGCTCACCTTCCAGGACAGCGGCAACCACACCGCCACGGGCAACGAACTCGCCAACCGCTTTGACGGCAATGCGGGCAATGACACCTTCATTCTTGATGCGGGCGGGTCGGACATTTTCTCCGGCGGCCAGGGGCAGGACACGTTCGACGCGCGCGCAGGTTTGCTCGGCATAGATATCGATCTTGTCACCGGCAGTCATGGTGGAGATGCAGCGGGCGATACGTTCTCATCGATGGAAGTCTACTGGGGCTCCAATTCCGCTGCCGATGTCATGGTTACGGGTGCGGCTCGCGCCAAGTTCTACGGCTTCGGCGGCAATGATAACCTGACCGGCGGGGCGACCATAGACTATCTCGACGGTGGCACGGGCAACGACACGCTCAACGGCATGGGCGCCGACGATGGATTACGCGGCTTCACCGGCGATGATACGCTGACAGGCGGCGCCGGGCGGGACTATTTCCAGTATGTCTTCGCCGGGTTCGACCACGATACGATCACGGACTATGAGGACGGTCTGGATTACCTGCGGGTCTTCTCGGCTGTGGCCGATGAGGTCTCTGATTTCACAATTGCAGGCAACGGCACTTCATCGGTAACGCTCGCACTCAACGATGGCACTGGCGACAACACCATCACCCTCAACAGCGGCAATGGCTCGAACATCACCATCGATGCAGGAGATTTCCTGTTTTATTGACAGCTTTGTGACAAATAGCACGGAAAGCCGGAAGTTTCTGCCGTCACCAGGCACAAAATGCGAGGTTTTGATGGCAACAATAACAACCTTTGCCGGATCGGTCCTGACCCGCACGAGCGTGGATGGCGGTCAATCGACCGCGCGCGACTTGATACTCGTTGAAAGCGCTACGTCCTACGTTTGGGTAACGGGCTCGAATGATCGGGTGACGCTCACCGGTACATTTACCTATCCCGGAGGTCTCGGAACCGACCCCGAAGGCGATGTGACCCAGATCGAATGGGACACGGATAATGACGGTAACACCGACCTCATCATCGACTTCGGCACAAGCCCCTTGCCCGTCGGTGAGTTTTTGTCTGGCAATGCATCCTTCTGGGTAAATGCTCTTTCGCAAGCCGATACAGGAACAATCAGCGGAGCTATCGAAAATTTCGGCATTGATATTGATTACTCCGTTTTCGGTCTGGATGGAACGCTGGCTTTTCCCGCCGCCACCGACACTGTAACGATCACTAGCACCGGCTTCGTCGCCGGGGACTCCGCCCGGGGTAGCCCAGGAAGTGTTACAGGAACTGTACCCACAAGTGCATTTGACAATCTGACCTTTGATCGCGGGCAGACCGGACTGTCTGTAATCATTGGCGACCATGGTTATTTCTCTCCCGCGAATTATTTGGCGGCTACCGAAGGTGATCAGATCACGGACATTTCTACCGTGGCAGGCGAAACATGGCTCATCGGAGATGTCCATATGCTTCGATTTGAGGTTGAGGTTCAGACAGGAGACGACACGATCACTGGTGGCAGCCAGTCGGCAACAATTATCGGCGATGTCTACAAGATGGGTGGGGCCGATGTGGCCGACGGCGAAGTCATCGTCACCGCCGGTGCTGATGTGCTGGTCGGCGGCACGGCTGACGATTTGATCATCGGAGACGTTTATGAGGTTTCAGAAGGATCTGCCGACAATCAGTTGAACGCAGGCGATGACGTCGTAGATGGCGGCCTCGGGAACGATACGATCCACGGCGACTATTTCCAAAACACGCTCGGCGCTCTTGTCATTGGAGGTGATGACGAGATCGATGGCGGGGAAGGCGACGACATCATTCATGGCCAAACTGGCGACGACACGCTGAACGGCGGAGGCGACGATGACGTTTTGTCCGGCGGAACCGGCAACGACACGATAGACGGCGACAGCGGAAACGACACCGTCACTTACGAGACAAGTGTCGGCGCGGTGACGGTATTGCTCGGCCTCGCGGGAGCCGATGGCATCGCGACCGGGGAAGGAACGGACACGCTGCGTGAACTCGAAAACGTCATCGGTTCGGCATTTGACGACACAATCACGGGCAACGAAGAAGACAATGTCATTGCGGGAGGTGACGGAAACGATGTTCTGGATGGCGGAGACGGAGACGATACCGCCGACTATAGCGGTGCGTCCGCCGGGGTGGTCGTTGATCTCGAAATTACAACGCAACAGATGACCGGCGGCGGCGGCAACGACACGCTCTTGAATTTCGAGAACGTCACTGGCTCAGACTTTGCCGATGTGGTTTTCGGAACCGAAGGTCAAAACACACTGATCGGTGGCAAGGGAAATGACACGCTAAGCGGCGGGGACGGAGCCGACAATATCTTCGGCGGCATTGGCAATGATACAATACGCGGTGGCGAAGGCTTCGACGATCTTGATGGTGGTGGCGGTATTGACACCGTCGACTACTCGCAATCTGCCGGGCGCGTAGTCATCAAGCTTAATGTTTTAGCCAGCGGAGGTGATGCTTCGGGAGATCGGCTCAGCGGCTTCGAGAACGTGATTGGCTCGGAAAATGATGTCGACCTCATCCAAGGAACTGAAGGCGACAATCTTCTCGATGGACGGGGTGGTGTGAACGATTATGTTCAATATTTGAACGCAACTTCTGGCGTTACGGTCGATCTGTCTCAACAATCCGGTACTGCGCAAGACACGATTGGAGCCGGAATGGATATTCTTCTGGGCTTTGAAAGCGTGACCGGCTCTGGGTTTGACGATGTTCTGATCGGCAGCGACGAAAACAATAACCTATTCGGCTCGGGCGGCGACGATGACATCGATGGTGGAGCCGGAGCCGACACCATGATCGGCGGCCTTGGTAATGACGAGTACTGGATTGAGGATGCAGGCGACAGCGTCACGGAACTTGCGGGCGAAGGCTATGATCGGGTCTATGTGGATGGGCTTGCGAGCTACACACTGGGCAACAATGTCGAGCGTCTGACCTTCCTTGATACGGGCAACCACACTGCCACCGGCAATGATCTTGCCAACCGCTTTGACGGCAATGCGGGCAATGACACGTTCATTCTCGATGCTGGTGGCAACGACATCTTCTCAGGCGGTCAGGGGCAGGACACGTTCGACGCGCGCGCCGGTTCGCTGGGGATCGACATTGATCTCGTTTCCGGCACCCATGGTGGTGATGCCGCTGGTGATCTGTTTGCCTCGATGGAAGTCTTTTGGGGCTCCAACAACGCCGCCGTTTCCGACACAATGGTCACGGGCGCAGCGCGGGCCAAGTTCTACGGCTTTGCAGGCGATGATGACCTGACCGGAGGGGCTACCGTCGATTACCTTGATGGCGGACTGGGGAATGATACGCTCAACGGCACGGGAGCCCGCGACGGACTGCGCGGGTTCGTCGGAGATGATATTCTGACCGGCGGCGCGGACCGCGATTACTTCCAATACGTCTTTGCCGAATTCGACCACGATACGATTACCGACTACGAGGATGGCCTCGACTACCTGCGCGTCTTCTCCGACGTTGCCAACGCCGTGACCGACTTCACCATCACCGGCAACGGCACATCATCTGTGTTGTTAACGTTGAACGATGGGACAGGCGATAACACCATCACCCTCAACAGCGATGGTGGCTCGAACATCACAATCGATGCGAGCGACTTTTTGTTCTATTAGCCGGATTGAACGCCGAGCATACTTGCGTGGCTGTTGACGCCTTCGTGAGATAGCCCTTCGGTTCCATCCAACTGTGTAGTTGCGTGATGCGGACAAACTCAAAATGTGAAGTAATCCGCCGATAAGCCAGCTGCCTTTGGCCGACTTTGTCAACGAGTGTTGCTCAATTCCGTTCTCTTGCTCAATAGCCTGCGCAAAGATGCACCAGCTCTCAGCCAGATGACCAAATTGGCATCTGGTGAAGTTAGGTGAAACCCTGCGTTGACGGACGTTGTCTCCGCCAGACTATCCGAACCGGCTGCATTGAAGCGCATTAACTGAAATGTGCAATCAAAAACGTGGTCACTGAACGGCTGCTGGCTTTCAGTAAAATAGAAAATCACCAGAATCGATGATGATATTCGAGCCATCATCGCTGTTGAGCGTGATGGTGTTTTCACCTGTGCCATCGTTCAGCGTCAGCAACACGGAGGACGTTCCATTGCCAGCGATGGTGAAATCGGAGATTTCGTCGGCTACGTTTGAGAAAATCCTTAGATAGTCCAGACCGTCTTGAAAGTCGGTGATCGTATCATGATCGAACCCGGCAACGACGTATTGGAAATAGTCACGATCGGACCCGCCTGTCAGCGTGTCGTCGCCCGTGAAGCCGCGCAGTCCATCGCGGGCGCCCATACCATTGAGCACATCATTGCCAACGCCGCCGTCAAGATAATCAACCGTCGCGCCGCCAGTTAGATCGTCGTCTCCTCGAAAGCCGTAAAACTTGGCGCGAGCAAGCTCGGTGATCATCGTATCGCCGACGCCGGCATTGTTAGAGCCCCAGAACACCTCGATGGAGGAAAATCTGTCACCTGCCGCATCGCCACCATGCATTCCTGTGGCTAAATCAATGTTGATACCGTTCGTGCTCAATCGCGCGTCGAATACATCCTGCCCTTGGCCGCCAGAGAATATGTCGGCTCCGCCTTCGTCGAGAATGAAAGTATCTTGCCCTGCATTGCCGGCAAATCTGTTGTTGAGCGCGTTGCCTTTGGCCGAATGGTTGCCACCATCGATAAAGTTGAGGCGCTCTACGTTTGCACCAAGGGTGTAGCTGGCCAGATCGGTAAAGACCTCGTCGTATCCCTCGCCAGCCAGCTCAAGGATCACGTCATCTGAACTGTCGATCCAATAGTCGTCGTTGCCTCCACCGCCAATCAAAGTGTCATCGCCACCGCCACCCACGAGGCCGTTTGCTGCTTCGTTGCCTGTGATCATATCACCGAGCGCCGATCCGGTGACGTCTTCTATTTCGCGCAGAATATCGGTGCCGTTGCCGATGGCAGAGCCGTCCGCGCCTAACATGCCCAAAATCACGGTCACAGCGTTAGCGCTGAGAGAAAAATTGGCGGTATCACGGCCGGTGCCACCGTCGATCGTGTCAGAGCCAGTGCCGCCGAACAAAACATCGTCACCAACCTGACCGTAGATCAGATCGTTGCCAGCCCCGTCATTGATAGTATCACTGCCCTGATTGACCACCGAAGCAGGGTCCAAAACACGGTAGTCGCCATAGATGATGTCATCGCCCGCGCCACCGTCGATTGTATCGCCTCCGGCGTGGAGGATATTTGCGCCAAGTGGATCGACCAGAAGGGTATCAATGTCACCGATTATGGTGTCGGCTTTGGAACTGCCGGTTAGGATATCCGCAGCCGCAAAGACGCTGTTGTTGCGCCCGTCCAGCGTTCGCCCGTCTCCGATGATTGTGACTGCGGTCAATCCACCTGTTATCGTATCAATTCCGGCGTTGATTGTGCCGCCGTCCAGATTTCCCAATGTGAAGTCGAAATCTCCGATCAGCTTGAGATTGAAACTGCTGCTCGATGATGTGTCGGCGATGTTGTCCTCGCCATAAACGGAAGTGTCGGGCGATGCATCTTTGTAGCGTGTGTCACCGACTACCAACAAATCGCCAGTAAGCCCTGTGACCGTTATAAGATCGTCGCCTGTGGGCGCGTTCGACCCTCCGCCGATGATCGCGTCACCAAATATGGCGCCGCTTCCAGATATGGACGCCGTGTCGCTGACCGTTTGACTGGGCGCGCCGAACACACCCCCGTTGCTGTAAAATCCGGACAGAGAAAAAAGCACAAAGCTGCCTGTTAGATCATGCACGTCATCTTGTTGGAACAGCGAGTCGAAAAACACCGGTTGGGGTGAAAAGAGGCCGGAAAAATCGGTCGGGGGAGTCGAATAGTCCGTCGACAAATCTGTCGTGCCGTCGTTGCCGATATCGATGGTTACACTATCCAAAGTGCCAATAGGATTGGTCCCCAAACCACCGGGATAGCTAAAGGTGCCATTTAGCGTGACGATATCGCCTGTCAGTGAACTGTAAGAAAATGTTGTGGCGGTCTGTATCAGCTGAAGGCTGATGCTGTGATCGAACAGCGTAGCGTTGAAACCATTGTTTACTGTAACCTGCGCCAATGGACGTCCCCCGCGGAGGCCGAGATGCAGCCTCAGAAGTGTTCTAGCACTGGTTGGCAGCTTTTCTATCCCGCAAACCGTCAAAGTGGCGAAAAGCGACGTGCCCCCGCAATAAACAAAGCGCCCCACGATTTTCATCGAGGGGCGCAATTTCAGAAATTTGAGGAATCGGCTTAATCGCCGCGTTGATCGCGGTTGCCGCGCTCACCGCCGCGTCCGCGACGGTCTTCACGGTTGATGACGCCATCGCCGTTGCGGTCCATCCGGCGCACCATACGTTCTACAGGCGCATCGCGCTCGGCTTGGGTAACGGAACCATCGCCATCGGCATCAAGGCGTTGGAAGGCGCGAACCATCCGTTGCTTTGTCATATCCATCCAGATCGTCTCAAACTCACCCAGCGAGATATTGCCATCTTTATTGGCATCAGCTGCCGCCACCTGAGCAGCGCGGTAGGTGTCGATTTCTTCTTTGGTGATGTCGCCGTCATTGTTGGCATCAGCCGCTCGCAGCATTTGCATCATACCCCCGCCACGTTTGCCGCCGCGATGATGACGACGGTGGCCACGGTCTTTCTTGCCAGACCATGAGGCGTGTTCAGCACGTGGGCCTTCGTTGTTTGAAGATTGAGCGATGGCTATTGCGCCGGTCGAGCCGATGAGAAGGGCGCCAAGGGTCAGCGCTGCAACAGATGTCTTTGTGATATTGACCATGATAGTCTCCATTTTCAGGTTCGTCAGGATCATTCCTGTGCCACCGATGTAGACGCCCAAAGCCGGAAAAGTTTGTCGCTGCAGGGGCAGTTTGTCGCCAGTTGTCTCAACCGGCCCGCTTGATACAATTTGCGACAAATAAAGCGCAGCCACTGGCTGATTGGCCGTTCGCGAAGCCCGCGAAATCCGCTACGAATGGCCCATGACCATTACCAATGCCCATATTCTGATTGTTGACGACGCTCGCGAGATCCGCGAGCCGCTAAGCCAATATTTGCGCAAACAAGGGTTCCGCACCGAAATGGCGGCCGATGCCGCACAGGCGCGGGAGGCGCTGGGCAATGGCAAGTTTGATCTCGTCGTGCTGGACATCATGATGCCCGGCGAAGACGGATTGAGCTTGTGCCGCTGGATCAACAGCGAAAATGGTCCACCCATCATTCTGCTCACCGCAATGGCCGATGAGACAGACCGCATAGTTGGCTTAGAACTCGGGGCGGATGATTATCTCGTCAAACCGTTCAATCCGCGCGAACTCTTGGCACGCATCCGCGCCGTGTTGCGTCGCGTGCCATCGGCTCCGGCAACGGTCGTTTTGTCTGCTCGCCGCTTCGGCGATTGGGTGCACGATGCTTCGCAAAGCGCGATCTCTCATCATGACGGCACACGACATGAACTCACCACGGCTGAAAACCGCTTGCTGACTGTCTTTCTCGACCGGCCCAACACTGTGCTGTCTCGCGATCAATTGCTTGATTTAACCGCGGGGCGCGAGGCGAAGGCTTATGACAGGGCCATCGACAATCAAATCAGCCGCCTTCGTCGCAAGATAGAGACTGACCCGAAGAAACCGACTTACATACTGACCGAGTGGGGCGGCGGTTATCGTTTTGCCGCCGACGTGCAGGAAGCTCTCGCATGAGCCGCCTGTGGCCCGATAGCCTGGCGGCGCGCTTTACGCTCGTCTTGGCGGCAGCGCTCATCGTCGCCAACGCGGTTGCGTTCTTGGTGCTTGGCTTTGAACGAAACCGCGAACTGCGCGACCTACGCCGAAATTCTCAGATTGAACGTCTGGTCACGCTGGTTCCTGCGCTCAATGCCTTGGCTCCTGATTTGCGCCAGGACGTGGTTCGCGCATCCTCGGCGCGGCGGCTGCGCCTGCGCTTGGCGAACCGGCCGCTGATTGATGCCTCAGGCCCGCAAACCGCCCGCATCGCCAATCTCATCAGCGAAATTGGCGAAACGATTGCCTTGCCGCAGGGCAAGGACATTCTCATGCAGATCCGTGAATTGGGGGGAGAGCGCAACGGGCGGCGGCGCACAGTCGTTGAAATTGCCATCCCGCTTATGGACGGTACTTGGCTCAACGCACGGCAGACAAACGCTTCGCCGCGGCCCTTCTTCTATGTGCAGGGTGTTTGGACCAGCCTGATCTTTTCATTCTTGGGCGTCCTGGCCGTCGGGCTGCTGTTCATCAGACGCCTTACCAAACCACTTCGTGACCTGACGGAGGCCGCCCTTCGGGTTGGTAAAGGCGACCGATCTCAACCGCTGGCGGAGAGTGGCGCTGCGGAATTCAAGAAGACCGCCCACGCATTCAATACGATGCAAGCCAACATTGACCGCTTCAACGCCGAGCGTATGCGAACAGTCGCTGCGGTTGGCCACGATTTGCGCACTCCCATCACCAGCCTTCGCCTTCGCACCGAGATGATCGCTGACGACGATTTGCGCACACCGATGATCAAAACCCTCGATGATATGACAGTCATGGCTGACGAATTGTTGAATTGGGGCAGGGCGGAAGGCGCGGGAGAGCCGTTACAGAACGTCGATCTGACCGAATTGCTCGAAAGTATCTGTGAGCCGACTGACATAAAGTTCGCCCGCGCGCGGCCTATCATAGTGTCGGGGCGCCCCGTTGCGCTTCGCCGCGCATTGACAAATATTATCGATAACGCGTCACGCTACGGCAAGCGCGGCGTGGCGCAGGTCATTGAGACGGGCGGTAAGGCCATAATTTCGGTGGAAGACGAAGGGCCAGGCATCGCGCCAGAACAATTGGCGACGATTTTTGATCCGTTCGTGCGGGGCGAGGCCAGCCGATCAAGGGCAAGCGGAGGGGCCGGACTTGGGCTATCTATCGCCAAGACGATCATCGAATCCCATCTGGGCAGCATCACCATTGCCAACCGCTCAGATGAAAAAGGGGCAGCAGTGACGGTTGAACTGCCCATCGCGTGAAGTGGGACAGGCTTAAAATCGAACCGAAGCCTGCAGGTTTTCAGACCATTGGATGATCTGGCTTGTTGCTGCACGGGCCTGTGCAAAACTAGTGCGGTCATCACATGAAGAATCGCGTGGAATCGGCGCCCAAACACCCTCGCACTGATTCCCTCACTTTGATTGCAAACGAAATCCTATATATATCAACGCTTAAGCGGTGTATTACTGGAGTCATGCCGCGCGGGCAGTATTGTCCATTTGTTCGCTGTTGTTCGGTTTTCCCGCCTCAAACATGCGTTTTGCAAGATCGAATTCACCGTTTGTTAAGCCTAATGAGGCTGTAGAGCGTCGAAAACGTGGCTTTTGTGCAACAGCGGGTTTGTGAAACCCTTGTGCAGGGCACCAAACGGCAAGTTTGGCATTGCCTTCACAGGCGGTGCGAGTAGGTTCCGCTCAGGGATAGGGCGCAAACGTGTCTGACCCATCGGGGCTTCCGCCCTATCTCAACTTGGTTCTTTACTGGAGATCAAACCAATGAAACTCAAAACCCTCCTTCTGGGTTCTGCTGCAGCGCTTATGGCTGTTACCGGCGCACGCGCCGCTGACGCTGTTATTGCTGAGCCAGAGCCAGTAGAATACGTCCGCGTTTGCGACATGTACGGCGCAGGCTTCTACTACATCCCAGGCACCGAAACTTGCCTCAGATTTGACGGCTATGTTCGTGTTGACTTCACGAAAAACACAGATGTTCCCGTTGCTGGAACACCTGCTAGCTTCCGTCTTGACGATGCTACCGGCCTTATCGTCCCCGTGCCAGCAGTTGCAGGTCGTACGACCGACAACTCTCGTTGGGATTACCGCGTTCGCGTGAACATCGATGCTCGCAACGAAACCGATTGGGGTACGCTCCGCTCGCAGGTTCGCCTTCAGGCTGACGGCGACGGTGGTCCAGACGCAGCAGTCGGTATCGACCGCGCTCTGATCAGCCTGTCTGCTGACGGTGGCGAAGTTCGCCTCGGTTATTCCGATGCTTGGAACACAACGTTCCACGGCTATGGCACATACAACGAAAAGTATGATGGTGGTACGTTCTACGCATACGACCAAGCTATCTTCTTTGATTACACATATGCAGCTAACGGTTTCACCGCTACTGCTGGTATTCAGAGCTCGGTTGGCAACGATGCTGATAACGATCACGTCAACATGGACTACTATGCAGGCGTTGGTTACACCGGTTCTTGGGGTGGCGCACGCATTTCGTACCTGCACGAAGACGTGACGGACGAAGGCTACATCAAGGCTTCGGTTGACCTGAACCTCATCGAAAACCTCGCAATCCGCGGCGTCCTTCTTTGGGACGGTGAAGATGGTGCAGACTCGACAGCAGCTGTTGCCGCTGGCGATTACCACTACCTGGTTGGCGCACGTTACACGTTCAGCCCAGAGTGGAGCGCAGACATCAACTACCACGGTTCGGATGACGACTCGGTTGTCCAAGACGAAATCACTGTTGGTGTTCGCTGGAACCCAGTCCCGGGTCTCTCGATCCGCCCGACTGCTGCTTTCCGCGACGACACAAACTCTTACTCACTGCGCGTTTACCGCACTTGGTAATCGTTTAGTCGATAAGACAAAAAAGAGCCCGGCAGGAAACTGCCGGGCTTTTTTTGTGTTCAGATTTCAGAACATTTAGATGGGCTGTTCATTCACCTCGCGCAACACTTGCCCCATGAACGTGAAGCCAGAGACCGCCATTACGATCTGAGTTGGCCCATGCGACATTGAAGCAACCTCAGCAGCTCCGATGATTTTCAACAGAAAAACGAAGAAAAAATTCAAAAAATCATATAGTTCAAGGCTTTACAAGCATTACCTAAGGTAAGTAAACCGCTTGATCTTTGGTGGGCGCTGCGCAAAGATAAGATCTTGTTAACCATTGATTGAATGCCAAGGGATGTGGCGAGATTAGTGTTAGCCGGGTTTGCACAAACCGATGCTTGAGCACCCGCAACATTGACGCCGAAGAGCCTGCGCACATTTCGCGGAAAGGTTCAGGAGGGTACCAAATTGGCGCCGTCTTAAAATGGCCGTTGTTTCCATTTCCCAACCGTTTTTGATCGTTCACAACGCAATTTGCTGTTATGTGCCCCACAGCAGCAACCTGCGCATAATTCCTTTCGCAAGACTGCTGTCTTGTCCCTGCCTTCGCATCCGAAGGCGTAAAATATGAGCTAAGGAGCGTCACTGATGTGTCACTGGAAGAAATGGATTTGGCCCGGACTTTTGACAGTCGGGCTGCTCTCGCTTCTTGCCCTTTATATGAAGGCAGACGTCATTGAAGCCGATTTGAAGGCCAAAGCCACAGCGGCGCTTGCTGGCAGCGGTCTTACATGGGCGGGTGTCGAAATGGATGGTCGCGATGCTACGCTCACGGGTGTTGCTCCAAGCGAAGATGCGCAGGACGCCGCCGAAGTAACCGCGCTCAACGCCTATGATGTGCGCGTCATTGAGAACCAATCCAGCCTTCTCGCCGCTCAAAGCCCTTATACGCTCACAGCAAATCGCGACGGCGATGCGGTCACACTGAGCGGTTTTGTTCCCAACGATGACGTGCGTGAAACCATCGTAAACGCTGCAAAAGAAGCCCTTCCTGGCACCAACGTGACCGACCAAATGACCCTGGCTCGCGGTGCGCCCGAGGGTCTTGCAGCCATGGCCGGCTTCGGAATGGCGCAGCTTAACGGCCTCACCACCGGTGAGATGTCGCTCAGCGACAGCAATCTCAGCGTTAAAGGTGTTGCGAGCAGTTTCGACACGTTCAACGGCGTAAACGCGGCTCTGGATGGTGTTCTTCCCGCCGGAGCAACGCTCGCGATGAAGGAAATCACACCGCCGTCTGTGACGCCTTATACGTGGGGAGCAAATTACAGCGGAACAGGTGTCACACTGTCCGGTTATGTGCCTTCAACAGAAGTGGGCGCCGCCCTTGCTACCAAAGCTGGCGAAACGCTCGGCGTGCCAGTGACCGATGAACAGGTTGTAGCTGGTGGTTCACCAGATACATTTCAGGACGCTGCCGGGTTTGCACTCGATCAGCTCCCACGTTTTACCAACGGAAATGTAGGTCTTAGCAATCTCGACTTAACGGTTGAGGGCGTTGCAAAAGACAGCAACGAATTTTCGTCCGCCAAAGCCGCAGTCGCTGGAGCATTGCCCGCAGGCATGGTCTTGGCGGCAGAGAAAATCGTTCCATCCACAGTGTCTCCCTATACGTGGAATGCTGATTTTGATGGCTCGAAAGTTACTCTGGGTGGCTATGTGCCAGATCAGGCGGTCCGCGACGCTGTCGTTGCGCAAACACGCAGCCAGATGCCTGGCTTCGAAGTTATCGACCAAATGCAGATCGCAGCCGGTGCACCAAGCGATTTCACTGATGCTGCGCGTTTCGGTATCGATCAATTACCACGCTTCCAAAGCGGCGACGTATCGCTTGCTGATACGGCATTGACAGTCAATGGTGTGGCAAAAGACCCGCAAGCATTTGACACCGCTAAAGCCGCGGTCGCAGGAGACTTGCCTGCAGGTCTCGCTCTGGCCTCCGAAGACATTCGCCCCGCCACGATCACCCCGTACACATGGAGTGCCGACTATGATGGCGCGAAGGTGGTCTTGGACGGATATGTTCCAGACGATGCAACGCGCGCCTCCATTGTAGAGGATGCCCGCGCAAAACTGCCCGGGGCGGAAATCGTTGACGACATGGCGATTGCGGCCGGTGCTCCGTCCACATTCCGCGAAGGTACACAATTTGCTCTCGACCAACTGCCACGCTTCACAAGCGGTAACGTCGCCTTGAGCGACACTAACCTAGCGGTTGAGGGCGTCGCACGGGATCCCGAAACCTTCGATGTCGCCAAGGCCGCCGTTGCAGGCGCTTTGCCTTCAAGTTTGATCTTGAACAGCGAGCGCATTGTTCCAAACACGGTCTCTCCATATGAATGGGGAGCGGATTATGATGGCCGCAAAGTAACGCTAAGCGGTTTCGTGCCTGACGAGCGCGCGCGCGCAACCATTGTTGCCGCCACACGCGCCCAATTGCCGAACGCCGAGGTGGTGGACGACATGAAAATCGCCAATGGTGCACCTGAAACGTTCAGTGCGGCTTCCGTTAGTGCGGTATCGTTGCTGCCACGCTTTTCCGAGGGCGATGTTGCATTGTCCGATCTAAACCTCACGGTAAATGGCAAGGCCCGCTCGCCAAGCGATTTCACTGCGGCCGATGGAACGGTGAAAGGAACACTTGATGCCGGCATGAGCCTCGCGGCTGCTAATATTGAACCGGCGCCCGATCTTGGGGACTATGTCTGGTCTGCAGAACGTCGTGGCAGCGCAATCATCCTGGCTGGTAACGCACCATCAATGGAGGCACGCAAGGGTATCGCAGACCGTGCCAAAGCGCTCTATCCAGACGCTACCGTGGTCAACCGTATTGTGCCCCGCGAGGATGCACCTGCTGGCTTTATTGCCAATGCTGATAAAGGGTTGGCTCTGCTGGACCGTTTGAGCACGGGTAAAGCCAGCATTTCGAACCGCCAACTCAGCATTGAGGGGCAGGCTTCCAGCGTCGCAAATTATGAAAATTCGCTCGCTGATATCGCCAACAATCCGGATTACGGATATTCGTGGGACGTTCGTGATATCAAGCCGGTGGCGATTTCACCCTACACGTGGGCGCTCGAAAAAGGTGGCGACACCGCTGTTCAGTCCGGGTTTGTTCCCAATCGCGGCACTGGTAATTCGCTGGTCGCAGCCACCCGTGCCACCCTTGGCAAAGATGTTGACGATAGGCAGCGTGTTGCATTGGGTGAGCCGGAGAATTTCGGCAACGCTGTTGCCGCTGCTATTTCCGCGGTGAACAAACTCGACAACAGCCGCGCGTCCATCACCGATACGAATATGTTTGTGCAGGGCAGGGCGTCTTCCGAAGAAGAGGCTGATCGTTTAGGCGCTGAGATCGAGGGTTCGATCCCGGAAAATTTCAAGCTGCGCAAGCAAATTTCCTATCCGCTTCCTGCAGTCGTTGTTCAAGCGCCAGCACCAGCGCCAGCACCAGTACCAGCGCCGGCACCAGAGCCAGCAGCCCCGGCACCAGCGCCGGCCGCACCGGCGCCAGCCCCGGCGCCCGAGCCAGCGGCACCAGTTTGCCAAATTGACTTCCGCGCTTTGTTTGCAGGCGAGAAAATTCTCTTTGCAACCAACCGTGCGTTAATCAACGAACAGTCCAATGCTCTGTTGGATCGAATTGCGGCAGCTATGAAGTCTTGTCCGGACACGCGCTTTGAAATCGGTGGTCACACAGACAGCCGCGGACGCGATGCCTTCAACCAAGCTCTGTCTGAAGCACGTGCCCAAGCCGTTTTGGATTACCTGACCAATGCTGGTGTAAGCGTCGACAATTTGGCGGCAAAAGGTTTCGGCGAAACATCGCCAGTTGCAAGCAACCGCACCGTCGAAGGCCGCGCAGCAAACCGCCGCATCGAGTTTAATGTGATCGAAGACTAACCATCAGCGCGCGGCGGCAACGCCGCGCGCTTCAGCCATTTGAGCCGCCATACCCGGTGCGCAAGAAAAATCTAAGGAATTCATCCATGTGGTATTTGATCGAGCAATATATCGTCTACCTGATAATCGCCTTCATCATCGGGCTGATCGTCGGCTGGATGACATCTGAAGTTCGCAAATCGAACGCACGCTAAGACGCCACGAGAGGGAAATATCCGATGACCGTATTGATCATTCAAACACTACTTCTAATGGCGATCGCTTTCATTTTGGGCTGTATTCTTGGTTGCCTGCTCCGCAATCTTTTCGGTTCAGCTGAAGCGGAAACCCCCTCTGTCGGCACCGCTGTTGCGGCTGGAACCGGCGCTGCTGTGGCCGCCGGCGCAGCTCGGGTTGCTGCACCAACACCAACACCAACACCAACACCAGCACCAGCACCAACACCATCTGCGCCTCTTGCGCCGACACCTCCGCCTGTGCCGAAGCCGCCCATGCCAACTCCGCCGGTAACCAAACCCGCTGCACCTGCGGCTCCCCTGGTTTCAGCGACACCTACACCAAAGCCAAAGCCAAAGCCAAAGGCTGCTGCCAAGCCAAAAGCCCGCAAGGCTCCTGCCAAGAAATCAGCACCAAAGCCAAGTGCAGCAAACAAAGACAACCTTCGTATGATCAGTGGTATCGGTCCGCAGAACGAAGCGCGTTTGAACAATCTGGGCATTTATCAGTTCGCTCAAATCGCATCGTGGAAGGCAAAAGACGAAGCCCACTATGGCGAAGTCTTGGCGTTTCCCGGACGCATCGAGCGCGAAGAATGGGTGAAACAGGCTAAAGAACTGGCCAAGGGAAAAACAACTGAGTTCGCCTCCCGCGTCGCTGCCGGACAAGTCGGCACGAGCCTTGGCAAAGCAGACGCAGGCTCGGTCGGCAAAGAGCCCAAAGGGCTTTTGAAGAAAGCTCGTGGTGGCAAGCCAGACAATCTGACACTCATTGACGGTGTCGGTAATGCCATCGAGCAAAAGATGTTCAAACTCGGCATCTATCATTTCGACCAGGTCGCTGAGATGAGCGATGCGGAAATCACGTGGCTTGGCAATATGGTCGGTTTCCCCGGCCGTCCCGAGCGTGAGAATTGGCGTGAGGAGTCCAAAGTCCTCGGCGCTGGCGGTACGACAGAGCACGCCAAGCGCGTGGAGCGCGGTCAAATCAAAACCAGTCGCAAATCCACGGATGACGAAAAGTAGGGATTCGGCGCTTTGGTCCTCAAAGCGTTCAAGCCGGAAAACCGAAACCCGCCCAGCGAAAGCTTGGCGGGTTTTCTGTCTCTAAAGCCCGTATGCTTGTGTGAAAGTGGAAGATGCCGCGCAAATTGAAGTCTTTAGGAGAGAAAAGACCGCTTGCGGCGCTAGATAAAGTGCTCCGAACAGCCCTTCACTCAATGTGGAAGATCGTCCATTTTTACATTCGTGAACCTTGATCTGCCCGATCCGTCGGCGTTCTCGACATCCAGCAACCAGCGCCCATCTTGCCAAACATCGGGTTTGGGACTATTGGAAAGAGCATGATCACGCAGCGCACTCTTTCGCTAAACCTTCTTCTGTCGCTTATCAGCGACCGTCGGTGCGTGTGCCTGTAAGGGGGCAACCGGCGGTCGAGGCAAATCCCGCAATGCTTTTCAGCAATGCTCTCCGCCCCCTCACTTCAACTTTACAAAACTCATATAATCTCGCCCAAGGCCCGCTCCGATAGCGTCGACTTACGGCTTGTCCGAATAAGGAACTGCCTCCCATGATGATGGAAGAAGCAAGCAAATACACACCCTATGCGCAGGTCGGTTTAGAAGACCGAACATGGCCATCCAACCGCATCGAGAAAGCACCGATCTGGTGTTCAGTTGATCTGCGCGACGGCAATCAGGCATTGATCGATCCTATGGGTCACGAGCGCAAAGCGCGGATGTTTAAACTGCTCCTGGATATGAACTTCAAGGAAATCGAGATCGGTTTCCCTAGCGCATCGCAAACTGATTTCGATTTCGCCCGCTGGTGTGTTGAACAGGGCAATGTGCCCGACGACGTTGATCTGCAAGTTTTGGTGCAGTGCCGTCCCGAACTCATCACCCGCACATTCGAAGCGCTGGAAGGGGCAGACACCCCCATCGTGCATTTCTACAACTCCACATCTGAATTGCAGCGCCGCGTTGTCTTCGGCCAAGACCGCGATGGCATCAAGCAAATCGCGGTCGATGCGGCAAAGATGATCGTTGATATGGCTGCTAAGGCTGGCGGCGGTTATCGCTACCAGTATTCGCCGGAGAGCTTCACCGGCACAGAACTCGATTTTGCTCTTGAAATCTGCAACGCGATCGTTGAGGTCGTTCAGCCAACGCCGGACAAGAAGCTGATTTTGAACCTGCCTGCGACCGTGGAAATGTCGACGCCGAACATCCATGCCGATCAGATCGAATGGATGTGCCGCAACATCGACCGGCGCGACAGCGTTATCATTTCACTCCACCCCCACAACGATAGAGGCACCGGTATCGCTGCCACGGAGTTGGGTCTGATGGCCGGAGCGGACCGCGTGGAAGGAACGCTCTTTGGCAACGGCGAGCGCACGGGCAACGTCGATATTGTGTGCTTGGCGTTGAACATGCTCACTCAAGGCGTCGACCCGCAGCTGGACGTTCGCGACATCGAACGCATCAAGGGCGTCTACGAATACTCTAACCAGCTGCGCATTCCAGAGCGTCACCCCTATGTGGGCGAGTTGGTCTACACCGCGTTTTCTGGCAGCCACCAAGATGCCATCAACAAGGGCATGAAGGCGCTGGAGAAGGCGAACAAAGCGGTTTGGGAAGTTCCGTATCTGCCCATCGACCCGCAAGACGTTGGACGCACCTACGAGGCCATCATTCGCATCAATTCGCAATCCGGCAAGGGTGGCGTGGCTTATGTGATGGAAGCGGACTACGGGCTGAAGCTGCCGCGCGCCTTGCAGGTAGAGATGCGCGATGACGTCCAGAAAATCACGGACAAGGAGGGCAGGGAGCTTCCATCATCCGAGATTTATGACCGCTTCCGCACCCGATATATTGAGCAGCCTGACGGCCGCTTGCGCTATGTCGACCACGCAACCTTTACAGACCCTGACAGCGGAACAGGGCGTCGGCTTGAGGCCACAATTACCGATGGAACAGAAAGCAAGACTATTCACGGCAAAGGCACAGGGCCAATCGACGGCTTCGTCGCCGCGCTCAACGCCGAATATGGCCTTGGCCTGACGGTAGTGGATTATTCAGAGCACTCGCTGCAGCAAGGAAGCGACGCAACCGCGATTTGCTATATGGAAGTGAAGGATGACAAAGGCCGCCAATGGTTCGGCGCCGGGATAAACGCCAACATCGTAGCCGCATCGCTGGAAGCTCTAGTCAGTGCTGCAAACCGCGCCTTGGGTAATGATGTCTAAGGAAAGACCAGCATGTCGCTGAACGTTATCCAGCAGGCCGGGCCGGAAGGCGCAAAAGATCTGTTTGTCTTTATTCACGGATTTGGAGGCTGCGCCGCAGAATGGCGTGGCCTCCAGCGCCATTTGAGTGATCGCGCACCATCTTGGGCGTTTGATCTTCCCGGTCATGCTGGATCGCTGGATTCGGGTATCAAAATGACGCCCAAAAACGCCGCGCTTGCCGTTCTGGAAGCTCTGGAAAGGCGCAGCGAGCGTGTCCATGTTGTTGGTCATTCCATGGGGGGTGCGGTCGCATCACTCATGGCCATTATTGCACCTGATCGGATTTCGAGCCTTACCCTGCTCGCTCCCGGTGGGTTCGGCCCCGGCATAGCCCACGATACCTTGACGACCTGGGCAGATGCGCAAACCACCGCAGATGTTGAAGCCGTTATGCCTTCGTTCTTTCACGCCGATTACACCATCGACCCGCGTATCATTCAGATGAACGCAGAACTTCGGGTTCAACCCGGTGCGGTGTCGAGCTTGCAAGAAATTGCAACCCGTTTGGCGCGCAACGGCGTGCAGGGTGAATTACCGCTTGATGATTTGTGGACAAGCGCCGTTCCAATCACAGTGATCTGGGGGCGAGACGATGCGATATTGCCCGTAGAGCAAGCCGAGGCTCTGCAACCCTTGGCGAAAAGCGGTCGCATCAAGCTGCACATCGTGGACGGTATGGGGCACTCGCCGCCCGTAGAGGCGCCGGACTTGGTGCGTGCCGCAATCGCTCAAAATCTGTCGGCTTGATCGCCGCATTCGCGTCGAGCAATCAGTCGGCGGTACGGGATTCAGTTTTGAGACCTATGGTGATACCTTGGCGCGAATCACAGTGTTCAGGAGGGTTGAACATGAGCCATAGGACAATTCTAAGAGCGGCAATTGGTGCGGTGTCGATAGCTGCAATGACTGCTTTGTCAGCAAAAGCGGGAACGCCCGAGCAGGTTTCTGCATACCTAGAGCGCAACACAGTTGAATGGTCCGGCCGCTCCTTTCCGACAGAACGTCTTCGCGCCAGCTATGAAGCGCGTGCTTTCAATCCAATATGGACAAGCGGCAGTGGTCTGAGCGAAGCGGGCCGCTCGCTGATCGACGAAATCAGCAATTCCTACCGGGACGGCCTCGACCCTTTGGAATATCTTGGCGGTCTGCGCGGCTTTAATGAAGTTTCCAGCGAAAACGATGCAGCGCGGCTGGAACTGGCGCTCAGCCATGCTTTCTTGACGCTTGGGCGTGATCTCTATTCCGGTCTGACGACGCCCTCTGTGACGGACCCCAACATCGTTATCAAACCAAAAACTGTAAACGCCCAGCAATGGCTGGAAGGGGCAGCGGAAAACGGACCGAAGGAAATGCTGCGTGCGCTGCGGCCAAACCATCCGCAGTACGGCCAGCTACGCCAGATGCTTGCAGGCTACCGCGCGCTTTTGCTGCGCGGCGGGTGGAACCCGATTGATGCTGGCGAAACGCTCAAACCGGGCATGACGAGCCCCCGTGTTTCGCAAATGCGCGATAACCTTTCGGCTCGCGGCTACGACGCGTTGCAAACCGATCAACCGGACTTCTACGACGACGGCTTGAAAGAAGCGCTGATGCATTTCCAGAAGCGTCATGGTCTTTCCGCCGATGGTGTGGCCGGGCCGCAGACGTTCGGCGCGCTCAATGTATCCGCCGAAGAGCGTGTGCGTCAGTTGGCAATCAATCTGGAGCGCTGGCGTTGGCTTCCCCGTCAGCTTGGCCGCCGTCACATCTTGGTCAATCAGGCCGGATTTGAACTCTTTATGGTGGATGGTCGCAAGACTGTGGACCGTCGGCGCGTGATCGTCGGCAAGCCGTTCCACCAATCACCGATGTTCTCGGACAAGATATCGTATTCCGAGTTTAATCCCACTTGGACTGTGCCAACCTCCATCGCCGGTCGTGTATTGCTGCCTAAAGTGCTCAAGAACCCAGCTTATCTGGTGGAGAACAATTACAAACTCTATCGAGGTTGGGGCGCAAATTCTGCGGAGCTGAATCCATACGCAGTCGATTGGAGCGCCGTGTCTGCGACCAAGTTTCCGTACCGAGTGGTCCAGCAGCCGGGTAAAAACAACTCTTTGGGACAGGTTAAGTTCATGTTTCCAAACAAATTTGCGGTCTATTTGCACGATACCCCTTCGCGCAACCTGTTTTCCCGCTCCTCACGCACCTTTTCGTCCGGCTGCATTCGGGTCGAAAAACCGCTCGATTTTGCGCGGAAGATTTATGAGATGCAGGGCGGGATGGATCCGTCCAAGGTGGACAGCATTATCAGCAGCAAGAAGCGCACCCGCGTTAACCTGAAAGAAAAGCTGCCGGTTCATTTAGCCTACTTCACAGCGTGGATAGACGACAATGGCGTGCCGCTCTTCTTCGATGATGTTTATGAACGCGACCGCCTGGTGGGTCGTTACCTGTTCTAGCTAAGCAGCAAACATGTTTCGCTTTGGCGGCTGTGAATCTACGACGGATTTATGGTAAACAACCTCTTAACAGCCCGCAGCGGGCGCGGTTGAGAGTGAGTACGATGGTGAACATGAGCGAAGACCACCCGATTGACCGCGTCGAGCGTCACGCCCGCACGCTCAAGGAAGCTCTGCGCACGGTGCGTGAAGAGCGGGCGGATATCGACGATATCGCTTTTGAACGCCGCGCTTCAGATCGCGCACGGTTGGAAGAGTTGGTTGAGGAACTTGCGCCGCTGATCACGGATATCGATCCCAAAGACGACCGTTTCGAATTCACCATAGGGAAGGGCGAGCGCGCCCGCCTTTGGATAGACATGACGTCATTCGTTGCCATCGACCATGACGGCAAGACCTATCGCTTTTTGAAAGACACACGGCTTGGTCGCATTGTGCTTTCGCAAACCGATGATGTGCAGGCGATGGGGGACATCGTTTCGCACTACATCGCGGAGAAGATCGTTGAGCGCGAGCGGATCATCGAAGGTGAATGGATCGAAACGAAAGACCGCGCCTTGGCTGAGCAAAAAGCGCAAACCCAACCGCTTTATCAGCAATCCATAGACAACGCCGCAAGCGCAAAGGCGGCGACCGATACCACCGCGAAAGTCGGTTTAACGGGCGCACCGTCTACAGCATCTTCAAGCGAAAAGCCAAAGGCTGATAGCAGTGTTTCCAACAAACCGCGCAGGAGCTTCATCTCCCATGTTGGTGGATTCTTATCGGGTATTGCGGTCACAATGGCCGCGGCGCTTGCGGCGGCATGGGCGTTCGCGCCGGAAGTCTTCGCTCAGATAATGGGCGCGCTGGGGCTTAGCTGAACCACGTCGTTTCCGTTTGGTTCAAATCCGTAGCGGGAACGAAGACACTGCCATCCGTTGCTTTGACGCTTGATCTCGAACAGGTTGTAGCTGGCCGGTGGCTTCGGGCGCTTGCCCACAATCGAATAGGGTGATTGACCGGCAGCGGAAACGCCAAAGACCGGCACTGCACTTCCCCTTGGACCTTGGATTTCCACTCTTGTCGGCAAATGGGTGTGGCCGTGGAGCACCAGCTCGCAACCGTGTTTGGCGATCACCGCCCGAAATCTGCTAGACCCGATCAACCGTTTTTGCCGCGCAGTAGCATTTTTGTGCGGCGGGTGGTGGATCATGACCACGCGAAAATGTCCGGCCTCTCCGCTCGCCTCCAGCAGTTCGGCCAACCGCCTTGCTTGCGGCTCGCGGAACGAGCCAGTCGCCAGAAACGGAAGGGTGGCCCGGCCGGAATTGGCACCCATCAACGCCACGCCATCGCGGATTCTCAGATAAGGAAAAGCGACGTCGCGCTCGCCATCACCCGTCATGTAGGGCGCCCAAATTTCCTGCGCTTGCGCCAACGCGCCAGGGACATATGTGTCGTGATTGCCGGGAACGACCGACACGTCGTCACCGCTGCCCAGCGTTTCCAACCATTGACGGGCCAGTGTAAATTCTGCCGGCAAAGCCAGATTGACCAGATCGCCCGTCGCTGCGATGTGATCCGGCTTTGCAGCATGTAAGTGCGCCACGAGTGCCGAAAGCGTATCATCGTTCATCGACTTGGCGCGGTTTCGCTGCCAGTTAACGTAGCCCGTGATGCGCTTTGAAATCAGTTCACGGCGCCGCACATCTGGCAACGGCCCAAGGTGCGGATCGGAAAGATGGGCAAGTTTGAAAACCAAATCTGCCCTCAGTCGAACCGAGCGCGGTCGTGCGGCGCAGAATAGTCAAGATTGGGTCCCAGCGGCACGATGCGCGTTGGGTTGATTGTCTCATGGCTGGCATAATAATGCCGTTTGATGTGCCGCATGTTGATCGTTTCTGCCACGCCGGGCCATTGATAAAGTTCAAGCGTGTGGTTCCAAAGATTTGGCATATCGACGATCCGGTTGCGGTTGCACTTGAAGTGACCAACGTAGACCGGGTCAAAGCGAATGAGCGTCGTAAACAAACGCCAGTCCGCCTCGGTGATCTGTGCGCCAGCCAGATAACGCCTCGTCGACAAAAGATCCTCCAGCCAATCGAGGCTTTCAAAAAGCGGCTGAAACGCCTCTTCATAGGCTTCGCTTGTGGTCGCAAACCCGCATTTGTAAACGCCGTTGTTGACCGTGTGATAGACGCGCTCGTTAATCGCATCGATTTCGGGCTGCAAGTCCGCCGGATAATAGTCCACGCTGTTGTCACCGATACCATCGAATGCGGAATTGAACATGCGGATGATTTCGCTCGACTCGTTGGAGACGATTGTCTGGCGCTCCTTGTCCCACAAAACAGGCACGGTCACGCGCCCCGTGTAGTCCGGCTTTGCCGCAGTATAAACGTCACGCATGAAGGGGAAGCCATTGATCTTGTCGCCAGTGGCACCTTCTTCCAACTCGAAAGTCCATCCATCTTCGGCCATGAAATGATGAACGACGGAGACGTCAATCGCGTCCTCCAAGCCTTTAAGGGTGCGGAAAATTGCTGCGCGATTGGCCCAGGGGCAGGCATGGGAAATGTACAGGTGGTAACGACCAACTTCAGCCTTGAAGCCGCCTTCGCCGGTTGGTCCGGCGCTGCCATCAGTTGTGATCCAGTTGCGAAAACCAGCATCGGAACGCACGAATTTGCCGCCCGACTTCTTGGTGTCATACCACTGATCTTTCCATTCGCCGTCGACGAGAAGGCCCATTTTACGTTTCCGTTTCGGGAAAAGAGACCTTGTTTTGCCCCATAGGCTTAAACAGGGCAAGCCGGACACGCTTCTGCAAAAACGAAACAGGCGCTAGACGAATGTCGGTTTGCATGATAGCTGAACCGCCTCGACTGGGAGATATTTGACAATGAGCACGACGACGCTGCGACGACGATACATTTAATCCTCGCTCACACGGGGCTGGCCTTTTGCGCGTTTTCGCAATGTCTGCCTCGAACGTCTTTTTGCTTATATCTCCTCAGGACTATCCCATGACAAATCCGTCGCTGACCATCCGGCCTGAACGGCTTGATGACGCTCCCTTGATTGAAACCATCACTTGGTCGGTTTTTGGCCCCGGTATGACCGCTCGTGCGGCCTACGTTCTGCGCGAAGGCGTGGACCATGAAATGCCCCTGTCCTTCGTCGCTGAATTGAACGGTGCGATTATCGGCACTGTGCGTCTGACGAAGGTTTGCATTGGCGACGACATTGCATTGATGCTCGGGCCGCTGGCTGTCTTGACCGAGCATAAAAGCAAAGGCGCGGGAAAGTTGTTGATGGCTGAGGCCGTGAAAGCTTCTCGCGAGCATTCTCGGCAGGGCGGGCCGAAAGCCATAATGCTGGTTGGTGATGAACCGTATTACGGGCCCTTCGGCTTCAAACGGGTTCCTGCCGGTTCAATTGTGCTGCCAAGGCCCGCAGACCCGAACCGTATTCTGGTCTGCGCCTTGGAAGAGGGTGTAGTCTTGGGCGGTGTGGCATCGCGGTTTATCGACCGATAAAATGAAAGCCTAGCGTCCTTCGCGAGCCCACATCCCGGCAAGTGCCATAAGAAGCAATATCAAACCCAAAACGCCGGCGAAAAGTGGGATTTGATTGACACCGACCAGCTTGCTCGCACCCGTGGAACGCAGGCCGATCCAGTCGTTGCCTGCCGCCGTTCCGCTTGCGCGTACGGGCACAATGCGCGGCATGTCCGGACTATCGGCAGGCCCGACGCGGCGCACGGAACCCCGTGTTTGTGCTGCTAGAGACGCGAGGTTTTCGCCAGTGGAAATGATCTGCGAGTATTCGCGTGGGTTGGACGGGCCAACGCTGGCAAGAGTTGTAAGATCGCCGTTGGCCAGGCGATAGAGGCCCAGAGTGTTCGCATCAAAGTCGGCGGTCCACAGCCCTTCACTCTCCTGTGTCAGTTCCACGGTTGAACGGGCTCCTGTCGGGTCCACAATATCAACGCTGCCGGGTTGGTCGCCCATCGTTTGTCGCTCAATACGCAGCGTGTTGCCACTTGCGCTGGCGCGCAGGGCTTCTTCGTCAAGTTCTGGTTCCTTCATCAGCCAGTGGCCAAGACGGCGCAGCATTTGCGTGTGGGGACCGCCGCCTTCAAAACCACGCGCCCAAAGCCAAACATGGTCCGACATCAAGATTGCAACACGCCCTTCGCCGGGCCTGTTCAACACCAGCAGGGGATTGTCCTGTGCGCCTGTCATAACAACATCGCCCTGCGGGTTTGTTCCCTCGATTGTGCGGAACCAACGGCTCCAGGTGGGCTGTTCTTCGCTTCCCGCAGTCGCCATTCCCGGCAAATCGCGCGTTACCGGGTGTCGACGGCCAGCATCGGAAACCTGGGGCTTGAAAGGTTCTTCGATCACCTGGCCCGTCGGTTCAACTGGCAAAACCGTCGCCAATGGCGTGCGGTGGATGGATGAAAAGTCCGCATGTTCCGGGCCCGCCGCGATCAGAATCGCACCTCCATCGGTGAGGTAGCGGGCGATGTTGTCGAAATACAAAACCGGCAGCACACCCCGCCGCTGGTAGCGATCGAATATGATGAGGTCGAATTCATCAATCTTCTCAATGAACAATTCCCGCGTGGGGAAGGCGATCAGCGACAGCTGATTGATCGGCGTGCCGTCTTGCTTCTCCGGCGGCCGCAAAATGGTGAAGTGAACCAGATCAACAGAGGCATCCGATTTCAGCAGGTTGCGCCAAGTCCGTTCGCCCGCGTGCGGTTCGCCCGAGATCAGCAACACGCGCAAATTCTCGCGGATGCCTTCGATAACCGCAAACGAACGGTTGTTGACGGGCGTGATCTCGCCATCGACCACCTGCGCTTCGAATTCGATGACGTTCTTGCCGCCGTGCGGCACATCAAACAGGAAGGTCGCTTTCTCGCCCGGAGCCACGTTCTCGACGCCGATCACTTCGCCGTCGATGGAGACGGTAACGTCCACCGAACCACCGGAATCAATGTTGGTGTCTTCAACCGAATATTCGATTTCCTGCGGCTCGCCCACAATGCCGAACCGGGGAGCTTTGTGCAGAATAAGGCGACGGTCGCGCTCGTCTTCACGGCCAGTAATCAGCGCATGGATGGGGGCGTTAAAACCCAGCGCAGCGGCAGTTTCAGGAATATCGTGAACCTGTCCGTCGGTGATCAGAACTGCCCCACCAACCTGTTCTGGCGGCACATCTTGCAAAGCGCTCTTCAGCGCACCGAAAAGAGCCGTGGACGCGTCCTGGTTTTCAGTGCCGCCGTTCTTTGCAACAACTTCGCGAAATTCGAACTGTGGGAAACGGGCGATCAAGTCTGCCAGCCGTTTGCGGGCTTCCTCGGTCTGCACATCACGTCCATCCAGCTTTTGGCTGTCGGATTGATCGATCACAGCAGCAATCACTGTCTTGAGCGGCTCACGTTCTTCTTGCAGCAGCGATGGATTGGCTAGCGCGAGGCCAAGCAGGGCGGCGGCGGCAAGACGGATCCAGCTACCTTTCAGCCCGCGAAAAATGCCGAACAGCGCGAAGGCGACAGCCAGCGATGCGATCAGCGCAATGACCCACCATGCAAAAAACGGCGCGAAGGTGATCTCAAGGCCGCTCATTGTCCGAGCCTTTCCAGCAATGCGGGGATGTGAACTTGATCCGCTTTATAGTTCCCCGTCAGCGTATACATCACGATGTTGACGCCAGTGCGATAGGCGTAGACGCGCTGGGTGGGATTAGGAGGCACAATCGGAAGCGTGGGCGCACCAGAGGCTTCAACCGCCCAAGCGCCTGCGAAGTCATTCGACGTGATCATGATTGTCGAGACACCATCGCCGCTTCGCGTTGGTCGGTCTGCGCTGCTTTCGTCTGCCGAGGCTTCAACCCACAAATTGCCGTCGAGATAGCGACCGGGGAAAACATCCAGAAGATAGAAAGCGCGGGTGAGAACATGGTTTTCTGGCACAGGCTCCAGCGGTGGAATATCAAGCGTCGCCAATATTTCGCGCAGTTTCATGGTGGCGGCGCTGACGGAATTGCCGCCAAACCCACCCGATAGCTGATCGCGCGTGTCGAAGAGCACCGTGCCGCCCTGTTTCATGAACGCATCAACCCGCGCCATCGCTTGCGTGCTTGGCACGGGAGACGCCGCGCTGACGGGCCAATAGAGCAGGGGGAAGAACGCGAGTTCGTCCGTTCCAATATCGACGCCCATAGGCTCCGCAGGTTCCAAAGATGTGCGGGACGCGATGAAATCCGTCAGGCCGATGAGCCCCTTTTCGCTTATTGTGTCCAACTCCGCGATGCCAGTGCGCACAAATGCGAGACGGGTTTTGAGGGATGCCTCGAATTCTGCGCTGGTATCTTGCGCGAAGCTGCGCTCTCCTTGTGCCACTACCAGCATAAGTGCCGCCGCTATGCTGACCACAGCTGGCCGCAGGCGCTTTTGAAACGCGCCTGCCATCCATAGCACGGCGAGACAATCGAGCGCGAACAGGCCGAGCGCAACAGCCAGCAGCCACGGTTTCAGATTGAACGGAGCTTCCGCCTGATAGGCGCGCTGTTCCGCGTTTGCGGGCAGGGTCGAAGTATCAAAAGCGGTCAAAGTATCACCATCCTGAAACAGGTTCAGTGCCACAAAAGCATCGCTGGAACCGTAAAGCCCGGGTGGGTTTTCGAGACCAACCGTTGGGTTCGTACCGGAAGCAAAAGTCAGTGGTAGGGCGGCCTCCGCCGCGCCACCAAGCACACCAAATCCGTCGAGATTGCGCAGGGGCGGCAGAGCAATTGTACCACTGGCCTGCGTGCTTTCGCTCTCGCCACCCTGTTGCACAAGGCTTTGGGACAGTGCGCCGTTCGAAACAGCCACGATGCGGCGCAGCATGTCCACAAACGCCCCCGATAGCGGCAGGTTCGACCAGCTTGCATCGGCGGTCACATGGAACAGCACAATCCAGCCATCGCCTTCTCTTGCAGCCGTCACGAGCGGCGTTCCGTCCTCAAGGCTTGCCCACGTTTTCGCTTCCAGATCAATATCCGGTTCGGCCAAAACCTGTCGGTTGATGGTCACGTCTTCTGGAATGACAACGCCGGAAAAAGGTGACGCCGGGTCGAAAGTGGAAAGACGTTGTGGGGTACCCCATGTGAGCGTGCCGCCCAGATTGCGGTCGCCCTGGCGCAGCCGAACAGGAATGAGCGGATCGTCATTTGCCGCAGCGAGCCGTGGCCCGGCGAAGCGGATGAGCACGCCACCAGCGTTCAGCCATTCACGCAATTTCGCTTCAGCGTCTTCAGGTAGAGTGCCGATGTCGGCCAGTATGAGCGTCGAAACGCGCTCCTCTATCAACTGCGTTATTGCGGTCAAAAGATTGGCGTCCTGCGCTTCACGGATTTGCGAGAAGGGGGCAAGCGCTCGCGAAATATAGTACAGCGGCGAAAGCAAAGGCTGGCTGCGGTCGGCGTTCTCGCCGGAAATCAGCCCGACATTACGGCGGCGGAACCGCTCGTCGAGCAGCTGAACCGCACCCGCGCTGGAAAGCCCATCCACGTCAATTCGAACGAAATCGTTGCGCAACTCGGCAGGAAGCACGAAACGCGCTTCGGCTGAGCTGGCGTCCGTTTCGAACGCAAATTCCGCACTTGCCAACGACCGGCCTTGAATATCGTAAGCGCTTACTATTCCGCTACGCACTGAGCTTGAGGCGGGGCGAGCAAGCGTTGCGACCATTGCGTCTGTGTCGTTTGAAATGCGTGTCACTGCAATCGTGTTGTCGAGCGCAGGGCCAAAATAAAGCACCTCGCCAGCCTGCTTCAGTCCGATCGCTTCGTTAAGCGCCGTAGTGCCCTCATCGCTCAACCCGCTGGAAAGCCAAGCGATGGTGCCGAAAGTTGTGGCGTCCTCTCGCAGTTTCTCTGCCAACGCGGCGGCGTTGGTCTTTAGCGGTGTTGGCTGCGCAGCGGACAGTCGCGCGAGTGCTGCATCCGCCGTGGAAGGCGCCAGATTGGCCTGTTCGCTCTCGCTGAGAAACGCGAGAGCAATGGGGCGAGAGGAATTGCCGGCCTCTTCTATCAGAGTGGATGCGCTGTTCACGCGTTCTTGCCAATCGAGGCCAGAAGTCCAGCCATCGTCGACAACTACAAGCACTGGCCCTTCGCCAGACACCGCATCGGTGATCGCATTTCGTATGGGATCGGCAAGCGCCAGAATCACCAACCCCGCCATAACCAGACGCAACAACGTCAGCCACCAAGGGCTTTGAGCGGGCGTCTCTTCAGGTTTGGTGATTTGTTCCAGAATTCGTGTGGGCGGAAACACCTCTTCACGGGGCCGTGGCGGCGTCAGCCGCAGCAACCACCAAATCGCGGGAAGTGCCAGCAGCCCAAGCAGCAGAAGCGGAGAAGCGAAGGTCAATCCAAACAGGCTCATCGTGCCCCTCCAACCTGCCCTGAAAGGCGCATATGGGCAGCGACAAGCGCTGAAGAAGCTAACTGATCCGTGCGGTGGGTGATGTGATGCCAACCCAATCGTTTGCAGTGTTCAGCCAGCACTTCGCGCCGCGCATTGAACAGCCGCTCATAGTCTTTGTGAAGCGTCTCGGCGCGCCCCGCAGTGAATTTGCGACCCGTTTCAGGGTCGCGAAATTCCGTTCGGCCAGAGTATGGGAAGGTCTCTTCCGCAGGATCTGAAATCTGTATCAGAATGCCTTCCACGCCCATCTGGGCCGCAGCATCAACCCGCGCCAGAACGTCGGAAATAGGTTCCAGAAAATCGCTGATGACGACCAGCGAATGACGGCGGACCATACCTCGCAGTGGGGGGAACGAACCCGTGTCCTCACCAGCCGAGCCCATCAACTCGCCTGCCACGCGCTCAGCCGCGCTGCGCGACGAGATTGCCCGTGTCAGCCCCGGCCAGCCGACACGTTCGCCAGAGCGAGCAAGCACTTCGCAAAGCGCCAAGGCCAAAACCATTGCGCGTGATTGTTTGGAAACTTCGCTGAGCGATGATTGATAGAGCATGGAAGGACTGTTATCGGCCCAAACCCAGACAGTGTGGGCGGCTTCCAGTTCTTTATCGCGAATTGTAATCGAATCATCCCGCGCAGAGCGTCGCCAATCAATTCGTGTCAGACTTTCGCCCGTGTCATAGGGACGAAATTGCCAAAACGTATCGCCAGAACCACGCCTGCGCCGTCCATGCCAGCCGGAAACGACATTGGCGGCAATGCGCTGCGCTTCAACGAGGAGGTCTGGCACCAGCCCCGCCCGTAACCGAGCGCGTGTCAGCGCATCGCTGTTGTCAACTTTTGCGGAGACTGTGCCGATTGAAAGAGCCATCGCGGTCGCTTACGCCGCCGCCTGTTTCAAATCGGAAATGACGGAACGGACAGTGAGACCCTCGGCACGGGCACCAAAGTTGAGCGCCATGCGATGCTGCAACACTGGCTCAGCCAGCGCCAACACATCGTCAACCGATGGCGCAAGCCGTCCATCCAGTAACGCGCGTGCGCGGACGGTTAGCATGAGCGACTGGCTCGCGCGGGGGCCAGGGCCCCAGGCAATGTGTTTTGCGGTATCGAGCGGGTTATCTTCGCCGGGCCGCGCAGACCGTACGAGTTTGAGGATGGCTTCCACGACCGACTCGCCAACCGGCATCCGCCGGACGAGGTCCTGGATCTTCATCAATTCCTCAACAGTCATAGCCGCCTCGGCCTTCGCGTTACCGGCACCAGTTGTTTCCAACAAAATACGGCGTTCTGCATCAGCGGACGGGTAGGGAACGTCGATTTGCAACAGAAATCTGTCAAGCTGCGCTTCCGGCAGCGGGTAAGTGCCTTCTTGTTCCAGCGGGTTTTGCGTTGCGAGCACGTGGAAAGGAGCGGGCAGATCATGCCGTTCGCCAGCAATCGTCACATGATATTCCTGCATCGACTGCAAAAGCGCTGACTGGGTGCGCGGCGAAGCGCGGTTGATTTCATCCGCCATCAGAAGCTGTGAGAATATCGGGCCTTTGACGAAACGGAAGGAGCGTTTGCCCTTCGAATCCTCGTCCAGAATTTCAGAACCCAAAATGTCTGATGGCATCAGATCTGGTGTGAACTGAATGCGGTTTGCCGAAAGACCCAGCACCGTGCCAAATGTTTCCACCAGTTTTGTTTTAGCCAAACCGGGCACGCCAACCAGCAGACCGTGACCGCCAGCCAAAATGGTGATGAGCGCGTTTTCAACCACCGTTTCCTGCCCGAAAATAATCTTGCCAATCGCTTCGCGGGCCTTGGCAACGGTGGCGACTGCGGCTTCCGCGTCTGCAACGAGGGCTTTGTCGTCCGGCGTTTCGGTCTTGGTCATATCGTTCATCGTGGAAAACCCTTTGTCTTAAATGTGGCTACGCGGAAACGGAGCAAATGCCTGTCGCTGGTCAGGTTGACGCAATTTGCCATGCTGACAAACGGGCTAACACCCACTATTTCGTGAGTATGTTCGATTTATGCCCAATTGAGTAGAGGGAGGCGAGTGCGGCTTATGGCCCGATCTGTTGACGATGCCGACAACCCAACCACCGCATCGCTTGAAGCGTTGGTGAAGCGCGCCGCCCATTCCGGCGAAGGCCTGCCGCCTGTAGAGAAGTGGAATCCGCCTTTCTGTGGTGATCTCGATATGGAGATCAAGCGCGATGGAACGTGGTTCTATCAAGGCACCCCAATTGGGCGAAAACCGCTGGTGCGCTTGTTTTCAACCGTTTTGCGTAAAGATGAGGACGGCAAGACGTATTTGGTTACTCCCGTGGAGAAGGTCGGAATTCGTGTCGAAGATGCGCCTTTTGTCGGCGTCGAGATGGATGTAGGTGAAAAAGAGGGTGAACAGGTCATCACGCTGCGCACCAATTTGGGCGATGTGGTGGAAATCGATGCGGACAATCCGCTGAGGTTCGAGATTTATGGCAAACACAAACAATTGAAGCCCTACGCTCTCGTGCGCGGTCGTCTCGAAGCGCTTTTGGCCCGGCCTGTTATGTACGAACTCGTGGAACATGGCGAAGAAATCGAAATTGATGGCAAGACGATGTTTTCCATCCGCTCCGGCGGCGAGGTGTTTCCCATCATGCCGGCGGACGAACTAGCGGCTCAATCCGCATGAGTGTTTCTGCGTGAGGGTGATCGACGAACCGCAATACTCTGCCGCCGCCTTCTGCAAAAGGTTGGAAGAACGTTTTGCTCGTCGTGCGGATGTTATGGCGGCGATTGGCGGCGACGATCGGTTGAACCCAGGCGACCGTGAGGAGTTCATGGATCGCGATTTCAAACACGCGGCTGTGCTGATCCCCGTGATTGATCGCGGTGATGATGCGCACGTTCTGCTGACCCAACGCGCAGAACACCTTTCCAGCCACAAGGGCCAAATAGCCTTTCCTGGTGGCAAGATTGACCCCGGCGAAACGCCGGAAGAGGCCGCCACGCGCGAGGCGTGGGAGGAAGTGGGCTTAAACGACAATGCGGTGCAACTCATCGGCACGTTTGGCGACTATTATTCCGGCTCCGGCTACCGCATCACGCCAGTCGCCGCCAAAGTGCGGCCCGACTATGAAATGGTCATCAACGAAGACGAAGTCGCCAGCGCCTTTGAGGTGCCGTTGTCGTTCCTGATGGACCGCGAAAACCACCGCATCGAAAGCCTCACTTGGAAAGAGCGCGAACGCCATTTCTTTGCTATGCCGTTCATGGATGAAAGCGTAAACCCGCCTGTAGAACGCCGCATCTGGGGCGTGACGGCGGGGATTATCCGCATGGTTCAGGAAAGGGTTTATGGCGGATGATTGCGCCTGCAAGAATCGATCAGAGCTGGCTGCATTCCCCGGCCTTGCAGGAACTTCTTGCCCTATTGAACAGCGATGGTGGCGAAGCCAAAATCGCTGGCGGCGCCGTGCGCAATTCGCTGCTCGGTGAAGCTATCAAAGACGTGGACGTGGCGACCACGCTTATTCCTGCTGACGTGACGATGAGGCTGGAAGAAGCGGGCCATCGGGCCATTCCTACAGGTATAGACCATGGAACCGTCACCGCGCTTATCGACGGTGAAACCTTTGAAGTGACAACCCTGCGTAAGGATATCGACACCGATGGCCGTCACGCCACGGTGACGTTCGGCACGGATTGGCTGGAAGATGCCGAGCGGCGCGATTTCACGATGAACGCACTGTATTTGGAAGCCGATGGCACGGTGTTTGACCCGCTCGGTGGCTATGGTGATCTAATGGCGCGGAACGTGATTTTCATCGGAATGGCCGAAAAGCGCATCGAGGAAGACTATCTGCGCATCCTGCGTTTCTTCCGCTTTTTCGCTTGGTACGGCACATTCCGCCCCGATGCGAAGGGGCTGATGGCCTGCACACGACTGAAAGACGGCTTGGATGATTTGTCCGCCGAACGCATTTGGCAGGAATTATCGCGCATGTTGGCCGCGCCGGACCCGTCTCGCGCTTTGCTTTGGATGCGTCAGACTGGCGTGTTGTCAAAAGTGCTTCCGGAAAGCGAAAACTGGGGCATAGATGCCATTCACGGGCTTGTCGAAGCGGAACAGGAGCTGGGATGGGACGCCGATGCTGTACTGCGGCTTATGTCGATCATCGCGCCGATGGAAGACAAGGTCGCTGGTTTGGCGGAACGGCTGAAACTGTCGAACAAAGTGCGCGACAGGCTGATTGCTTGGGCAGGGCAGGAGAGCTTGCCGAAAAAGCAGAGCAAACAAGAATTCGACGCCATGCTCTATCGCAGCAACGTTCAAGCCGTGTCGGACCGTATCCGCCTGGATTGCGCGACCGCTATTGGCAAAAACGATGAAAAACGTTCAACAAAACTCGCCAAGCGACTCAAAAGAATCGCAAAATGGGAAAGGCCGGAATTGCCAGTGCGCGGTCAGGATTTGCTGGACGCAGGCATGAAGCCCGGCCCCCAAATTGCACAAACTCTCACGCGCCTTGAAGAGGTATGGATTGCGTCCGGTTTCAAAGCGAGCCGAGAATTCCTCCTTGCGAAGGTCTGACAAGCTCTGACAAGGTCTGCCTAGGGAAATTTCACCACGGGCGGCATGGAAGAGAGAATGCTGTTTACATTGCCCCCCGTCTTCAATCCAAATATAGTACCGCGGTCGTGCAGCAGGTTGAACTCGACGTAACGACCTCGCCGAACCAATTGTTCTTCGCGGTGTTCATCCGTCCAGGTCTTTTCCATGTTTGCCGCTACGATCTTCGGGTAGATATCGGCAAAAGCGCGGCCTACGTCTTGCGTGAACGCGAAGTCTGCATCCCATCCGCCATCTTCGTCGCTTGAATGTTGGTAGTCGTAAAAGATACCGCCAATACCACGCGGTTCGTCGCGGTGGGGTAGGTAGAAATACTCGTCGCACCACTCTTTCATCATCGGATAATCAGCAACCGCGTGAGCATCGCAGGCTTCCTGCATGGCTTTGTGGAAAGCGATTGAATCCGGATCGTCTTGCACCCGCCGCGCATCCAGTACGGGGGTTAGGTCTGCGCCTCCGCCGAACCACTGGCGGGTCGTGACAACTTGGCGTGTGTTCATGTGAACAGCAGGAACGTGCGGGTTTTGCGGGTGGCAGATCAGCGAAATGCCAGATGCCCAAAAACGGGGGTCTTCATCACCACCAGGCATTTGCGCCCGGAACGCCTCGGAAAATTCCCCATACACTGTAGAGACATGGACGCCCACTTTTTCAAAAACGCGGCCCTTCATGATCGACATAACGCCGCCGCCGCCCTTGCCGTCGTCACGGCTCCACGGCGTGCGTTCGAAGCGGCCCGGTTCCTGATTAGACAATGGGCCTTCAACCGCATCTTCAAGCGCTTCAAGCCTTGCGCAAATGTCGTCGCGCAGTGTTTCGAACCAATCCCGTGCAGTTTGCTTTTTCGCTTCGATGTTTTCAGGCAGCCCAGCGGGCAAAGCGTGGCGGTCGCGCATGTGTCAGTTTCCGTGGACAGTCATTGTGTCCACGAAGTGCCATAGTCTTGGCGTAGCAGGCAAGCCTTGTTTGGAAAGCCATACTTGACTCCTCGTGCCGCAGTTTCCCATTTTATGTGCGACAGACACATTGTCTGCGGAGTATCGCGTCCATGAGTGAATTGAACCACAACCAGCCATCCCATGCGCCAGCCTTGGAAAGAGCGCGGCAAGCTGCCGTTCGCCCCCGCAAAGACAAGGACGGCTTGGTGCGCGCCTGCTATCAGCTTCCGCGTGATGAAGCGCGTGCGACCGCGCAACAATGGCTCGATGATTTTCCCAAAGCTGCCTATTGGACCCGCGTTGAAAGCTGGCGTTTACTGCCGGATGAAACGATAGAGTTCACCATGGTGCGCTTGCCAACGGCGGACTGAGCGTGGCGGCAATGCAAGTTCGGCTAGCTCTGTCTGAAGCCGACATTGAGACCTGCTTCCGGCTGCGCCACACGGTATTTGTGGAAGAGCAGGGGGTGCCCGAAGAGTTGGAAATCGACGAGGCCGACTGTCTGAGCGCGGTGCATTTTCTTGGACTGCTTGATGATGAACCCGTTGCCGCCGGCCGGATGATTCCGCTGGAGCCGATGATCGAGAACAACACACGATACAGCGGAACAATGAAGATCGGCCGTCTGGTTGTGGTGAAGAGCCACCGCGGAAGAGGCTACGGCGACAACATGATGGCCGCGATGCTTGACTATGCGAGAATCCATCCGGCGGTTACACAAATTGTGCTGGACGCGCAGACAGACGCGCTGGGCTTTTATGAAAAACTCGGTTTCAAAGCCCAAGGCGACGACTTTATGGATGCAGGCATTCCGCATCGCCACATGGTAAAAACCCTCTAACGTCCGATCTGCCGTAAAGCCTCGCCCGCGCCCATCGCAACACTCATCGCCAGATTGAGAGAACGCGCCTGCGCCGCCATGGGAATCGTCACGCGTTCGTCGCAACTTTCGTGCACATCGTCTGGCACACCGGCAGTCTCGCGGCCAAAAAGCAGGCAGTCGCCTTCATTGTAGGAGAAATCCGTATAGGCGCGTTCCGCCTTCGTCGTGAACAGGATCAGCCGAACCTTTTCCTCGTCCCGCCATTTCAGAAACTGCTCCCAATCCGTATGGCGCTGGAGAGCCGCTAATTCCAGATAGTCCATACCCGCCCGGCGTAAGCTTTTGTCATCAAGCCGAAAACCAGCAGGCTCGACGATGTGAACACGGCAGTCCAAACACGCCCCAAGGCGTAAGATCGTGCCAGTATTGCCGGGGATGTCCGGTTGGAAGAGGGCGATGTGGAGAGGCATGGTGGCTCTGGTGAAAATCCAAAATGTTGCAGCTAGACATGGTTTGTGAGCAGACTTACCCTTGCCGCAACTGCCAGACGCCAGTTATGGAGCAGCAGAACGAAACCGCAAGGAGAACTGCGATGATCATGTACGTTTCCCTTTTGCCCGCCACCCACGAGGTCGGCGCTCGCTAGCGGCTTTCGCAGAGGATTAGCTCCCGAAAGCCTCCACGCAAGGCTTTCAATTTTCGGAACTGATCCAATGACTGACAATACCAAAATCAAACCGCGCAAGCGAAACCACATCAATAAGTGGCTGGTCGCCACACTGGTCGTCATCTGCGCCTTGCAGGTTGCGACGGCGTTTGTGGTCACCCGCCATGTTGTCACGCTTCCAAGTGAGGCCAGCCCGCACTACAACAAGTGTGAGCCCGGACACGCATTGCGTCCGAAGTTCCCGCGTGCTTTCCCCGATGCGTGCGCCACGGCGCCGATCAATCACAAAAGCAGGGCCTGACATGTTGAGCCGACTTTACACATGGTTTGAAGGCTTCATTGAGCCTTATCCGCCAGAAGAACCGACCACGCCTCCCAAAGGGCTGGTCGCTTTCTGCTGGCATTATTCCAAAGGCATCTGGCCCTGGCTTGCGCTGATGGGCGTATTGGGTGCGCTCGTCGCTGTGATCGAAATTTCGCTGTTCGCGTTTTTGGGAAACATCGTCGATTGGCTGTCCAATGCGGACCGCGAAACTTTCCTCCAGCAGGAGGGGGCGTATCTTGTCTGGATGGCCTTCGTAACGGTTGTCTTGCTGCCGCTGATCATTCTGGCGTGGTCGTTGGTGTTGCACCAAACGGTGATCGGCAACTACCCGCAAATCATCCGCTGGCAGGCCCACTGCTATATGCTCGGCCAGTCCATGCAGTTCTATCAAGATGAATATGCCGGTCGCGTCGCCACCAAGGTGATGCAGACAGCCCTTGGCGTGCGCGAAACGGTGATGAAAATCCTCGATGTTTTCGTTTACGTCGGCGTTTATTTTCTCGGCGCGCTCGTGCTGATCGCCTCTTTCGACACACTGCTCATGGTGCCGTTCATTGTCTGGCTGATCGCTTACGGCCTCACGATGAAATACTTTCTGCCGCGCATGGCTGTCATTTCGCGCAGGCAGGCGGATGCGCGTTCGTCGATGACGGGACGCATCGTCGATAGCTATACCAACATCTCAACGGTGAAGCTGTTCGCCCATGCAGGGCGTGAGATCACTTATGCCAAGGAGAGCATGGATAAGTTCCTTGAGACAGTGCACCCGCAAATGCGCCTCTCAACGGGGATGCATGTCACGCTCACGATCATCAACAAGCTGCTGCTGGCATCCGTTGGCGGCATAGCGATCTGGCAGTGGCTTGATGGTGCGGCGACCGTTGCCGCTGTTGCCGTCGCGGCTGCTCTGGTGACCCGCCTTAACGGCATGTCGCACTGGATTATGTGGGAAATGGCCGGTCTGTTTGAAAACATCGGCATGGCCATCGACGGCATGAACACGATCGCGCAGGAGCGCTCTGTTCTCGACAAGCCCAACGCCAAGCCGTTGACGGTTTCGAAAGGCGAGGTGCGTTTCGATGGCGTCACCTTCACCTATGATAAGCACGGCACAGTCATCAAAGACATGAACCTTACCCTCGCGCCGGGCGAGAAGGTCGGGCTGATTGGCCGCTCCGGCGCGGGTAAAACCACGCTCATGAACGTGTTGCTTAGGCTCTACGATATCAACGGCGGCAACGTTTCGATTGATGGTCAGAACATTGCCGAAGTTACTCAGGAAAGCCTGCGCTCGAAAATTGCTGTGGTGACGCAGGATACCTCGCTCCTGCACCGCTCCGTGCGCGAAAACATCGCCTACGGCCGCCCCGATGCGAGCGATGACGAGGTGATCGCCGCTGCGAAGAAGGCCAATGCTCACGAGTTTATTTTGGGATTGGAAGATGCCGAGGGAAACAAGGGCTACGACGCGCAGGTTGGCGAACGAGGCGTCAAACTCTCCGGCGGCCAGCGGCAGCGCGTAGCGATTGCCCGCGTGTTCCTGAAAGACGCGCCAATTCTGATTTTGGACGAAGCCACGTCTGCGCTCGATTCTGAAGTGGAAGCCATCATTCAGGAGCAATTGTTCAACCTGATGGAAGGCAAGACCGTGCTCGCAATTGCTCACCGCTTGTCCACCATAGCGAATATGGATCGGCTTATTGTTCTGGATGGGGGCGAAATCGTTGAGCAGGGCACCCACGATGAACTGGTGGCCAACGGCGATCTCTACGCTTCTCTCTGGGCGCGGCAATCGGGCGGTTTCATCATTGACGAGGCAAGCGACGTGGCGGCGCAATAGCGCCCGTCGCTCGCCATCTCTAGCGTAACCCATGGACCAGTTTTTCCGATTCTTCGAACGTTTTGCGCGGCCCTTTGAGCGGCCCGATCCCGGTCGGCCGCCAACGAGCGGCATGGGCTTCATTCGCCACTATGCCAGCCAGATGCCCGGCATGTTTATTGCCATGCTGGTGCTTGGTGGCATCGTGGCGCTGGTTGAAGCTGCGCTGTTCACCTTTGTCGGCTGGGTGGTGGACATGATGAACGCTTCGGGCCCGCAGAGTTTCTTTGCCGATCACGGAGCGACCCTGTTGTGGATGGCCCTACTCGTGGGTGTCGTGCGCGCCATTCTGTTTGTCGCCACCGCTGCGCTGGAAGAACAGATCGTCGTGCCGGATTTCTTCACCTTCGTGCGCTGGCAATCCCACCGCGCCATCTCGCGTCAGGACGTTTCTTTCTTCGACGAGGAAATGGCAGGCCGTGTTTCCAGCAAAATCTGGCAGGCCGGGCAGGCGGCGGGCGATTTCATGGTCAGTCTTTTGCAGATCATCTGGTTCATTGCCGTCTTTGCCTTCACCACTCTCGTTGTTCTGGCGTCGCTGGATTGGCGCTTGCTTGTGCCTGTGCTGATCTGGTTCGGCGGGGTGGCCGCAATCGCCTTTATCATCATCCCCAAAATTCGCGACCGTGGCCGTGCAACAGCCGACGCAACCGCTCGCGTCACAGGCCGCATCGTGGACGGTTACAGCAACATCCGCACGCTCAAACTCTACAGCGCGGAGAATCGCAACGATGCCTTCATCCGCGAAGCGTGGGACAATGTGCTGACGGTTCTGCGCAGTTTCACCCGCGCCGTTTCCGGCATGCGCATGGCTTATCATGCCATGTCTTCGGTAATGCTGGTCATCATCGCTGCGCTGGCGCTCTATCTCTACACCACAGAGGCACTGAGCGTTGGCGAAGTCTCCATCGTTCTGGCTCTTTGCCTTCGGCTCAACCTGCTTATGGGTCGGATGCTCGGCCTGCTCAACGGTCTGTTCCGCAACTTCGGCACAGTGCAAAATTCCGCAGAACTGATCGCTCGTGAACCGACCATTAAAGACGCCGGCAACGCGAAGCCACTTGGCGAAGCCCGAGGTGAAATCGAGTTTAAGCAGGTGAGCTTTGCCTATGAAGGCACGGATGCTGTGATCGAAGACTTCAATCTTACCATCCAGCCGGGCGAGACGGTAGGCATTGTCGGCCAGTCGGGTGTTGGCAAAACCACGTTGATGAACCTACTGCTGCGCTTTCACGATATTGATGGAGGGGCAATCACCATCGACGGCACCGATATCACATCAGTCACCCAACCGTCGCTCCGCGCCCAGATGGGTATCGTCACCCAAGACACCGCCCTGCTGCACCGCTCGATCAAAGACAACATCACATACGGCAAACCCGATGCGACTGACGCGGAGGTCGAACAAGCGGCCCGCCGCGCCAAGGCGCATGAGTTTATCGTGAAGCTGAAAGATGTTCGGGGCAGGACAGGTTACGACACCCATGTGGGCGAACGTGGCGTGAAGCTTTCTGGTGGCCAGCGCCAGCGAATCGCTCTTGCCCGCGTGTTCTTGAAAAACGCACCGATATTGCTGCTGGACGAAGCCACATCCGCGCTCGATTCAGAAGTTGAAGCGGCCATTCAAGAGCATTTGGCCGATCTGATGGAAGGCAAAACTGTGGTCGCCATTGCCCACCGTCTCTCCACCCTACAAAACCTCCAGCGCATTATCGTGATGGAGGAGGGTAAGATCGTCGAGGACGGAACGCACCAGGAGTTGCTTAAGGCCAAAGGCGCGTATTTCCGGCTTTGGGAGCGGCAATCGGGCGGTTTCGTTGGCGGTTAAGCCTCGTTGATCACGCCGTTGACCAGCGTGCCAACGCCTTCAACCGAAACCTCCACCACATCGCCCTGTTTCAGCCAGATCGGCGGGTCGAACCGTGCGCCCGCGCCTGTTGGCGTACCGGTTGCGATCACGTCTCCAATTTGCAGAGTGGTGAAGGTGGAGAGGTATTCGATGATCTTGGCGAAAGGGAACGCCATCGAAGCAGTCGTGTCGCTCTGGCGCACTTCGCCGTTCACCCGCGTTTCAACCGTCATATTGGTTACATCGATTCCGGAAAGATCAGTCTCGATCCAAGGGCCAAGGCCACCCGTGCGGTCGAAGTTTTTGCCCTGCGTGACATTAAACTTGGCATGCCGCACCCAGTCGCGGATTGTGCCTTCGTTCATGATTGTCAGACCGGCCACGTGGTCCAGCGCCTTCGCCTTTGAAATACGGCGTCCCGGACGTCCAATCACCAGCACAATCTCGCCCTCATAATCGAGTTGCTCTGATTCCGGCGGAATGACCAGATCGCGGCCATGCGGAACGAAGGAAAGTGGGCCGCGCATAAACACCGAAGGGTTCGTCGGCGCTGCTTGGCCGTCCTTATATTCCTCGTTGCGGTTCATGTAGTTTACGCCGATGCAGAATATCCTGCCGGGATCAGCGATGGGCAGATCAAGGCGGTAGTCGCTCACAAATTCACGGGCGCCATCCACATGCGTCTGCGCTTTGGCTTGCAGTCCATCTTCAAGGAAGGCCCGCATTGACGTAACACCGCAGGCTTCGGTCAGGTCCACCAGCCCTTCTTCCGTCATAGCGCCAATGCGCGGGCCGCCGAGATTGGCTGATGAATAAGTAACGAGGCGCATGGGTTTGGTTCCAGTTTCAAGAATGAAGAAAAGCAGCGATTTCGACGGCCAGATCGTCTTTGGTCAGCAGCGGGAAGTGCCCCTGACCAGCAACCACACGTTCCAAAAGAGTGGGGCAAATATCGCGCATCTTGTCGATGATCCTCTGCGTGATCAGTTGCGATTTCTCACCACGCAATGCCATCACCGGGCGCGCCGCAAAGATTTTAAACTCGTCCCAAAGCAGTGGCTGGCGATCTTCGAAATTCATGGAGTCAAAATATCTGGCCAACGCTGCGTCGTAGGCGGGTTCTGCGGTCAGCTTTTCGCCATCATGCCAGGCAGCTTCCACCTTTTCGCGCCAATCCGGCTCGCCAAAAGCCGGAAACATGGAGCCCAGCATGTCTTTTTCGCGCTGGATAGCGTCTTCCAAAGTCTTGGCTGGGGTGTGATTTTTGGCAAGCGTTCGAACGCGGGCAATGCCCACATCGTCACGTTCTGGCGCAGCGTCATTCAAGATCAGCTTCTCAATCAGGGCAGGGCGCTTGGGTGCCATCAGCAAGGCAGGCAAAGCACCGCCTGCATTCGCCAGCAAAGCGACCTCATGGACGTTGAGAGCATCGCAAACGGATATGATATCCTCAGCGGCTATCAGTGGCGAATACGTCGCTACGCTGCCGGCGTCAGAACCGCCACGCCCACGCAGGGATACGCTGTAAAGGGCGGTTGGTCCGTTTTCCTGCATGAGCAATTGCCGCGCGAAACGGTCGAATTCCATTGCGTTGCCAAGATCGCTCGGGATGCACAAAACGGGCAGATGGTTGCGCTTATTTCCGCCGTTACGAACCCGGTAGCGAAAGCCTCTTAGCTGCACAGCATCGCGCATCGAAACGGCAAACGGCGTGCGCTCAACGAAGACTTCGCTCACCTTTGCGTTGGCGGGAAAACGCTCTGTTTTCTCAAAGTTCAATGCCACAGCTCACCCCTTGGTCAGCGCGCACCATATCCACGAAAGCTCAATCGCGAAAGCCGCTAAGCGCCGCGTCCACGGCGCAAATCGCTCTCGATGGTCAGCTTGCTGCCCTCAATGCGGCGTTTGTAGACTTGGAGATTTTCCATCACGCGTTGAACGTAATTGCGTGTCTCAGAAAACGGAATTTTCTCGATCCAATCGACCACAAACTCCAAGGATGCGCCGCGCGGGTCGCCGTTGCGTTCAATCCATTGGTTCACGCGGGAAGGGCCAGCATTGTAGGCGATAAATGTCAAAATCAGCGAGCCGCCAAAGCGTTCCATTTGCTGGTCGAGATAAGCGGTGCCCAGAAGCGCGTTGTAGGACGCATCGCGGGTCAGACGCGATTTTGAATATTTCACACCGACGCGGCGGGCGGTTTGCTTGGCTGTTCCGGGCAACAATTGCATGAGGCCCAAAGCGTTGGCGTGGCTGCGGGCATCTATCTGGAACGTGCTTTCCTGCCGTGAAATCGCGTATGCCAAGGCGGTGCCGGATTTTCCAAGCCGTGCGTTTGAAGGGATAGCGCCCAAAGGCCAAGCCACCTTGTCCACTTCCATGCCGCGGCTGAATCCGGTCTTGCCTACTTGAAGGCCGAGCTGATGATCGCCCCGTGCTTCGGCACGGGCAGCCAAAAGCGCAAGATGGCCCGGCGTTTCCAAATGACGCGCGAGATGGCGATAAATCGTGCGGGCACGGTTCGGATGCCCTGCTGATTCCAGCTTTGCAATGGCCTGCACCAATTCAAAATTCGCAAAGGACGCGCGGTCATTTTTCGTAGGGCTTGCGGACGCGATGTTGATCTTCGAACGACCGCTCTTGATTGCGGCCAACTGGCCGTAAAAAGTCGTATCGTGTTGTGCGCCCTTTGCGTAGGCGCGGCGGGCGTCCTTTATGTTGCCATCGGCTTCCAGAGCACGACCATGCCAATAGTGTCCACGCGACAGGCTCACCGGCGTCGATGCGATTTTCACCAATCGAGCGAAATGCTGGGCAGCGGTTTTTGCATCACCAATTTTGCGCAACGCTATCCAACCAGCGAGAAACTCTGCATCCAATCGACGCTTGGCCGACTTCGCTACGTTTCGAGAGGCGAGGCTGTAGGCGGTCTTGTATTTTTTGATTTCGATCAGATCGGAAGCGAGGATCCGCTTCTCCACCCACAGGGCATCAGCAGCGTTTGGATGGACTTTATCGAGATCAATCGACAGCAATACCTTGGCTGCGCGGGACAATTGCTCCTTGCCGCGCAAATGGCGTGCGTGGCTGACAAGGTAATTAGGGTGAGACTTCTGCGAAGCGGGAACGGTGGCGAGAGCATCGGCTGCGCCGCGTTGTTTGCGCACTACAGCAGCGCGCGCTTTAACGAGGCGTGTCATACCAGCTTTGCCAGCCAGTCGCTCTGCTTCGCGCAAGCGGTTGATGGTGAGTAGGTATTCAATACGCGCCCGGTGGTCGTCGCGCGACAACACTTTGTCAAACGTATTGAGAATTGTGCGCTGATCGCTTTGCGACAGTTTGCGTGAGTGCCAGATTGGAGCAATGGCATTGCGGGCAACACTGCCGTCGCCAGCGTTGAGATGTGCCTTGGCGAGCGCAATGCTGGCTTCAAGACTTTCCGGCTGGGACTGGCTAAACGCCACGCGCAGCGCAGCGCTATTGCTTTCGCGCACCAATGCGCGTTCCACATTGATGCGCATCGTTTTCGCGCCCGGCCAGTTGGCCAGATCAGAGGAAATGCCAACCAAAGTGCGGGCAGGGACGCCGTTGCCGTTCATGGCAATGGCCCAATCGAGAACCTTGCGCTCCAGAGATCCGGCCTGCAATTGCTCGCGAGCGGCAAGCGCGTTCTGCATATCGCGTTTATCAAGTGCGGCAAGTCCACGCTTCAGTGTGGCTGATGCGGGTTTTATGTCGACCGAACCACGGGTGGAGAGTTTGCCAAACTGTGCCGCTGCGCCATAGGTCGACACGCTTCCGGTGCTGTTGGTGGCAAAAGAAGTGGCAACCAGCGCACTGCTCAGAGCTGCCGTCAAAGCTGCTTTGGCGACGATACGGGGTGTTTGCAAAATGAGGAAACGAGGGAACATTTGCGGGTCGCTCCGAAGATACGCGGGAGGATACTCAGTCGAGCGGTTTAACATGCCGCAAAGAGGTGAAGGCCGCGTTAACAAAACCTTACCACAACTGACGCAATTGCAGCTTTCGCCTTGCCGCGCCCGACCCGTATCCCTATGTTGCCGCGCTGAATAGACAAGCAATACGGTTCAAGTGTGACGGTGCCCAATGGTAGCCCGCGCGGACCTTTCCTGAGCGGAGATAACCAGTGTCCCTTCCCAAATTTCACGGCTCGATGCCCGCACTCGTCACCCCTTTTGCTGATGACGGCTCTGTCGATGAAAAAGCATTTGGCGACTTTGTCGAATGGCAGATCGGTGAAGGTTCTCACGGCCTCGTGCCAGTGGGCACCACGGGCGAATCGCCTACGTTGACACATGCTGAGCATAAGCGCGTAATCGAGATGACGATTGAGATTGCCGCTGGCCGCGTTCCTGTGATGGCGGGCGCTGGTTCTAACAATACCGAAGAGGCCATCGATTTTGCTCGTTTTGCGGCGAAAGTCGGCGCTGACGGTATTCTGGTGGTCACTCCCTATTACAACAAGCCGAACCAGAAGGGCTTGAAAGCACATTTTGGCGCGATTGCTGAAAGCATGAATCTGCCGATCTTCATCTATAACATTCCAGGCCGCTCCATAATCGACATGACCCCGCAGACGATGGGCGAACTTGCGCATGGATATTCCAACATTGTTGGAGTGAAAGACGCGACTGCGCAGGTCGACCGCGTGTCTGAACAACGGGCGACCTGCGGCAAGGATTTCATCCAATTGTCCGGCGAAGATTCAACCGCTTTAGGTTTTGACGCGCATGGCGGACACGGCTGCATTTCGGTTACTGCCAATGTCGCGCCTGCTCTGTGCGCGAAATTTCAGGAAGCCTGCTTGTCGGGTGACTTTGCAACAGCGCGGGAAATTCAAGACCGTCTGCTACCGCTGCACACCGCCCTGTTCATAGAGCCAAACCCGACAGGTGCTAAATATGCGCTTTCGCTGATGGGAAAAATGAACAATTCGATGCGTAAGCCGTTGATGCCCATAGATAAGGAAACCGAAGAAACGATGCGTGCTGCATTGGTTCATGCGGGTCTTATGAACTAACAAAGGGGGCCGCTGAGGCCCGCCCAAAAATGGCACCGAAGAAGAAGCCGGACAGCGGCAAAACGCTGTCGGAAAATCGCAAAGCCCGATACAATTTTGCCATCGAAGACACTTTCGAGGCAGGCATTATGCTGCTCGGAACCGAGGTGAAATCGCTGCGCACCGGCAAGGCAAACATCGCGGAAAGCTATGCCAGCTACGAAGACGGCGAGCTGTGGCTCATCAATTCGCACATTCCTGAATACGCCATGGGCAACCGCAACAACCACGAGCCGCGCCGCCGCCGTAAATTGCTGATGTCTCGGCGGGAAATCGACCGCCTTTCGCAAGCTGTCGCCCGCGATGGAATGACATTGGTTCCTCTGAAGCTGTATTTCAACGAGCGTGGCATGGCGAAATTGCAATTGGCATTGGCTAAGGGCAAAAAGAACCACGACAAGCGCGAAACGGAAAAGAAACGGGACTGGAACCGCGAGAAATCGCGTCTGTTGCGGGATCGCGGTTGATGGTGGAGGACGACGTCACAATCGAACGAAACCCTGATGGGGATTCGGTCGATTGGACCGAACTTCACACGCTCCTGAAAGATGCCTTTGCATTTATGGAAGGACGCATCGACCCGCCGTCGTCTCTAGACGCCATGTCCGCGGATGATCTGCGCCGCAAGGCGCGTGTCGAGACACTCTTTGTTGCCCGCCACAACGGCCACATTATTGGTTGCCTGTTTGCCCGTGATGAAGGCGGTTCGCTCTATATCGGCAAACTGGCTGTTGCGCAGGCTATGCGGGGGCAAGGCCTCGCCCGCCGCTTGGTGAATGCCGCGATCCGCCTAGCGAAAGAGCAGGGGGCTTTTGGGGTGGAGTTGCAAACGCGCGTTGAATTGACGGAAAACCACGCGGCTTTTGCAAAACTTGGCTTTGAAAAGGTCGGTGAAAGCGCGCATGCGGGATATGCCAAACCCACATCCATAACCATGCGCCTTGATCTCGACTAAAGCGCTTCGATAACGACGAAAGCCTGCGCCAGAGGGTAGTCGTCGGTGATTGTCAGATGAACATGCGCGGTCATTCCGTCCGGCGTCATGGCGTCGAGCCGAGTGGCCGCGCCGCCAGTCAATTGCATGGTCGGTTTGCCTCCAGGAAGGTTCACCACCCCCATATCGCGCCAGAAGACGCCGCGATTTATGCCCGTTCCCAGCGCTTTGGAGCAGGCTTCTTTAGCCGCAAATCGCTTTGCGTAAGATGCCGCGCGCATCCGGCGGCGATCGCTTTTGGCTTGCTCGACTTCGGTGAAAACCCGCTGCGTGAAACGGTCGCCAAACCGCTCCAGCGATTTTTCAATCCGGCGGATATCGATGAGGTCGCTGCCAAGACCGATAATCATACCGTCCTGCCTTTTTGTTTCGCCTGCGCCTCTGCCGCGAGTTTCCGCGCCCGCTCGCGCACGGCTTCGGCGCGCTTCATCACCGCATTGCGACGCCGCTCGCGAAACAATTGCGTGCCGCGTTTGGTCAGGAAGTAGGCGGGTATTGCAAACAATGGCCCCAACAGCGCCCCGCCAATTGTCATGGGGTAGAGGAGTGGAAACCAGATATCTGAAAGTCCCTGTCCCACCGCGTGAAAGTTCAAATCGAGCGTCGCATTGAACAATCGCTTCATGGTGTGGCCGATGCCCAAAGCCTCGTGGGCCATGCCATGGTTGCCAAGCAGATAGTTGCCGGTGTTGAACGTTGCCGTCCAGATGATGGGAAAAGTGAGTGGATTGCCAAAGAAAGTGCCGAGCGCAGAAGCAATCAAGCTGCCGCGCAATGCCCAAGCCAGCGCAAACGCGAACAGAAAGTGCAGGCCCATGAATGGCGTGAACGAGGTGAAAACACCCGCGGCCACGCCAGCGGCTATCGAGTGCGGTGTGGCTGTAATGCGCAAAATGCGCTTGGTCACATATTGTGTTGAGCGCAGCCAAGAACGTCGCGGCCAAATCCAAACCCGCAGCGTCTCCAGCAATGAGGCAGCCTTACGGCGTTTGAACAACATTAATCCAACTACTTCCCAGCCCACCGCCGCAAAAACCAACGGTTCGCCCCCTGCCTACACTATGGGCGTTAATAGGCCGTTTGTGGCGCAAGCGGGGCGCGAAAAAATGAAGCGGTCAGTCGTGGTGCCGTTCAACGCTGTTGACCACATCCAGACCCCGCAGTTCTGACAGCAGACGGTTGAGATGTTTCAAGTCCCAGACCTCCACCCCGAAAGTCATTTGCGTCAGCCCCTGTTCGGGTGAGGCAACATAGAGGTTGGCGATATTGGCGTCAGTCCGTGCAATCAAATCAGAGATTTCCGCCAGCACGCCAGGGCTGTTTACCGCCGTCAGCGCCACCTTGGCGGGAAAGCGGGCAGGATTGTCCTCGTCAATATCCCAACGCAGGTCTAACCACTGATCCGCACTGTCTTCAAATTTCTGTAATGCGGTGGCCTGGATCGGATAGACTGTGATGCCTTCGCCCGGCGTTAGAATGCCCACAATCCGATCTCCCGGCACCGCGCCGCCTTCCGGATCGATGGAAACCGGCAAGCCCTCGCCAGCGCCGCTGATGGGTATGGCAGCGGAGACGTCGCGGGCAGCTTCGGTGTGTTTCTGGTTTCGCAAGCCCGGTATGCGGAACATGATGTTGGCCACGCCCGTCATATTGAACCAGCCTTCGCCGCCTGCGCCGGTGCCACGCTGGCTGCGTTCTTTCTGGTAGTCAGGGAAGACGGCCTTGAGCACATCTTCCGGCGGAACCTCGCCCCGGCCCACCGCAGCAATTGCATCTTCCACTCGAGAGTAGGCCAGTTTTGACAGAACGGGCGCCAATTTTTTCGCATCGAAATCGTGGTTGGCACGGCGGAAGGTGGCGGTAAGAATTTTTTCACCCAGGCCGAGATACTGCTTTTGCCGCGCGACACGGGTTGCGCGGCGGATACCGGCCCGCGCTTTGCCCGTCATAACCACATTTTCCCAAGCCAATGGCGGGGTGTGGCCTTCCGAGCGAATCACGTGGACTTCGTCACCGTTGCGCAGTTTCGTCACCACCGGTGAGGCTTGCCCGTTGATGCGGCAGCCGACGCAGGAATTGCCGACATCGGTGTGAACCGCATAGGCAAAGTCGATTGCGGTTGCGCCGTTGGGAAGTGCAATCAAGCGGCCTTTTGGTGTGAAGCAGAAAACCTGATCGTGGAACAGTTCCAGCCGCGTGTGTTCCAGCACATCGTCGGGATGATCGCCTTCTGAGAGGTTTTCAACCGTGCGACGTAGCCACGAATAGGCGCGGCTTTCGCTGGCGTCCAACCCCTTCAGCGAGCCGGATGCCTCGGTAGTCTCCGGCGCCGAATAGATGCCGTCTTTATAGAGCGCGTGAACGGCAATCCCGTATTCCGCGATATCGTTCATTTCGTGGGTGCGGATTTGCAGTTCCACGCGCTGCCTCGACGGCCCGACGATTGTTGTGTGGAGTGAGCGATAGTCGTTCTGCTTTGGCGTCGAGATATAATCCTTGAAACGCCCCGGAACAGCTGCCCAGCGCGTGTGGACCGCACCAAGCGCCAAATAGCAGTGTTCAACCCGTTCCACCAAGACGCGAAAGCCAATGACATCCGACAATTGCTCGAACGAAATGTTGCGGCTTTCCATCTTGCGAAACACAGAATAGGGCCGCTTGTTACGGCTCTTCACAACCGCCTTGATATCGTAGGCCGCTAGATTGTCGAGCACACTCGTTTCGATTTCCGCGATGATGGACGCGCTTTTCTCGCGCAGTTTGGCGAGCTTTTCGTGGATGACGTCATGGGCTTCAGGGTTGAGCGTTTGGAAGGAAAGCTCCTCCAGCTCGTCGCGCAAATCCTGCATACCCATGCGTCCCGCCAAGGGCGCGTAAATGTCCATCGTTTCTTGGGCGATGCGCTGTTTTTTGTGCGCTGGCATGGCGCCCAGCGTGCGCATATTATGAAGTCGATCCGCCAGCTTCACCAACAGCACGCGAACATCTTCCGAAATCGCCAGCAGCAGTTTGCGAAGATTTTCGCCCTGTCGGGTCTTTTTGGAGACCAGATCAATCCGCTTCAGTTTGGTCAGCCCGTCGACCAACTGGCCGATATCGTGGCCAAACATCGAATCGATCTCTGCGCGGGTGGCGTCCGTGTCTTCAATCGTGTCGTGCAACAATGCGGCTACCACACTGTCTTGATCCAGCCGCAGGTCGGTGACGATGGCGGCAACTTCCAGCGGATGGCTGAAATACGGATCGCCCGATGCGCGCTTTTGGTGGCGGTGCTTGTGCATCGCGTAAACATAGGCGCGGTTCAGCAGATCATGGTCGATGTTAGGCGTGTAGCTCGCTACCCGATCGACAAGCTCGTGCTGGCGCATCATGGCGTTGGAAGATCCGTTTAACAGGTGATTATCCGTCACCTATAATTGTAGACGGGCAGGGCAGGCGGCAAGCAAAATCGCCTTGGTGCAGGCAATTTAGCGCATAAACACGAAAAAGGCCGGTTCATTCACAAGAACCGGCCTTCAAAACTTATTCTATACCGCTCGGGCTCTAAAAATCGTCGGTCTTTTCCGGTGGCACCAAGCCTTGAATACCGCTGAGCAATTCGTCTTCCGACAGGTTGTCGAAAGTGATTTGTGCGGGCGCCTCGGCTGGTGCGTCAGCATCTGCTGCATCGGCAACGTCTGCTGCTTCCATAACGTCTTCCGGCTCGTCCACTTCAACATGCTTCTGCAGCGAATGGATCAGATCTTCTTTCAGATCGCCGGGCGACAATTGTTCGTCCGCGATTTCGCGCAGCGCAACAACAGGGTTCTTGTCGTTGTCGCGATCAACGGAAATTTGGCCACCGGCCGAAATCTGACGCGAGCGGTGGGCGGAGAGGAGGACGAGTTCGAAACGATTTGGCACCTTGTCGATGCAATCTTCCACGGTAACGCGGGCCATGAGAGGCTCCTGAAATGCTGTTGCGGGGAGGGGTGTCTGTATTTGTTGGAGTGCTACGCAACCTTTGCGGCAATTTCAAGTTATTTCCACTCTTTAGCCGCAAAGCGGATCTAGGAGTGAAGGCGGGGCAGTGCGGCATAGCCGCCTGTGGCGCTTGTTCTCAAGGCAAATTGAATTGCACTTGATTACATTATCTCCGAAACCGCCACTGGCTGCGGCCTTATATTTCAACTGTTTATTGGACGCCCATTCGCCGGTGTGGGCAACTTGCGAGACATACTATGTTCGACGAACGCGAAAAAATTGTTTTGATGATTGATGGCGCAAACCTCTACGCCACTTCGAAAGCCTTGGGCTTTGACATCGATTACAAAGAATTGCTCACCCATTTCAAAAAGCGCGGCTACATGCTGCGCGCCTACTATTACACCGCACTAATTGAAGATCAGGAATATTCTTCAATACGTCCGCTCATAGATTGGCTGGATTACAACGGTTACACCGTCATCACCAAACCCGCCAAAGAGTTCACCGACGCTGCCGGCCGTCGCAAGGTCAAAGGCAATATGGACATTGAACTCGCCATTGATGCGATGGATTTGGCTGAGACAGTCGATCACTTCGTTCTGTTTTCCGGCGATGGCGATTTCCGCTATCTGGTGGAACGCTTGCAGCGCCGTGGTCGAAAGGTGACCGTGGTGTCCACAACCGCCAGCCAGCCGCCAATGATTGCTGACGATCTGCGCCGTCAGGCTGATAATTTCCTCGATTTGCTGACGCTGGAGAAAGCTATTGGCCGCGATCCTGCTGATCGCCCGTCTGCATCAGGTGACAACGAGCGCTACGACGACTAAAAGCGCCGCATGACGCCAGCCTCAGAACCCAATCGAGATTGCCCGCTGTGCCCGCGCTTGCAGGAATTTCGTGACCACCATCGTGGCGCCAATCCAACATGGCACAACGCACCTGTTCCAAGCTGGTTTCCGCGCTCTGGATTGCTGGAGGATGTGCGGCTTCTGGTCATCGGCTTGGCCCCCGGTTTGAAAGGCGCAAACAAGACAGGACGGCCGTTCACCGGCGATTATGCGGGCGATCTGCTGTATGACACCCTCGTGAAATTTGGTTTTGCGCAGGGACGCTACGGTGCAGACCCTTCCGATAGCCTAAAACTCGTTGATTGCGGCATCACCAACGCGGTGCGTTGCGTGCCGCCGCAAAACAAGCCTGTTGGAGCCGAGATCAACGCTTGTCGCCCTTTCCTGCAAGCCACACTGGATAAACTGCCCAAGCTGGAAATTCTGGTCACGCTGGGCAAGATTTCCCACGATAGCACGGCGCGAGCGCTGGGGGAGCGGGTGGCGGCGGTGCCCTTCGGTCACGGTGTCGAGCATAAAATGGGCCGCTATACCGTTATCTCCAGCTATCATTGCTCACGCTACAACACCAATACAGGCCGCCTTACCGAGGCCATGTTTCACGATATCTTCCGCGCAGCGCGAGAGCGGCTGGACGCCTCATAACAGCGTATCGGCTAGCGGTTAGCTAAATCGGCCAAACCCCTTGCCCCCAAGGCCGTCCATCGCCATAAGCAAGCCCGTGACGCGGACGGGCGCATGAGACAGGAAAACACTTTGGCTACCACCGAAAAAGCGAAAGAAGGCGGCGCGATCCGCGAGACCATTTCGGTCGTCATTCAGGCGATCCTGCTGGCGGTTATCATCCGCTCTTTCATCGTCCAGCCGTTTTCCATTCCATCCGGCAGCATGAAACCAACTTTGCTTGTTGGCGACTACGTTTTCGTCTCCAAATGGAGCTACGGCTTCTCGCGCCATTCTTTGCCTTTCAGCCCACCAATCTTCTCGGGCCGCATCTTTGGCTCTGACCCAGAGCGGGGCGATGTCGTGGTGTTCAAATACCCACCCGATCCGTCGAAAGACTACATCAAGCGCGTCGTTGGTCTGCCCGGCGACAAGGTGCAATTGCGTGATAGCGTGGTGCTGGTGAACGGCCAACCCATTGAGCGGCTGCAAAACGGCATGTTCGAAGGAGACTTTCAGGGTCGCATCATCCAAACCCCGATCATTCAGGAGCGCATGGATAACGGCGCGATGTATGGAACTCTGGACGTTCAACCCGGCAGCAGCGGCGACAGCACGCCTGTATTCGAAGTGCCGGAAGGAAAGTATTTCTTTCTCGGCGACAACCGCGACAACTCTGCCGATAGCCGCTATGATGTAGGCCTCGTTCCAGCCGATCATCTGGTCGGCAAGGCGCGTTTCATCTTCCTGTCTATGGAAAACGGAACCCCCGCCTGGCACATCTGGAAATGGCCGAGCGACATGCGCTGGGGCCGATTGTTCGACGGACTATAGCTTTTGCAACGCGCCAAAAACGAACCCGACATTGCCCACCTAGCCGATCTGGAATCGCGCGTTGGCCATACATTCAACAGCCATGAGCGGCTGACCCGTGCGCTCACCCATGCCAGCGCCAGCAAGCGGGTTGGCGAGATTTCACACTACGAGCGGCTGGAATTTCTGGGCGACCGTGTTTTGGGCCTGTGCATCGCCGACATGCTGTTTGCAGCTTTTCCCAAAGCGCGTGAAGGCGAATTGGCGGTTCGGCTCAATTCCCTCGTCAGCGGAACGACATGCGCTGCGATTGCCGACGAAATCGGCCTGCACGATTTCATCAAGGCAGGTGCGGACGTCAAACAGCTGACCGGCAAGCGCATGAAGAGCGTGCGCGCCGATGTCGTGGAATCGCTCATCGCAGCCATCTATCTCGATGCCGGACTGGATGCTGCGCGGTCATTCGTGGCGCGTTTCTGGGGCGACCGGATACACCAAGCCGATGCCGCCAACCGCGACAGCAAGACCGCGCTTCAAGAGTGGGCGCATTCGAAAAACTTTCAAACACCCATCTATGAGATTTTTGAACGCGAAGGCCCGGACCATGACCCGACTTTCATCGTCAAAGTGACGGTCGGCGGCACCAAGGGAGCGCGGGGCAGGGGGCGCTCCAAACGCGCTGCGGAGCAAAAAGCGGCTGAGACAATCCTGTTGCGCGAAGGTGCATGGGTGAAAAAATCCGATGGAACAATAGAAGAGCGCACCAACAAATGAGCATCACATAATGGCCGAAGAAGAGCCTCGCGGCGTCGAACTCGATATCGAAGAATTTCTGGGAGGCGGTTCCAACCTCGCGCCATCGGTTCCTCTGGCAGAACAAAAGGCAGGCTTCGTCGCACTTATCGGTGCGCCCAATGCGGGCAAATCCACGCTAATCAATCAGCTTGTGGGAACCAAAGTCTCCATCGTCAGCCACAAGGTCCAAACCACCCGCACAACCGTGCGCGGCATCGTCATGCACAGCGGCTCGCAGATCATCTTTGTCGACACGCCCGGCATATTCCAGCCGCGCCGCAGGCTTGACCGCGCAATGGTGGATGCCGCGTGGGGCGGCGCGAAGGACGCTGATATTACCACGCTGCTCATCGACGCCGAGCGCGGCATCAAGGGCGACGCCGAGCGGATCTTGGAAGCGCTCAAAAACCGTCAGGGCACGCGCATTCTGCTGCTCAACAAGATCGACCGCGTTCGCTCCGACGAATTGCTGGCCCTCATCGCCAAGGCCAACGAAATCGTCGAATTCGACCACACGTTCATGGTTTCCGCGCTTAAAGGCACCGGCTGTAAGGACTATCTCGATTGCCTTGCCGAGTTGATGCCCCAAGGCCCATGGCTCTATCCGCCGGAACAAGTCTCCGATTTCCCCACCAAGATGATGGCGGCGGAAGTAACCCGCGAAAAGCTCTACCTTCGCCTCCACCAGGAATTGCCGTATTCCGCCCACGTGGAAACCGAAAGCTGGGAAGAGAAGAAAGACGGCAGCGTTCGCATCGGGCAGGTGATCTACATCCAGCGCGATGCCCACAAAAAGATCGTCATCGGCAAGAAGGGCGAGACGATCAAGGCCATCTCGCGCCAATCCCGCGCCGAGCTAAAAGAGCTGCTGGACCGCGATGTTCACCTGTTCCTGTTCGTCAAAGTGCGTGAAAACTGGATTGATGATCCTGAACGCTATCAGGAAATGGGCCTGCAATTTCCCAAATGATCGGCTAGAACCACGCCATGGAATGGACCGACGATGCTGTTGTTCTGGGCGTGAAGAAGCATGGCGAAACCAGCGTCATTGCCGAATTGATGACCCGCGAACGGGGCCGACACCTCGGCCTCGTGCAAGGCGGACGGTCGCGCACGCTGCGCCCGCTTTTGCAACCGGGCAATTCCGTCCGCGCCGTCTGGCGGGCGCGGCTGGAAGATCATCTGGGTCAATTCAAGCTGGAATCCACTGGCGCGCGCGCAGCGAAATTGATGGAGACGCCGCACGGCGTCTACGCACTGCAAACCATCGCCGCCCATCTGCGCCTGCTGCCCGAACGCGACGCGCATCCCGCGCTGTTCGCTATGCTGAACATTGTGCTCGACAATCTCACCGCACCCGATATCGCAGGCGAATTGTTCGTGCGTTTTGAACTGGCAATTCTCGATGAACTGGGTTTTGGCCTGGACCTGACGCAATGTGCAGCCACAGGCAGGCGGCGCGATCTTATCTACGTCTCGCCCAAATCCGGCCGCGCCGTCAACCGCGAGGCGGGCGCGCCCTACGCCGAACGCATGTTGCCGCTTCCACCGTTTCTATTGGTGGCCAATCCGCTGGAAGTTGAAAGCGCGTCTTTGGCCACAATTGAAGACGGATTTCGCTTGACCGGCTTCTTTCTCGACAGGCATGTCTTCGGCCCACGGGCGATAGATTGCCCGCCCGAACGCGATGGCCTCATTCGTGCTGTGCGGCGGGCGATGGAAAAAGAAGAACGGGAAGGGCCGACGCTTTAGATGGAAACTCTGGACGGAATAGATTTGCCCAAGGGCTTCGGCACGACCGACCCCGCAGAAATCGTGCAGCTGAACGGCCTGCAATACCTCCAAGGCATTATCGACGGCAACTTTCCCGCCCCTACGATTGGCCGCGCCCTGCAATTTCGGCTGCTGGAGGTGAGCGAAGGCGTGTGCGTCTTCACCGGCGTGCCAAGCGAAGACCACTTGAACCCGCTGGGCGTTGTTCACGGCGGTTACGCGGCGACCTTGCTGGATTCAGCGATGGCCTGCGCCGTACAAACGCTCTGCCCCGTTGGCTTCGCCAGCACGTCAATTGATCTCAAAGTGAACTTCGTGCGCCCTATCACGCCTCAAACTGGCCGCCTGTTCGCCCGCGCAAAGGTTGTCCATCCCGGCCGCCAGGTTGCCACCGCCGAAGGCCGCCTTGAAGACGAAAACGGCAAACTCTTCGCCCACGGCTCGCAAGCCTGTTCGGTGTTTAAACTTTCGGTGTGAGGCCGAGCGGTGGCTTTGGTGGCTCTTTGCGGTTTTTGAGTTCCTCGCAGGCTGCTTTGGACACATCTATTGCGGGCAGAGCCTGATCGTCGATCTGCACGGTGATTTGCAGCAGCGCGTCACCGATCAGCATTTCGTTGGCTTGCGCATAGTCGCAAAGGCGTTTTTGCTCTTTGCTGGACAGTTCAGCGGCGATTTTGGTGAAAGTGTCCGACGACAAGATGCCCTTGGCTTCGTCGGTTTCCGCCTCGGTTAGAACACGAAAGCCAATCGCCTTGCGCTGTGGGTCAATGCTTTCAAACGTGATCGTGCGGTCTTTGCCGACGATCTCTTCGCCGTTCGTATCGATGATATAACGGCCATAGGTGTTGAGCCAATCGGCCTGTTCCTGTGCGGTCGCGTTTGCATAGTCGAAGTTTTCATCAGGTGCGGTTGGTCCGAAAGAAACGGCCATGCCCAAAACTGCAAGCCCGAGGACGCCCGCAAACGCGCCGCCAATAATTGTGTTGTTCATGCTCGACCATCCCAAAAGATCGGTTGTGTGGCCGCACGCTAAGCTGAAATCATTTGAGATTGCGTTAAGCTGTTGCTGTTCCTTGGGCTGTTCTGTCTACCGGCGCTTCACGGATCGGCCAGTGAACGGCGGCTGCAAACAGGCCGAGCGCAACGCCAAGCCACCAAACGGTGTCATAGCTGCCCGTAAGATCGCGCAGATAGCCGCCATAATAAACGCCGAGGAACGAGCCGATCTGGTGGGAGAAGAAAACGATCCCGCCCAACATTCCCAAATGCCGCGTGCCGAACATGATAGCGACCAGCGCGTTGGTGGGCGCAACGGTGGAAAGCCACAAAAGGCCCATCACGATGGAAAAGATGATCACCGAAGTCGGCGTTTGCGGTAGCAGCAGAAACAGCGTTACCGCAATCGATCTTCCGACATAGAGCAGGGCGAGGAAGTAAGGCTTTGAATATTTCTGCCCGATCACACCGGAAGCGAGCGAGCCGAAAATGTTGAACAGTCCGATCAAAGCGATGGCCCAAACCGCATAGATCGGCGCCATGCCGATGTCCGCGATGTATTTGGGAAAGTGCGCCGTGATGAAAGCCACCTGAAAGCCGCAGACGAAGAAGCCTGTGATGAGCAGGAGATAGGATTTGTGCCGCATCGCTTCGGAAAGCGCCTCGCCAATGGTCTGCTCGATGGCATCTTGCGTCATCCGCGCGTCCTTTGCGCTGCCATAGAGTGGGATGGCGAGGACGGGGATGATCAGCATCATGATCGACATATAGACGAGCCCATTTGACCAGCCGAAATTCTCAATCAAGGCGGCAGAGAGAGGCGAAAACAGGAACATGCCCGCGCTGCCCGCTGCTGTACCCATTCCGAAGACGAAGGAACGCTTTTCAGGCTCCACATTGCGGGCGAAGACTGAAAGGATGATGCCGAACGAGCCAGCCGCCACGCCAAGCCCCACCATCACGCCGCCCCCGATATGCAGCCAGATCGGCGCGTCTGCGGTGCCCATCAGATAAAGCCCAACCGCGTAGATGATCCCGCCGGCAGCCAGCGACTTATACGCGCCGAAACGGTCCGCCAAAGCGCCGAAGATCGGTTGACCTAGACCCCAAGCGAGGTTTTGGATGGCAATCGCCAGCCCGAAAGTCGTGCTGCCCCAGCCTTTGTCTTGCAGGATTGGCTCCTGAAAGAACCCCATCGCGGAGCGCGGCCCGAAGGCCAGCAGCGCAATGGCGCAGCCGCAAGCGATGATGAGAGGAACGGGCGGCTGCCAGCGGGTTTCGGTCATAAGGCGTGATTCTTGGGGTCAATTGACGGACAGAGACTGTCCCAAAGGCTCAATTGTGCCTAGAAGGGCGCAAATGGCAACCATCAAGAGTATCTCCATGAACAGTTCCGAATTCGCCACCGCAATCGCCGAAGCCCGCCGTACGGGCGTTCAAGCCCATGTCGAATTGCCTGACCCAAAGCCCACAATGGCGCAGGCGCTGGAGCATCAGAAGGCCGTGGTTGCGGCTTTCGGCTCGCCGCACATTGGTTGGAAAGTCGGCGCGACGAATGACGGCGCACAAAAAGCCTTCGGCCTCGATGGCCCGTTTTATGGCCCGATGGTGGAAGCAAGCCTGGTGGAAGAGGGCGGCGCAATCGCAGCCCGCCCGACCGTGATGGCAGTCGAGCCGGAATACGCGTTCAAAATGGCCCGCGACTATCCCGCTGCAGGTGAAGCGATCAACGAGGAAACCGCCGCCGATGCGGTCGCCTCATGCCACATCGCGCTGGAGGTCATTGGCCGCTGCGTCGGCAGCGAGAGCTTTCAAAACGGCATCGGCCTGACAGTCGATTTCGCGGGCAATTCGGCCTTTATCGTCGGCAGCGAAATCAAGGATTGGCAAAACGCCGATCTTGTCTCGGCACCTGTGCAAGGCATGAGCGATGGCGAGACTGTGCAGGAAGGCTCCGGCGCAAACGTCATGGGTGCGCCGCTCACTTCGCTGGTATGGATGGCAAAAGCGCTGGCCGATCAGGGATCAAGCCTGAAAGCGGGGGAGTGGGTCTCCACCGGCACATGCACAGCGCCGGTTCCTGCCAAAGCTGGCACTACAGTCTCGGCATCGTTCGGTGATTTCGGCACGGTTAGCGTCAAATTCACATAGAAGCGAACAAACGCGACAAAGAGGCGGGCCATCTTGTGATCGGCCCGCCTCTCGGCTAGCTTCGCCCTCAATATCCGTCCGGTTCAGCCGGACTTGTTTTAGACCTCCATTATACTCATATGGAGTATAATGGAGGGGCCGCGAGACAATCGGCCTGAAGGAAAGGAGAGCACCATGACGCTCGAAACATCCCAAACCAAGCAAGCTGCGGTTAAAGTGGCCTCAGGCCACACATACGAGCGCCTGCCCATGCCCGATTTGACCTTCACCAAGGAAATCGCCGAGGCAACCGCGCCGCTTTACGAGAAGGTGAAGCACCACATCCCTGAGATCGAATGGCCCGTCCACGCGCCTTACGTTTACTGGATTAACAAGCTGAAAAAAGAGCGCGACGCGACCATCCTCGCGCACAATTACCAGACGCCGGAAATCTACCATTGCGTCTCCGATATCGCAGGCGATTCGCTGCAATTGGCGATGGAAGCCACCCGCGTGAAAGAGCAGGTCATCATCCAGTGCGGCGTGCACTTCATGGCGGAAACGTCAAAGCTGCTGAACCCGGACAAAACCGTGCTCATTCCTGACATGCGGGCCGGTTGTTCGCTGGCGGAATCCATCACCGGCGAAGACGTGCGTCTGCTGCGCGAAGCTAATCCCGGCGTGCCCATCGTCACCTATGTGAACACGTCCGCAGACGTAAAGGCCGAAAGCGACATTTGCTGCACATCTTCCAACGCCGTCGCCGTCGTGGAAAGCTTCGGTGTCGACACGGTGCTGCTGATCCCGGACGAATATCTCGCCCAGAACGTTGCCAAAGAAACGGACGTGAAAATCCTCACTTGGAAGGGCCATTGCGAGGTTCACGAGCGGTTCACCGCGGAAGAGCTGCTTGCTTACCGCGAGGCCGACCCTGAAATCCAAATCATCGCCCACCCCGAATGCCCCACGGAAGTGACCGCCATTGCCGATTTTACGGGCTCGACCAAAGGCATGATCGATTACGCGGTGGGCCAAAAACCCGGCGCGAAAGTGCTGCTGGTGACGGAGTGCTCCATGGCCTCGAATATTCAGGAACAAGCGCCCGGCGTCGAATTCATCAAGCCGTGCAACCTGTGCCCCCACATGAAGCGCATCACGCTGCCACGCATCCTCGACAGCCTGCTGGAGATGAAAGAGGAAGTGCTGGTCGACCCGACAATGGCCGCCAAAGCCCGCCAAGCGGTCGAGCGCATGGTGAATTTGAAGAACTAATCTGACAAAGAAAGCGCCGCTCATGGCCGATCAACTCTCTTTCCTGCGTCCCGTCGATTGGGACGGCAACGACGATGTTGTGATCATCGGTGGTGGTCTGGCCGGGCTGTTTTGTGCGTTGAAACTAGCGCCGCGGTCGGTCACCGTTCTGACGTCCGCTTCGCTAGGGCGTGGGGCATCGTCCGCTTGGGCGCAGGCTGGTATTGCGGCGGCTGTTTCCGAGGGCGACACGGTGGACAAACACGTCGCCGACACGTTGGAAGCTGGCGCGGGCATAGTGGATGAAAAGATCGCACGGCTCATGGCGTCTCAAGCCGCAGATCGCATCACCGACCTGCTGGAATTCGGCGTGCCGTTTGACCGTGATCTTCAGGGCAAACTCGCCGTCTCGCGCGAAGCGGCTCATTCAGAAAACCGCATCGTGCGCGTTAAAGGCGATATGGCGGGTCGTGCGATCATGGAAGCGCTGGTTGCTGCTGTCCGCAAAACGCCGTCGATCAGGGTGCTTGAAGGCTATGTCGTGCAAGACATTGAAACCGACGGCAAGCATGTCAGCGGCGTGGTAGCGCGTGATGATGCGGGAAGGGGAGCCAACAAAATCCATCTGCCAACCCGCGCCGTTGTCATGGCTGCAGGCGGCATCGGCCACCTTTACGCTCGCACCACAAACCCCGTTGAAGCCCGTGGTGGAGGCATCGGTATGGCCGCTCGCGCTGGTGCTACACTGGCAGACATGGAATTTGTCCAATTCCACCCCACCGCCATCGACGTCGACAAAGACCCGTCACCGCTGGCCACCGAGGCTCTTCGCGGCCACGGCTGCCACCTGCTGAACAAAAACGGCGAGCGATTCATGGTGCCGTTGCACGAAGACGCGGAACTTGCGCCCCGCGATATCGTTGCACGCGGGATAGCCGCCGAAATACGTGCAGGACGCGGCGCTTTTCTCGATTGCCGGACCGCCATAGGCAACCATTTCGCGGAGGAATTTCCTACTGTTTACGGCTATTGCCAAGATGCTGGCATTGACCCGGCCAAAGACCTGATCCCCGTGGTTCCCGCAGCCCATTATTTCATGGGCGGCATTCTGACAGACGCAAGCGGCCGCTCAACGTTGGATGGCCTATGGGCCTGCGGTGAAGTCACTTCCACCGGTGCCCATGGCGCAAACCGTCTGGCATCGAATTCGCTTCTGGAAGCCGTTGTGTTCGCTGCCCGCATTGCCGAAGACATTCAAAATCTGATGCCGGCCCCGCGCCGGGGCGACGGCAGCACAGACCCGTCCGCTATGGAAGAAGACATAGAGACGGATGAAGATTCCGAACAAATGACCCTGCTGCGCCGCACGATGAGCGCTGAATTCGGCGTCGTTCGAACGCCCGACGGCATGTTGAATGGCTTGCGGACCATCGTGGACCTTGAACAAGCCAACACCAAGCAACGGTTTGAAAACAGTCTGATCACAGCAAAGATGATTGCTGTCTCCGCCATAACCCGCATGGAAAGCCGGGGTGGTCATTTCCGCTCTGATATCCCTCACGAAGTGCCTGAACTCGCCAAACGATCTTTCATCACTCGCAAACAAGCGGACTTGCTGGCTCAGCAATTGCTGGCGGGCAAAACCGCAAAGGCGGTCTGACCAATGGCAAAAAAACCGCACCCGCCAACTCTGTCGCCTATTATGATCCGCGATGCGGTCCACGCCGCCCTGCGCGAAGACCTCGGTCTCGCGGGAGACGTGACCAGCGATGCGACCATACCTGCATCGGCAAAGGCGAAAGCCGTTATGAACAGCCGCGAAGCTGGCACCATTTCCGGCCTTGCCATCGCTGCTTGCGCCTTCGAGGCGATGGATGAAGGTATTAAATTCAAGGCCTTGGTGAAGGACGGCGACCGCGTGAAAGCGGGGCAGGACATTGCTACGATATCGGGCCCAGCACGTGCAATTTTAAGCGCCGAGCGGGTGGCACTGAACTTCCTTTGTCACCTTTCGGGTATCGCCACTTACACAAGCCAGTTTGCAGACCGCATTGCTCACACAAAGGCACAGGTATGCTGCACTCGAAAAACCATCCCCGGCCTGCGGGCTTTTGAGAAATATGCCGTTAAATGCGGGGGAGGCTCAAACCACCGCTACGGACTGGATGACGCAATCCTGATCAAAGACAACCACATCGCTGTTGCTGGCAGCGTCAAAAAAGCCATCGAAGCGGCCCGCGCTTTTGCTGGTCATTTGGTGTCAGTGGAGGTGGAAGTGGACACGCTGGCCCAATTGGAGGAAGCGCTTAAGAGTTCACCTGATGTTGTAATGCTTGACAATATGTCTTTGAAAAATCTTGAGAAAGGTGTTAGGATTGTTGATGGAAGGATTCCCATCGAAGCATCCGGCAACGTCAACATCGATACAATCGGCGCCATTGCGGAAGCCGGTGTGGACTACATATCAACCAGTAAGATCACGATGAGCGCCCCAACGCTCGATCTGGGCCTCGATATTCAGATAAAGTCCTGATCTGACACAAAATTTCGGGTGTGGTGTGATAAATTGCAACCAAACCTGCAACACAAAATTTACGACTTCCGGTTATATTCGACACAATCCACGGATGGGTATTGTGAAAATGACCGAAGAAACTGCGAAAATGCCATCAGACGAAGAGCTGACACCGGGCGAGCGGGAACGCCGCCAACGCGTGCTGAAGAAGGGCGTCGTCAGCTATAATGACGGCGCGATTTCGAGCGAAGTAATGGTGCGCGATTTCTCGTCTCAAGGCGTGAAAATCAAGATGACCAACGATGTTCCGATTCCGGATCACTTCACCCTCGATATTCCAATGGACGGCATTCGCATTGAGTGCGAAGTGCGTTGGCGCGAGCGTGATACGTTGGGTGTGCGGTTTATCTCCAAGCCCACCATACGAAGCGAACCACACCGTGCGCAATTGAAGGCCACCGGCATTCCGCAAACTCTGCGCAGACGCCCCACCTAACGCCGGTCGTTTTCAGATAGACGATCCAACGCGCAGTCCTGGCACAGGCCGTTCGCGTGTCACCGAGCGGCGGAAGCGGAAATAAGCCGCTGGCCTGCCGCCCGTTCGCGATGTGGTCGCGCCGGTGGCTTCTACCAGTCCTGCCTTATCCACCATGCGTCGAAAATTTTGTTTGTGAAGGCGACGGCCCGACAAGGCCTCGACGGTTTGCTGCAATTCGGTCAGCGTGAATTGCTCAGCCAACAGCTCAAAGACGACCGGCCGATATTTTAGCTTGCCCCGTAGGCGGGCCATAGCCGTTGCCAAAATGCGCCGATGGTCGTGCAGCATGGCGCGCCCCAAAGCCGTGGGCAGGGCAAGGGTATCACTGTGACCGTCGGCGACGGACTCTTGCACCAACGCAGCCTCATAGGCCAATTCGTAGCGCTCCAACACGCGCTCTTCGTCCCAGTTTTTCAAATCAACTTCTTTGTTGTGGTGTAACTCGCAGCCAAACGCCAGCTGCACGCGGCCAGACCGCGCTGCCTTGAGCGCAGAGTTTTCGCCCGTAGCATCAATCCAGCGCCGCAGGGCAGGCAAAATGACTTCACGCAGCATGGACGGCTCGCCTTCGCGCCAATCTTCCCAGGGGAAGTGCGCATACCATGAAGTCCAGTTTTGCCCCTGGTTTCCGCTCTTCTTGCGAACCAGCGCAAGATAGCCGACCGAGACCAAATGTGTGCGCCCGCCGCCTTCAGCGCGCATACGGCGGCGGTCTCCGAACGTGTAGAGCTGTTCCACATAACCAAGAGGCAGCAGCGTTTGTTCGCCAACCCAACGGCGCAAACCTGCCTCCATCGTTGGGTTTTGGTCTGGATCGAAAGGCCCGAAAGGCAGCGCAGGCAAAGCGGCCTCGTTACCCTCCGGACTGTTGATCAAAACCAGTGGTGTGCGCTCTTCCACGGCAACAACTGCCGCATGAAGCCCAATTTCAATGCGTGGCGAACGTTCGTCCATCGTCATGCCGTGGCCGTGTTGGCCGAAGAGGGGGTAGCGATTGCCGGGAGATCAAGATGGAAAGGCGTTCCCAAAAAGGCATCTGACCCGCGCCCAATTGCGCTCACCGCTGTCACCAACTCTCCGCCGAGACCAAGTGTTTCGTCAGCTAGCGATATCATCCGCGGGTTAGGCGTCGCGCTGGGCGCGGTGTTGCGTAAGGTGCGGGCGAGGATCTGCGCATCCAAGCCACCATTTAACGCAAGGGCGGCAATCAAGGCAGACGCCGTGGATCGGGAAATACCCATCCAGCACTGAAAAACGATGGCAGGAGCCAGATGCCACGCGCGCACAGTCTGAATCAACTGATCGATTTGCTCCGGCCTTGCCATGACAAGATCATCGCGCGGCTCCGCAATATCGTGAAATTCCAGCGACAAAAAACCATCATCAGCGCTGGCAGGTCGTTCAATGCCTTTTCCCGGTGCCGCAAGCGTCACCAAATGCCGAGCGCCAGATCGGGCCATCGTTTCTTCAAGGTGGTCCAGCGGACAAACATAAAGCAAGGTCACGCGGCTGCTCCTGCCATTACGGCCTGAACACGATCCAAATACATGGCCTGCGCTTCCAAAGTAGGCAGTGGCTTGAGGTCCAGCGCTTCGGGCGCAAGCCCTGAGGGTCGTTCGAAATACTTTTCAGCCTCGCTTTCGCTGAAGCCGGCCAGATGTGTCGCCTCAAACCAAGCTACCATGCGATCGGCACGCTTGATGGTCTTTTTCAGCTTGTCTGAAGGTTCCGCAGCAAGGCCACTGCGCAGATGAATTGCAGCTTGTAAGCGTGCCTCAACCGTTTTGTAGGCATCGCCGATCATCGCTTTAAAGGGCGAGATCATGTCGCCAATCACATATTCGGGCGCATCGTGCAGCAGCGCATAAAGCCGTTGCTCGGTGGTTGCGCTGCCGAGCAAGTGAACCGTAACGTCCTCCACCAGCCACGAATGTTGCGCGACTGAAAAGGCGTGGTCGCCAACCGTCTGGCCGTTCCACCGCGCCACGCGGGCGAGGCCGTGTGCAATGTCCTCAAATTCGATATCAAGCGGTGAAGGGTCCAGCAGGTCCAGCCTGCGCCCCGACAACATGCGCTGCCATGCCCTTGGCTGCGCCATCACGAACCCCAGCCAAAAGTGGCGAATTCCGGCAATTCGAGTGTGACCGGCGCATCTTCAGCGGTGATAGGCTCGCCCGCATCCAGCGCCTTGCCGACCTTGTCGACGCGCACCAGCGCCAAACCGTCTTTGCCCACCGCACTGCCCATCGTCCCAATGCGTTTTTCGGCGGCAATCAGTGCAACGCCCTTTTGCGGCAAGTCGGTCCCGCTTTTCACTTTGACGAAGCGATTGCGGGCGCTGTCGCGGTGTTTCATGCGGGAGACGACTTCTTGTCCGACATAGCAGCCTTTGGAAAAATCCACGCCGCCACCTACAAATTGATCCATGAGCGTATCGTGGGCGAAAACATCGCCCAGATCAAAATCCACGCCGGAAAGCGGAATTCCGACATGCAGGCGGTGCCGATTCCAGTCTTCGATTGTTGAATTTGTCTCGTGAGAGGCCGAATAGGCTCGCGTGCCCATTTCCGGCCGCCGGCCGTCTGTGCCGCCTACGTCGTCACCCCAAAGGGCATAAACCTGCCGATCATCGTCCGGTTCAATGTCTACAGCAGCACGCAACTTGTAGAATTTCAGCCGCTTCATCACATCATCGCGTGCGCCGCTTGCCACATCAAATAAAAAACCATCGGCTTCGCGCATGATGTGGAAGTCGAACAGAACTTTGCCTTGCGGCGTCAGCAGGCCACCGAAAGTTACGTCGCCCTCGCGCAATTTAACGACGTCGCACGTCACCAGATTGTGCAGAAAGTCGACGCTGTCTGCGCCTGACAATCGGAATAGGCTGCGATCGAAAAGATTGGCTGAATGGCTCATGCGGGCGGGCTTTGCGATTCTCTGTTGAATTGGTGCTTATGGGGCAGAAGCTCAATCACCAGCAAGGAAGAAACTCCATGTGCCGTCTGGCTTAATGGCCGTGCGGTAGAAGATGTAGCTGCCGAATTCCGTGCTGTCCTGCAAATCACCGGCTGTGAGAATGCGGAACAATTCCACCTTTTGTGGTGGGGTCAGCTTGTCCAACGGCACCGCGAAGAAATAGGGCCACACGAACAACTCGTCCTCGGTTCCTTCGTCGGTTCGAACATATCCCATTTCAAGAATTTCGATCAAAATGGCCAGCAATTCCCGTCCTTCGTCATCGCCGGAAGTGCTTTTCAAATAGTCGATAGGGTCGCCTTCCAAGCCACCCAGAGAGAGGCTGGTGGGATTTTCGCCAAGACCAATGAACGGACGCAGATTCTCGATATTTCCGCTGCGGGCGGCCTCAAGAAGGTTTTTGCGTGTCTGTTGCACGGGTGGTGGCAAGGCAGAAAAATCACGCAGGATTTGTGGAATTTTGTCAGGAGTGTCAGGCGATTTCGCGGCACCGGGCGGCTGTGGCTCGGTGATCGGGGGTAAGTCCTCGGTGGGTATGGTAATAATTGGCTCATCGTCGCCGTTGTCCGCAGCGGGCGCGTCGTCCGGCACGATCACACGGGTCGTCGGCACCTTCTTGGTTTCCGGCGCAGCGAGGCTGACACCGCTCAGCATGAAACTGACAGCGAAAAAAGCGATGTAAGAAGGCATGGAGCCATAGGTCATGCGCAAGCGATCCTGCAATGAGCGGAACGAGAAACCATAGTCACTGTAGCATGAAAAGAGCACGGTCATACACCGCGCGAACACCGAATAACGCTTATTGAAGCGAACGGTTTGCCAAGAAGTCGCCGCATTCAAAGCGCTGAGGCAATTGCTCGACCAGATCGGAGGCGGCTTTCTCGCTCGCCTCTTCGGAAAGGCGGCTGATGGCTGTGAACATCGCTGTTTCCGCCAAAATAGATGGTTCAATGCCCTCATCTATGGCGGCAGCCCATGCTTCGGAGAAGAATTCCAATGCAACACGCTTTTTTTCTTCCAGAATCAGCTGGTCGAGTTTGTCCTGCGTCGGCTGCAACATGTTTCCCTTGGCCCCGGAAGTCTTTGATCAGATTAATGCGGACACTAGCGGGGCTGCACACGGCTTTCCAGCAAAGTCTAACGCAAAGGTTAATGGCGGCTCGATCTAGCGCCCGTAGCGATTTGTGATCTGGCTGGAGAGGCGCACGCCCTCCTTTAGATATCGATCTGCCGCCAGCAAGGCCGACGATGTGCAGGCGGTATAGGTCTGATCGAATGCTCGGAACCCGCGGTTAAACCTTGAGACCAGTTGAGCGCGCCGCGAAGGGATGGGCTCCTCTGATTTCAAAATATCAGCCATCCAATTGCGCCATTTGCCACCTTCCTGCGCACCGCAAAGGGCGCGAAGATAGTGGATAGAACCCAGAACCTCTGACAGCCGCAACAGCTTGTCGTCATAGGGAGCAGCCGTCAGTGGCTCTTCCTGCGGCGTTGCGATTGCGCCTGTCGTCGGATCTGCCGTCGTGCCATTTTCCTGCGCATGGGCGCAAAGCGGCAGCGATAGGGCAAGAGTTATCAAAAGGGCAACGGGCATTTTCATGGAGAAGACATAAGCGAGGCACGTAGCTTTTGAAAGACCACGCGCTTTATTTGATGATGGTCACTTTCGGGTGGAATGCGTGAGCGACAAAGGCGAACGTGACATCATAGACCAGCGGTTTGCCCGCAGTGTCGCTCGCCAAAATCGCGCCGACATCACGACCCTCTGCGATCACCGGACTATCGAGCGCGGATGCCTGTCCGGGGGTCCAACTCAATTTGACTGCGCCGCTTTCAAACCCGCCCGCATCGCGCACTTTCTGCATCGAGACGATCAGCGGCTCGTTGTCATCGCGGCGCACAACCACAACCCGCGCCATCGGATTGATACCGTCTGGCATGGCGCCGTTGTAGAGGAATGGTTTGGCCGCGCTATCATAGCCAATATAAGGATTGCGTCCGTAATTTCGCATTCCCGGATTGTTCGGCACCAGCACTTTGCCTTTAGGGTGACGCTTGGCGAAAGCGCTCCAGCTTTCCAGCCGCGATGGTACCAGTTTGAGGCTCTTGCCCGTCATCGAACCGGCAATCGCCTCGCCGGTAAATTGCTGCCACCAGCTTTCAGTGCCGCGATCATACATCACCAAATCAGAATTGCGCAGCTTGCCTGTCGTGCCGAAGCTCATCGTTTTGCCGTTTAGCGTTGCGTCGAAAACCAGAGCGGCATTGCAGAGCGGGCAATAAGTAACAGCAACAGGCTTGCCGCCGACAACATCGTTGGCAATCTCGTGCCACATCAACACTTGTAGGGGGTAGGCGCGGGCATCGCCGTTGATTTCCAAGCCAATGACCGGCTCATTCGGTTGGAGGTTGGCCGCTTCAGATACGTCTACAAACTGCGGATCATCAAGCGGCGGAATGCCATCTTTGGGCGGTCCTCCGCTCATGATTTCGCTGAGATCAACCCGACGCTTGGTGAAGTCTGTCTTCCAGCCTTCAAGTTTCCAGCGGTTTACCTGCGGAAACTTGCCTGGATATTCCGCAACTGTCTCTTCGGCCTGAACCGATACAGGAAGAGCAACCGGCGAAAGAAGCACGGCAGCGAGCAGGGGGAGAATGCGGAACATAGCTTTGGCCTTTCATTGCACCCCGCTACCGTGCCCCAAACCGAACCAGTGACAAAAACACAAATGCTTGAATGCGCTGTGAAGCTAGCCCAGCGCTGCCAACAATTTACGACTTTCGTGCGCAAACGTGATCGTGTGCTCGGTCAGGTGAAGTCCCTTTAAGTCTTCAAGCTCAAACCACGCCACAGCCCCTGCATCGTCGCCTGCAATCGCTTCGCCCGCATCACTGCGCGCCACGAACATGGCGAGCACGTAATGGCGTTCGACAAAATCGTCCTCATCGAGCGAGATGATTTCGTGCAGACGGTTGAACAACGGATCAACAATATCCAGCGCCGTCTCCTCTTTCACCTCGCGGATAGCTGCCTGCGTCACCGTTTCGCCAATCTCCACCAAACCGCCGGGCATCGCCCACGTACCGATGCTGGGCCCAGCGGTTCGCTTTGCCAATAGAATATGATCTCCGCGCCATATGGCGACAGCCGCGCCAAGCAGGGGCGCTTGCGGATAATGCCGTGAACTCATCGTCAATGCCTTCGCAGACCCTCTCGGCTCCTCTATAAGCCCCTGAAACGGACTTGGCGAGAAGCGGGAAGGAGCAGGGCATGTGTGGCAGATTTGGCCTCACCATCGCGTGGTCGGAACTCTACGACTATTTCTCGCTCATCCGCCCCACGGACGCCGGGCCTGAAATGCCGCCGCGCTACAACATTGCGCCCACACAGCCCATCGTGACCATCCGCAGCGGCTTCGACGGTGGCCGCGAGGCTTTACTGGCCCGTTGGGGGCTGGTGCCGGGCTGGGTGAAAGACCCCAAGTCGTTCACCACGCTCACCAATGCCCGCACGGAAACAGCCGCCGAAAAACCCTCCTTCAAGGCTGCACTGCGCCATCGCCGCGTGCTCATCCCGGCATCCGGCTTTTACGAATGGCAGCGCTTTGGCAAAGGGCGTAAAAGCCAGCCCTATTGGGTCTGTTCGCAGCAAGACCCGATCATTGCCTTCGGTGGGTTGATGGAGACTTGGGCAGGCGAGGACGGCAGCGAAGTCGATACGGTGTGCATCTTGACCACAGATGCGACCGAGAGCTTCGCGCCAATCCACCATCGCCTGCCGCTCGTAATTCGCGAAAAAGACTTCGACCGCTGGCTGGATTGCAAAACGCAGGAACCAAAAGACATCGAAGACCTGATGCGCCCGATTGCTGATGATTATTTCACGCCGGTTCCCGTATCCGATTCCGTGAACAAGGTGGCGAACGATAATCCCGACAATCTCAAGCGCGTCGAGCCGCAACCGGACCAAGCTCAAAAGCCCGATGACGGCCAGATGAGCATGTTTTGATGGCTTGGGCAGGGCTGGAGGGGTTCGCGCTTGGCGGTGGGCTGATCATCGCCATTGGCGCGCAAAACGCCTTCATTTTGCGCCAAGGCTTGCTGAAGCAATACGTCTTCCCGCTCTGTCTTGCAGCGGCATTGGCCGATGCGTTGCTGATCGTAGCGGGCGTGGCGGGCCTCGGCACCATCGTCAAATCGAACGAAAACCTGTTGTTCTACGTCACTCTTGGCGGTGCCGCTTTTCTTGCGGCCTATGCGCTGTTTGCCTTTGCCCGCGCCCTGCGTCCGCAGGCGCTTGAGGCGGCGACCAGCGGTGCAAAAAGCCTTAAGGCAGCACTTGCCGCGCTGGCGGGCTTCACTTTCCTCAACCCCCATGTCTATCTCGACACGGTGGTGCTCGTCGGTGGCATATCCGGCTCTTACGACGGCGCAGCGCGGTTCTACTTCACGATTGGTGCCTGTCTTGCCTCGTTCGTGTGGTTCTTCTCGCTCGGCTATGGCGCACGGCTGCTGCAACCGCTGTTTGCCAAATCGTCCGCGTGGCGGGTGCTGGATTTCATCATCGGGGCAATCATGGCGCTGCTGTCTTGGTCGCTGATCAGCCGCGCATTCGCTTAAGCCGCGACAATCCATCTTGACGCTCGCCCGCTTTGGGACGATAAGCGGGGCATGAACGCTTATGCATATATTTCGATTTGCATTATTGGCTAGCGCATCGCTGGTCGGGTCGTTCTGTTTTGCCTTAAAATTCTGATGAACGCTCTGGCCACGGTCGGTAGACGCGCACCTCTGCGCTTTTGAATGAACGTGAAGAACACAGATCGCTGAAGAAAATGGCAAACTACACCAAAATCCGCCTCTACAACACGCTCACGCGGCAGGTGGAGGACTTCGTGCCCGAAGACCCGAACCACGTGCGCATGTATGTCTGCGGGCCAACGGTCTACGACTTCGCCCATATCGGCAATGCGCGGCCCGTCATCGTGTTCGATGTGCTGTTCCGTCTGCTGCGCCATGTTTACGGCGCGGATCACGTCACCTATGCGCGCAACATCACGGACGTTGATGACAAGATAAACGCCCGCGCGGTGCGCGACTTTCCCGATCTGCCGCTCAACGAGGCAATCGCCAAAGTCACCGCTAAAACCGCCGATCAGTTCATGGCGGATATGGCAGCACTGGGATGCTTAGAGCCAACGCACCAGCCCCGCGCCACCGATTTCGTTTTGCCCCGTAATGACGGCAAGACGGACATGGTGACGATGATTACCACGCTTATGGACAAAGGCCACGCCTATCTCGCCCGCGGCAAGCAGGGGCGGGAAGTGCTGTTCCGTGTGAAATCGATGGACGACTATGGCAAGCTGTGCGGCCGCAATCTGGAAGACCAGCGAGCGGGCGCGCGCGTTGCGGTGGAAGACCATAAGGAAGACCCCGCAGACTTCGTGCTGTGGAAGGAAAGCTCCGAAAACGAACCCGGCTGGGATGCGACCTTCGACGGCGAAACCATAAGAGGCCGCCCCGGCTGGCACATCGAATGCTCTGCGATGGCCGCGTCTTACCTCGGCGAAACCTTCGACATTCACGGCGGCGGGCTGGACCTCATCTTCCCCCACCACGAAAACGAAATCGCCCAATCCCGCTGCTGCCACGGCACCGACAAGATGGCCTCGGTATGGATGCACAACGGCTTCCTTCAAGTCGAAGGCGAGAAAATGTCGAAGTCGCTCGGCAATTTCCACACCGTCCATGACGTGCTGGAGACGGAAAAGGTCGGCGGCCGCAAATGGCCCGGCGAAGTGGTTCGTCTGGCCATGCTGATGACCCACTACCGCGAACCGATAGACTTTTCGGTCAGAAGGCTGGAGGAGGCGGAGAACATATTGCGCAAATGGAAGTCTATCGCCACGCGCCATATTAGAAACGAAATAGAGCTAGATGCAGACTTGAGTTTGCTCTCATGCCTGTTGGAGGACGATCTTAATTTTCAAAGACTATTTGGGGAATTGCACTCGCTTCTACCTAAGGCAAACGGTGCCTTCTTCATTGCTGCCAATGATCTTGACTTAAACGCGATCGAAGAAATGGAAAAAGCGAGCTGGTGTAAATTTGTTGATCCACTCGTCTACTTGGGAATCTTGAACCTCGTCCAAGATACAATTTCCGTCGAACAACAGTTGCTAGTTGATAAACGCCTCGCGTTTATCGCCGACAAAAACTGGGCCGAGGCTGACCGCATTCGCAATGAACTCCTCGCTCAAGGCATCCAACTGAAAGACGGTAAGGACGAAGACGGCAACCGCGTCACCACTTGGGAAGTCGTGCGCTGATGTTTGGCCGCGATGCCCATAAACAGCGCGAGGTCGTGCAGCGGCAAGGCAGCCGCGCGCGCTTTGTGTTCTTCGTTGTCATCGGACTAAGCGTTGCCGCGGTCATCGCGGTTTTGACAGCGCCAGCCGCCACGCTGAACGCATGGTTGGGGCAGGGCGAGCGGATTGTGAAAGAGGTGATGGGTGAAACCACTCCCCAAACGCCCGAAACGCAGCCGCAAAACGAGCCCGACGAGGTGACCAAGGCAGCGGATATTGCGTGGCCGCCAGTCACTCTGGATGCGATGGCTGCGTTGGGAAAGCCGCAGAGCGTCTTTGATCCTGTCGCCCGCAGCCGCGCAACGTCTGCCATCGAAAAGGCATTCCTTGCGGACCGGAGAGACAATCTCGATAGGCTTCAAGCGGCATTCCAAACGCGGCTTGAAGCTCTGAATGCCCAAATGGAAGTGTTGCAAAAAAACGAACCTACCGACCGGCGTGATCGAATGCTGGAGACGTTCAAATCAACGGCGGTGGGCATCACCGTTTCCTATTCTGACCAGACGGATCTTGTGAACGCGACCATCGCCAAAGAACGCGACCGCCGCCTCAAAATCCTGCGCGGCCTGTGAGAAAACCATGACCAACCAACGCATCACACTTTTTGATACGACTTTGAGCAGCCGGTCTTGCCCGCAGACGCGCAGCGTCGAGGACAGGCAAGCGATAGAAGGCCGCCGCGCGTTTGGGAGAGAAGTTCAATGACCAAACAACGCATCACACTTTTTGATACGACTTTGAGCATTCCGCCTTGCCCGCAGACGCGCAGCGTCGTGGACAGGCAAGCGATAGAAGGCCGCCGCGCGTTTGGGGGAGAAGTTCAATGACCAAACAACGCATCACACTTTTTGATACGACCTTGCGCGACGGCGCGCAGACGCCGGGCGTGGACTTCTCGTTGGAAGACAAGATCGCCATCTCCAAGATGCTGGACGATTTTGGCATTGATTTTATCGAGGGCGGCTATCCCGGTGCGAACCCTACGGATACGGCCTTCTTCGAAAAGTCGCGCACAAAGTCTGCAACTTTCACAGCCTTCGGCATGACCAAGCGGGCAGGCGTTTCAGCCTCCAACGACCCCGGGCTGGCCGCGCTTACCGCGTCTTCGGCCTCCGCCATTTGCTTCGTCGCCAAAAGCTGGGATTTGCACGTGCGGGTCGCGCTGGGCTGCACCAATGAGGAAAACCTCGAAAGCATCAAAGCCTCAGTTGAGGCTGCCCGAGCGGCCGGAAAACAGGTCTTACTCGATTGCGAACACTTTTTCGACGGCTACAAAGCCAACCCCGATTACGCACTTGCCTGCGCGCAGACGGCCATCGACGCAGGCGCGGATTGGGTTGTGCTGTGCGATACCAATGGCGGCTCCCAGCCGGTGGAAGTGCGCGAAATCGTTGAGGCCGTCTGCAAAGTCATCCCCGGTGAAAAGGTAGGCATCCACGCCCATAACGACACCGAACAAGCCGTCGCCAATTCGCTGGCCGCCATTGAGGCAGGCGCGCGCCAAATCCAGGGCACGATCAACGGGATTGGCGAGCGCTGCGGCAATGCCAACCTCATCAGCATCATCCCGACGCTGGCGCTGAAACCGCACTTTGCCAAGCGTTTCGAAATCGGCATTCCCGAAGAAAAACTCAAAGGCCTGACCCGCCTGTCGCGCACCTTCGACGAATTGCTCAACCGTGCGCCCCACAGCCAAGCGCCGTATTCCGGCTCGTCCGCCTTCGCCACCAAGGCAGGCATTCATGCCTCCGCGCTGATCAAAGACCCGACGACATACGAGCACGTGCCGCCTGAAAGCGTGGGCAACAAGCGCAACCTCATGGTCTCCGATCAAGGCGGCAAGTCGAATTTCATCGACCAGCTTTCCCGCCGTGGCATTGAGATTGAAAAGAACAATCCAAAGCTCGACACGCTCATCGCTCTGGTGAAAGAGCGCGAGGCTGCGGGCTATGCCTATGAAGCAGCAGAAGCGAGTTTTGAACTTCTTGCTCGTCGCACGCTTGGCACCGTGCCGACCTTCTTTGAAGTCGAAAGCTTCCGCGCCAGCGTCGAGCGCCGTTTCAACGCTATTGGCGATGTCATCACCGTTTCAGAAGCCGTTGTGAAAATGATCGTCGATGGTGAACGCCTGCTTTCGGTCGCCGAGGGCAATGGCCCTGTCAACGCGCTCGATAAAGCCCTGCGCACTGACCTTGGAAAATATCAAAGCCAAATCGAAGGCTTGGAACTGGTGGACTATAAGGTGCGTATCCTGAACGGCGGCACCGAAGCGATCACCCGCGTGCTCATCGAATCCACCGACGAGACGGGCGAGCGCTGGTGGACGGTCGGTGTTTCCGACAACATCATCGACGCGTCCTTCCAGGCCTTGCTCGACAGTTTGAACTACAAGCTCATTCGAGAGACTGGCGTGACACTGTGAGCGACAGCGCCCCCAGCGTTCCGCCCGGCCGCCCCATTCCGGCAGCCCGCGCGAACACTGCCATGTCGCCCGCCGTGGGCGCTGTCATGGCCACGGCTGCTTATGTGCTTTGGGGCTTTCTGCCGCTTTATTTTGCCGCAACCAAACACATGCCGCCCACCGAATTGCTTGCTCACCGTGTCATATGGGCTGTGCCATTCGCTATTGGGGTGATGATGTTCCAAGGCCGCATGGGAGAGCTGCCGCGCTTGTTTTCAGACCGCCGCGTGGTGGTGATGATGACCGTCACCGCCACACTTATCGCGGCCAATTGGGGCGTCTACATTTGGGCGGTTGGACAAAACCTCGCCTCGCAGGCGGCGCTTGGCTACTATTTTACGCCGCTCATCGTCGTGCTCATGGGCGCTGTTATGCTGGGCGAAAGACTGTCGAAATGGCAATTGATCGCAGTCATCATCGCAGCCTTCGCCGTTCTCTACCGCACATTTGCCGGTGGAGAATTCCCGCTTGTCGGCTTGTTTCTGGCGCTGACGTTCGCCTTCTACGGCTATATCCGCAAGACCCAGCCAGTCGGCCCCGTTCAGGGGTTTCTGCTGGAAGTTACGATCCTGCTGCCCTTCGCGCTGGCCTACTGCGTCTATCTCGCGCTGCAAGGAACCGGCCATCTTTTCGTCACGTGGCAAGACACTCTCTGGCTCATCGGCTGCGGCCCGGTCACCGCCGTGCCGCTCATCCTTTATGCGTTTGGCGCGAAGGCGCTGCGGTTCTCCACCGTAGGCCTGATGGGCTATATCGGCCCGACGCTGATCTTCATCGTCGCGTTCACGATACTCGGTGAGGAACTGGACTTCGTGCAGCTGGCGACGTTTGGAATGGTCTGGTTCGCGCTGGCGATCTACTCGGTGACCTTGTTCAAGAAGGCGTAACGCCCAGCGCGGCCAAAATCTCCTCCGGCCCGTCCACGAGAACCGGCTTGATGCGCTGGTGATTGTGAACGAAACCGGCTGAAGCCATATCGTTCACAAGCTCGTCAAAAGCGTGCCAGAAGCCATTTGTGTTCAGCAGCGCAATTGGCTTTTCGTGCCGCCCAAGCTGCGCCCAGGTCATCATCTCGACCAGCTCTTCCAGCGTGCCGATCCCGCCCGCCATGGCAACGAAAGCGTCGGCTTCTTCAAACATCAGCCGCTTGCGCGTGTGCATGTCTGGCACAACCTGAAGCTCTGCGCCTTCCAGATCGCCCGCAGCAGCCACGCGCTCATGGGCTTTCAGAAATTCCGGAATGATGCCCAGCACCGCCCCGCCGTGGGCAAGCACGTTCTTTGCAATCACGCCCATTAAGCCAATCGACCCGCCGCCATAGACAAGCCGTATGTCCGCCTCGGCCAGCAATTGGCCAAGGCTTGCGGCCTGTTCTGCGTAAAGTGGGTTTTCGCCCATGGAAGAGCCGCAATAGACGCAGACGGAACGAATCGGGGAGGGGGTATCAACCATGCCCAACCTTGACGGCACGCTTTAGCCGAAACAAGCGCTGTGCGGGCCGGTCCGCTCGCTTATCCACCCGCTTGTCCACCCGCTTGTCCGCGCACTTGCATTCGGGATGCTCCAACCCTATTTTCATCGTATATTTACGATGAAAGGATTCGCAGCGATGGAAAAAGCAAAATCATGCTGCGGCGAACAGGCGGTCGCCAGCTTTCGCACCGACGGGCTCAGCGATTCGGCCGCCATGGCATCGGTCTTTGCCGCGCTCGCCAATCCCGCCCGCATCGATATTCTCATGCACATTGCCAAACATCGCTATTGCGGCTGCAAGCAATTGACGGATACGCTACCGCTGGCCCAGTCCACCATTTCCCAGCATTTGAAAGTCTTGTGCGATGCAGGGCTCATTCAAGTTGAAACCGTTCACCCCCGCTCGCGTTACTTCATCAATGAGGACTTGCTTGCCGATCTTTCCGACGCGACCGGCTCTTTTTTGAAATCCTGTTGCCAGCCTCAGGACGATGTCATCCATTGCTAATTCGTCCGCGCGGGCGATGCCTGCAATACGCATATTGAAAGAAGTTAATTCGTTTTGACCCAAGCCGACGCTGCACAAAAGCAGGACGCATCAGAGCAAGACAAGTCATCCATAGCAACGGTGCGCAGCTTGTGGCCCTATATGTGGCCGCACGACCGCCCCGACCTGAAGATGCGCGTGCTTTACGCGTCTTTCTTTCTGGTGCTGGCAAAGCTGGTCACAGCCATCGTGCCGTTTTTCTTCAAATACGCGACGGATGCCCTGAACGGGCTGGAGGTCGGCGCTTGGTGGATTCCCGCGGCGTTGGCCACGCCTGTCATGCTGGTTGTCGGCTTCAACGTCGCCCGCATTGTCATGACGGGCCTGAACCAATTGCGCGATGCGCTGTTTGCCCGCGTGGGCCAACACGCGGTGCGTCAACTGGCGTATCGCACTTTCGTTCACATGCACAAACTTTCGCTGCGCTTCCATCTGGCGCGCCGCACCGGCGGCCTGTCGCGCATTATCGAGCGTGGCACGAAGGGCATCGAGACGATCGTGCGCTTCACCATCCTGAACACGCTGCCCACGATCCTTGAGTTCGCGCTCTATGCGGGAATTTTTGCCTATTATTTCGGCTGGGAATACGTGGTCGTCATCGCGCTCACGGTTTGGGCCTACAGCTACTTCACCATCAAGGCGAGCGACTGGCGCATTTCCATCCGCCGCGACATGAACGCCTCTGACACCGACGCCAATTCCAAGGCGGTCGACTCGCTGCTCAATTATGAGACGGTCAAATATTTCGGCAACGAAAAGATGGAGTCAGACCGCTTCGACGTGTCTATGGCGAAATACGAAATCGCGGCCACCAAAACGTGGACATCACTCGGCTGGCTGAACTTCGGTCAGACCTTCATCTTTTCCATCGGCATGCTCGTCTGCATGGTCTTGTCGGCGCTCGCCGTTCAGCGCGGCGAGCAGACCTTGGGTGACTTCGTGCTCATCAACATGTTCCTGATGCAGCTGTCGATCCCGCTCAATTTCATCGGCTTCGTCTACCGCGAAATCCGCCAGGGGCTAACGGACATTGAGGCGATGTTTGACCTGCTGGAGGTCGAGGAAGAGGTGAAGGACCAACCCAACGCGCCCGATCTGGTTGTCAAAGAGGGCACGATCAAGTTTGATTCCGTCGACTTCCGCTACGACCACGACCGCCCCATCCTGAAAAATGTCAGCTTCGAAGTCCCTGCCGGCAAGACGGTCGCCATCGTTGGCCCGTCTGGTGCGGGCAAGTCCACCATCTCGCGCTTGCTGTTCCGCTTTTATGATATTCAGGGTGGTTCCATTACGATTGACGGGCAAGACCTGCGGGAGGTCGATCAATCCAGCCTGCGCGCCGCCATCGGCATGGTGCCGCAGGATACGGTGCTGTTCAACGAAAGCATCGCCTATAACGTGCGCTACGGGCGCATGTCGGCGACCGAAGAAGAGGTGCGCCAGGCAGCAGACCGCGCTCAGATCGGTGACTTCATCGAACGTCTGCCCCAAGGCTTTGCCACGCAAGTTGGCGAGCGCGGCTTGAAACTCTCCGGCGGCGAAAAGCAGCGTGTGGCGATTGCCAGAACGCTTCTGAAAGCGCCACCCATTCTCATTCTGGACGAGGCAACGTCTGCGCTCGATACTCAGACCGAGCAAGAGATCAAAGCGGCTCTCGACATTGTCTCCGAAAACCGAACAACTGTTGTCATCGCCCACCGCCTTTCGACCGTTATCGATGCCGACGAAATCATCGTTCTACGTACGGGCGAAATTGCGGAGCGCGGCACCCATCAGGACTTGCTGAAAATGGGTGGCCTCTATTCCGCCATGTGGGATCGCCAACGCGAAGCATCCGAAGCTGAGCAAGCGCTACGCGATGCGCAGGCGCGTGACGAGCTTGGTGTTGTCGTGCGCAAGCCCAAAGACGAGGCGTAAACCAACATGGCGGCGCGTGGAACGGCACTGTCGCTTGCCATCGCTGCCAGTCTCACCGTGTCGCATGTCGGCCAAGCCCAATTGCGCAATGTCGAACTGGAACTGGTTCTGGCAATCGACACATCGACCAGCGTCAACGCAGATGAGTATGAATTGCAGCGCACGGGCCTCGCTCGTGCATTCCGTAGTGCCAATGTGCAGTCCGCCATTGCCTCGCTGGGAGAGCAGGGTATTGCCGTTGCCGTGGTGCAATGGGCAGGGCCAGGACAGCAGCGCCTGGCTGTGGACTGGACATGGATGAAAGGCCCGCAAGGAGCAGAGCGTTTTGCCGAAGACCTGAGCGCCATGCCCCGCGCTGTCTCCGGATTCACCGATATTGCCGGTGCTATCACCCACTCCATGAACCAGATACTCACCAACAATTACGTGGGCGATCGTCTCGCAATAGATGTATCCGGGGATGGCACCAGCGACGAGAACGATCCGATTTTCGCGCGTGATCGTGCGCTCGCTCAAGGCATCACGATCAACGGATTGGCCATCCACAGCGATGAATACGATTTGGGCGATCTCGCACAAATGGGGCTGGTGCACCACTACACAACCCGCGTTATCGGCGGACCGGGACATTTCCTGATTCAGGCGTCAGATTTTGACGATTTCGCCCGCGCGATTGAAAAGAAGCTGGTGCGCGAGATCATCGGACCAGCCTTTGCTGAGCGATAGGTCCGAATAGATTATGTGCCGCAATTGCCTAACAGCGTGAATTGGCTGTAAGACAAGACGCGATTTCCACACTTTGCGAGCCCGTTGCCCGACCATGTCTGTCGTCAGTTCTATCCGCGATTCTCTGGTGCCCATCCACAAGGCAGGCACGCCCTTCATTCTGGCTTTTGCCGCTGCCACCATTGTGCTCGGTATTATCTGGGAGCCGCTGTTCTGGATTGGTCTGGCATTGACGATTTGGTGTGCGGCCTTCTTCCGCGACCCTGAACGTGTCGTGCCGATGAGCGATGATCTGATCATCAGCCCTGCTGATGGGGTGGTCTCCGCGCTGTCACTTCATACGCCGCCAGCGGAACTGGGGCTGGGTTCGGAAAAGCGCATGCGCATTTCGGTGTTTATGAATGTCTTCAATTGCCACGTGAACCGCGCTCCGGTTCGGGGAAAAATTGAAGTCGTCTATCACCGTGCAGGAAAGTTTCTTTCCGCAGATCTGGATAAGGCTTCTGAAGAAAACGAACGCAACTCGCTTTTGATTGATGGTCCACACGGCAAGGTAGGTGTGGTGCAGATCGCGGGCCTTGTTGCCCGCCGCATCATCTGCTGGAAAGATATGGGCGAAACTCTGGGGCAGGGCGAACGTTTCGGCCTGATCCGGTTTGGCTCCCGCGTCGATGTGTTTTTGCCGGAAGGCGCGACCCCGCGGGTCCATCTGGGCCAGAAGATGATCGCAGGCGAAACAATTCTCGCGGCTCATAACGACAGCCACTCTTCCAGCGCCACGCCAACGACAGTCTAGCGGATGGTCATGAAGGCGCCTTTTCCAGAGTTTGAACCGGAGGAGCCCGACGAGGCCGAGGCCAGTTCTGGCCGCTTGCGCGACATACCGTTGCGCATGTTGGTGCCCAACCTCATCACGCTCGGCGCGATCTGCTCTGGCTTGACGGCGGTGCGGCTGGCTTTCGACGGTCGCTTTGAATTTGCAGTCGTTGCCATCGTATTCGCGGCCATTCTTGACGGTCTTGATGGGCGTATGGCGCGTTTGCTGGAATCGAGCACGCCGTTTGGCGAGCAGATGGACTCACTTGCCGACTTCGTAAATTTTGGCGTGGCACCGGCAATGGTGCTCTACCTCTATGTGCTCAATGATTTGCACACGATGGGCTGGATTGTGGCGCTGGTGTTTGCCATCTGCGGCTGTCTGCGGCTGGCCCGTTTCAACGTTATGTTGGAAGCGCCTGACAGGCCCAAATGGCAGACCAATTTTTTCACCGGCGTTCCGGCCCCTGCTGGCGCATTGCTGGCGCTGCTGCCGGTCTATCTCGGCCTGATTGGGCTGGAGAAAAGCACCAGCGTAGCGTTGTTGTCTGCCATGTTCATGCTGTTCGTCGCGTTTTTAATGGTGTCCAACTTGCCCACATGGTCAGGCAAGCAAATTGGCGGGCGCATCTCGCGCCGTATTGTGCTGCCGCTGATGATTGGGGTCACGCTGTTGGTGATCTTCCTGTTCAGCTACCCTTGGGGCTTCCTCACAACGCTGTGCGTGATCTACCTTGCCACGCTGCCCTTCTCGGTGAGAGAGTGGAACAAACGCAGCGAAGCGGATACCAAGAGCGCCGAATAGGGCTTACTCGGCTGCGTCCGGGAACGCTTCGCCATCATCATCAAACGCCTTACCATCGTTCTTCGACAGACGTGGCTTGTTGTCGTTGCTCTGGGCTTTGCGCGAACTCGCCGCGATGCGTTCCGGCTCGTCGTTGAACGGTTCCACAGTGCCGTCTTTTGGCAGCGACACATCATCAGGGGTCAATGTGTTGTCAGCAGCAATCGCCGCACCAGCCAAAGCGGGCACCTGAGCAGTGCCGTCACCAAGAGCAGGGAATAGGCCTCTGCCGTTAAATAGAGCCATGATGTTCGATGGCAGCGACAACATCGCCGGAATGACAACCAACGTGAGCAGCGTGGAAAAGGCGAGGCCCGAAATCACGGCGATGGACAACTGCACCCACCAGACCGAGGTGATGCCGCCATAAGAAATGGTGCGCTCGAAGAAGTTCACGTTGAGTTGCAGTGCCATTGGAACCAGGCCGAGGATCGTGGTGATCGTCGTCAACATGATGGGCCGCAAACGCTGAGCAGAAGTCTTCAACACAGCTTCGCGCGGCTCAACACCTTCGCTAAGCAGGCGATTGTAGGTATCGATCAACACAATTGCGTTGTTCACCACAATGCCCGCCAGAGCGATAACGCCCGTGCCTGTCATGATGATCGAGAACTTGGACCCCGTTACCATCTGCCCGATCAGCACGCCAACCACCGCGAGCACCACGGTAAAGAGCGTGAGGATGGTCTGGTAGAACGAGTTGAACTGCGTCACCAGAATGATGAACATCAGGAACAGCGAGATACCGGCAGCTTTGCCGAGGAATTCGCCAGCTTCCTTCTCCTCTTCGTCCGAACCACGGAAGCGGAACTGGATATCCGGCGACCAAGTCTCGGCATCAAGGAAAGCCTGAATTTCGTCAATCTTGCTCTGGTTCGAAATCGGCGCGCCGTTTTCCTCAAAACCTTCAATCAGGTTGGCCTTCAGCTCCATCGCGTAGAGGCCATCTTTGCGTGTAATGGATGCGACTTTAGGCACTGCGGTGCGCGTTACAAAGTTCGACAAGGGAACCTGTCCGTTCGCCGTGCGCAGTTTCAGCTGGTCCAGCGTGTCGAAAGTTCGATCGGCCTTCGGTAGCCGCACTCGAATTTCCAACTCGTCCTCGGAATCGTTGGGACGATAGCTGCCGATCATGACGCCATTGGAGACAAGCTGCACCATCGAGCCGACAGCTGCGATGCCAGCGTTATAGCGTCCGGCCTGTTCACGATCGACGTTCAATTCCAGTTCGATGCCGGGCAGGGGGCGTCCGTCTTCAATATCCTGGATGCCTGTCACGCTGTCGAATTTCTCGCGCAGCTTTGTCACGGCAGCGATCATCGAATTGTAGTCGGTCGACTTCACTTCAAGTCGAATATCTTTGCCCGTGGGTGGTCCGCCCTCGATTTTGCGCACTTCAACTTTCAAACCGGGAATGGCCGCCGTCTTGTCACGGATTTCCTGAAAGATTTCGACCGCACGGCGGCGGCAGCAAAAGTCTGCCAATTCAATTTGCAATTCACCAACCACATCGGCCGGCTTATCTTGAACATCGCCCAAGGGGCCACCCGGGCCACTGCCTGCGGCGTTGGCCGTCATCACAACATTGTCGATGCCTTTAACATTCAGCGCGACCTGCTCGACTTCGGACACGTAGTCACGGATCTGCGTGGCGGAAAGGTTGCCGCGTGCGGACACGAGCACGATGGCCACGTCCGGCTCTTCATCCACGAAGAATTCAACGCCTGCATTGTTAGAGCCGAACAGGGTGAAGACGGTGATGGTGGAAACGATCACTGCCGCAATGACTGCCATATTGCCGAAAACATTGCCGGCTGCATATTTGAGAAAGGTCAAATAGCTGCCCATAGCGCCGGGCACCTTGCGGATGTCGAGCACCTTGCTGCTCGTATACATCACCGAGACCTGGTCTTCACCGAACACCCGCTTCTTGCGGAACGGAATACGCTTACCGATGGCCGCTGCGATGCGGCCTGTCAGTGCGCCGGAGGTTGGCAGGAAGATCAGCGCTGTCATCAGCGAGGCCGTGAGAACGATGATCACCATCACCGGCAGATACGACATAAACTCGCCTGAAACGCCCGGCCAAAGCAGCAGGGGCAGGAAGGCGGCGAGTGTCGTGGCGGTGGAGGAGACAACGGGCCAGAACATCAATTGCGCCGCGCGGGTATAGGCCTCTTCTGGCTCCATGCCTTCCGATAGCTTTCGGTCAGCATATTCTGTCACCACGATGGCCCCATCGACCAACATACCCACCGTCAGGACCATGCCGAACAGCACCATCATGTTCACGGTCATGCCCACGCTCGACAAGATCAAAAAGCCGATCATGAAGGACACGGGAATAGACAGGCCGACAAGCAGCCCGGTACGCAGGCCCAGCGAGGCCACGACGACGATCATAACGAGCGCAATCGCGGTCATGATCGAAGCCATCAGCGAGCCTTGAACCTCGTTGATGAAGCTCGACTGATCGAGCAAATAGTTGATCTTGATCGTTTCCGGCCAATCGGCGGAAAAGCGCTCTACCGCCTCGCGAACGGCGGTGTTGTTTTCAATGATGTTGGTGCCCAACCGCTTGGTGACTTGCAGCGCAATCGCCGGTTCACCGTTCACACGGGTATACGAAGAAGCATCTTTGAATGTGCGGCGTATTTCGGCCACTTCTCCAAGCGTAATGACAGCTTCGCCGTTCTGCTTGATCGGAATGGCGTAGACGTCTGCTGCGCTCTCGACGAGGCCAGGAACCTTCAGGTTAAAACGGCTGTTGCCGTCATCCAGAAAGCCAGCGGCGACGAGCTGGTTGTTTTGCGAAAGGGCGGTCAGCAATTCGTTTTGCGTGATGTCGTAGCTTTCCAGCCGCGCCAGATCGAGCACGACCTCCAGCATTTCCTCGCGGTTGCCCGAAAGATCAGCCGAACGAACGGTGCCAATAGCTTCAATTTCGTCTTTCAGACGACGGGCGTAGCGATAGAGCGTGCGCTCCGGAACCTGACCCGAGAGCGTTACGATGATCGTCGGCTGAAGCGCAAAGTTGGTTTCGTTGACGATTGGTTCATCGGCATCGGCTGGCATTTCGGTCTTGGCCTGATCCACCTTGTCGCGGATATCGGCCAGCACCTTGTCTTTGTCCGTGTCGATCTGGAACTCCAGAACAGCCGTCGCAGCGCCTTGGGCCGCGATGGTGGTGATTTCTTTCAATCCATCAAGGCCGCGCAATTTCGATTCCAGCGGTCGCACCAGAAGGCGTTCGGAGTCGCCCGGTGCAATGCCGTTTTGCGTCACGGTGACGATGTAGACCGGCACATCAATGTCGGGCTGCGCTTCTTTCGGTATCGAGATATAGGCGCTAACGCCTGCTACGATCATCACCAACATCAGCGTAAGGATGGTCCTCGGGCGGCTTAGCAGGACGGCAAGAGCGTTGGTCATTTGGTTGCCTCCGTGGTGGAAGCATCGCTCTGGCTGAGCTGTTCCTTGACGCTACCGGCGGGAACAGCCTCGACGACCTCTCCTTGAGCCACGAAGTTCTGGCCCAAAACAATTACATTAAGATTGGGTTCCAAACCACTGACCCACATTGTCTTTTCTCCTTGTGAAAGGATTGTGACTGGGTGGAACGTCACCTTGTTGGTGCTGTCCACGGCACGCACGCCAACGGTTCCGTCATCTGCCAAGGTCAGCCAATTTGCGGCAACCTCATAGGCTTGCGTTGGGGTCAGTGCGATCCGCGCTTCCGCCGTAAGGCCGTCGCGCAGAGAGCCATCAGCGTTGGGCAGGGCCATCTCCACCTCAAATGTGCGGGTAGCGGGATCGGCTGCGATGCCAATCCGCGTGATCGTGCCTTTCACTTTCTGTCCGGTGATCAACCGCACAACCGCTTCCATTCCGACCTTGATGGAACCAACATCTTGTTCTGAAACTTGCCCGGTAAACGTCATGGGGTCGGTGTCGATAACCGTTACACAGACGTCGCCGGGCGCAAGGTTGTCGCCAACCTCGGCAAGCGGCTCCTGAACGATGCCCGCAACCTTGGCGCGGATCTCTGTGCGGCTCATATCCTGTTCAGCCGTTGCAACGGCAGACTTTGCCGCGTCCAACGCCGTGCGAAGGGCGCGGAGTTGGCTTCGGGTCGCAAAACCGCGTTTTACCAGTTTGTCGGTCGCTTCAAAATCAGCTTGGGCTTGCGAAAGTTGCGCCTGTGCCTGCGACAGTTGCATCGAGCGCACACCCTTATCAACCACGCACAACAAATCACCGACTGCGATTTCCTGTCCGTTCACGACAGGGCGCTGCTCAACGGTGCCGGGCGTTTCCGCGCGAACCGAAACTTTCGCTTCCGCTTCCGTGCGGCCGCGCAAAACCAGCGTTGCTTGGCGTTCGCTGGGTTGAATGCGCTGCGTGCGCACACGAAACGCTTTTTCACTTCGTGTCGCTTCACGCTCAACAATTGTGGGCTGGCTGGCGTCTGCTTGGCCGCCAACGATGACCTCGCCTGTATACATCCAGCCAACGAAACCGGCAGCAATAGCAAGTGCTACAAGATGGGATCCGCGAATTTTCATGGGATCGCTCCGTTATTCTGCCGCGATGGCGGCTTGATTTGCATATTCGCCAAATCGCTTGCCAGCGATGGCTTCGAGTGAGCCGCGATGGGCCTTGATGTAGTCAATGCTGACCTGAATGCAGGTTCGGCCATATTCGGCCACCCAATCCGCGCCCTCCATGTCAACGGAGCCTTGCGCCTCATCGATGATGGCGAGTTCAGAGGTCAGATAGTCAATTTGTGCGTTTATTGCCCGCACCACATGGGCCGGGTCCATAATCTCGGCGTTCATCGCCAGCAGCAGGAATTCGCTTTTAAATACGTCTTTGCCGACGGGGCGGGTTAGTGCCTCAGCAAATGCGGCGCGCCCCTGATCAGTAATGGAATAAACCTTGCGGGCGGGCTTACCGACCTGAATTTCTTCACGCGAAGTCACCATCCCGTCAACCTCCAGCTTGTTCAAAGCCGGGTAGATGGAGCCGTAGGAGGCGTCTACGAAATGTGTGAAATGGCCTTCGGTGGACAGTTTGCGGATTTCGTAGCCCGTGCTGTCCCCCAGATTAAGGATCGCCAGACAAAGTGTGCGAACGTTCATGAGGGCCTCGTTGGCAATTGCGTTTCGGTCAAACGTTACGGATTGCGGCGGCGAAAGGTTTTCATCTTTCGCGATATGCTCAACCTATATGTTTCGGTTGAACATATATCAAACGAGAATATGTTAATTTTTGTAACCGTGATGTCGCAGGCGTGTGAAGCCGGGCGCGTATGAAGGGGAGCGAATTCAGTAAGACGGAGCGTCTTTTTTCGCGGTTGTGCGGCTCTTTGCGCGCTTAAGCGGCGTTTCATCTTCGCCGGTGAGTGTGCGCAGCCGATGCAGGCGATCGGTCATTTCCGACAGATAATTATCATCGGCATCAATCCGCGCTTCTTTGGGCATCCCGACGATTGTCTTGTTGCTATCGGACTTCATGGCGCTTCTCCTACGCTCAAAAAGTAGGGGCTTATGGTTAAACGATTGTAAAACCGTCACATCCAAGCCTGGTCGGGAAAGCTGAAAATGCGGCCGGTTTCTTCGCATGAGGGCGATAGAAGATCGACCAAAGTTGGCACGATTGCTTCTGGCGGCGTGACCGTTTCCGGGTCTTCACCCGGCGCATATTGAGCCCGCATCTTGGTTCGCAGCGTGCCGGGATCGACGAGATTGATCTTCATCGCCGTCTTCTCATTTTCCCGAGCGTAGGAAATCACCATCGCCTCCAGCGCAGCCTTGGAAGCTGCGTAAGGGCCAACAAAAGGCCGCGTGGAGCGTGAGGCACCAGACGTCACAAAAAGCGCACGGCCAGCATCTGAAAGACGCAGCAACGGGTCGAGCGACCGAATCAGTCGGAAATTTGCGGTCACATTCACCGCCATCACATCGTCAAACGCTTTTGGCGTCATGTGGGGCAGGGGCGTTGGCGTACCAAGCATGCCTGCATTGCCCAACACTATGTCGAGCTTACCCCAGCGTTCGTGAATGGAGCCGCCAAGCCTGTCCAGCGCATCGAAATCTCTCAGATCAAGCGGCACCAACGTTGCGCTTCCACCGGCCTGTTTGATTTCGTCGTCAAGTTCTTCCAGCCCGCCTTGGGTGCGGGCAACGGCGATGACGTGAGCGCCGGCCTGCGCAAGACCAAGGGCTGCGTGATAGCCAACGCCACGCGAAGCGCCTGTGACGACCGCGAGCCGCTCTTCAAGAGATTGATCGCTCATGGATTATCCGGCCTCTGAAAGAACTGAGAACGGGCGCACTTTGGTGTCCGGATCGGCGTCCACGCCCTCTTTGTCCACCAAACGCGTTGGATATTCGCCCGTGAAGCAGGCATCGCAGAATTGCGGTGATTCACCGTTGCGTTGCGCCTCACCGACGGCCCGGTAGAGGCCATCAATTGTCAGGAAGCCAAGCGAGTCTACCTTTATGAAATCGGCCATTTCGTCCGTGCTCATGCGCGAGGCGAGGAGCTTCTGCTTTTCCGGCGTGTCCACGCCGTAGTAACAGCCGGAAATCGTCGGTGGGCTGGCGATGCGCATATGCACTTCAGCAGCACCCGCGTCGCGCACCATCGCGACGATCTTCTGGCTTGTCGTTCCACGCACGATGGAATCGTCGACCAAAACAACCCGCTTGCCCTCCAGCAATTTTCGGTTGGCGTTGTGCTTCAACTTCACGCCCATATGGCGAATGTTGTCTGTCGGTGCGATAAACGTGCGCCCGACATAGTGATTGCGGATGATGCCGAGTTCGAAAGGCAGCCCCGCTTCTTGCGCATAGCCGATGGCAGCGGGTGTGCCGGAATCCGGAACCGGCACGACGATATCGGCGTCGATATGCGTTTCGCGGGCCAGTTCCTCGCCAATCTTTTTGCGCACCGAATAGACGCTTTCGCCCTGCACGGAGGAATCGGGCCGCGCAAAATAGACGTATTCAAACACGCAGAAGCGCGACTTCGCTGGCTCAAACGGGAAATAGCTCTCGATGCCCTTGTCGGTGATGACAACCATTTCGCCCGGCTTGATGTCACGCACATAGCGCGCGCCTATAATATCGAGCGCACAGGTTTCTGAAGCCAGCACATAGCAACCATCCAGATCGCCCAGCACCAGCGGGCGCACGCCCAGTCCGTCGCGGCAACCGATCATTTTGCGCTGCGACATGGCCACCAGCGAAAACGCGCCTTCAATGCGGGCCACGGCGTCGGTGAGCCGCTCCACCAGCGAGGTTTTTTGGCTCATCGCAATGAGGTGCAAAATGACTTCGGTATCGGAAGTGGACGAGAAAATAGAGCCCTGCCGCTGCAAGTCGCGCATGATGGACGAGGCGTTTGTTAGATTGCCGTTATGCGCTAACGCAAAGCCACCGCCGGCGAAATCGGCAAAGAAAGGTTGCACATTGCGCATGCCACCATCGCCCGTCGTCGCGTAGCGGTTGTGGCCTATGGCGCTGTTGCCGGGCAGGCGAGCGATAACCGATGGCTTTGTGAAAGTATCGCCGATCAGCCCGACATGACGCTCTGCATAGAACGTGCCTTGGTCGCACGAAACAATGCCTGCTGCCTCTTGGCCGCGATGTTGCAGAGCATGCAAGCCAAGCGTGACAATTGTTGCCGCGTCGCTGTGGCCGTGGATGCCAAAAACCCCACACTCTTCCTGGAATTTGTCGGCCGCGTCGTCTTGATAGTCGGTCATTGTCTTGGCCTTTTGTTTCCGCAAGCGGGAAATCAGTTTTCTTCTGTCGGGGTGGCGTCTTGCTCGCCCGGCGTCTCGGGCGCTGCATCGCCCTTTAGCGCTTTGGAAATCAAATCTTCCAGATTGTCTGGCAGGGCATCGCGCAAACCTATGCCAATTGATTCCATCATGGGGCGGGATTTGGCTTCAGCAACCCATGTCGGTTCCTGATCGCCAGCAAGCCACAAAAAGCCCATCAATGTAACAATCACCAGCAGCGCGCCGCGCACGGCACCAAAGATGAACCCGAGTGTGCGGTCCAGAACACCGATGCGGCTATCGATGATCATGTCCGCCACCAGCATGGTGAGGTAGGATACGATGATCAACACGATTAGAAATATCACCAGTGCGGAGATAACTGCTAGCACCAACTCTTTGTCCGCAATGCTGGGGATCAAGTTGGCAACCGTAGGCATCAACATCTTGTAGAATGAGAATGCTGCGAACGCCGCCACAGCCCACGATATGATGGAGAAGATTTCGCGTGAAAATCCGCGTATCATCGCCAAGATGGCAGACACCAACATCACGACGATCAGGATACCGTCCAGCAGGAAAGGCATGGCCTTTTGCTCCGTTCAAATCGATGCGCAACGCGCACTTTAGGCCGACCGAACGAAGGTCGGTCTCAATCAGGTGTCATCTATTGCCAGCATCGTCTCCATCCTGCAAGGCATTGCCACCCTTAGCCAGCAGTTCAACCACAAGATCGGCGAGGCTGGAAATCGTATTGAGCCTCAAACCCGGTGCTTTTATGGCCTCGCTGCCAGCTGCGAAGGTCGCGCCCTCAAAGCCCAGTTTGCCCGCTTCCTTCAAGCGGCTTGCAGCCCGCGATACGGGGCGCAAGTGGCCGGAAAGACTGACTTCTCCGAAATAAACGAAATTCTCGGGCAGCGGCGTGTTGGCAAGCGATGACACGAGCGCGGCCGCAACCGCTAGATCCGCCGCCGGTTCGGAAATGCGGAAACCGCCTGCAACATTAAGATACACATCGTGACTGCCCAGCCGCACACCGCAATGGGCCTCCAGCACAGCAAGGATCATCGACAGGCGCGAAGAATCCCACCCCACAACGGCCCGACGCGGTGTGCCAAGCGAGGACGGCGCGACGAGTGCCTGAATTTCCACCAAGACGCAGCGCTGCCCCTCCATGCCCGCAAACACGGCGGCACCTGGCGCAGCACCGTTGCGCTCGCCCAGAAACAGTTCCGACGGATTGAGAACCTGCCGCAAGCCACCATCCGTCATTTCAAAAACGCCGATTTCATCGGTTGGCCCGAAGCGGTTTTTCACGCCGCGCAAAATACGGAAATGGTGGCCGCCTTCGCCCTCGAAATAGAGCACCGCATCCACCATGTGCTCCACAACCCGTGGACCGGCGATCTGCCCTTCCTTGGTGACGTGTCCCACCAGCACCAACGTCGAACCGGATTGCTTGGCATAACGGATCATTGCCTGCGCAGCGGAGCGCACTTGGCTGACTGTGCCCGGCGCAGACTCCACCGCGTCCGTCCACAGCGTTTGAATGGAGTCGATCACCACAAGGGCAGGGCGCTCTCCAGCCTCCAGCGTTGCGATGATGTTCTCAACATTGGTTTCGGCAACCAGTGATACAGGTGCATCAGCGCATTTCAGCCGCTGCGCCCGCAGTCGCACTTGCGCGATGGCCTCTTCGCCGGACACGTATACAACACCATGCCCCTTTCGCGCCAAGTGGGCGGATGCCTGCATCAAAAGTGTGGATTTGCCGATGCCGGGGTCGCCCCCCACCAGAAGCGCTGACCCACGCACAAAACCGCCGCCCGTCACACGGTCCAACTCGGAAATCTTGGTTTCGATGCGCGGCGCTTCGTCGGTCGTGCCATCCAGCGGCACTTTCTCGACCACACGACCCGGCTTGGTGGCGCGGCCGGGGCCCGAGGCGATGCCCGTCGAGGGGCTTTCCTCCACGAGCGTGTTCCACTCGTTGCAATGGTCGCACTTGCCTGACCAGCGCGGATGGGTGCCGCCGCAATTCTGGCAGACGAATTGAATCTTGGATTTGGACAGCGTTTTCACCATGGGCAAGAAAGAACATAAGAAGAACAAAAAGGCAAGCGCTATCCGCCGACATAAATCCGTTCGTAGCGTGCGCCCAATCCCGTCAGCAATTCGTAGCCGATTGTGCCTGCCGCGCGGGCCACATTATCGAGCGGCACGTTGGGGCCAATAAGCTCTATCCAATCGCCCTCTGCAATTTCATTCTTGGGAACATCAGTGACGTCAAATCCGCACATATCCATCGATATGCGTCCCACACCGCGCAGGCTGTGGCCTTTGAACCAAGCGGTTGCCGCTGGTGCGACCGCCCGCAGGGGCACGCCCATATTGCTTGCACTGCGCAGATAGCCGTCTGCGTAGCCAACCGAGACGTAGGCAATGCGGCTGTCGCGCTTCAGCGTCTCCGTTCCACCATATCCCACGCTGTCGCCCGCAGCGCCCTTGGTGATCTGCATAATACGCCCCTCAAGTGTTGCCACGGGGCGAACAGGATTGGCGACATCGTTCAACGCTTCGCCGCCATAAAGCGCCACGCCGGGACGAGCCAGATCGTAGGCGAAGTCGCCGCCCTGTAGGCTTGCTGCCGAATTGGCCGCCGAGCGCGGCACGTCAGGCAGCAGCGCCGACGTGTGTTCAAACACTTCGCGCTGAACCTCGCTCTTGGGATGGCCGATATCATCAGCGCACGCGAAGTGTGTCATCAGCAATTGAATGTCGAGATGCGGCATCAGATAATCGAGCGATACCACACGCTCCAGATCGCGCGGGCTCATGCCAACACGGCGCATCCCGCTGTCGATTTGTATTGCGCAGGGTGTAGGGGTGCCGAGTTCGCGGGCGAATGCGGCCCAACGCTCTACCTGATTCAAAGTGTTCAAAACCGGAATCAAGCCATTGGAATGAATCGCGCTTTCCGCTCCAGCAAACAGCCCATTCAGCACGAACACCCGCGAATCCGGTGCCGACGCCTTCACACGCATTCCTTCGGCAACCAGTGCCACGAAGAAAGTTCGGCAGCCCGCCACCCTCAGCGCGGGAACGGCGCGTTCAATCCCGCAGCCATAGGCATCGGCCTTGACGACGGCCCCGGCCTCTGGCGCACCGGAACTCTTGGCCAAATGCTGCCAGTTGGAAACGAGAGCCCCAAGATCGATGGTCAAACGACCGCCTGCCAGATCGGCCAGATCGACGGCCATGGTTACTCCATGCGCTCCGGCAGGTGGTCGTCCTCGGCCAGATCGGTAAAGCGGGTGAATTCGGGCTGAAACGCCAAGTTGGCGGTGCCGGTTGGGCCGTGGCGTTGTTTGGCGATGATGACGTCGGCCTTGCCACGTGCCATATCCACCTTGGTGCGCCACGTCTCGTATTCGGACGAGCCTTCTTCCGGCTCACGGTTTTGCAGATAATATTCCTCGCGATAAACGAACAGCACCACATCGGCGTCCTGCTCGATCGACCCCGATTCACGCAGGTCAGAGAGTTGCGGGCGTTTATCTTCGCGGTTTTCCACCTGTCGGGAAAGCTGTGACAAAGCCACGATGGGAACCTGCAATTCCTTGGCCAGCGCTTTCAGGCCCGTGGTGATTTCGGTGATTTCCTGCACGCGGTTGTCCGTGCGCTTGTTGCCAACCATTAGCTGCACATAGTCGATGATGAGCACGTCCAAGCCCCGCTGGCGCTTCAATCGCCGCGCGCGGGCGGCCAGTTGCGCGATGGAAATGCCGCCCGTCTGGTCGATATAGAGCGGAATGCGGTGCATCATCTGCGAACAGGCAACCAGTTTCTCAAATTCCGTGTCGTTTATTTCGCCCCGTCGGATTTTCGACGAAGAAATCTCCGTCTGCTCTGCGATAATTCGCGTTGCGAGCTGTTCCGCCGCCATTTCCAGCGAGAAGAAGCCGACAATCCCGCCATTCACCGCCTTGGATGTGCCATCGGGTTGAATTTCCGGCTCGTAGGCTTCGGCAATGTTGAACGCGATGTTGGTGGCCAACGATGTCTTCCCCATAGCGGGACGGCCAGCCAGAATGATCAAATCGGAAGGCTGCAAGCCGCCCATGCGGCTGTCGAGCGCGTTCATGCCCGTCGCGATGCCTGACAGGTTGCCATCGCGCTGGTGCGCTGCCGCTGCCATGTCGATTGCCAAGCCGACCGCAGAGCCGAAATCGGCAAAGCCGCCATCATAGCGGCCCGTTTCTGCCAGTTCGAACAGCCGACGTTCCGCTTCTTCAATCTGTACGGCAGGTGTAGCGTCCACTGGTGCATCGAAGGCAACATTGACCATGTCTTCGCCGATGCCGATCAGATTGCGGCGGATGGCAAGATCGTAAATCGAACGGCCATAGTCTTCGGCGTTGATGATCGTGGTCGCTTCCGCTGCCAGACGCGCCAGATAGGTGCCAACCGTCATCTCGCCGATCTTCTCTTCTTCCGGCAGGAAGGTTTTGATCGTGACCGGGTTGGCGCGTTTGCCTGCCCGAATCATTTCCGATGTCACTTTGTATATCTGGCGGTGCAGCGGTTCGTAGAAATGGTCGCCCTCAAGAAAATCCGACACGCGGTAAAACGCATCGTTGTTCACCAGCATGGCGCCAAGAAGTGCTTGTTCTGCCTCGATATTATGCGGTGCGGCGCGGTAGGGCACCGGGCCTGGAAGGATATTTTCTGCCGCATCAGCCATATCGTTTGCCCGTCTTCCTTCGTCAGTCTCACAAGAATCTTCGCGACCCTGAATAGCTTGGTGCGTCGCTTAAGCAAACAGAAGGCGGGTCACACTCGGCGACAAAATTATTTTCGCCGCTCCAGCAGGGATAGCGGGGAAAACCTCGGGCGAGGGCTTCCCATGAAAAAGGCCGTGCCGCGAAAAATGCGCGGCACGGCCCTTGATTTCCAGAGGTTTGAGGACGGCTTAGCTTTTCGCTTCGTCTTCCGACTGGGCTTCGTCACCCATGGTCATGTTTTCGGCCTGCTCTTCAATCTCGGTCTCTGCTTCGGCCTCAGCGGATTCCTCGCCGCCAAGATCGCCGTCGAGATCAACATCTTCAGGGTTTTCGAACACGTCTTCGATGGAGATTTCGTCTTCTGCTTCGTCGTCGCCATCAAACGCATCGCGGCGTGTGAGGTCTTCACCGGCTGCCTGACGCACCGCTTCGTCCTCGGAACGGGCTACGTTCATGGTGATTTCAGCTTCTACTTCAGGGTGGAGCATGATGGTCACCACGTGCAGGCCGATCACTTTGATGGGCTGTTGCAGTTCTACCATGCCACGGCTGACAGAGAATCCGGCTTCGTCCAGCGTTGACGTGATATCGCGGGCTGCGACCGAGCCATAAAGCTGGCCGGTTTCGCCAGCGGAACGCACGGCGATATATGTGTTGCCGTTGAGCTTGTCTGCAATTGCCTGCGCTTCTTTCTTGCGCTCTTCGTTGCGGGTTTCCAGATCGGCGCGTTGGGCTTCGAAATGGGCCATGTTGGCTTTGTTGGCACGCAGTGCTTTGCCTTGTGGCAAGAGGTAGTTGCGGGCGTAACCGGGTTTGACTGTTACGACATCGCCGAGTTGGCCAAGTTTTGCAACGCGTTCGAGAAGAATGACATCCATGGGATATTCCTTTGGTGTTTTAGATATTCAGGTTGAAGAGGGAGGGCCGCCGCGCCGTGCGCGAAGCCCTGTGAAGGTTTCGACCAATCCGAGGATCAGCATGAAAAAAGCGGGAATGAGCGTGAGAAAAGTAAACGCGTAGGTGGTGCCGAGCAGCAGCCCCCGCGCAGCCACGCCGCGCGTGAGGTCGTGCAGCACAGCAAAGCCGGTCAGCATAAGCGCAGCGCCCGTAGCGCCCGCGACAACTTTCGCGGCGAGGCCGACTGTGCCACCGAAGAACGATATCAGCAGAGCGGCCGCAAAGACGCCGACCAGACCCAATTCCACACCTGTCATCGACGGAATGTCGTCTTTTGGCCGCAGCATCCAGCCGTTTGCACGGGCGATGCGGGCACCAAAGCTCAAGTTCCAGACATAAGTAATGAGCAGAAAGGCGGGGGCGAACATCGGGAAAAAGCCAACAATTTGCGCCGCCGATTGTCCAATCTGCTCTTGAGAGGGAACAGCCAAATTGGGGTTCTGTTCTCCAGCCGCCGTCATCATGGCAGTCAGGCTTTCGTTGACATAGGCGTTCAAGCCTTCGCCGTTCAGGCCATTGATGTAGCCGATGGCGATCACTGAGCCTGCAGCAAGAAACGCCAGTCTGGTTAGTATCGTTGAGAGTGGGAACCAGTTAGCGTCACCATCGTCGTAAGACACCAGCCCGGCCATGTGTCCGGCCCAAATGCCCGGCAGCAGGGAAAACACGAAAACTGAGATGCCGTTGACCGGCCCGAGAAATGCGCCAAAAGCAATAGCGCCCATCAAACCGCTAATCACGCCCGCTTTGGTGCCGAAGCCAAGCGCACTGACGCAAACGGGGGTGGCGGCAAACAAAAACAACATTGCGCCCAACCCGCCGAGCCGCAAAGGCGCGGCCAGCATTAGGGCTGAAATCAGCCCGCAAACGATTGCGATGAGGAGTGCTCTGCTGGTCATCTGTCTCGCTGTCCTGAAGCACTTAGCTTCAGTTAGGCCGGCACGCTGGCCAACCAACATGGTTGAAAGGGGTGCGCTCGTTACAAACGCACAGGGGCTGAACCACAGCCCGTGATAGTCGTCAAAAAGTCGGTTGCCGCAGCGCCATCGGTCAGACGGCGCTGCGGCGAGGATGCTTACTTGATTACGTAAGGGATCAGCGCAAGGAAACGGGCGCGTTTGATGGCACGGGCCAATTCACGCTGTTTCTTCAGGCTGACAGCTGTAATGCGGGAAGGCACAATCTTGCCGCGCTCGGAAATGTAGCGCTGCAGGAGTTTCACGTCCTTGTAATCGATTGTCTGGGCGTTTTCGCCAGTGAAAGGGCAGGTTTTGCGGCGACGCTGAAACGGGCGGCGCGATGGCATCTGTTCGATGGCAACCATGGTCTTATCTCTCTCTTATTCTGCTGCTGGCGCGTCTTCGCGCGGACGGCGTTCGCCGCGATCCGGGCGGTCACCACGGTCACCACCACGCGGTGGACGGCGATCATCGCGGTCGCTCTTGCGCAGCATGGCCGATGGGCCTTCTTCGTGCTCTTCAACGCGGATCGTCATGTAACGCAGCACATCTTCGTGCAGGCGCATCTGACGCTCCATTTCTGCGACAGCAGCCGATGGCGCGTCGATGTTCATCAGCGCATAGTGCGCTTTGCGGTTTTTGTTGACGCGGTAGGGCAGGGTTTTCAAACCCCAGTTCTCAATCTTGCCGACCGAGCCACCATTGGCTTCCAGAACACCTTTGAAGTGTTCCACAAGCGTATCAACCTGCTGGGACGAAACGTCCTGACGGGCCATGAAAATATGTTCGTAAAGGGCCAATGCCTTTGTCCTTTTTGTTTGAGCTTCCAGCGCAAAGCCTCATCAACGCTTGGGTCACAGCCGAAAAGGGCCGCAAAAGGCGCGATAAAGAAGTGTCGAGAGCGGAGACACGGGAAGGACAGCAATCAATGAAAGCCTGGTTTTTCAGCGCCTAAGCTAAAGAAAAACCCCATCCGTTCAGCCACCAGCCGGAAGCCCGACCTTCGTGTGCGCGGTGGGATATACAGCATAACCGCTCGATTGCAAGGGTTTGCCAAGAGGGCTACCGAAGCACTTGTGGCTGAGCGGCGCAATTTGATCTGCATCAAGGAACGCAAGGGTGTGATATTGCATTAGTTACTCATCAATTTGCCGAACAAAGCGAGCGCATCCATGGCCTTCAAAGACATTCTCGTTCACATCGATTCCAGCGATGCCTGCACCGACCGCGTTGCGGCGGCTTTGGCGCTGGCGGAACGCCACGAGGCGCGGGTGATTGGCGCGGCTCTGGCGCTTGAATCGACCATTTCGTCCTATGTCGGCATCGCCATTCCGGCCTCTCTGGTCTCGCAGCAAAAAGAGATCGTTCAAAAAAGCGCCGAAGAAGCGGTTGCGAAGTTCACCGAAGCCGCCAAAGCGGCCGGCGTGGCGCACGACAGCGTGGTGATCTCCTGTTCGGCTTCTAAAGCACCGGCTCGCTTGGCCTATCATGCCCGCCATGTGGATTTGACCTTTATGGGCCAGCCCAACCCGGACGATGACAATGCCAGCTTCAACGAAACCCTGCTCGATGGCGTTCTCTTCGCCTCGGGTCGACCTGTTTATGTGGTGCCCTATATCGGCCGCAACATCCGCCCCATCCGCAAAGCGGTGATCGCCTGGGATGGCGGCAAAAAGGCCGTGCGTGCGCTCAACGACGCGATCCCGATCCTGAAAGACCGCAATGAGGTGATCGTCCTCGTCATCAACCCCGATGATCGGGGCGATGCCCATGGCGACAAGCCGGGCGCGGAAATCGCGGCCCATCTGGCCCGTCACGGCATTGAAGCGAAGGTCGATCTTCACGTAGCGCCGGACGCTTCAGCCGACAATCTGATCTTGAACTACCTGTCTGACACTGGCGCAGACCTGCTCGTCATGGGCGCATACAGCCATTCCCGCCTGCGCGAGCGGGCGTTTGGCGGGGTGACGAACACGATTCTGAAGCAGATGATTACGCCGGTCCTGATGGCCGAGTAATTCAGCCGTTCATCCGCAGCAGCAGCACACCGCTCAACACCAGGACGGTTGCCACCACCTTGCCGATGGTCAGGCGTTCCTTCAGGAAAACCACGCCGAGAAACAGGGCGAAAACGGTGCTGGTTTCTCGCAGTGCAGTCACAAGCGCAATCGGCGCTTGTGTCATCGCCCAAACAACCATCACGTAAGCCAATACAGACCCTGCGCCGCCGAAAACGAATGTGCGCTGCGCCTGCGGTTGCGTGAACACCGCTTTCAGGGCAGGGCGGTTTACGATGCCGATGATGATGGCGAAAACGAGCGCATTTATCGTCGTCATCCAGGCGATATAACCAACAGCCGAGCCCGCCGCTCTCGCACCAAGGCCGTCGACGACGGAATAGGAAGCGATGAAACAACCCGTCATCAGCGCCGCGCCCACGGCTTGCGGGTTGCGCAGCCCATCGGTCTGGCGCAGAAGGGCAAGGCAGAAGATGCCTGCCACAACCAACGCCACCGCCGCCAATTGCGGCGCGGAGAAAGCTATCCCCAAAACGAACACCGAAAACAGCATCACCAGCGCCGGCCCGCTGCCCCGCGCAATCGGATAGACCTGCGTGAAATCCCCCAGCCGGTAGGCCAGCATCAGCGCCAGTTGATAGCCCGTATGAATGAACACCGAGCCGATCAAATAGGGCAGGGCTTCAATCTTTGGCATTGGCACGAACGGCATAGCCAGAAGCGCCAAAGGCGCATGGCCAACCGTCACGGCGGTCATAGAAACCACCTTGTCGCCGGTCGATTTCACAAGCGCATTCCAGGAAGCATGAATAGCCGCCGCCAGAAGCACCATAAGAAAGACGGTGAGGGTCAAGCGCTTGTTCTTTCGCCCAACTTCAGCTCCATCAGCGGCAGAAACCGCCCTTCGATGGAACCGGAAGGTTCTTGCCCGATCACCGCAAAGCCGAGCTTCTCGTAAAATCCGGTCGAGAGCGGTTCCGATGTTAAGGTGAGGCGCTTCAATCCATGCGCCCCCGCTCGCTCCAGCAATTGCGCCCAGATGAGGCGCCCAACCCCGCTGCCGCGAAGGTCTGGCGCGATGAAAAACGTCTTGATCTCCCCTTCGCGCTTTTCCAGATCCAATCGCAGTGCGCCGACACCGATGAGTTGCCCATCGCGGTCCAATCCCCAAAACTCGGCATTTTCAAGATCACCCGGCGTAACGGTCAACTCGTCCTCACACTGCGCCATAAAGGCTTCGTCGTAGCCCAGCGAACGCTTTGAGTTGAGGCAAAGCCCGGTGATGTGATCGCACTCGTCAGCACGAGGGCGGCGCATTGTGTCAGACAAACAAATCCACCTTCTGAAACGTCCGAACGTCCACCAACCCAATATCGGATATCCGCAATTCGGGGATCACGACGAGCGCCAGAAGTGAGTGCTGCATGTAGGCGTTGTTGAGGGTGCAGCCGCATTCGGCCATGGCGGCGGTGAGCCTGTCGGCTTTGGCGGCGACGATTTCGGCGCGCTCGTCTGACATTAGCCCCGCAATCGGCATTTCGATCATTGCCAACTCTGCACCCTCGCGAAATAGCGTTACGCCGCCGCCAACTTCCCGCAATCGGTTGGCGGCAAGCGCCATGTCCTCTTTGGATGTCCCGACGACGATCATTTGGTGGCTGTCATGGGCCACCGTCGAGGCCATCGCACAGGGCACGTTATAGCCGAACCCTGACACCAAGCCGTTCACAACGCCGCCGGTTGCCCGGTGGCGCTCAACCAGCGCGATCTGGCAGAGGTCAGCTTCAACATCGCAATCCACCAGCCCGCCAGCCACCGAAACATCGCGCTCCAATGCCACGGTCGGTGCCTGGTTCTCCACCATTCCGATCACCCGCGCCTTCACCTGTCCCTCAGTCACAGGCGCTGCAATATCGAAATCCTGCGCGGTCAAATCCCGCTTCATGTTGATCGTGTTCTTCGCGCTGTCGGGATAGGTCGCTTCCGGCAAATCGGCCACCATTACCCCATCCCGCGCCAGTTCGCGCCCATGGGCGAAGACGCTGGAAATGGTCAGCCTCTCCAGATCATCCACAAGCAGAAAATCCGCCAGCCGCCCCGGCGCGATCGACCCCAATTCACGCTCCAGCCCGAAATGTTGTGCAGTGTTCAAAGTGGCCATCTGAATGGCGGTCACAGGCGCAACGCCACATTCGATGGCGTGTTTGACGACGCGGTTCATATGGCCTTCGTTCACCAGCGTGCCGGAATGGCAATCGTCTGTGCACAGAATAAAGTTGCGCGGGTCCAGCCCGTCTTCGGTGATGCCGCGCACGCCTTCTTTAACGTCGTACCAAGCCGACCCCAGCCGGATCATTGCCTTCATGCCCTGCCGCACGCGGGCAATCGCGTCTTCCTTGCGCGTGCCTTCATGATCATCCGCCGGCCCACCGGCGGCATAGGCGTGGAAGGCGTGGTCTAGCACGGGCGAGGCGAAATGCCCGCCAACGGTCTTGCCCGCAGCCATCGTTGCCGCCACTTCGCCGCTCATGCGCGGTGTGTTGGCCGCAACACCGGGAAAATCCATCACTTCCCCAAGGCCAATGATGTTCGGCCACGCCATGGCCTGCGCGATGTCCTCCGGCCCCAGCGAGGCGGCCGCGTTCTCCAAGCCCGGCGCAGACGGCACGCAGGACGGCATCTGCACGTAAACATTCGTCGGCATTCCCATCGCTTCATCGTGCATCAACCGAACGCCTGCCATGCCGAGCACATTGGCGATTTCGTGGGGGTCAATGAACATGCTTGTCGTGCCATGGGGAATGACGGCGCGGCAAAATTCGCTCACCGTCACCATGCCGGATTCCACATGCATGTGCGCATCGCACAGGCCCGGAACCAAATAGCGTCCTTCGGCGTCGACCACCCGCGTATCCGCCCCAATGCAATGGCTCGCATCCGGCCCGCAATAGGCAAAACGGCCACCTGAAATCGCAAGGTCGGTTTCGTCGATCACTTCGCCTGAATACACATTCACCCATCGCCCGCCGCGCACCACCAGATCAGCGGCTTTGCGGCCCATCGCAACATCCACCAATTGTGGTGCCATCTGCGCCCACGGAGTAGGGCGGTTTGGTTTTGGGAAAGGCTGTTCTTCAGCGGCCATATGCCTGCCTCCTGTCGGCGAGAATACAAACACAATGGTGCCGCAGGCCAAGCGCGGCAACAAGCGCAAATGCGAACAGCTGGCCCACAGCACCAGATTGCCTGTTGCGCCTATCGTGACCTTGTTCTAACTCATCGCAGCATTTTGGTTGAGTATGGGGTCCGCACAGGCTCCCATTTTGTGTTGAGGCCCTATGATCCGAGTTGAGGCATTGAGCAAACAGTTTGGCGGCGTCCGTGCCGTCAACGATGCATCGCTCGAAATCGGCAAAGGCTCCATCACTGGCCTGATTGGCCCCAACGGTGCGGGCAAAACAACCCTGTTCAACATCGTCGCCGGCCTGTTCCCGCCCACGTCAGGCAAGGTCTATCTTGACGGTGAGGACGTAACGGGCCTGCCGCCCCACGAATTGTTTGCCAAAGGCCTGTTGCGCACTTTCCAGATCGCCCACGAATTCTCCACGCTTTCGGTGCTGGAAAACCTGATGATGGTGCCTGCCGATCAAAAGGGCGAGACGCTGTGGAATGCTTGGTTCCGCCGCGGCGAGGTGAAAGCACAAGAGGCCGAAATCCGCGACCGCGCGCTGGACGTGATCGAATTTCTCAATCTTACCCACCTCGTCGGCGAACGCGCTGGCAATCTCTCCGGCGGTCAAAAGAAACTGTTGGAACTGGGCCGCACCATGATGGTCGACGCTAAGGTCGTGCTGCTCGATGAGGTCGGCGCTGGCGTCAACCGCACGCTGCTGGCTGAAATTGGCGATGCGATCCTGCGCCTCAATGAAGAGCGTGGCTACACGTTTTGCATGATCGAACACGACATGGATTTCATCGGCCGCCTCTGCGACCCTGTCATCGTAATGGCCGAAGGTGCTGTGCTGGCCAAAGGTACGGCGGACGAGGTGAAGAACAACGAGGAGGTCATCGAGGCCTATCTCGGACGCGGTTTGAAGAACAAAACTCCGGCCAAGAAGGCGAAAGCCTGATGTTTTGCATGGGCGAAAATCTGACCGGCGGTTACGGCGGCGCAGACATTCTCAAAGGCTGCACCATCGGCGTTGAGCAAGGCGAAATCGCCGTCATCGTTGGCCCCAACGGCGCGGGCAAGTCCACTGCCATGAAGGCCATGCTGGGCATGCTTGATCTGCGCGAGGGGCAGGTGACGCTGGATGGCAAGGACATCACCAACTTCTCCCCCCAAGCGCGCATCGCGGCAGGCATCGCCTTCGTACCTCAGACGAGCAACGTTTTCACCGGCATGAGCGTGGAAGAAAATCTGGAAATGGGAGCTTTCCTGCGCGAAGACGACTTCACCGTCACCCGAGATGAAATCTACGACCTGTTCCCCATCCTGCGCGAAAAGCGCAACCAATTGGCGGGCGAGCTTTCCGGCGGTCAGCGCCAGCAGGTTGCCGTGGGCCGGGCGCTTATGACCCAACCTTCTGTTTTGATGCTCGACGAACCCACGGCGGGCGTCTCGCCCATCGTGATGGACGAACTCTTCGACCGCATTCTGGAAATCCGCGAGACGGGCGTTGCTATCCTTATGGTCGAACAAAACGCCCGCCAAGCACTCAACATCGCCGATCGTGGCTACGTTCTGGTCACTGGCGAAAACCGCTTCACGGACACGGGCGAGGCGCTGCTTGCCAATCCCGAAGTCCGCAAAAGTTTTCTGGGGGGATGATGATGAACGAACTTTCCCCCACCCGGATCAGCGTTGGTTCTCCGGCCTCCCCTCAAGGGGGAGGCAGCGCCATGCCGTTTCGATCTCTCTTCGCCTCCACCTATGGGGGAGGCCCAAGAGGCGTAGCCGATTGGGGTGGGGGCGCAACCGTGCTTACCCATAGGCAAGGAGCATAGTATGGAGGTTCTAGACGCCCTCGTCCTGTTCGCCAATTTCGTGCTCATTCCCGGCCTCGCCTACGGCTCACAGCTGGCGCTGGGGGCGCTGGGCATCACGTTGCTCTACTCCATCCTACGCTTTGCCAATTTCGCCCACGGCGACACGATGGCGTTCGGAACGATGGTGACGATCCTGTTTACGTGGTGGTTCCAGAGCCTTGGCCTTTCGCTTGGCTTCCTGCCAACCGCGCTGCTGGCTCTGCCGTTTGGCGTCGCTTTCACAGCCGCCTTCGCGTTGCTCACCGACAAGCTGGTCTATTCTCATTACAGACTGGTCAAAGCCCCGCCGATCCGCATGGTTATGGCCTCGGTCGGCGTGATGTTCGTCATGAATGGCATCGTGCGCTTCATCATCGGGCCGGACGATCAGAACTTCTTCGACGGCGAACGCTTCATTGTTCGCGCCCGCGATTTCCGTGACGCGCTGGGTTTGGAGGAAGGCTTGGCGATCAAGTCTTCGCAATTGCTCACTGTTGTTGTCGCCGTCATTTTGGTGGCAGCGCTCTTCTGGTTCCTCAACAAAACCCGCACTGGCAAGTCCATGCGCGCCTTCTCCGACAACGAAGACTTGGCGCTCCTTTCGGGCATCGATCCCAAAAAAGTTGTTGCCGTCACATGGATCATCGCCGCCGCGCTGGCCACCATTGCAGGCGTGCTTTACGGCCTCGACAAGAGCTTCAAGCCGTTCACCTATTTCCAATTGCTGCTGCCGATGTTTGCCGCTGCCATTGTCGGCGGTGTGGGGCAGCCGGTTGGAGCTATTTTGGGTGGCTTCGTCGTGGCTTTCTCTGAAGTTCTCGTCACCTATGCCTACAAAAAGTTCCTGACCTACCTCGTGCCCGAAAGCTGGGCGCCGGACGGGCTGATGCAATTGCTATCGACGGATTATAAATTCGCCGTCTCATTCATCATTCTGGTTCTGGTCCTGCTCGTGCGCCCGACCGGCCTGCTGAAAGGGAAAGTAATATGACCCTGCAAGGCAATTCCCGCGCCGTCTTTGTTTTCACGATCATGGCCGTGCTGCTGCTAATCGTCGGCTATTTCCAGTCGTGGAACGTCATGCTGTCGATCCTGAATTTGTGCATCATCTCCGCCATTATGGCGCTGGGGGTGAACATTCAGTGGGGCTACGCGGGCCTGTTCAATGTCGGGATCATGGGCTTCGCGGCACTCGGCGGTGTAGCCGCTTTGCTCGTGTCCAAACCACCCGTGCCAACCGCATGGGCAGCAGGTGGCCTGGGCATTTTGGGGGCAGGGGTGCTAACTGCCATGGTCGCCGCCGCAATCTGGTTCATCGTCAAGCGAATGCGCTCAGGCGGCACGAAGAACGCGGTGATCTTCATTGTCGCTCTCGGCGGTTATTTCCTTATTCGTTCGGTCTACGATCCGGCGGTCAATGCGATTGAGGCAGATAATCCCGCGAGTTCCGGCTATCTCGGCGGTTTGGGCTTGCCGATCATTTTTTCATGGTTCGTGGGTGGCCTATTCGCCGCTGGTATCGCGTGGTTCATCGGCAAGGTCGCTCTTGGCCTGCGTTCCGACTATCTCGCTATCGCCACGCTCGGCATTTCCGAAATTCTCATCGCCACGATGAAAAACGAAGACTGGCTCACCCGCGGCGTGAAAAACGTTACCGGCTTGGACCGCCCCGTGCCATACGAATTGCAGCTTCAGGAAAGTGAAGTCTTTGCGGGCTGGGTAGAGTGGTTTTTCTCCAGTCGTCTCGAAGGGCTGACAGGAGACGCCCGTACCACCGTTCTGCGAGATGCGGTCATCGAAGGTTCCAGCCTTTTCGTGAAACTGTGCTACACGGGCCTCTTCACCGCCGTTCTGCTGGCTGTCTTGGCGCTGTGTGTTTTGGCGCTCGCGTCGCCTTGGGGGCGCATGGTGCGTGCCATTCGCGACAATGAAGTATCGGCCGCGGCAATGGGCAAGAATGTCACCCGTCGCCATTTGCAAATTTTCATTCTGGGTTCAGCGGTCGTCGGAATTGCAGGTGCAATGCTCACCACGCTGGACGGGCAATTCACCCCGTCGACCTACCAGCCCTTGCGCTACACGTTCCTCATCTGGGTGATGGTGATCGTTGGCGGTTCGGGCAACAATCTTGGCGCTGTCTTCGGCGGGTTTCTCATCTGGTTCATTTGGATCGAGGCCGAACCCGTAGGCAATTGGTTCATGGGAGTGGTCACACAAGGCATGGAAGATGGTTCGTGGCTTCGCACACACCTGCTCGACAGTGCCCAACACATGCGCCTCATCATCATGGGTGCGGTGATGCTTCTTGTCATGCGCTTTTCGCCCGGCGGCGTGCTGCCGGAACGACAACAATCCCAGGCGTAAGGAGGCTTGCGAAAACCATTTGCAATTGCCCATTAAAAAATGGGAAATTGCAGACAGATAGAGAAGGGGGGCTTCAAACCCTTTCTAATCGAACGACGTCAAACCAAAACGATCCGCTGCGCCAATCTGGCATAAGCGGGCTCATCAGACCGGCTTCCAACACGAGGCCAAACCTTCTCAACAGGGAGAGACACATGAAGAAACTTCTTCTCACCACGACCATTCTTGCGGGCCTTGCGACATCAGCATTCGCCGGCGGCCACGAGGTCAAAATGGGCGTTATCCTGGGCTTCACCGGCCCGATTGAATCGCTGACGCCAGACATGGCCGCAGCCGCTGAACTCGCCATGAAAGAAGCTTCCGATTCTAAAATGCTGCTCGATGGCAAAGTAATCGTGCCCGTGCGCGGGGACTCCACCTGCACGGACGCTGCGGCCGCTTCGGCTGCCGCTGAAAAACTCATCACATCGGACGGTGTTGTCGCTATCATGGGCGCAGACTGCTCCGGCGTGACAACCGCAATCGCAAACAATGTCGGCGTGCCGAACGGCGTGACGATGATTTCGCCTTCCGCGACATCGCCAGCGCTGACGACCATCGAAGACAAAGGTTTCTTCTTCCGCACAGCCCCATCCGACGCCCGTCAGGGTCAGGTTTTGGCTGAAGTGTTGAAAGACCGCGGCATCACCGAAGTCGCCGTGACCTACACGAACAACGACTACGGCAAGGGCCTTTCGGATGCGTTCGCAACCGCATTCACCGCAAACGGTGGCAAGATCTCGATCTCTGCTGCTCACGAAGACGGCAAGGCCGACTATTCCGCTGAAGTCGGCGCACTCGCTGCTTCCGGTTCCAAGCACCTTGCAGTATTCGGCTATGTCGACCAAGGCGGTAAAGGCATTATCCAGACTTCGCTCGACACCGGCGCGTTCGACCAGTTCATTCTGGCAGACGGCATGATTGGCGAAAGCCTGATCGAAGCTATTGGCGCAGATCTGAACGGCACGATCGGCACCCTGCCGGGTTCTGAATCCGAAGGCGCAGCCAAGTTCAAGGAAGTCGCGACCGCTGGTGGTCTTGCCAAGAACGACGGCCCCTTCATGCCGGAATCATACGACGCGGCTGCGTTGATGATCCTCGCCATGCAGGCAGCCGGTTCAACAGACCGCGCAGCCATTCAGGCGAAGGTGATGGAAGTCGCCAACGCACCGGGCGAGAAAATCCTGCCAGGTGAACTTGCCAAGGCACTGGAAATCCTCAAAAACGGCGGTCAGGTTGACTATGAAGGCGCGTCCAACGTGACCTTTACAGAAGTCGGCGAAGCTGCTGGTTCCTACAAGGAACTGGAAGTCAAAGACGGCAAATTCGCCACGGTGAAAATCCGCTAAGACGGTCTTCGGTTTCCGAAAATTTAAGCACCCGGTTGCACATGCAGCCGGGTGTTTGTTTTTTCACTGACCGATTTCCCTTCTAGGTAGAAAATCCGCGCGGCCATCGCGGTCAGACCAATGCAGCCCGTAGCCAGAACCAGCAGCGACCAAAGCGTGACGTTCATGCCCAAGGCTTTCGCTTTTGGCATCATGAAAGTCAGCGCAACGCCCACGGCCAGCAGCAAATCAAACCAGATCTGGTTTCCCCACGCATTGCGAACGTGTTCTGTCCAGAAGCCGAACATGCCCTCGCTGGCGATGGCAAACAGCGACCAGCCAAGAAAGGCGACGCTGAGCCCCGCCGACAAAAGCCATGATCGGCCACGGTGCGCTTTTGCACCTGTGGCTAGGATTAAAACAAAAATGACCAGACCAACGGCAGCCGCAGCGGCGGTGAGGGTGAAAATGTCCATGATTGAAGCTCCTGTTGTGAAAGTGTAGCATTCGCAACATAATCGATGCGTAGCGTTCGCTACAATAACATTATGTAGCTTTCGCTACATTTATGTGAATGAGGATGATCGTGCCTGCCGGACCGGAAACCTATCTCGAACAGCTTGCCGCCCATGTGATGCAGCATGGCTTGCAGAACGCCAGTCTCAGGCCGCTGGCTAACGCCGCCGGAACAAGCGACCGCATGTTGATCTACCATTTCGGTTCGAAGGACCGTCTGGTCGCACAGATCGCTCACCATATAGCATCCATCGTTCGGGCAAGGCTCAACACGTCGCTCCCGCAGGAGAGGGCGCAGAGCCGGAGGCAATGCGCGGAGGAGGTGATGGAGCAAATCAGCAGCGAAGGCGGCCGGGCATTTCTCCACGTCTGGTTCGATATGCTCGCAATGGCCGAAAGAGAGGGCGAGGTATACCGCTCCATCGCCGGTGAGGTGATCGGCACGTTTCACGACTGGCTGCTCTTGCGCCTTCCTCTGTCGGATCCCGATCCCGAAGAAGCGGTCCAAAGAATTCTTGTTTGGTTGGAAGGCAATCTTGTGCTCAAAGCTGCAGGCAGCAAAACCATCTTGCCGCCCGATTTCGACCTCTAGTCTCTAATTTTCCGGAACCCTTGCCCATGCCCACCGCCGCCCAAGTCCTCGTGCAATGCCTCCTCAATCAGGAGGTCGAAATGGGTTTCGGCGTGCCGGGAGAGAGCTATCTTGCCGTTCTCGATGCGCTGCATGACGTCTCGAATGCCTTCAAATTCATCGGCACGCGCAACGAGGGCGGGGCGGCCTTCATGGCCGAGGCCTACGGCAAGCTGACGGGCAAGCCCGGCATTTGCTTTGTTACCCGTGGGCCGGGAGCGACCAACGCCTCAATCGGCATCCACACCGCCATGCAAGATTCCTCGCCAATGGTGGTTTTCGTGGGCCAGATTGCCCGCTCCATGAAGGGACGCGAAGCGTTTCAGGAACTTGACTACAAGGCTGTGTTCGGCTCCATGGCGAAATGGGCCGTTGAAATTGACGATCCAAATCGCGTGCCGGAAATCGTCGCCCGCGCCTTTCAGGTGGCGCTTGCAGGAAGACCCGGTCCGGTGGTGGTCGCTCTGCCGGAAGACATGCTGACCGAAGAATGTACAGCCCTGCCACGGGGCAAAATCGTGGCCGCGAAACCGCATATGACCGACGTTGATTCAAAGGCCATCCGCGAGCGTCTCGCTGCAGCGCACAAGCCGGTGCTGATTGTCGGCGGCGGTGGCTGGAACGCGAGCGGGCAGGCGGCTTTGAAGCGCTTTGCAGAAGCCAATACATTGCCCGTCGTCTCGGCTTTCCGGTCTCAAGACCTGATGGACAACGCTTCGCCCTCTTATGCTGGTGATGCCGGTGTGGGTATGCCGCCACACGTCCGCAAATTCCTTGACGAGAGCGACCTCTTGATCGCCGTCAACGTGCGTTTCGGTGAAATGCTGACCGATGGTTACACGCTGTTCGATCCCGCGACCTTCGACAAACCACTGGTTCATATTCACGCCAGCGAGGCGGAAATCGGCAAGATTTTCACCCCTGATCTCGCAGTCCTTTCCTGCCCGAACGCCGCACTCAACACTCTTGCTGCATTGGACCCGATTGAAGCGCCCGTCTGGGCCAAACGCACGCAAGAGGTTCACGCCGCTTGGGAAACAACGGTTGAAACGCCACCGCAGCCCGGTGCGCTGGACATGAGTACCGTGGTCGCCCATTTGCGCACCGCCTTGCCGCCGGATGCCATTGTCACCAATGGAGCAGGCAATTTCGCCATCTGGCCCAGCCGTCATCTGCCTTATGGTGAAGCCATGACATTGCTCGGTCCCCAGTCCGGCGCGATGGGCGCGGGCGTTCCCGCTGCCGTGATGGCGAAAATCCATGACCCGACACGCTTCGTGCTGTGTTTTGCAGGCGACGGCGACTTTCAGATGAACTGTCAGGAACTCGGCACCGCGCTTCAGCATGGTGCGGCGCCTGTGATTTTGATTTTGAACAACGGCCAATACGGCACGATCCGCATGCATCAGGAGCGCGATTATCCCACGCGCGTCAGCGGCACTCAGATCGTCAACCCGGATTTCGCCGCACTCGCCCACGCATACGGAATGTATGGCGAGCAAATCACGCAGACAGATGAATTTCCCGCAGCCTTCGACCGCGCCTGCGCCTCGCCCACAGGAGCGGTGCTCGATCTGATTGTGGATCCCGAGGGACTGGCCCCACGCATGACTGTCACATCACTGCATCAGCGCTAGTTCCGGCGCTAGGTCTTGACGATAGAAGGCCGAGCCCTCAAACGAAACTAACACAACGTTGAGGATACCCAAACAATGCTCGCACTCACATTTCCCGGACAAGGCTCGCAATCCGTTGGCATGGGCAAAGAACTGGCCGATGCGTTTCCTGAAGCCAAAGCCGTGTTCGATGAAGTGGACGAGGCGCTGGGAGAAAAGCTGTCCGATATAATCTGGAACGGCCCCGAAGAAACGCTGACGCTGACCGCCAACGCACAACCCGCTTTGATGGCCGTCAGCATTGCAGCCTTACGTGCGATGGAAGCGCAGGGATTCCAAGTCACCCATGCGAACTACGTCGCGGGTCATTCGTTGGGCGAATATTCAGCCCTCGCGGCTGCGCACGCACTTACCGTGGGCGATACAGCTCGCCTGCTGCGGATCCGTGGCAACGCCATGCAAGCTGCCGTTCCAGCTGGCAAAGGCGCTATGGCTGCCATCATCGGTCTGGAAATGGACCAGGTTGAAGCCATCTGCGCCGCCGCCACGCAGGATGGTGACGCGGTTCAAATCGCCAACGACAATGGCGGTGGCCAATTGGTCATTTCCGGCCACAAGGGCGCTGTCGAGCGCGCCTCGGAAGCGGCAAAGGAGGCAGGGGCAAAACGCGCACTGATGTTGCCGGTCTCTGCACCATTCCACTCGGCGCTCATGCAACCCGCCGCCGACGCAATGGCGGAGGCTCTCGCCAATGTCGACGTAGAAGCCACAATCGTGCCGTTGATCGCAAACGTGCTGGCGGATCCAATTTCTCATCCCGACGACATTCGAAAACGGCTCGTCGAGCAGGTGACAGGACGTGTGCGCTGGGCGGAAAGCGTGGAATACATGTCAGAGCAGGGAGTGAGCCGCATTCTCGAAATCGGCGCAGGCAAAGTACTCACCGGCCTAGCTCGCCGCATTGATCGGGACATGGAAGGCATTGCCGTCAACACACCCGCCGACATCGAAAAGGTGATGCAGGTGCTGGCGTAAGCCGCGAGTCACTTCAATTCAGGCACTTGAATCATCACCTCAACCGTTTCACCCAAGGTGTGACAAACCCGAATCAGATTTTAAAGAAAGCCTGCGGACCGTCTGAAAAGACTCAGAGTTTTTCCACGCAGGCCATAGGAGAGCTAATCCAATGTTTGATCTTACAGGCAAAAAAGCCCTCGTTACCGGCGCGTCCGGCGGGTTGGGCGAAGCTATTGCCCGCTCGCTTCATGCCCAAGGCGCCATTGTCGGCCTGCATGGCACCCGCGCGGAAAAGCTGGAGGCTCTGGCGAAAGACATGGGCGAGCGTGTCCACGTGTTTCCCGCCAATCTGGGCGACCGCGACGCAGTGAAAGAACTCGCCGCCAAAGTCGAGGCTGAAATGGAAGGTCTGGATATTCTGGTCAACAATGCTGGCATCACCAAAGACGGCTTGTTCGTGCGCATGAGCGACGAGCAGTGGGACGACGTGATCGAAATCAATCTTACCTCGATGTTCCGTCTCACCCGCGAATGTGTGTTCCCCATGATGCGCCGCAAGGGTGGCCGTATCATCAACATCACGTCGGTTGTTGGTGTGACGGGTAATCCGGGACAGGGAAACTATTGTGCGTCGAAAGCTGGCATGATCGGTATGTCGAAATCGCTGGCGCAGGAAATTGCCAGCCGAGGCGTTACCGTCAATTGCATTGCGCCGGGCTTCATCGAAACCCCGATGACAGACGCGCTGAACGAAAAGCAAAAAGAAGCGATTCTCTCCACCATTCCTTCCAAACGACTTGGAACCCCCGCCGAAGTCGCCGCCGCTGCGGTGTTCCTCGCAGCCGACGAGACTGCCTACATGACGGGTCAAACCCTGCACGTGAACGGCGGTATGGCGATGATCTGATCGCTCACCGCATCAACGGCATGAAATTCACCTAATTTTTGCGTTGTGAACAGCGCATCAAAGCCTTGCTATCGGATGCCATGCCGATTAAGTGATGGCCCAACATCGTTAACCCATGGCCAAGGATAGTCCCATGAGTGATACCGCAGAACGCGTGAAAAAAATCGTCGTCGAACAACTCGGCGTCGAAGCAGACAAAGTCACTGAAAAAGCGTCGTTCATCGACGATCTTGGCGCAGACAGCCTCGATACAGTCGAAGTGGTCATGGCCTTCGAAGAAGAGTTCGGAGTGGAAATTCCTGACGACGCAGCCGAGAACATTCAGACGGTTGGCGACGCGATTACATATCTTGAAGCCAACAAGGCTTAAAGCGCTGGCCGCATAGCGCCCATTGGGCCAAATACGGTTTGCCGAACGAGAATAATCAAGCGGGGTTCGGCCCCGCTTTTTTTTGACTTTGTGACGCCTGATTGGCCCTGTGCCACAGTGCGACACCACATTCGATTGGGCCAGTAATGGGGGATGAGCAATGAGACGTGTTGTCGTTACGGGAATCGGAATGGTTTCGCCTCTGGGCGGAGACGCTGAAACCTCTTGGACCAACATTCTGGCGTCTAAAAGCGCCGCCAAGCGTGTCACCGAATTCGAGGTTGATGACCTCCCGGCTAAAATTGCGTGTTCCATTCCTTTTGGCCCAAAGGAAGACGGCGGGTTCAATCCCGATGACTGGATGGAGCCGAAAGAGCAGCGTAAGGTCGATCCCTTCATCCGCTATGGCATCGCTGCCGCCACGATGGCACTGAATGACGCTGGTTGGCATCCCAAGACTGACGACGAGAAAGAACGCACGGGCACGATGATCGGCTCAGGCATTGGCGGGCTTCAAGGCATTGAAGAAACCTCGTTGCTGCTGCGCGACCGTGGTCCGCGCCGTATTTCCCCTTTCTTTATTCCCGGCCGATTGATCAACCTTGTTTCCGGCTATGTCTCGATCATGCACGGCCTGAAAGGCCCCAACCATGCTGTGGTGACGGCCTGTTCCACCGGCGCTCACGCGATAGGAGACGCAGGCCGCATGGTCGCGCTTGGCGACGCCGATGTAATGGTTGCCGGTGGCGCAGAAAGCCCCGTTTGCCGCTTGTCGCTGGCAGGTTTCGCGGCCTGTAAAGCGCTCTCCACGTCTTATAATGACGAGCCGGAAAAAGCCTCGCGCCCTTGGGATGCAGATCGGGACGGCTTTGTAATGGGTGAGGGCGCCGGCATCGTTGTTCTGGAAGAATACGAACACGCCAAAGCCCGTGGCGCAAAAATCTATGGCGAGCTGGTCGGCTACGGCATGTCGGGCGATGCCCATCACATCACCGCACCAGCGCCGGAGCATGAAGGCGCATTTCGCGCCATGCGAGCTTGCCTGAAGCGCGCTGAGATGGACCCAGGCGAAGTTGACTACGTCAACGCCCACGGCACTTCCACAATGGCCGATACGATGGAACTGGGCGCGGTTGAGCGTCTATTGGGCGATGCGGCTGGCAAAGTCTCCATGTCGTCTACAAAGTCTGCCATCGGCCATCTTTTGGGGGCTGCTGGATCGGTGGAAGCGATCTTCTGCCTGTTGGCCATGCGCGATAATACGGCACCGCCAACGCTCAATCTCGATAACCCTGATGCTGAGACTGCGATTGATCTGGTTCCGCACACAGCGCGCAAGCGCGAGATAAACGCGGCGTTGTCAAACTCGTTCGGTTTCGGCGGCACAAACGCAGCGCTGGCATTCCGCAAACTGTGAAGCGTTGCGCCTATGGCGCATGAAGTGCGAGAACGCTAACCTTTCGCCACATTGATGGGTGATTCCGAAGGGCTTAAAACCACGAGCCCGTCAGATAGCTTTGTCTAGGCGCGATAAGGCGGCAGCTAAGGAAACGGATACAGGCGTTGAGCGACGACACTCCCACACCATTTGGCCGCGATCCTTTCCGCGATATGGATCCGATGAGCGATCCGGGCGCTACGCTTAAAAAGGCGAAGCCGCCGCGCTCCAGCGCGGCACGCAGCTTTATTGTGCGGCTCCTCAACGGGCTGTTCACGCTGGCCATTTTGGGCGTCGTCGGTCTGCTCACCTTTGCTTGGTATTCGCAACAGCAATTCACCGCGCCCGGTCCCTTGCAGGAAGAGACGACTTATGAGGTGCAGAGCGGTGCAACCTTCAGAAGTATCATGCCTGACCTTGTTGCGAAGAAGATCATTCCCAAACAAGGCCCGTTGCGCATCTTTCTCAACGGTGTTCGCCGTGCCGGCAAAGCATCTGATCTGAAAGCAGGCGAATTTGCCTTCACGCCGAACATGAGTATGCAGCAGGTGGTTTTGCAGCTGACCGAGGGCAAAGCCATTCAATACGGCATCACCCTGCCGGAAGGTCTGACATCTTATCAGATGATGGAGCGTATCCAGTTTGCCGAGAGGCTCGAAGGCCCGCTGCCCGCCATCCCGCCGGAAGGCTCAATGGCCCCCAACACCTACGCTTTCCCGCGCGGAACAACCCGCGCAGAAGCCGTGGGCCGCATCCGCGAAGCGCAGACCAAAATTCTTCAAGAAGCGTGGGAAAACCGTGCGCCCGACTTGCCGCTGAAGTCGCCAGAAGAACTGCTGATTCTCGCCTCGATCGTGGAAAAAGAAACCGGGGTTGGCGATGAGCGCCCGCACGTCGCTTCGGTCTTCATCAACCGCCTGCGCAAAGGCATGCGCTTGCAGACAGACCCGACTGTGATCTACGGCATTTGGGGTGGACAGGGAAAACCAAAGGACCGCGGTGGCTTGCGACGTTCCGAACTGCGCAAAGAAACGCCTTACAACACCTATGTGATCCGCGGCTTACCTCCAACACCTATCGCAAATCCTGGCCTTGCTGCCATTAAAGCGGCTGCCAATCCGCTGGAGACAGACGATTTGTATTTCGTCGCAGATGGAACTGGCGGTCACGCCTTCGCCAAAACCCTGGCCGAGCACAACGCGAATGTTGCCGTTTGGCGCAAGATTGAAGCGCAGCGCAAGAAAGAAGCGGAAGAAGCCGCTGCTAAAGCGGCAGCCGAAGCCGAGGCCGCTGGAGAAAGCACTGACGCATCTGGCGCATCCGGCGAAGAGGCGACATCGAATTGAGCCTGCGCAGCATGACAGGCTTTGCCCGCCACGAAGGACACACGGGTGACACGGCTTGGGCATGGGAAATACGCGCGGTAAACGGCAAAAGCCTCGACATTCGCCTGCGTTTGCCCGGCGGGCTGGAAAACCTCGATGGTCTCATCCGCAAGGCGTGCAGCGCACGGCTTTCGCGTGGCAATTTGCAAATCAACCTGTCACTAAAAGGCACGGCGTCGCAAAGCCTGCCTGTGGTAAACTTGGCAGCACTCGATGCCATCCAGTCGGCACTCCAGACCGTTCACCAGCGCACTGGCGCGCCGCTGCCCGATGCGGGGCAGATCCTGTCATTTCGCGGTGTGCTGGAACAGGCCGAAAACGGCAGCACGTCCGATGACGAGAATTTTCACAAAGCACTGTTGACTGGACTTGATGCCACTTTGGATGCCCTGATCAGCCACCGCGAAGCGGAAGGCAACGAGCTTGCTCGTATCATGGCCCAGCAGATCAACGAGATTGAGCAGCTAACAGAAACTGTGAAAGCCGATCCCGCCCGCACAGAAGCTGCAATCGAGGCGCGTCTCAAAGAGCAGATCGCCCGTCTTGGCGATGCGGGCGGCACGGTAGAGCCGGAGCGTTTGGCAGCAGAAATAGCGCTCCTAACAACCCGCGCGGACATCACGGAAGAACTGGACCGGTTGGACGCTCACATCGTTGCAGCGCGAAACCTGTTGAGCGAGGGCAGCCCGGTAGGCCGCAAACTTGAATTTCTCGCGCAGGAGTTTAACCGCGAAGCCAACACTTTGTGTTCAAAATCAAATGCGGTTTCCATCACCGAATCCGGGCTTGCGCTGAAAGTTGTAATTGACCAGATGCGCGAACAGGTTTTGAACGTGGAATGAAAACCAGGGCGGGGGCCAGCGACATGACGATTTCATCATCCCTTGATCGGCGCGGCCTGATGCTGGTGCTTTCCTCGCCTTCAGGCGCAGGCAAGTCTTCCATCGCACGCAACTTGCTGTCCAGCGATCCCAAGCTCACTTTGTCAGTATCCATGACCACGCGCGAACGCCGCCCCAGCGAAATCGACGGCACGCACTATCATTTCACGGACAAAGAAGCCTTCATCATGAACCGTGATGCCGGGCAATTGCTGGAATGGGCTGAAGTGCATGGCAATTACTACGGCACTCCCTTTGCGCCCGTGCAGGAAGCAATGGAGCAGGGGCGGGACATGCTGTTTGACGTGGACTGGCAGGGCGCTTTGCAAATGTTCGATGCGGCAAGGGCGGATATCGTCAGCATTTTCATCCTGCCTCCTTCGATGGCCGAACTGCGCAGTCGCTTGATCCGCCGTGCAGAAGATAGCGAAGAGGTGATCGAGAAGCGGTTGCAGAATTCCATCACCGAGATGCGCCACTGGAACGAATACGACTACGTGGTCATCAATGAAGACTTGCAGCAGGCAGTTGCCGAGGTGAAAGCCATCCTCACAGCAGAGCGCCTTCGTAGAGATCGCCGCGTTGGCATCCACTCTTTTGTGGATGAATTGTTGGGCGTTTCCTAAAGCTCCAACGCCTGCGCCAGCGCAACAAAGTCTTCCATCGCCAGTTCTTCGGCGCGTTTTGTGCCCGCAATACCGACCTTCGCAAGCAGTTCTTCGCCCCCCAGCGGTTTCAGGCTTTGGCGAAGCATCTTGCGGCGCTGCCCGAATGCAGCCTGCGTGATGTGCTCCACCGCTTTGACAGATACGGGCAGTGGCTTTGTCTTTGGCTGCACCATAATGACCGATGAGGTCACCTTCGGCGGCGGGAAAAATGCCTGCGGCGGCAAATCAAACGCGATGTCGCTGTGGCAACGCCAAGAGGAAAGCACGCCCAATCGCCCCCACGCTTTGTCATCGTTGGTGGCCGTGATGCGTTGAGCCACTTCCTTTTGAAACATCAGCACCATGCCGTTCCAGAACGGCGGCCAATCCGTGCCGCCAATCCAGCCTGTGAATAGAGGCGTTGCGATATTATAGGGCAGATTAGCAATAACTTTGACGTTTGAACCGCCATCGAATGCGCCGACCTTAGTTAATTCTGCGCGATGGTTTACTTCCAGCGCATCCCCTTCAAGCACCGTCAGGCGTCCCGGATGCGCATCAGCGATCTGTGCCAAGGCAGGCAGGCAGCGCGCGTCGCGCTCTATCGCAACCACGTGGCGTGCACCGCTTGCCAGCAAAGCGCGGGTCAGCCCGCCCGGACCGGGGCCGATTTCCAGAACCGTAGCACCCTCTAAAGAGCCGGCCGCACGGGCGATTTTCATAGTGATGTTGAGATCAAGCAGAAAGTTCTGGCCAAGCGCCTTTTTCGCGGCCAGACCATGCTGGTCGATGACATCGCGCAGTGGCGGCAGATCGTCAATGTGGCTCATGCTGCTGTCACGGTCGCCTGCGCAGCGGCGGCGGCGAGGTCGCCTGCCATCTTCAGCGCCGCGATAAAGCTGGACGGATCAGCCTTGCCGGTTCCCGCAATATCATAGGCAGTGCCATGATCCGGCGATGTGCGGATGAAGGGTAGGCCAAGCGTAACGTTGACGCTCTCATCAAAGGCCAGCGCTTTGGCAGGGATGAGTGCCTGATCGTGATACATGCAAAGCGCAACGTCATATGCCTGGCGAGCACGGGCATGGAACATGGTATCCGCAGGCAGCGGCCCGATGCACTCAACGCCCTCGCTGCGCAAAACCGCTAGTGCTGGTTCCAGCACGGTCATTTCCTCAGTGCCAAGCGCACCATCTTCGCCGGCATGGGGGTTAAGCCCCGCAAAAGCGAGACGCGGTTTTGCGATTGCGAACCGCGATTGAAGATCAGCGTTGACGATGCGGGCAGTCTCGACAATGAGATCAGCCGTGAGCGCGGCTTTCACGTTCTCCAACGGGATGTGAACCGTGACTGGCACCGTGCGCAGGTCTGGTCCGGCTAGCATCATCACCGAGCGCGGAGCATCGGCGCTGTTGCCATGCCAACCCGTCGCCAACGCGGCCAGATATTCCGTGTGACCGGGGAATTCAAAACCGGCGTCATAGAGGTGTTTCTTGTTGATCGGCAGCGTCACCAATCCACTCGCTCGCCCCTCGCGTATCAGCGCAACACCGCGTTCTATGGCTTCAACCACGCCCGCCGCATCCTTAGGCTCCGGCTTGCCGGGTTTGGAGGATAGCGGGTTGTTTACCTGCAAAACGGGCAGGCTATCTGCGGGAAGGGCACCGTCAGCCCAAGCGCTTGCCCGCGCAGACATTCCCAGCAGTTGAGCGCGGTCGTTTAGAAGATCAACATCGCCCAAGACGAAAAACGATGGTACTTCGATCGCACCATCGGCTGCCATTGCCCAGGTTTTCAGCAGGATTTCCGGCCCAATGCCTGCAGGGTCACCCAGCGAAACGCAGAGCCGCGCTTGGTTATGGTTTCCTCTTTGCAGGGACGGCTGCGCACCCATCAGCGGTCTTTGATCACCGCTGCTTTGCGCAATTCCTCAAGATATTTCTTCTCCAGCGCCGAAACCTGACGATCTCCACCGCTGAACAAATCGCCGTCAGCACCGGACGATTGGGCCTTGCTCAACACTTCGCGGGTGCGGCAAACGGCCAGCATTTCGACGCCGCGGGCGGTCTTTTGTGGCTTTGTTGTCTTGCCTGGGCTCACGCCCTTAACGGCATTCAGCCACTCGGAAGGCAATTCGTGTGCTTGCACGCGGCCACGGTCACGCACGGTCACATCACGAAGTGATGCGGCGTAGGAGAGGCTGCCTTCGCAACCGGGAAAGCGCGTGCGGAAATTCTGCGCTTCGCGGAGGCGCGCATTCTGGCGTGCGGCCATCTGATCGCGCGGGACGACGAAGATGATTTGTTGGAGCGTGTATTCGGTCGTTCGGTTCGAACCGGAATCGCGCCCCTGTCCGTGCAGATGGTCCAGCGGTCCGGCCTCTTTCGTCGGGCGCGATTCGGCCTGCATCCTGGCGCCAAGCGCACGCTGCCAGCTCATCTGAGCTCGAATATATTGCTTGAAGCCGCGAACGGTCACGCCGGAGCGGTTGAGTATATCGCGCAAAGCGCGTTCAGGCATTTTGTTGCCCTTGGCAAAGCGCGCAAACGCAGCATCCACATCGCGATCGGAAACAACGGCGCGAATGCGACGGGCTTCCTGCATCTTCAGCGCTTCTTCGATGAGTTCTTCCTTGGCCAGCTTGCGGTGATTCCCCTTCATCCGGCGCAGCTTGAAGAACGCTGCACGGCGAGCAACGTCATTTGTTGTGATCGGCACATTGTTGACCAGAGTGACGATCTTGCTTGCCGCTTGTGCCGGCCTGTCGAACACGCCAGCGGCTGGCACCGTGAACCCCAATGCCAACGCGAGTGCAAAAACCGCGCCGTTGCGGCGGGGGCGAGCAGAAGCGCGACACGTCACAATTTCGCTTTTTGTGGCTTGCTCGTTCATGCTGATCTTGCTCCCTCTTTTTCGTCGTTTGATTTCGAGCAGCGAAGCTGCCCTATCCGGCCGCCGTAGTGACAATAAAATGCGGTGAAACGTTGATGTGCAACCCTACAGATTGTCCAAAAAGCCGCCTCGGCCGAAATCTTCCAGATCTTCGGTGTCGATAGATTCCTGGAAATCGCCAATAGTTCGGATGCCAATCGCAAAAGATATGGATTGATTGGCATTGTCGGTGTCGTATCGGCTGTTGGTTTCCTGAAAAGCCAGCGACAGCGAGAAACACTCATCCGCATAGCTCAAACCAGCCTTCTTCAAAAACATCGTGGAGTTTTCGATGTCGTAAGACATGCTGCCGAAGGCTCTCCAGTGTTCAGCCAGTTTCACACTGCCGGACACCAAAACTTGCTGACGTGGATCGGTAATGCCGATTTCGTCCTGCTGGTCGATGAAGATATAGCTCGAACTGATAGCGAAATTGGGCGAGCCGTAAGAAATGCGGGCTTCACCCCGACGCACATCAAAATCCGAATTGTCGAACCGCGCTTTCGCGTTCAGCCCCAGCCCAAAGCGCGATGTGAGGCCAAGAGAGGCTACATAGTCGGAGCGGTCAGTATCCAAACCAGACGCGCCGCCCACATTCACCAGATCGGCCTGATCGAACGGATTGTCGCCACCCAGATGGAAAGACTGGCCGAATATGCCGTTCAGCGACAGGCCGTTATCGAAGATGCCTGAATACCGAATTCCGACATTTGCCCTGCTGCCACCTTCAATGCGGTCAAAGCCCGAAAATTTATCGCGGCTGAACAGCGTGGTCGCATCAAACACAAGGCTTTGCGCGTCATCATTGGGCAAAATACCCGTCTCGTTGAGATCAGGTCGCAGCAAAAGCTGAACCACAGGCTCAAACACATGGCTGGAGCTTTCCGTGCGCACCAGAATTGGATAGCTCGCCTCAATCCCGACTGTCGGCATGAAGCGTGCAGTTGAGCCTTGTTCAATTGCAAGACTGCCAGCGGTGCCGGTCGCGTCAACACTCGTCACGTCTCCGCGCAGGCCAAGGAACGGCGTGATTGTGAAGCCGTTGTCGGTCACAATCGTCGTTTGCCAGTTCAGATCAACCGATGCCCGCGTGGTCTCGCCTTCAGCACCAAATGTGTTGATGACGGTGCCGCCCAAAAGGCTCTGCGTGTCCAGCACATCGCGCTCAAGGCTGGTCACGTTCACATCCAGCGACAGCTCGCCACCCAGTGAGGCTGGCGTGGTCACAAGGTTGTAATCGAGGACAGGACGCACAAATGCCTGCTCGTCCTCGATGAAATAATTGCTGCCCTGATTGTTGTATTCGTAGCCAGCCAGTTCGAAGAACGATTTTCCTGCAATGCCGCGCAGGAAAATATCGTTGGTGTAGGTCGAGTTGGAATAGTCTTCGATGTCATAGGTATTGGAGAACGTGTCATCGGTCTGCGCCATGAGGTTCCAGCCGAAAACCCAACGCGAATTGATGTTGAACAGACCCTCCGACGAGATCATGCCTCGCTCAACCTCGTTCAGGTCTGGCGCAGTGGAAAATTCATCCTGACCCTGCTGCGAAATACCGGCAATGCGTATGTTGTATGCCCCGTTGTCGAATCGCTGCCGCCATTCAACTTCGCCCATGAAGCCTTGGTCCTCGTAATAGGTGCCGGAGAACGTCAGATCATGGCTGTCGCCCGTCACCAGGAAATAGGACTGACGGTAGAACCAGCCAAGATCGCTCTTTTGTCCAATGCGTGGCACCAAAAAGCCGCTCTTGCGCTTCACCGAAGGGTCAGCATGGCTGAAATAGGGCAGGTAGGCGATCGGCAGGCCGAACAGTTCAAACCGTGCGTTCTGGTAGGTAACGGTTTTGGTTACGCCATCCAAAATCACCTTGCTGGCCTTAACTTGCCAAAGCGGGGGTCTTTCCGGATTTTCCTTGCAAGGTTCGCAAGCGGTATAGATGCCGTGATTGAACACGGTCTTTTGACCGGCAAATCGCTCGGCGCTTTCCGCTGCAAAGCGTGTGTTATCCGGTGTCTCAACCCTCAGAGCGTTGATGAAGCCCTCACCGAAATCGTCGGTAAGATCTATTTCATCGGCGAAAATGCGGTTGCCATCTGGTTCGAGAATTTCAACATTGCCGCTGGCCATCACGCGCCGAGTGCGCTGATTGTAGCTCACCCTGTCGGCCACAACGTTGTAGCCGTCATAGTCCAACTGCACGTTGCCGACAGCGCTGACGACTTCGTTGTCGTTATCGTAGATCAGTTCGTCCGCTTTAAGCAGCAGTTGCGCGTTCGGATCACGCGGGCCGCCAGTAGGCAGTTCCTGCGCATTCGCTTGGAACAGCGCAGGGGAAACAGTTGCGGGGAGCGCCACCAAAGCGGTGGAGAGCAGGGCGCTTGCCGTGACTTGCATCAGGACGCGCGGAAACGCTGCTCGGCGCACCGGCACAGCATGAATTGCCGTCTCAAGAGGAGCCATATTAGCCATCCTCCTGGTGCAAAAGAATTGTTACACCGATCAAAATTGCAACACAGGTCGGGGACCACGCCGCCGCTGCTGGCGACACCAGACCGTTACTCCCGAAAGTCATGACGATTTCCGAGACGACATACAGCACAAACCCCGCCAAAATACCACCCAGAATAAGCTTCATTGGCAGACCAAATCGCGCGAACCTTAACGACATGCATGCAGCGATTAACACCATTGCAATAAACAGGAACGGTTGCGCCATATGAGCTTGCCGCATGGCAAGGAAAGTCAGGTGATTGCGCCCGTTGCGCTTTGCCCGTTCGGCATGGTCACCAAGCTCCCAAAACGGCACGTTTGCTGCTTGTGTCGCGCTCAATTGCAACTCAAGCGCCGAAACATTCACGGGAATGTCCATTTTTTCGCGCTGCTCGCTGACTTTGCCCGGAACTGTCACCGTCGCATTGGTCAATTTGTAGATGTTCAATTCCTCGCCTGTTTCCTCAAACACAGCCCGTTCAGCGTCAATCCGCTCGGTTGGGGCGCCATCGGGCGTAAAGAAATAAATCGAAACAGCCGCAAGGTTTCGCCCATTGTCCTGTGCAATCGCTGCGCGGACAATCACATCGCCGGATTTTTGTCCTGCGCGAAGCCAGAAATTATCGGATTTGTTCGCGTAATTGCCCTTCAACCGCCCGAAAATATCCGCTTCCAGCGATTGCGAAATCCGTTGAGCGTTCAAAGCCAGCGGTTGATAGATCAAAACAGCCACGACACCGATTAAAGCCGCACTCACGGCCACGGGTTTCAGGAACTGCCAAACCGATACCCCCGAAGCCCGCGCTACCACCAGTTCAAGGCGGCGGTTAAGCATGATGAGCGACAAAGCGGCACCAAACAGCACAGCAAACGGCAGCACCCTTTGCGCAAAGGCGGGCACCCGTAACATCGAAATCATCAACACATCACCGAAGCTGCCTTCAACCTGTGCGTTCAGCGAGCGCGACAGCTCCACTGAATCCACAGCCATTATCAACAAAAGGAAGAATACAAATATCATCAGCACATTGGTGATGAAACTTCGAGCGATGTATAAAGACATGGTAGAGGCGATCATGTATGGGCCTCCAACGTCTCATGCGACTGCCAAGCGCTCGGTTGCAGGCGTTTGGGCAGGGCTCTCTTCAGCAGATTGATCGCAATTTCGTTGTTTCGATCAATCCGTGCCTGCGCCTTCTGTGTCAGGCCCAAAGTGCTGCCCGAAGCGATGAACAGCGCGGGGATGATGATGCCCACAAGCGGCAGAACCCACATCATCGCAATCGCGAAATCGGACGTTCGCGCCGCATTTTCCAGGGCGACCGTGCCGACCCGGATGCCGATGACCGCCAATGCCGCCAAGGTCGCTTCCTGCATTCCCCCGCCGCGATGAGATTGTGGATAGCCGATCATCGCCACAATAATCAGCACCGTTGCCAAAGCGTGCAGGCCGCCGCTGAAACGAACGTGAAATTCTGCCCGATAGCGCTCCGGCTTTGCCTTGTAGAGCCCTTCTTCGGGATTGGGAGAGAGCAATTCAGCCGTTGGAATCTCAAATTGGCTGTAACTGGATTTGCCCGAACCGCCGCCGGAGAGGCTTGAGAGGTTGAGCGCATAGGAACTGAATTTCACCACCGAAATGCGGTCTGTTCCCTTAGGAAGGCTCTGAATTTGCCCATCCTTCAAAACCAGAAAAGACTGGTCGTCTTGCTTGGTAATCAAACCCTCTCGGGCGATGTAGCTTAGAGTTTCCTTTTCGCTGCGTGTGTCCAGCACGAAAACGCTGGTCAAAACACCGCCCGGCTTGCGTGAGGCAACGTGAAAAGTCAGCCCGTCACCTGCATCGCGAAACGCGCCTTCACGGATGGCGACGGAGACTAAATCGGCGCGAATTTCGGTGATGAACGTGCGGAGTGTGAGCATGGATGCCGGGCCAAGCCACAAATTGAGTGTGTAGACTGAGGCCATAACGATCAATCCGACTGCCATAAATGGCCGCAACAGGCTGGCTCTGGAAGCGCCTGCGGAATGCATCACCACGAGTTCGGAATCCTGGTTAAGCCCCTTCAGCACCTGAAGCAGGGCGATCAACAGCGCCACTGGCAGGATGGCGGCTGTAAGCGTCGGCACGCCCAACGTTGTCATCTGCAGGTAGGTGGCGATCCCGCGCCCCTTGGTCATCACCACGTCGACTTCTTGGATGGCGCGCACAATCCAGACAACGCCAACTAACGCGCCTGCTGAAATCAACAGCGCGACCATCGTCTTGCGAAAGATGTAGCGTTCGAGGAGGCTCAAGCCCATCACGTCGCGTCTGCCTCTCTGGGTCCGATGTCTTGCCGGAGCGCTTCAAATTAGCGCCGCGTCCACAATAGTGCAGCCCAAGTCGAGCTCGAAGCCGCGCATTGTTCGCGCGTCATACGACTCGATCCCCGTGGCCCTTTAATGTCTCACGGGCAGATAATCGTCTGCAATGGCTAAAGAGTGGCGAAGGAGTGTGGTTACGAAAATATGAACGACCGTGGCATTTCTGCAAAAGCCGCGTTGTAAAAGCGGTTAAAGTGGTCACGCAGCCGCATTTACAGCGGCGTCGGCAAGGGCCAGATATAGGACCGCGCAACGAATCCATTTTCGAAATCACGCCTGTCCTTTCATCTGCGCCCTTCCTGTGGAGTTATCATGCCTGTTCTGCCTCAGCCTTCTTTCACCACCGCCGCTTTGCCGACAAAAGGTTCGCTTGTTGTCTTTTGTGACCGCGACAACGTTCTTTCCGCATCGGCCAAGGCTCTCGATAAAGACGGCCTTATTACCCGCGCGATAAAGGCGGAGGATTTCAAAGGCTCTTTCGGCAAAGCGCTTTCATTGTTGCAGCCTGCTGGAACAGACCTCGATCGCATCGTTTTGATGGGTCTGGGAAAGATGACCGACATGGATGAGTATTCATGGCTGAAACTGGGTGGAAAGCTGGTCGCGCAACTCGGCGGCATCAAGAAGGCCTATATCGCACTGGAGCGCCCGGACGGGCAGGGCATGAGTTCGCATGAAGTTACGCAAGTTGCGCTAGGCGCAAAACTGGGCGCGTACCGTTTCGTCAAATACAAAAGCGACAAAGCGGCCCGCAAGGAAGACAAGTTTGCGATGGCGTTCCACACCAAGACGGCTGCCGCAGCCAAGAAGGCATGGGGTGCCATGGATGGCGTTGGTGACGGCGTTCTGCTGGCCCGCAATCTGGTCAACGAGCCTGCCAACACGCTGACCCCGATCGAATTCGCCAAACGTGCCAAGGAATTGGAAAAACTCGGCTGCAAGGTCGATGTTCTCGACGAAAAAGCGATGAAAAAGCTGAAAATGAACGCATTGCTCGGCGTCGCTCAAGGCTCTCGCAACGCGCCGCGCATGGCAATCATCCGCTGGAACGGCGGCAAGGCCAAGGACAAGCCGATTGCCTTTATTGGCAAGGGCGTCACGTTTGATACGGGCGGTGTTTCGCTCAAGCCTGCTGGGGGCATGGAAGACATGAAGGGCGATATGGGTGGTGCGGCAGCTGTTACCGGCCTGATGCACGCGCTCGCCGCACGCAAGGCAAAGGCGAACGTCATCGGCATCATCGCCTGCGTTGAAAACATGAACGACGGCAACGCACAGCGTCCGGGCGATATCGTCACGTCCATGTCAGGTCAAACCATCGAAGTGCTGAACACCGATGCAGAAGGCCGTCTCGTGCTGGCAGACGCGCTTTGGTATTGCCGCGAGAAATACGATCCCCAGTTCATGATCAACCTTGCCACGCTAACCGGTGCTATTCTCGTCGCGCTGGGCAGCCACCATGCTGGTCTGTTCTCCAACAACGACGAATTGGCCGAACGTCTCACCAAGGCTGGAACCGAGACCCAGGAAAAGCTCTGGCGTATGCCGCTCGGGCCGGAATACGACAAAATGATCGACAGCAAGAACGCCGATATGAAAAACATCGGCGGCCGCCATGCCGGATCCATTACGGCGGGGCAGTTTTTGCAGCGCTTTGTTAAATCCACCCCATGGGCGCATCTCGACGTTGCAGGCACCGCTATGGGCTCCAACAAGAATGAGATCAACCAGTCATGGGCATCGGGTTACGGCGTGCGCTTGCTCGACCGTTTGGTGGCAAACAACTACGAAGGGTAGGGCGTTCTACTCTTCGCCCTCAGCATTCTTGTCTCTTGTTGGACTAAACCAATTGCGGGAATGATAGACCACAAGGGCAGCGCGGTAATTGGCCATCGCCTTTTCCATTTCACTGGCCACTAATTGGAAGAACTCCGATGACATGCGCTTGCGTTTGAACTGCCGATACGACAAATCCGCATAGTAGCGAGCACTCAGATGTGCGCGCTCGACCGAGCGGCGGAAACGCTCACTTTCCTGAGGTGTGGTTAGAAACGTGGAGCCGGGGCTCACAGCCTTGAGGTTTTCCAGCGTTTTGGGATTAGCCAAAGCGGCCAGCACCGCTTTGCTGTCCTTGCTGCCCTCGGCACAAACCAACAGTTTGTTTTTCACCAGGCAGGCGTCGGTCATTGATGCGGCGGGTGCGGTCAGTCCCATCGACAAAGCACCAGCAAGAAAAAATGGCACGATTGACGATTTTGGAAGCAAAGAAACCATAGCGATAACCCCGATAAACGACTCAGCAAGTAGATGCGTAGAAAAGCACGGCTGTTTTGGTGGTGCAACGCACATTTCCCAAAATGGGACACCTCCTCTTCTCGCCTTTGGGACATGGGTCTGCTAGGTCAGCACCATGAGCGAAGTGCTGTTTTATCACATGACCCAGACAAGACTGGAGCAAACGCTTCCCGGTCTTCTGGAGCGTTCGCTGGAGCGTGGCTGGCGCGTCGTGGTGCAGACCACCAGCAACGAAAGACGCGACGCGCTGGATGCCCATTTGTGGACCTACCGCGACGAATCCTTTCTGCCCCATGCCGCGCAAGGGGGCAGCGACGCGCCCGACCAACAACCCATCTGGATCACCTGCGAAGACGACAACCCCAACGGCGCACATGTGCGTTTTTTGGTCGATGGCGCGGTGCATGACGATCTGGCAAGCTACACCCGCGCCATTTACATGTTCGACGGCCACGACGAGCAGGCCGTGCAGGGCGCCCGTGCGCGGTGGAAGGCGGAAAAAGAGGCGGGCCACGACATCACCTATTGGCAACAAGATGACGAAGGCCGCTGGCAAAAGAAGGCTTGATCGCACTTCACGGCAGGGCGATGAGCACCACACCAAGCCCGATCATCACCATGCCCACGAGTTCCATCCGGGACACGCTTTCGCGGAAGATCAGCAGGCTCGACAGGTAAGAGAAGACGAGTTCAATCTTGCCCACAGCGCTGACATACGCCGCCGCTTGCAGCGAATAGGCGCTGAACCAGCCAACGGAACCGATCACGCCCGACAGGCCCACGGGCAGCGCGAGCCGCCAAGCGCGGGCAATCCGCCCCAGTTCAGCGCGGTCGCGCAGCAGAAAGTAGGCGAGCATGACGATGCATTGCATGGTCAACATAAGCGCCAGCGCATAAGCGGCTTTCGACAGCAGTGGATCGTCCGGCAGCGTCAGCAAAGCCCCGCGCACGCCCGTTGACGACAGGCCCAGAAGCGCTGCGCACAGCACGCCGATGCCGGTGGATTTCTCGCCCACGCCCTTCAGCACTGTGCGCCACGTCAGATCAATCTGCGCGACCGACAACAGCAGCGTTCCCGCAATGCCCAACCCGATGGCGACGATGGCGCGTCCCTCCAGACCGTCCCCCAGAAAGAGCAGGCCAAAGACCGCAATCAGGATTACGTCCAGTTTGGATAGCGTAACGCCTACCGCAAAGCTGCGGAATGAAAACAGCCAGACCAGTGTGACCGTGAACAATATCTGCGAAATACCCGCAACCGACAGCCAAAGCCAGAAACCGATATTGAGGTCCGGTGCTTCGTAGCCACCAAAAGAAAAAAGCGCCCAGACGTAGAGCCAGATAAAGGGCAGGGCGAAAAAGAAGCGGGTGGACGCCGCGCCCACGGTCGAGACTTGTCCCTTCAACGCCTTTTGATAGGCGGTGCGCACGTTCTGCATGAAGGCCGCGCCGATGGTGATGAGAACCCATAATTCCATCGCGCCTTGTTGCGCGCAGCAGCTTGCCATTGCAAGCGGCGATAGCGCAAAGAAAAGGGCCGAACGATTTCCCGTCCGGCCCTCGAAATCGTCAGTGTGAAAGACTTAGTTGGTTTTTTCCAACTCGATCGAAATCACAAGATTCACTTCATCGCCCACGAAAGGCGCGAATTTGCCAAGGCCCCATTCGGTGCGCTTCAGCGTGGTGGTGGCGTCGAAACCAGCCCATGCAACCTTTTTCACTGGGTGTTCGCCGATTTTGTTCAGCTTCACATCCATCGTCACAGGCTTCGTTTCGCCCAAAATTGTCAGATCGCCCGTCATTTTGGCAGTCATATCGCCGGTTGGCTCAATCTTGGTGGACTTGAACGTCACAGCAGGAAATTCAGCCGCGTTGAAGAAATCGGGAGACTTGAAGTGGCCATCACGGCCTTCCCAGCCGGTGATCATCTTATCGAGGCCAATTGTGGTTTCAACCGAGGAATTCGCCAGATTGTCCATGTCAAGGGTCGCCGTGCCGTCAAAGCCGGAGAACATGCCGTAGGTCGTGGAGAAACCCAGGTGATCGTAGGAGAACAAAATCTGCGCGTGGGAAGCGTCGAATTTGTATTGGTCTGCCGCAAAAGCGGGCATGGTGATCGCAGAAGCCATAAGCGCGAGGCCAGCGAGGGAGGCTTTCAAAGTCTTCATAGGGGGACGTCCTTTTCTTGCTTGCCGGATGGGGCAATCCGGCGGGAGGGGAACCGTTACCGGATGCCCGAAAGATAAATCTTGCATAAGTGCGCCGCAATAAGCAGCAATACATGTTTGAAATGCAATTATGCATCACCGACATGAATGGCAATTGAGGCGATACCGTGCAAAAAATCGATTGGGACACGTTCCGATACATCGTAGCTATAGCCGACGCTGGCTCGGCCTCCTCTGCGGCTGAAAGTCTCGGGGTGGACGCTTCAACCGTTCAGCGCAAAATCACCCGCTTTGAGCGCGAGCACGGCCTGACGCTGTTTGAGCGCCGCCGCTCCGGCTTCACGCCGTCAGTTGAATGTGCGGCTCTGATAGAGACGGCGCGCTCGATGGAAGAACAGGTCGGCGCCATCGCTCGGCAGGTTCTCGGTCAGGACTTGCGGCTGGAGGGCAAGGTGAGCCTTACCACAACCGACAGCCTTGCAGTCAGCGTTTTGCCACCCATCTTGGCAAAATACCGCAAGCAGCACCCGCAAATCCACATCGATTTGACGGTGACGAACAATCGCCTGAATCTATCCCGCTTGGATGCCGATGTGGCCGTTCGCCCATCGCTTGACCCGCCGCCCAATCTGACGGCCCACCGCGTTTCCGATCTTGGCTTGGCGGTCTATTCGCACCCGGATCTCGGCACAGGCGCAATCGATCTGGACACCATCACAGTTCTTGATCTGCCATGGATCGGGCTGGGCGAGGGGTTGGAAGGCTCACCCGCCCGCCGATGGATGCTGAAAAACATCGCGCCCCAGCGCATCGCGGTCACCGCCGACACATTCCCCTCAATCACCCATCTGTGCGAACAGGGTGCAGGGCTGGCGCTAACAACAGCGATCATCGCCGATGCAAGCCCCCATTTGGTGCGCCGCAGCCCGATCTTAAGCGAATGTTCAACGGCTTTGTGGGTTCTAACTCACCCAGACACGCGCCATTCCGCACGCATTAAATCCCTGTCCAACTGGTTGGTTCAAAGCCTAAAAGAGGCCGCGCCGCAACTGGCGGGTTAGGCGCTCACGCTTTCGCTCAATTCCAGCCACTCCTCTTCCACCTCGACAAGCCGCCGTTCGAATTCAGCCTTCTGCGTGGCGTATTTGCGGATCTTGTCGGGCTGGCGTTCGGTTGAAGCCTGCGCGAGCTTCTTGTCGATCTGCTTGATCGCCTCCGACGCCTTTTTCATGATCGCTTCAAGCTGGTTGATGCGCTTGCGCAGCGGGGCTTGAGCTTCCCGCATCTTCGCTTCGTCCTTGCGCCGTTCGGCAGCGGAACGCGTATCGGCCACCTCGGCTTCCACCGCTTTTGGGGCGCTCTTCTCTTCCAACTTGGCGCGGGGCGAGCCTTTGCCCGTCAGCACAAGGCGGCGGTAATCTTCCATGTCGCCCTCATAGGGCGCGACGCTGCCGTCGTGGACCAGCCAAAGCCGTTCCGCGCTGGCCTCCACCAGATGACGGTCATGCGAGATCAAAATCACAGCGCCCGTATAGTCGTTGAGCGCATGAACCAGCGCCTCACGGGAATCGATGTCGAGATGGTTGGTCGGTTCATCGAGAATCAACAGGTGCGGCTGGTGGAAGGTGGCGAGGCCCAGCAGAAGCCGCGCTTTCTCTCCGCCGGAAAGGTTCTTGGCCTTGGTGTCGTGCTTCTCGCCAGACAGGCCCATCTTAGCCACGCGCCCGCGCACTTTCGCTTCTGGCTCGTCGGGCACCAGCTTGCGCACGTGCTCCACCGGCGTCTGCTCCGGCACGAGATCGTCCATATTGTGCTGTGCGAACATGGCGATGCGCAGCTTTTCCGAACGCGTGAGCGTTCCCGCCATTTTGTCGAGCCGTCCGGCGATCAGCTTGGCGAAGGTCGACTTGCCGTTGCCGTTTGCGCCGAGCAGAGCAATGCGGTCATCGGCGTCGATGCGCAGATCAATCTTCGACAGGATCGGCTTGCCAGCCTCATAGCCCACATCGGTATCGCGCAGATTGATAATGGGTGAAGCGGCTTCTTTCTCTGGCGACGGGAAGATCAGCGGCGCAACATCGGTGTCTGCGACGGCGGCAATCGTGCCCATTTTCTCCAGCGCTTTGATTCGGCTTTGCGCCTGCGTGGCCTTCGATGCCTTCGCCTTGAAGCGGTTGATAAAGGCTTCCATATGCGCGCGCTTGGCGTCCTGCTTCACCTTCATTTTCGTTTGCAGCGCCATGCGTTCGGCGCGGGTTTTCTCGAAGAAATCGTAATTGCCCTTATAGGCCGTCAGTTGACGGTTCTCGAGATGGACAATCGTGTTGCAGCACTTGTTCAGCAGGTCGCGGTCGTGGCTAATGATGATGACGGTGTGCGGGTAGCGCGCGATGTAGTTCTCCAGCCACAACGTGCCTTCGAGATCGAGGTAGTTGGTCGGCTCGTCAAGCAGGAGCAGGTCTGGCTCGGAAAACAAAACCGCCGCCAGCGCCACTCTCATGCGCCAACCACCGGAAAATTCCGAGCACGGCTGCTGCTGCGCGTCCGCGTCAAAGCCCAGCCCGTGCAAAATAGCGCCTGCGCGGGCTTCTGCCGAATGCGCCTCGATATCGGCCAAGCGGGTGTGAATGTCCGCGATGCGCGTGCTGTCGGTCGCCGTCTCGGCTTCCGCCAGAAGCTCCGCTCTCTCAAGGTCTGCCGCCAGAACGGTGTCCAGCAACGAGACATCATTGCCCGGCGCTTCTTGCGCCACCTGGCCGATGCGTGCGCCACGGCGCAACGAAATTTCGCCAGTCTCCGGCCCGTATTCACCGGTAATCAGCTTAAACAGCGTTGTCTTGCCCGTGCCATTGCGCCCCACAAAACCGCAGCGAGAGCCAGCGGGCACCCGCATGGATGTCTTTTCCAGAAGCAAGCGCCCCTGCATGCGAAAGGTGAGATCGGTAATGGTCAGCATGCCGCGCTTTTGGGCCAAAGCGGCGAGGTGCGCAAGGCCTTATTCGGCGGCGTTTTCGACAACCGCCTGTTTTGGCTTTCGGTTCACCAACACAATGCCCGCGCCCACCATGACCAGCGAAACGATCAGCACAGGTCCGACTTCATCCCCCAGAATTGCCCAAGCGAAAAACACGCCGAAAACCGGCGCGAGAAAGCCGAAACTCGCCATGTCTGATGCGGGATAGACGGACAATATCCAGAACCAGAACGCAAAGCCGAAGGCGACCACCACAACCGACTGGGTGCCGAGAATGGCGAGATGATACCATTCCAACTCGCGCACAAAATCGCCAAAAAACAGCGAGGCGAAAAGGATCATCGGTGCCGAGACCAGCAATTGATAGATGAGTTGCATTTCCGGCGTTGATTTCGAAAGCGCCGTGGTGCGTGCCACCAGCGCAATGCCGCCCCACATCATTGCGGCGATCAGGCAAAGAAAATCACCCAGCAGTGCGTCCGGCCCCAGCGTTGCGGAATCTTCCGACAAGGCAAGCACGACGCCTGCGAAAGCCAGAACCAACCCACAGACGCGCACTGTGGTCAGTCGTTCGCCGGGAATGAGAAAATGTGCGGCAATCGCCAGCCAGAAGGGCATCGTGTAAAAGAAAATCGCGGTGCGGGAAACGGTTGTGTAGTCGAGCGCCAGAAACAGCAGGATAAATTCGCCGCCAAACAGCATGCCGCACAAAATGCCGGGCCAGAACGTGCCCTCGCCAAAGCCCATTTTCTTGCCCCGCCACAGGCACCACGCCACGACAAAGGGCAGGGCAATCAATGAGCGCAGACCGGCTTGAAAAACTGGCTGCAAACCAGCGTTCACGACCTTGATCATCACCTGGTTCAACCCCAACAGCGCCGAAAACGCGATCAGGCTGGTTGCCGCAAAAGTGTCTATCCGGTCGCGCTTCACGAAGCGTCCTGAAGGCGTTCGTGGCGCTGGAAATAGATGAGATCCATGCTCGGCGCCTTGCCCGTCAGTTGAGTCAGCGCCGCATGGGCTTGGCCGCGATGGTGGGTCTGGTGGTTGAAGAAGTGGCTCAGCGTTGCCGACATCACCTGCGTAATCGGCGTCGGGTCCGTGACGGGCGTATAGGTGAACTCGCTGTTCACGGCCGCCTCATTCAGCCTCAAGGTCCACTTGATGATACGTGCATCAAGCGCCTCCCGCGCCGTGCGCAGATCAGCGAATTGCGGGTAGGGGCGCCCGTCAAGCGTTGTCGGCGTCGGACCTTCGCCGGTGAAGCGACGCATCCAGATTTGGTCGGCAACAACCAGATGATTGAGCGTGCCCGCCAGATCGCGGAAGAACAGGCCGCAATCGCTGTTGAAGGCGGCGTCGTCGAGTTCAGCCACCGCATCGTATAGCAAGGTATTGGCCCATCCGTTGTAGCGGGCAAACGTGCGAAAAGTTTCAAGCATGGAACGCTCCCCAGAGCTTTTGCCGATTTGGACAGCGTGGTAAGCGGAAGGCCACGCAATCGGAAGACTGTTACCAATGACCATCAAGCTATACGAACTGTGCGGCGCGCACGATACTCTTTTGTTCAGCCCCCATTGCTGGAAAACCCGCCTGTCGCTGGCCCACAAGGGCTTGGATTTCGAGACGGTTCCCGTGCCCTTCACGCAGGTAGCCTCTACCGAGGGCGAAGGGCGGCGCGTGCCGATCATGCGCGATGGCGATACGGTCGTTGAAGACAGTTTCGAGATTGCCAAATATTTGGATGAAAAACACCCCGATAAGCCAAAGCTGATCGGCGATGAAGCGCTCACCGCTTTCATCATCAATTGGACGCAAACCCAGCTTCACCCCGCCGTGGTGCAATTGTGCCTCATGGACATTTACAACGCGCTCGCGCCGGAAGATCAGGCTTTCTTCCGCACCACCCGCGAGAAGGTTTTTGGCATGACGCTAGAGGAATTCCACGCCAAATTCCCCAAGACGCCCGACGCGCTCAACAAGGCGCTGGTGCCGCTGGAACTGACTCTGAAAAAGCAGGATTTCATCGGTGGCGAAAACCCGCAATTTGCCGACTACGTGGCTTTCGGTGCGCTGCAATGGCTGCGTATTTTCACCGGCGACACTTTCCTGCCGAAAGACAACAACATGGCCCGCTGGTTGAACGCGCTGCTCGATATGTATGACGGCGATGGCCGCAAGGCGCAGTTGGCAGCATAGGGAACCACCATGACCCACGATCCTGCCCGTTCGCGTCATTCCAACATTTTGAAAGACCTGTTTCCGATCATGCGCGAGGCGGGACGGGTTATCGCGGAAATTTATCGCGAAGGGACAGAAGCCGAAATTAAAGATGACGGTTCCCCCGTCACCCGCGCTGACAAAGCCGCCAACGCCATCATCGAAAAAGGACTGGCCGCTATCGCGCCGGAAATCCGCATCATCTCCGAAGAAACGCCGGAAAACCACGACCTCCCGCCAGCGGACGCTTTTTTTATCGTTGATCCGCTGGACGGCACCAAAGAGTTTTTGCGCACCGACGGCACGGGCGAGTTTACCGTCAACATCGCGCTCATCGAGCACGGCACGCCCGTTCTTGGCGCAATCTACGCGCCGATGCTCGACCAGCTATTTGCAGGCGTGGTGGGCGAGGGGGCAGCACTTTCCACCGGCGGCAGCACCCATGTCATCGAAGCCCGCGAACGTCCCGCAGGTGGCGGTGTGGCGATGGTCAGCCGCAGCCACCGCGACGCGCAAACCGACGATTGGCTCGCGCAACATCACAAGGGCAGCGCGGCGACCATCGGCTCGTCTTTGAAGTTTTGTCTCATCGCCCAAGGCAAAGCCGATCTCTATTCGCGCTTCTCGTCGATTATGGAATGGGACACGGCGGCTGGCGATGCGATCCTTCGGGCTGCTGGCGGGCATATGATGGCGAGCGACGGAACCGCGCTGAGATATGGCAAGCCGGGTTATCGCAACGGTGCTTTCATCGCCACGGGCGCGAGCGGTTGGCCGCTGACGTAGCTAAGTTCTTGCGGCCCGCGCACGGCTTCGCTATAGGCTGCGCCAATCCTCCCCGTTTTCAACTTTTCAGGAACCACAAAGATGGCCATCGAACGCACCTTTTCCATGATCAAACCCGACGCAACGAAACGCAATCTGACGGGCAAAATCACCGCCCATCTTGAAGAAGCTGGCCTGCGTGTCGTCGCTTCCAAGCGCGTCCACATGAGCCTGCGCGATGCGCAAGCATTTTACGCCGAACACTCCGAGCGTCCTTTCTTCGGTGAGCTGACAGAGTTCATGTCCTCCGGCCCAACGGTCGTTCAGGTTCTCGAAGGCGAAAACGCGATTGCGAAAAACCGCGAAGTGATGGGCGCAACCAACCCGGCAGAAGCCGACGCCGGCACGATCCGCAAGGAATACGCATTGTCGCTGGGAGAAAACTCCGTCCACGGTTCCGACGCACCAGAAACAGCCGCTCGCGAGATCGCCTTCTGGTTTGCTGAGCGCGACATCGCCGGCTAAGCCAGTCTTACCTAAGTCTTTTGCAAAGACCCGGTCGCGCTCAAGCGTTGCCGGGTTTTTCTTTGTCCTGCGCCGTGAAAGCGCGCTCCCAAACCCGGTCAATCTTGCGCAACGCCGCAGGATCAAGCGTCTCCATCGCGTTCCAATAATCACCACTTTCAACGAATTGCTCCGCGTGGCTTTCGTGGGCCAAAGCGCAGCGCATCTCGTCCACATCTGTCCCCGCTTCAATTTCTCCAAGCAGCCGCGCATGGTCTGGCGCCGATAAATGGCTAAGCCGCTGATGATTGAGTGAGGGAAAAGTGAGGCGGCTTTTGGGAAGATCGGAAAGGTTTGCGACTGCACAACCTTGCGATGCCGCCAGCAGCATGAGGCGGTTTGCCTTGGCTTTCAGCGATTGAAGCGTTGGATCCTTGCGGAGAGGGTCGGCTTCGCCACACCCGTAGAAATGCGATTTGCCGTTCACATGATCATACACCATGTCACAACCGCAAAACATCATGACGTCCGGCCGCAAGGTCGCCAGCGCCCAATAACCAGCGGTGAAAGCCATCGTTCCGCCAGCATAAACGATGCCGCCATATGCATTGTTGGCGGGCACATAGCCTTCATAGGTCACCACGCGCTGCGCCGCGCTGGGGCTTGGGTGTTTGGAATCGGGAAAGTCTTCCGGATAGATCGCGTGGCTCCAACCCGGGATGATCTGCCATGCGTTGTTCAACGCGACGACAGCATCAAGCGCAGCGGTGTCAAAATCCCGCGCGCGCACAGCATCAGGCGCACTGCCGAGAATGAGAACAGATTTCACCACGATAAAAGTCCTGCGTTCACACCCGACCGTTTCGGCCACATTGACAGGCCACGCCGCGTCAAAACACCCATGAAAGCGAGACAAAGAGTCATAGGTTGCGGCTTCTTTGGACTTTTCTTTGCCACGCATCGCGATAGTGTTGACAACAGACGCGGCTGAGGGAGGTTTCGGCGATGACATTGACAATGGAAGAGCGCGGCGCGACCGTCCGCGATTATTCTCTCCACGGCGAAAGCGCCAAACAGGCCGTCGAGCGCGGGCTTGTGGCGGCGCAGTGGTACCATACAGACGTGCCCCGCGAAAAACTGCGCGAATTGATGGAGCGCAAGGACGGTCCGGCCATCCGCGATACGATCATTTGGTTGGGCCTGATGGTTGTCTTCGCAGTCACAGCCATCGCGCTCTGGCCGAGTTGGTGGTCTGCGCCGTTTTGGCTGGCTTATGGTGTACTCTACGGCTCGGCGAGCGACAGCCGCTGGCACGAATGTGGCCACGGCACGGCGTTCAAGACCCGCTGGATGAACCGCGTTACCTATCAGATCGCCTGCTTCTGCATGATCCGAAACCCGATCGGCTGGAGGTGGAGCCATTCGCGCCACCACAGCGATACAATCATCGTGGGCCGTGATCCCGAGATCAACATTATGCAGCCGCCCAATCTTGTGGTCGCTGCGCTGAACATGGTGGGCATTCTGGACGCTTGGAACGGCCTTAAAACCATGGTGATCAACGCCACAGGCACCGTCACCGCCGATCAGGCGCTGTATGTGCCGAAGCCGGAACAGCCCAAAATGATCGCCGTCGCGCGCTGGTGGGTGGCAATTTACACAACCGTGATCCTCACCGCCATTGCCATGCAATCCATGCTGCCGCTCATGGTCATCGGCCTGCCGCGCCTCTACGGCGCTTGGCACCACGTCTTGACCGGCCTGTTGCAACATGGCGGCCTTGCAGAAGACGTGCTGGACCACCGGCTGAACACGCGCACGGTCTACATGAACCCGATCAGCCGTTTCATCTATCTCAACATGAATTACCACGTCGAACACCACATGTTTCCGATGGTGCCGTATCACGCGCTGCCAAAACTTCACGACCTGATCAAACACGATCTGCCGGAACCAAATTCGGGTTTCCTCGATGGCTTCAAGGAGATGTGGAGTGTCTGGCGTCGTCAGATGAACGGCGAGCACTATTGGCTCAAGCGCGAATTGCCAAAGGGCGCAAAACCCTACCGCGATGAATTTCACGCAGACGTGGATTTGGCGGTTTAGGCTGTTCTGGTAAATCAACAACCTTCCAGCACCCAACCCCAACGTCGTCATCCCGGAGCCGCCTGAGCCGGAGTCCGGGATCCAGTGCCGAGAGGCCCACCCACACCGAACTGGGTTCCGGGTTTTGGCTGCCCCAGCCCCGTAATAACGACGGGTGGGTCTGGAGCGACCGCTTAACGGCTGCTCGTTCTCAAACAGAAAACGCCACCCCGCCCGAACGGGACAAGGTGGCGTCACTGATCTTTGCTAAGTCTGTCGGGTTCAGGAAGCCCACCGCTGGCGGGCCATCAGATCGGCATCGTGGGCGTCGACCCAGCTTCCGTCTGTTTGGCCGACTTTGTGCTCTTTCTTCCAGAAAGGTGCGTCGGTTTTCAGATAATCCATCATGAAACGAGCGCCCTCAAAAGCGGCGTCGCGGTGCATGCTGGTGGCGACCACAAGCACAATCTGCTGGCCCGGTTCAATGCGTCCGTGGCGGTGGATGATCGTCACGCCATCAAGCGGCCAGCGGTCAGTCGCTTCGCGGGCGAGCGCTTCAAGTTGCTTCACGGCCATGCCGGGATAGTGCTCCAGCTCCAGCGCTTCCAGCGTGTCGTCTTCGCTGCGGCACAGGCCAACGAAGTTTACAACAGCGCCGATATCGGTGCGGCCATGAGTAAGTTTTTCGATTTCGGCAGCGACGTTGAAGTCCGCAGTCTGCACTTTGATTGTCGGAATTCGCGATTCCATGGATTATCCTCCGGTCATGGGCGGGAACAGCGCAATCTCCTTTGCGGTCCCGACAGTGTCTTCGTGGTTCGCGTGCTCTTGGTCGAGAGCGACGCGGATGATCTCGGGAAATTCAAGTGCGTGCTGATAGTTCTGCCCGCGCGTCCGCAACCACCCCAGAAGATCGCGAACCGTGGCAACACCATCCGGCAGTTCGATTTCTTCTTCGTTAAAACCGACCCGTTCCCGGACCCATGAAAAGTAGATTAGCTTAACCAAACCTGACTCCCATTCCTCAAAGTGTAGCGAACGCGAAGTGCAAGCGGCGTTCGATCAGTCGACGATCATATGCTTCAATCCAGCGCGGAAATAGTCCCAACCAGTATAGAGCGTAACAACAGCCGATGCCCAAAGCAGGGCAAGCCCGATTTCAATCGTATAAGGCAAAACCTTCTCGCCCGCCGGTCCGGCGAGCAAAAAGCCGATAGCGATCATCTGAAGCGTGGTCTTCCACTTCGCAACCTTCGTTACAGGAACAGAAACTTTCAGTTCAGCCAGATACTCGCGCAAACCGGAAACGAGGATCTCGCGGCTCAAGATGATAATCGCCGCCCAGGTGGTCCAACCGGCAATCGTGCCGTCAGCAGAAAGGAGCAACAGACAGGCAGCAACAAGAAGTTTGTCTGCGATCGGATCCAGCATACGACCGAGAGAGGAGGTCTGTTCCCAAATGCGGGCAAGATAGCCGTCAAGAAAATCGGTGAAACTGGCGATAACGAAAATCGCCAGCGCCGACCAACGGGTAAAATCCGTAGCCTGATCCAATGTCTGCAACCGGCCTTCCAGAAAGAAGCAAAGCACAACCAACGGCACAGCCAAGATACGGCCATAGGTGAGCAGATTGGGAATGCTCCACGGCCCGGCTTCGCGCTTGATTTTGGTATCGACGGTCATACCCGCATCTCAATCCTATCGGTGCTCTAAATTCAATGGAGTATATGCCCTTTTCGTATCAGCCCTTTTGGAAATGGTCATAAATCGTCTGTGCCATGGCTTCTGAAATGCCATCGACCTTTTTCAAATCTTCCACGCCGGCGCGGGCAGCAGATTTGGCAGAGCCGAAATAGTGCAGAATTGCCCGCTTGCGACCGGGGCCAATGCCCGGAATTTCATCGAGCGGATTTTTCACCATATCCTTCTTGCGTCGGGAACGGTGCGTGCCGATGGCAAATCGGTGCGCTTCGTCGCGCATACGCTGGATGAAATAGAGAACAGGATCGCGCAGCGGCAGGCTAAAAGGCTGCTTGCCCGGCATGAAAAACCGTTCGCGTCCAGCATCCCGATCAATGCCTTTGGCAACGCCAACCAGTGGCACTTGCTCCTGCGACAAACCAAGTTCTTTCATAACCTCGCGCACGGCAGACAATTGCCCCGCACCGCCGTCTATCAAAACCAGATCAGGCCAAGGGCCAACGGCATCTTTATCAGCGTGTTCATCCTCGCCGCGCTCTCCATGCTCTTTGAGCAACCTTGAAAAACGACGCATGAACACTTCACGCATCATTCCGTAGTCATCGCCGGGCGTGATATCTTCGTCTTTGATATTGAACTTGCGGTATTGGTTTTTCACAAAACCTTCCGGCCCAGCAACAATCATTCCGCCAACGGCATTTGTCCCCATGATGTGAGAGTTGTCGTACACTTCAATACGACGCGGTACCCGCTCCAGCCCGAAGGTCTCTTTGATGCCCTCCAGCAATTTCGTCTGTGTTGCGCCTTCTGCGAGTTTTCGGCCCAGCGCTTCGCGTGCATTGCGTGCGACCATCTCAACCAGTTCGCGCTTTTCACCGCGTTGGGGCTTGTAGATTTGAACCTTGCGCTCTGCCTTCAGAGAAAGTGCCTCTGCAATGAGATCAGCTTCTGCAATTTCGTGCGAAACGAGAACCAGCTTCGGCACAGGCTTGTCGTCATAAAACTGGCTAACGAATGCGGCCATAACTTCGGCCTCTTCGTAGCTTTTGTCCGCTCGCGGAAAATATGCCCGGTTGCCCCAGTTTTGGCCTGTGCGGAAGAAGAACACCTGAATGCAAAATTGTCCGCCCTCTTGGTGAACGGCAAAAATATCTGCTTCATCCACCGTCTGCGGGTTGATACCTTGGTGGGCCTGAACGTGAGACAGCGAGGCGAGGCGGTCGCGATAAAGGGCGGCGGTTTCAAAATCCAGCTCGTCAGAAGCCTTCTGCATCCGTTCCGAATAGGCGGTTTTCAACGTGCTGGATTTTCCCGTGAGGAAGCCCTGAGCCTCCTTCACCAGTGCTGTATAGTCTTCCTGCGAGATTTCGCCGGTGCATGGCCCGGCGCAGCGCTTAATCTGGTGCAACAGGCAGGGGCGGGTGCGGGCGGCGTAGAAAGAATCGGTGCACGTGCGCAGCAAGAATATGCGTTGCAGCGCGTTAATGGTGGTATTAACCGCACCGGCGGATGCGAACGGTCCAAAATACTGCCCCTTCCGGTTGCGCGCACCGCGGTGCTTGAACAGGCCGGGCGCTTCGTGATCTCCAGAAAGCAGAATATAGGGAAACGACTTGTCGTCGCGCATCAGCACGTTGAAGCGCGGTCGCAGGCGTTTGATGAGGTTTGCTTCCAGCAGGAGCGATTCAGTTTCTGTGTGCGTGGTAATGAAATCCATCGCCGCAGTCTCGGCGATCATCCGCGCCGTGCGGTTGCCGCCGTGGCCGATGCCGCGTGCATAGTTCTGAACCCGGTTTTTCAGATTTTTCGCTTTGCCAACATAAAGCACATCGCCGGCAGCGTTCATCATGCGATAGACGCCAGGCTTGGCTGGCAAACGTTTGACCAAATCGCCGATAAGCGCTGCACCGCGCAAATCGCTCAATTGTGCCGCTTCTTCCCACATAACATCGCCGGAATCGCGCGGTTTTGCCCGAATGATTGCGGTGTCTTTCTCAGCGGTTTCTGTTGGGAGTGTTGAGTCGGTCATGGTGCGATCTTATCACGCTCGGGCAGCAAACGGGCAGGGGGGCGCGGCGTCGCATGGCATTGCTCAGCGGTTTACTCCGCGACCGACTGATCCGGCGTTTGCCATGCCAAATGCTGCCCGCCGTCCAATGCAATCATTTGGCCTGTGAGGCTGGGCGTATCGGCAAAATACAGCAGCGTTTTGGCGAAGTCGGAGAGTTCAGGTGCAATTTTCAACGGCAGGGAATTCACTTGCGCATCGAAATCCGCCTGCGTCTGCCGCGAGTTCGGCAGCGTTGGCCCCGGTCCGATAGCGTTTACGCGGATGCGCGGAGCCAGTGCCTGCGCCATTGTGCGCGTTGCCGTCCAAAGCGCCGACTTAGAAAGGGTATAGGAATGGAATTTCGGGTTCAGCGCCAAGACCCTTTCGTCGATGATGTTCACAATCAAGCCGCTTGTATCGGCTGGCAGTTGCGCATCAAAAGCGGCGGCAAGCAGGCTGGGTGCGCGCAGGTGGACGTTGAAATGCAAGTCCCACAGTGTGCGTTCGTCGCCCATCGCGTCATCTTCAAAAACCGATGCGTTGTTGACCACCATGCCAAGCGGACCGATCGCATCAACGGCCTTGCCAATGAGCGCTTGCGTTCCCGCTTCATCGGCAAGATTCGCCCGAACGGCTGCTGCTTTGCCACCAGTGGATGTGATTTGCGCTACCACCTCGTTGGCCGCGTCGGCAGACGAATTGTAATGCACCGCAACCGCATAGCCAGCCGCCGCCATGTCAATCGCCATTGCCCGGCCAAGGCGAACGCCAGCGCCTGTAATCAATACAGCTTTGGGTGCAGGGGAAAGACCGCTCATGTGATCAGGACAGTTGCCAAAATGTAGACAGAGAAGAAACCGAGCAGAAGCGCTCCCATGCCCTTATCGATCTTGATGTTTAGCAGTGGCAGCGCGATCAAGAACAACGTCGCGACGAACATCACCCACATGTCGAAATTGATGATGTGAGCAGCAACGCCCACGGGGATGACTGTGGCCGTGATGCCCATGATAGCCGCGATATTGAACAGGTTAGAGCCGATCACATTGCCCACACCAACTGAAGCATTGCCCTGTCGTGCCGCGCTGATGCCCGTTGCCAACTCAGGCAGGGACGTTCCGATGGCAACAATCGTCAAGCCGATGACAGCTTCCGAGACGCCCCATTGCAGCGCAATATCGGTCGCAGCCGAAACGGTGACATGGGCTGCCAGCGGCAAAGCGATCAGGCCCATCAAAATATAAATGACGATTGTGCGCGTTTCCGTCGGCACTTCGCCCACTTCGTCAAGATAGTCGTCTTCTGCAGCCGCCGCCGCGTCAGCAGCTTTCTGGCTCATCGCATCGCGGTATTGCATATACAGAAATGAGGCCAACATCACCAAAAGTACCAGACCAAACAACCGGCCCAATGTGCCAGTCGCCAACATACCCATAAAAATGACAGTCGTGATAACCAGAAATATCAGCGAACGCTTTACGCCATGATCGGCAAAGATGATGGGCGTGATGAGCGCTGGTGCGCCGAGAACCAACAGAACATTAGCGATATTTGAGCCAACCACATTACCTACCGCCAAACCGCCAGCACCACCCAATGCGGCGTTGAGCGAAATCACCAGTTCGGGTGCAGAGGTGCCGAAGGCAACGATGGTCAAACCGATGATGAGCGGCGGTATGGACAGGCGCTCTGCCAGCCCAACAGAGCCTTTCACCAACCAGTCGCCACCATAGACGAGAAAGAAAAGACCGATGGCAAACAGTGGATAGGCGAGCATGGAAGCAACTTCACGAAATGGCTGCATCCCAAAAAGAAAGCGGCGCCGAGAGACATGCCGCTGCGGATGCGATTGCAATGAGCGTTTAAATAAGGATCACGCGCTTGGTTTCAAGGCCGAAACAGAGGGGTGAGCTGCATCAAATCGGCTTGACCAATCGACAAGTTCGGGATTTTCCGCCTCCCACTCGCCAGGGAAGCGCAACGCCAGATAGCCGAGCGTTGCAGACAGCGCGATTGAACGAATGTCGGCATCTTCGCCAGTCGGTGGCAGTTCCGTGGCCGCTTCGCGCAGGCCGGCTTTGGCCTTGGTCCATTGGCGATCGAGCCACGGCTGATGCCAATTCTCTTCCGGCCGCATGCGTTTTTCGTATTGATAGGCAACGGCGCAGTCGCAGATGCCATCGCAAAGCGCCTCGTAGCGGGCAACGCGCATTGCAGCTTCGCTCTTCTCATCGGGATAAAGCGCCGTGTCGAAACGGTTGTGCAGATAGCGGGTTATCGGGCGGCTGTCGAACAGGCCAGTGCCATCATCCAGCACGAGGCAAGGTATCTTCCCCAGCGGGTTGGCGGCGAGCAATTCGGGCGGTTGCGCGCCGGCATCGACGGCAACAGCTTCAAGCGGAATGCCGGCAAACTGTGCTGCCATCCGCACTTTATTGGCGAACGGGGACGCGGAAGCGGTCAGCAATTTCATGGGTTTTTCCTAGTAGTTCAAAACGCGGCAAGAGCCGTCATAAACCCGCCAAGGGTCAAGGCCATTGATGCAAAATTCGACGTTGAAACCGGTGCCGGCAAAGCCTTGTCCGCCCTCAATGAGATACAGCATTGTTGGGTGCTTGCCGTTGCTCAACAGGGCATGTGCGCGGCAATAACGGCGGGGAATGGCAGTGTGGTCGCTGTCGTGAACCTGCCTCTCGCGGGTGTGTTCCAGCCCGTCGAGAACGAAGCCACGGTGCCAAGTGTTGTCCTCGGCCCAATTGAACTTTTCTACGATTTGCTTCAGCACTTTGGGATCATCGCAATGGGGAAAAGACTGCAAATGCGGCTGGATATGAGGCTCCACCAGACCCGCACGCGCTGGTGTAAGCGCGATGACGGCCATAGCCAGAGCCAAAAGACAAAATGAAATCAAACGCATGTATTCTTCCCCAAGAAGGTTTGTGCGGACCACGCGGCTACGATAGTCGTGTCCATAGTGCAACCTAAAGCAGGGCGCTGTGTGATAAAAGCCCAGATGTCGATTATCGTTTAGACAAATCCTGTATCCGAAAGCCTGCCCCTTTATCCTGCGCCAGAATCTTGGCGAGCCATGGCAACAGCGCGTTCATTTCAGCCTTTAGCGTGTAGGGCGGATTGGCGATGACCATACCGCAACCGTTCAACATGCCGGGTTTGCGTGGCTCGCGGATGTAAAGTTCGATGTTCAGAAGGTCGGGAAATTCCAGCGCCCGCAGCGTGCCCAGCCATTCGTCGGTATGTTCGCGGCGTTTCACCGGATACCAAAGCGCGACAGTGCCGCCAGCAAAGCGTTTGCGTGCCTTTTGCAGCGTGTCGATCATCTGGTCGAAATCATTTCCGACCTCAAACGGTGGGTCGACCAGCACCATCCCGCGCCCTTCCTTGGGTGGCAGATGGGCACCTGCGGCCAGCCAGCCGTCAAGGTTCAATACGCGGGTCTGGTAGTCGCCCTTAAATCTTTGAGACAGGGCGGCAAAGTCTTCCTCATGCAATTCATAAAGCGTCAAGCGGTCCTGTTTGCGCATCAAATGGCGAACGATCTGCGGCGAACCGGGGTAGAAACCCTCCGGCTCCGTTTCAACGGCAGCAAGCCAAGGAACAATGATTTCGCGCACTTGAGCGGGCATTTCACGGGCTTCCCGCACCCGTTTCACGCCTTCTTTCCATTCGCCTGTCTTCTGAGCCTGCTCGGAAGTAAGATCGTATGTGCCAATGCCTGCATGGGTGTCAAAGATGCGAAAGGCTTTATCCTTACGCTGTAAATAGGTGACGAGCCGCGTCAAAACGATGTGCTTAACCACGTCGGCAAAATTGCCTGCATGATAGGCGTGGCGGTAATTCATGGTTTGAGCTTTCTCGATTGACCTGCGGCTGTGCTAGCAGGCAGCGCAAAATGGAGCTACAGCTAAGTGATGAACGCGCACACCAAAACCACGATGGCAGCCTCGGCTTGTCCCCATGATTGCCCTTCCGTCTGTGCACTGGAGGTCGAAGTCGTCGGTAACACGATTGGCCGCGTGCGCGGCGCTAAATCCAACACATACACCGACGGCGTGATTTGCGCGAAAGTTGCGCGCTACGCCGAACGGCTGAACCATCCCGACAGGTTGCTTGAGCCGCGCATTTGCAAGGGCGCCAAGGGTTCTGGCGAATGGGGCAGCATTTCGTGGGAGGCGGCGTTGGACCTTATCGCGGAGAAGTTTCTCGCGGCTGAAGCCAAATTCGGGGCTGAGACGGTCTGGCCTTACTTCTATGCCGGTACGATGGGGCTTGTGCAGCGCGATTCGATCCAACGCCTGCGCCACGCCAAGGGCTATTCCGGCCAATTCGACACGATTTGCGTCAACAATGCATGGACAGGCTTTTCCGCTGCCACAGGCAAACTGATGGGGCCAGACCCGCGCGAAATGGCAAAGGCCGATTGCGTGGTGATTTGGGGCACGAATGCGGTCGCTACCCAGATCAACGTCATGACCCACGCCGTCAAAGCGCGCAAAGAGCGCGGTGCGAAGATCGTCGTGATCGACATTTATGAAAACGACACGGTCAAACAGGCTGACCTGGGACTGGTTCTCAAACCGGGCACGGATGCGGCTTTGGCCTGCGCGGTCATGCATGTGCTGTTCCGCGATGGCATGGCTGATCGCGAATATATGAGCCGGTACAGCGACTTGCCGGAAGAATTTGAAGCACATTTGCAAAGCCGCACCCCCGAGTGGGCCGCTGACATTACGGGGCTTTCAGTTGAAGAAATCGAAGCCTTCGCTCACTTGGTAGGCATCACAAAGAAAAGCTACTTCCGCCTCGGCTACGGCTTCACCCGCACCCGCAACGGTGCGGTCGCCATGCACGCGGCTACCTGCATCCCTACGGTTACGGGCGCTTGGCAGGTGGAAGGCGGCGGGGCGATGCATTCCAACGCTGACATTTACGGCATGGATAGCTCCTTCATCAAAGGCACGATCAGCCCAGGTATTCGGTCATTGGATCAATCAAAGATCGGGCGCATTTTAACGGGCGATCAACATGCGCTGGGAAATGGCCCGCCGGTGACGGCCATGCTGATCCAAAACACCAATCCAATGAATGTTTGCCCGGAACAGGCGCTGGTCAAACAGGGTTTTGCCCGCGAAGACCTGTTTGTAGTCGTTCACGAGCAATTCATGACCGAAACCGCGCAGGTGGCAGATTTGGTTTTGCCAGCGACGATGTTTGTTGAACACGACGACATTTACCGCGGCGGTGGCCATCAGCATATCTTGCTGGGGCCGAAGCTTGTTGATGCGCCGGAACACTGCCGAGAAAACCTGTTCGTCATCGAAGAACTCGCCAAACGCTTGGGCGTTGCGCATCAACCGGGTTTCGGCCTTTCGTCAAACGAACTTATTGACGATCTGCTGCGCCGTTCCAACCGTGGCACGCTGGAAGACATTCGCCGCGACAAGTGGATTGATTGCCAACCGGGTTTCGACACCAGTCATTACATCAATGGCTTTGGCCATGCGGACGGCAAATTCCATTTCAAAGCCGACTGGCAAAACGTGCCATGGGGCAGGCCGCCCAAAGATGTGGGCTTGCAAGGCGCAGTGGAAACAATGCCAACTTTCCCGGATCAATGGGATGTGCTGGAGGAGGCCGATAGCGCCCATCCGTACCGGCTTGCCACATCACCAGCGCGGTCATTCTTGAACTCGTCGTTTTCCGAGACGCCATCATCACGGAAGAAAGAGGGTGTGCCTAAGGTCATGATGCACCCAAATGCCGCCAACCGCGAGGGCATCGCAGAAGGCGAAAGAGTGCGGCTTAGCAACGAACGCGGTGCGGTCATACTCCATGCAGTTTTATTCGATGGACTGAAAGAAAACGTCCTCATTGCCGAGGGTTTGCACAAAAACGCCGATCACGAGGGTGGGGCAGGGATCAACACGCTGACTGGCGCAGACGCGACCGCTCCCCACGGTGGTGCAGCATTTCACGACGTTCATGTGAGAATAGAACGGCTTTAAGCGTCTTGCTCCGGTTCTGCATCCGGGATTTGAAGTCCAATTAGAACATCGTCTATCACCACGTCGACATCTTGGACGGACGAGTCTCCGCTCCAACGGATCTTCTTGTTGGCGATCAGGGCCAGTGCGCGCGGATAGATATCATGTTCCATCTCCAATACGCGCTGTGAAAGCGTTTCTGCCGTATCGTCCGGCAAAACCGGCACAGCGGCTTGGAGCACAATGGGTCCGTCATCCAGTTCGGCATTGACGAAATGAACCGTGCAGCCATGAACCCGGACGCCGCGTTCCAGAGCCCGCTCATGCGTGTCCACGCCGCGAAACGCTGGCAACAGGCTTGGATGAATGTTCAAAATTTTGCCGCGCCAGCTCTTGATAAAACTTTCGGTCAAAATCCGCATATATCCGGCAAGGCAAACCAGTTCTGTGCCTGCCTGTTCCATCGCTGCGCTCATTGCGGCTTCGTGGTCTTCGCGGCTATCGAAGTCTTTGTGGTCGATGACGGCGTAGGGCAGATCGTGCTCCATGGCCAAATCGATCCCAGCCACATTGGGTCGGTTGGAAATGACCAAAACAATTTCGGCGGGGAAGTCCGGATCCATTGTTGCGCGGGCCAATGCACCCATATTTGTGCCGCGCCCGGAGATTAGTACCGCGACTTTCAATTTCGCCAAAGCGCTAACCCCAGACCGTGTTGTTGAGAAAATCGACCGATTTTTCGTTGCTTGCCGTCAACTGGCCGATGCGCCAGACTTTCTCATCCATGCCTTTTAGCGCCTTTATCACCGCCGCTTCGTCATCTTGCGAAACAACAAGCACCATTCCGACACCACAATTAAACGTGCGCAGCATTTCAAACCCGTCGATGCCACCAACATCTTTCAGCCAGCCAAACACGGGCTGTGGAACCCAAGAACCAAGATCAATTTCCGCCCCCACACCCTCGGGCAAAACGCGGGGGAGGTTTTCGGGCAAACCGCCACCAGTGATGTGTGCCAGCGCCTTGATTGCCCCGGTCTGCTTTTGGGTGTTCAAAACTGATTTCACATAAATCCGCGTGGGTTCAAGCAATTCATCACCAAGCGCAGCATGACCATCGAAAGGCGCTGTGGCATTCCAATCCAACCCGCTGCGCTCCACGACCCGGCGCACGAGCGAATAGCCGTTGGAATGAACACCGTCTGAGCCGAGCGCCAGCAAGACATCGCCAGCTTGCAAGTCTTTGCGCGGCAGCAATTCGTCTCGCTCCACGGCACCAACCGAAAAACCGCCCAGATCGTAGTCGCCATCAGCATACATGCCGGGCATTTCTGCCGTCTCGCCGCCAATCAATGCGCAACCGGCCATTGAGCAGCCACGCGCAATTCCTGCAATCACTTGTTCCGCGACCCCATTGTCCAGCTTTCCTGTCGCGAAATAGTCGAGAAAGAACAGCGGCTCCGCCCCTTGGACGATAAGGTCGTTCACACACATGGCGACCAGATCAATGCCGATCGTATTGTGGCGACCTGTGTCGATAGCGATCTTCAGCTTTGTTCCCACGCCATCATTGGCAGCGATCAAAAGCGGGTCTTTGTAGCCTGTGGCTTTAAGATCAAAAACGCCACCAAAACCACCGATTTCGCCATCCGCACCGGAGCGCATTGTGGCAGCGATCAAGGGCTTGATTGCACCAACGAGCGCATTGCCAGCGTCGATGTCTACGCCAGCATCGGCATAGGACAGGGGCTTTTTGTTGTGATCTTTTTGTTCGGTCATCGGCTTTCCATAAAACAAGCGATGGGCGGCGTCTTGGCTTGGCACGCAACGAACCGTGGAAAACCGCCGCGGGTCAGCGGAATTATCGTATATCGATGCGGTGGGCCAGCGTGTCGCCGTCGCTGACGGTTACTTGGGTAAAGCCAATCAGCTTGCACAAATCCAGAAAATTCAGGTTTTCCGGCTCCGGCATATTGGCAAAAAGCGGCGTCGCACGCGCGTCAGCCGTGAGCGAGGCCATCAGCGCGCGCAGACGGAACAGCGTATTGTAATCAGACGAGCCAGTGCCGACGATAATCAGCTTTTGCGCATCTGCACCTTTGGCAAAGATGTGATAACGCGGCGCATATCCGCGCTTCTGCTGCGTTTTGTTGATACCAACGGTGAAGCCAACCCGTGAGCGCTTTGAAGCTGACGGCCCTTGCGCCATAGATGCGGTGTAGGTTTCCCGGCTGGTCGGCTCAGGATAGTAATAGCCCGCATGGCTGTCGCTGGCGCGGGCCGCACCGCTGGCCATTGTGAGCGCAAAAAGCAGTGAGAGAAAGCTGAGAGACCGCATGGATTGTTCCTTCAACAGGTGCTGGTTGGCGCTGAATATTAGCCTTTCTTGCAATGTTGTTCGGTGTCAATCGCTGTCACGTAAGCATGTTTTGGCTTCAAACTGACACTTTCGCTTGCAAACGCCTTATTGGGCCTTCATTTTTGCCCGCGACATAACGGCATCGGACGTGACCGCCTGTGACCATCGCTAACATCATCACCTTTGCACGACTTGGGCTCGTTCCCATGATCGTTTGGGCCATGATCGCCGATAATATGCTGCTTGCCTTCGTGCTGTTTCTGATTGCTGGGGTGTCCGATGCGGTTGATGGCTTCATTGCGCGCAATTTCAACCAGCAAAGCGAACTGGGCACGATCCTTGATCCGCTGGCCGATAAAATGATGCTGGTATCGGTGTTTATTGTTTTGGGCTATCTTGGTCACATTCCGCTATGGCTTACAATTTTGGTCGTCAGCCGCGATGTTTTGATCGTCTTCGGCATCGTGGTTTGCTTCATGCTCAACCGGCCCGTGACCATCGCGCCGATCTGGATTTCAAAGGCCAACACAACGGTGCAAATCGTGCTTGCGTGTTTCGAACTGGGCTTGCTGGCATTCGCATTGTCTCTTCCTGTCGCTGCTGCCGTCTTGGTTTGGATCACCGGCGCTTTGACGGTTGGCTCCGCAGCCGCCTATACAGTGCAAGGCGTCCAGCATCTTGCGGGCGCTGCGGCCCCGATGAGTGCGGACGAGTTCGACTCCCGCGCTTCACGCCGTGAACCCGGCGAATAGGAAATTAGCGAACTCATGGCCATCAGCGAACAAGACAAGCCGTTGTTGACCCCAGGGATGCGTCGACAATTGATTTTCTGGCTGCTGTCGGCGGTCATCTTCCTGCTGATGCTGGTGCTGCTGCGCTCCATTCTGCTGCCGTTTATCGCTGGTATGGCGCTTGCCTATTTTCTTGATCCGGTAGCAGACAAGCTGGAAACATGGGGCGCATCGCGGCTTTTGGCGACGTCGATCATTCTGCTTCTGTTCATCATCCTTTTCGTGCTCGCATTTTTGCTGATTATTCCAAGCTTGTCGCAGCAGTTTGCAGGCTTTGTTGAGCGCATGCCGGGCTATGTTGCGCAGTTGCAAGCTCTTCTCGTTGAAAGCGAACTTCTGAAGCGGATTATTGGTGAGGGCGGTTCAACAATCCGCGACAACCTTGATTCCATTGTTGGCAAGGGCACCCAGTGGGCATCCACAGTGCTTGCGTCCATTTGGTCGTCGGGTAAAGCGATCATTGATGTGGTCTCGCTGCTGGTTATCACGCCGATTGTTGCCTTTTACCTGCTGCTCGATTGGGACCGTATGATCGCCCGCGTAGACAGTTGGTTACCGCGCGATCATAAGCAAACCATCCGCCAGTTGGCCCGCGATATGAACGGCGCAATTGCCGGTTTCGTGCGCGGGCAGGGGTCGGTTTGTCTTATCTTGGGAACATTCTACGCTTTGGCGCTCACTGTCGTAGGGCTTAACTTTGGCTTGCTGATCGGCATGTTTGTCGGCCTCATCAGTTTCATTCCCTTCGTCGGTTCCATTATCGGATTGGTGCTGTCTGTTGGCGTAGCGTTGGTTCAGTTCTGGCCAGAATGGCCAATGGTGCTCATCGTGATTGGCGTGTTTGCAGTTGGACAGTTTGTTGAAGGCAATTTCCTTCAGCCTCGTTTGGTCGGCAAAAGTGTCGGCCTGCACCCAGTCTGGCTGATGTTTGCCCTCTCCGCCTTTGGCGCCCTGTTTGGCTTTACCGGCCTGTTGGTCGCGGTGCCTGTTGCGGCAGCACTGGGCGTGCTCGTGCGGTTCGCGCTTCAGACATATCTGGAAAGCCCCCTCTACAAAGGTCACAACGGCGAGAGCGACACCAAGCCTTCTAAAAAGGCGGCTGAGTAGAGCTGTGGCGAGCCGCACCCGCCCCGAGCAATTGCCCTTGCACTTGCCGCTGCAGGCAGCGCAGGCGCGTGAAGACTTGATTGTCGGACCGTCCAATACCCATGCGGTGGAGTTTCTTGATTCCTGGCCGCAATGGCCCACACGCATAGCCATTCTCGCCGGGCCAACGGGTTCCGGCAAAAGCCATCTCGCCCAGATTTGGGCCAGCCGCAGCGAAGCACGGTTTCTCGACCCATCGCTCGACAGCCCCGATGACCCATCAATTGGCAGCGTGGTGGTGGAGGATATTGCCCAAGGCAATTTTGCCGAGAGTTGGTTGTTTCACCTCATCAACACCTTGCGGGCAAATGGTGGCGATCTTCTGCTTACCAGCCGCCGATGGCCTTCCGATTGGGGCATCGTGTTGCCTGATCTTCAGTCGCGCATGAAGACCGCACACTTAATGGAAATTTCCGAGCCCGATGACATGTTGCTAGCTGGTGTTTTGACGAAACTGTTTGCCGACCGTCAGGTTGAAGTCGATCCAAGCGTAATTGAATATCTCGTCACCCGTATGGAACGCTCGCTCGCCAGCGCACAGGAAATGGTGGAACGGCTCGATGTTTTGTCTTTGGCGGAAAAACGCGCCGTCACCCGCCCGCTTGTTGCAGAAGCGCTCAGACAAATGGGTCTGCAGGGCAGCGCGTTTGCCATAAGCGAAGAATAATTCGCCGGCGGCAACGCTCCGGCAGTAAATCTGACGTAATCTAACTTCACACAAGTCATAGTCTTGCCAATGTGAGGCTGACGCAACACAATCGACACGCGCGCCAACGCCGCGTACAACCTTAGCTGCAACCAAGGCCAATATGGACCGCACCGATCAAGAAAATCTCTCACCTAATGAGAGCTCCGTTAGCGATGTAATGACGGAGAAGGCGTCTGCAGAATTTGATCTGCTGACGAGCCCCGAGCGTTTCATCAATCGTGAATACTCTTGGCTGCAGTTTAACCGCCGGGTTTTGAGCGAGGCAGCCAATGATGCCCACCCGCTGCTGGAGCGTCTCAAATTCCTTTCTATCTCGGCGGACAATCTCAACGAATTTTTGATGGTGCGCGTAGCAGGCCTGGAAGCGCAGGTGCGTGAGCACGTAACCACGCTTTCCGACAATGGCCGCACTCCATCAGAACAATTGCAGGGCGCGACGGCAGAGATTGGCGAATTGCAGGCCGAGCAGGCTCGGGTCTGGATAGAGCTGAAAGAACTGCTCGGCCAGAACAACATTTTCGTTTTGAAACACGATGAGCTGAAAAAGAGCGAGCGCAAAGCTGCTGAACAGAGCTTTCTGGAATCGGTCTTTCCCGTGCTCACACCACTTTGCATTGACCCCGCACACCCATTTCCGTTCATCCCCAATCTTGGCTTGTCGGTCGTCTTGCAACTTGACCGAAAGAGCGATGGAAAACCCATGACCGCGCTCATTCGTTTGCCCCAAAGCCTGCCGCGTTTTGTGCGCCTTCCGAGCGAAAGCGGGCTGCGATTTATCGCCAATGAAGAGTTGATTTCCCTATTCATCGACCGGCTTTTCCCCGGATACACAATCCGCGAGCGCGGGATGTTTCGCGTTGTTCGCGATAGCGATATCGAGGTTCAGGAAGAGGCTGAAGATCTCGTGCGACTGTTCGAGACGGCTCTGAAAGAGCGTCGCCGTGGCTCGGTCATCCGCATGGAGTTTACTGACGACACACCGGAAACCCTGCGCGACTTCGTGATGAAAGAAACACACGTTGCCGAGCCCGCGATTTGCATTTTGAAAGCCATGCTTTCGATGGATGATCTGTCCGAGATTGTCTCCGCTGGTCCCGACGAATTGCGCTTTGAGCCATACAACCCCCGTTATCCTGAACGTATCCGCGAACATAACGGCGATTGCTTTGCCGCCATTCGCCAAAAGGACTTCATCGTCCACCATCCTTACGAAAGTTTTGACGTTGTTGTTTCTTTCCTGCATCAGGCGGCATCTGACCCCGAAGTCCTAGCGATCAAGCAAACGCTTTATCGCACGTCGAATGACAGCCCCATCGTCTCCGCGCTGATTGAGGCGGCAGAAGCGGGCAAATCTGTCACCGCTTTGGTCGAACTGAAAGCCCGTTTCGATGAAGAGGCCAACATCCGTTGGGCACGGGATCTGGAACGTGCTGGCGTGCAGGTCGTCTATGGGTTCATAGAGTTGAAGACCCACGCGAAACTCTCGCTAGTCGTTCGTCGTGAGCGCGGCAAGATGCGCAACTACGTTCATATCGGCACGGGCAATTATCATCCCAACAACGCGCGTGTTTACACCGATCTATCCTATTTCACCGACGACAGCGCAATCGCGCTCGACGTGGCTTGTGTGTTCAATTTCATCACCGGATACGCGCAGCCAAAAGACCTATCAAAACTGCTCATGTCGCCCACTACATTGCGGCCAAAACTCACCGAGTTAATCCACAAAGAGCGAGAACATGCGCGGGCAGGGCGTCCAGCCCAAATCTGGATGAAGATGAACTCCCTTGTCGACGCCAAGATGATCGACGAGCTTTACGCTGCCAGCAACGACGGCGTTCAAATTGACCTCGTAGTGCGCGGCATCTGCTGTCTGCGCCCGCAAGTTGAGGGTCTCTCTGAAAACATTCGCGTTAAATCCATCATCGGACGCTTTCTCGAACATGGCCGCATCTACTGCTTCGGTAACGGCTATGGCCTGCCGTCGAAGAAGGCGATCGTCTACGCTGGTTCCGCTGATCTGATGCCTCGTAACCTGGATCGCAGGGTTGAAGTACTTGTGCCGTTGCAAAACCCGACAGTGCATCAGCAGGTGCTTGACCAGATCATGCTGGGCAACCTGATGGACAATCAGCAAAGCTGGGAAATTCTGGAAAACGGCACCGCAAGGCGCATCACTGTGGACGATGGGTTGAAGCCGTTTTGCGCGCAACAGTGGTTTATGACCAATACGAGCCTCTCAGGCCGTGGAAAATCCCTGAAAAAAGATGCGCCAAAGGTTATTCGTGAACTCAAAGCCTTTAAGGATGGCGGCAGAAGGGGCTAAGTTGTCCCAGCATCGGCATCACGATCAGGACTTCGATCATCGCACGCACGCTAAAATCCATCCTGAGAGCGCAGGGCCGCCTTCGTAAGCTCGTACCGACCGCGATTATTGACATCGGCTCGAACTCTGTGCGTCTGGTGGTGTTTGAGGGACTGTCGCGCTCGCCCACACCGCTTTTCAACGAGAAAATCCTGTGTGGCCTCGGCGCCCATATTGCTACGACCAACCGGCTGGACGATGTTGCCGTTGAGCGGGCCCTTTCCGCTTTGCGCAGATTTCGGTTGTTGGCTGCACAAGCTGGCGCGGACTCGATCCATACTTTAGCAACCGCAGCCGCCCGGGAAGCCGAAAACGGCCCTGATTTTATTGATCAGGCTGAGGCGATCCTTGGGCATGAAATTCATGTTCTGACCGGCGAGGAAGAAGCGCATTACGCAGCTCTCGGTGTTGTGTGCGGTTTCGAGCGGCCAAAAGGCATTTCCGCCGATATGGGCGGCGGCTCGGTGGAACTGGTTCCCGTAGACCGCAAGCCGCTAGGCGAAGGAATATCCTTGCCTTTTGGAGGCTTACGGCTCCAAGAAACATCGGGTGAAAGCGTCGCCAAAGCTCGTGCTTTGGTCAAAAAGTCCATCGCAAAACACCCCATGCTGTTGGAAGCCAAAGGCGGCACGTTTTACGCCATCGGTGGCACGTGGCGAGCGATGGCCCGGTTCCATCAAGCCCGTTACAAATATCCGCTTTCGGTTATGCACCACTACGAATTGACGGCTGAGCAAGCTCGTCACACCTGCAAGCGCCTGATGGCGCAAGATGCAGAGAAAGCACGGGGCATGAAGGCGGTCTCCTCCAGCCGCCGCGCACTGTTACCCTATGGCGCCGCGCTTCTTTACGAAATCATGAAAGTGATGCAACCGGAGCGCATCGTCATTTCTGGCGTTGGCGTTCGCGAGGGCTATCTTTATTCGCTGTTGCCCGAAAACGTACAGAAGGCCGATCCGCTTATCACGGCTGCTGAAGAAATGGCCGTATTGCGTGCTCGTTCACCGATACACGCCCGTGAATTGTCAAAATGGACTGGCGAGGCGTTTTCGGCTTTGGGCGTGGACGAAAGCCGCACAGAAAAACGTTATCGCAAGGCTGCCTGTCTGCTGGCGGATGTAACTTGGCGCTCTCACCCCGACTACAGGGGTGGGCAGGCGCTGAACATCCTGTCGAACGCTAATTTCGTCGGCATAGATCATCCCGGTCGCGCCTATATCGCGCTCTCCACATATTATCGCCACGAGGGATTGATGGCCGATGATGCGGCACCATCGATCTTGAGCGTCGCTACGCCGCGCATCGCGGAACGGGCAAGGCTGCTGGGCGCACTGTTCCGGGTGGCGTATCTGCTGTCGGCTGCGATGCCTGAAATGTTGCCAAGAATACGCTTCGAACGATTGGATGAGGGAGAAGTCGTGCTCAGCGTCCCGCAAGAGCTGGCAGATATTTATGGTGAAAGGCTGCAACGGCGCATCGATGGGCTGGCGGGGATCTGTGAGCGGGAAATCGGCTGGCAAGTTGGTTAAAGGGGCGGCGGGCTCTCCCAGCGGAGGCGCACTGAAGCAATGAAGGGGTCGGTCGGTATTGTCCCACCGATGGAGCAGGGGGACGTATGATCGACTTCATCTTATACGGCATCTTCTCGTTCGATTTCTTTCGCGAGACCACGCTTTCCAATCAACCTTGGCTGGAACTCGCCCGCACGCCGTTTGCGCTGAACCTGGGTATTCTAGGGGCGTTGCTCGTGCCGTTTCTCCTGCAATCGCAGGTGCGGCGCGGTTTGATCCAACTCAGCATTGGCTGCTTGGTGGTCATGACTGGGCTGATTTTCACAGGCGGTGTGCTGGCGGCTTGCTGCGCGGTGTTTGGCTTTGCGCGTTGGACAAGTGTCTGGGTAAGGCGACGCGGTGCTATTGGCTTGCCGCATAGTCTCTCTTGGGTCTTTGTGATTGGCCTGTATTTCCCTTTCTACTTCATTACCTACAAACCGTTCGACGGCTTCATGACATGGGGCGAACTCACGCTGTTTTGGGGGCTGGCCTTTCTGGTATTCAAAGCCATCCACTATCTCCACATGGTTTGCAAAAGCCGCGTCGACCCGTTCGAGCAGGACGCTTTTACCCGCTTTCTGCTTTACATGATCCACTTTCCCTCATTCTGGTTTGGCCCCTATCAGCGCTTCGATCAGTTCGATGGCGAGGTTGATACTTGCAAGCAGCGGATAAACCGCGCCAATCGTATCGCAGGTGCAAAGCGCATCGCGCTGGGCTGCGCGAAGCTGTTTTTCGTTTTCCACGTCTTCAACCTCTTGCACTTCTACAAACTCGACTTCTATGGCCCTTTTGCCGACGAATTCTTTGCCAATGTCGATGAAGTGCCCATCTGGCGTGTCTGGCTGATGGTAGCCTATTTCGGGCTTCGAATTGCTGTCTTCATCTCAGCAATAAGCGATGGCGTCATCGGCATGAACCGGATGATGGGGATACGTGTGCCGGAAAATTCCAATTATCCGTTACTTGCCCGCGACATGCAGGAGTTCTGGCAGCGCTGGCATGTGCAGGCCGGTGTGTTCCTGCGAGAAGAAGTGTTCTTTCCCATTGGCGGGATGCGCCACAGAGTGCGAGCGTTCATTGCCGTCTTCGCGTTCAGTGGATTTTGGCATTTTCCATCGGTGTCAGCCGTGGTGGTGTTCACCGCGCTGCAATTGGTGATGATGGAACTGGCCGTGCGGTGGGCGAGATTTTGGAAAACCCACGCCCGAAAAGACGACTGGGTCCACGCGGCAGGATTGCGCTACCGCTTGCACGATACGTGGCTTTCAGGCGGGGTCGGGATAGTCCTTCATTGGTTCGTGAACATGATTTCAGTGGTGTTAATTCACGACCATTTCTTCGGGGGAACGACCGTATTCCCCCGCATGTTTGGCTTTTAGACTTGCACCATCAAATCCAGCGCCTGTACGCAAGCACCTGACGCGCCTTTGCCAAGATTATCGAGCGAGGCAACAAGGTTGATCTGATTGTCATGGCCAAACACGTGAATGTCCATTGTATCGGTTCCAGCCAATTGGGTTGGATCAAGGCGGGGCAGGGCATCGCTTTCTGCAAGCGCTGCGACGCGCACATGCTGGCTGCCGTTATAGTGGCTCACCAAAGCCGCATGAACCGCCTCGCGGGATGAAGCCTTCAGCGCTGCCATGTGCAACGGCACTTGCACTAACATGCCCTGCGGGAAGCGACCAACCGAGGGTTGAAATAGGGGCGCATGCTCCAGCAGCCCATATTTCTGCGTCTCTGGCACATGCTTGTGCGCAAGCCTGGTGGCATAGAGGAAATAGGGCGCGTCTATAGCATCCTCTCCATTGCTTTCCATCTGCGCGATCAAGCCCTTGCCGCCGCCTGTATAGCCAGAAACACCGAAGATGGTCACCAACGCATCTTTGGGCAAAAGCCCAGCCTGTGTGAGGGGGCGGATAAGCGCGATGGCGCCCGTTGAATAGCAACCGGGATTGGCAACATACTGGGCTTGGGCGATCTTCTCGCCGTGTCCCGGCTCTAGCTCTTTGAAGCCAAAAACCCAGTTCGGGTTTGTGCGGTGCGCGGTGGAGGCATCGATGAAGCGCGTTCCTGCACCTTCCGCCATTGCAACGCTCTCACGTGCCGCATCGTCTGGCAGGCATAGAATGGCAAAATCGGCCTCCCGCAAAAGCGCCTTGCGCACATCTTTGTCGTGGCGGTCGGCATGGGGAATTGAGAGCAGGTCGATATCGCTCCTCCCGGTTAGCCGTTCTAGTATTTGCAAGCCTGTTGTGCCGTGCTCGCCATCTACGAAAATCTTTGGGGCCATTTTGAGTATCCTTTCAGCAGTTTACATCAACCGCCGGAATCATTTTTTTAAGTTCTCGAATCCATGTTCAAATCCGCTGCTCTAGGCAGCGGATTTGAATCGTCGTTCCCAGAACAGACCCAACATATACATGGCAACCGTTGCCCCCGCATGGGCCGTTATCCCTGCATGATCGAAAGGTGGAGAAACTTCCACCACATCGGAGCCGACAATCTCCAGATTCTTCAAATGCCGCAAGATCAGCAGCGCTTGGGCTGTCGAAAGGCCACCGCAAACGGGTGTGCCCGTGCCGGGAGCAAAAGCGGGGTCTAGGCAATCAATGTCGAAAGTCAGATAAACATTCGTGCCGCCCGTGCGGTCGTAAATGCGCTTGGCAATGCCCGCTGACCCCATTTCGTGCGCTTCCAGAGCATCAATAATTTCGATACCGTAATCTTGGTGCGCAATCGTGCGGATGCCGATCTGAATGCTCTTGGCAGGGTCAATAATGCCGTCTTTCACAGCCCGCGTGATCATCGTGCCGTGGTCCACGCGCCCGCCATCGTCGTCCCAAGTGTCTTGATGAGCATCAAACTGCACGAGAGCCAGAGGCCCATGCTTGGCGGCATGGGCTTTCAGCAAGGGGTAGGTGACGAAGTGATCTCCGCCGATGGACAGCAGATAGGGTGCGTTGTCGGCGTTGAGGATGGCGCTGGCTTGCTCCTCAATCAGCGCCGGAACCTTCTCGTTATAACCGTAGTCAAATGCGCAATCGCCGTAATCAACCACCGCCATATCGTCGAACAGCCGCGAGTTGAAGGGATACTGCGGGTCATTATCCATCCCGCAAGACGCCTCCCGGACCGCCCGCGGCCCAAAGCGTGTTCCGGGCCGGTTGGAGACTGCCGCATCGAACGGAATGCCCCAAACGACTGCGTCGGCCTCACTCACGTCTTTCGTATAGCGACGGCGCATGAAGGACAGCGCGCCGGCATAAGTCGAATCTTTGGCCTGCTGGTTCAAACTTTTGGCAGTGAAGGCGTTATCCATCTGGAAATCTCATTAGTTAAAACAAAAAAGGCGGACCGTAAGGCCCGCCTTTGTAACACCCGAAGGTGAATTTGGCTGCAAGCCTTAGCGCTTGGAGAACTGGAAGGAACGGCGAGCTTTTGCACGGCCGTATTTCTTGCGTTCCACAACGCGCGAGTCGCGTGTGAGAAAGCCACCGGCTTTCAAAGTCGGGCGAAGCTCCGGCTCGAAATAGGTGAGGGCTTTCGAAATGCCGTGGCGCAGCGCGCCGGCCTGGCCGGAAAGACCGCCGCCGGAAACGGATGCGTGAATGTCGAACTGCGTGTCGCGACCAGTAGCGATCAGCGGCTGGCGCACAACCATCTGAAGCACCGGACGGGCGAAGTACTCAGCAAAATCACGTGACTTGGAGGCTTTCTTGCCTTCCTTCGCGTTCTTCTTCTGAACATCGCGCTTCTTCGTTGCGCCTTCGATGATGATGCGGCCCGTGCCAGGCTTCAGCCAAACGCGAGCGATCGCGTCTTTACGCTTGCCGGTGGCATAGGCGCGGCCAAGTTCATCAACTTTACGCTCATAAACAGGCGCATCGGGTGCAGGCTGAGCAGGAGCGTCAGTCGTGGCATCCGCAGCAGGAGCGGCATTGCCAGCGTCTTTCATCGCGCTGCCCAGGTCTTCAAGGGAATTGATTTCAGCCATGGTTATTGGGCCTTCTTGTTCTTGGGGCTAGCGGAAGCAAAGTCGATTGCAACCGGCTGCTGAGCCTCATGCTTGTGCTCGGCACCGGCATAGACATACAGATTTTTCATCTGGCGGCGCGAAAGCGGACCACCGGGCATCATGCGCTCGACAGCTTTTTGCATGACGCGCTCTGGGAAACGGCCCTCGAGCAGAGCCTTGGCCGTGCGCTCTTTGATGCCGCCGGGATAGCCGGTGTGCCAGTAATATTTTTTCTGGGTGTATTTGTTGCCCGTGAAGGCAACCTTGCCGGCATTGATGATGATGACGCTGTCACCATCGTCCACGTGCGGCGTAAAGGTTGGCTTGTGCTTGCCGCGCAAGCGGTTCGCCACAAAGGAAGCGAGACGACCGGGAACAACGCCTTCAGCGTCGATCACAATCCACTTTTTCTCAACTTCCGCAGGCTTTTGCGAAAAGGTTTTCATGAGGTTCTATCCGTCTGCGAATGGTTCTGTTTCATCAGGCACAGCGCCCAACAAAATCAAACCCCGCTGGTGAGCAGGGCTGTTGCGATGCTGTTTAGCACGCTTGATTGCAGCGTCAAGTGTCGAATTTGCGCAACGCATGGAAAAAATTAACAAAAACAGCGCCTTAAAAATAGGGTATCAGATTACCATATTTTATTTGGCGATATTGTATTTGACAAACCCAGATCAAACGGGGTATAAATAGGCATCAAATCAGGAACGATTGTTATGTCTATTCTCTCCCGCCCATACTTCCACGATGAAGCAGCAGCCTTCGCACATGTTGAAGCTACGCTTTGGCCTAACGGACCGACTTGCCCGCATTGTGGCGGCACAGATCGCATCAAGCAGTTGGATGGATTGCGCACGAAGGCTTCTAAGAAAAACCCCGAAGGCGTAGAGCGCTTTGGCGTGAAGAAATGCTACGATTGCCGTGGCCAATTCACCGTGCGCAAAGGCACGATTTTTGAAGAAAGCCACCTGCCAATGCACAAGTGGCTGCAGGCAATCTACCTTATGTGTTCCTCTAAAAAGGGTATTTCCAGCAATCAGATGGCTCGCACTTTGGAAGTGCAGGTCAAAACGGCTTGGTTCCTCACTCACCGCATTCGTGAAGCCATGCGCTCCGGTGACTTTCTGCCCGATATGGGCGGCAACGGCGGTATTGTTGAAATTGACGAAACATATGTTGGCAAGAAAGACGTTTTTCGTGGCAAAGACGTGAAGTTTCCAGGCGGCGGTCACAAGATGGCGGTTCTGACGCTCGTTAGCCGCACAGGCGAGGCCCGTAGCTTCCACGTCGATCATGTTGACCAGAAAACGATCTTGCCGATCATTCGCGCAAATCTTGACCAAGAAGCACGCGTGGTCACTGACGAAGCTGGCGTTTATCACAACGTAGATCGCGAGTTCCTTCACGCACACGTCAACCACAGCCAAAAGCAGTGGGGCCGTGGCGAAATTCACACCAATACGGTTGAAGGCTATTACAGCATTTTCAAGCGCGGCATGAAGGGCGTTTATCAGCACTGCAAGGAAAAGCACTTGCACCGTTATCTGGCGGAATATGACTTTCGCTATAACAATCGCGTTGCTTTGGGAGTAAACGACATTGAACGCGCTGACGTTGCGCTGATGGGTGTTGTTGGCAAGCGACTGACGTATCAAAGAGCTAATTAACGCGCGTTCGAAGTCGCGAGAAGAACAATTTCAACAACTGAATCTCAAATTCTGAGTGTAGTTCGCCGCAGTTTTTCTGTCTTAATGGCTTTCATGAAAAGAGCGATTCGCGAATCTTTGGTAAAACAAATTGACGACTTCTATGAAGTTGAAAAGATGTTGGCTTATGGCGTTCCAGAGTGGTTTGAAAATGGGCGGCGGTATGAGATGGCGGCGCATTGGCCAATATTGGAACCGGATGGCAGTAGTAGAGCGCACCTCGCCTTTCGCTCAAGTCGACTTAGCTCCCAAGAACCGAGCATTTCGGTCATATTTGCGGGTTACCCCTGTTACAGAATAGACCTCAAAAGAATTGAGGTCTGCGAAGCTAATCCATTGACCGTCCAGCATATCGGCGGGTTCGAAGCGCTCGTCTGTGGGTCTCATTGCCATCCTTGGGACGGGAATAGAACTCAAGTTTTGCATCAAAGAAATGGCGTTTGGGAATTGCCAGTCCGTAAGAACGTATCGCAAAGCACAAGACGCTTGCCGCAAGCGCTGGCAGTTTTAGCAGATTATGTTAGAATCAATTTAGATGGTGATCAAAGAAACTTTGACCTGCCAGAAAGAGGAGGCCTTTTTTCATGATTAGTTGCAATGACTTAAAGGCCCATCTTGGTCTCTTGATGACTTGTGAAAGCACCGATCAAGGCCTCTTGGTTTCTACAAGTTGCCTATACCCATCTTTTGAAATGGTGAAGGTTATCATTCGCTCACATGGCGATGGCTTCATTGTATCGGACGGAGGTGAAGGCTCTCAAATCGCACTTGCTCACGGTCAGTCAGACCACGAAATTAGCAAGCACTTCAAAAACGAGGCGCACCATTTTGGAGTTCATTACAACCGTTCCGAATGTTTCGCTCAAGTTGAGACTTCGGATTGGTTGGCGTCTGCCGTTTTAAGTGTGGCTAATGCAAGCTCTAATGCCTGTAAATCAGCCATTGAAAAAGCCCGAAAAGATGCAGAGATTGATGTAATCGGAAATTTGTTTGATCGTTTGCAGTTCGCGAAAGTTGGCGCTGATTTGGTAAAAGAGTTTGAAGCTACAGGACAAAGCGGGCGGCAATACAATGTCGATGTTGCCGCGATTCACGGCGATCAGCGTGTTTTTTTCGAGATTGTTGGATCGCATCAAAACTCGGTAAACTCAAAGTTTGTCATGTTTTCTGATGTCGGGCGGTCACCGGCAAATGAGAATGTTGCGGTTTATTCTGAGGCGTTGAATTTTCCCGACCAGGTCTTGCTGCAAACTGTTGCTATGATTGCGCCGCTGAATGGGATTGAGAGCATGGCGAAGAATCGGTTTCTCTCACATGGGTGAAAAATCTCAAATTGACAAATTCAGGGAGACTGCCCGCAAATTAGAAGCGGATGAATCGCCGGAAGCGTTTGAGCGTGCGCTGAAAAAGATTGCTCGTTCAAAGCCGACCGAAAAGCCAAAAAAGACCGAGAAGTAAGACGTAGGCCGAAACAGCCTGCAAGACCGCTCAAATCATTGGTTTGTCAAATACCATATCGCCTTTTATTTTGGCGGTATCGCGTACGTTCCAGTCGCATGGGCGATGATGTCGGTTTTGCCGTCTTTGGTGATCGTGCAGTCAAACACCATCAGCCGTTTGCCCATTTTCAATATCCGCGAGTCTGCAACCAAAAGCCCCGGTTCGGCTTTGCGCATGAAGTTTATGTTCAAATTGGTTGTAACCGTTAACGCCTCGCGGCCAAGGACTGAAAGCGCGCAGCAATAGCCGCCCATATCTGCAATTGCGAACAGGGTAGGGCCGGAGACAGTGCCACCGGCGCGGATGTGGCGGTGGTCTGTCTTGCTTTCGACAACCACACGGCCTGCCTCGATGGTGCGAACATTATACTGCGGCAATTGATCGATGATCTCGGGGTAAACCTCTGCAATATAGGCATTGAGTTCTTCGGGCGTGAAAACTGGCTTTTGCATGATTAAAGTGACAATTACGAACAGGTTGCGCCGAAATTGGCAACATTCTACGCATTGAGCAAGGACAACGACGAAGGCTGGCAGCGCGATGGCGGAAATTCTGAAAATCAAGACACCGCAAGACCTTGGTGCAGCGCCACTGGTTGTGCAGATGAAGGATGCCGGCGTGCTTCGCTTGGTGCTCAATAACCCGCCTGCCAACACGCTGTCTGAAGCGATGTTGGATGCGCTTGATGGAGCGCTAGCAGATGCGGCGCAAAACGGTGAAGTGAGGGTTATCATCATCGCCGCCAACGGCCACCTTTTCTGTGCTGGTCACGATTTGAAAGAACTTACCGCCCGCCGCAGCGACGACGACAAAGGCCGCGCGTATTTCAAAAGCCTGATGGAACGATGCGCGACTGTGATGCAGGCCATCGTCAACCATCCCAAACCTGTGATTGCCGAAGTTAACGGCCTCGCCACAGCGGCAGGTTGTCAGTTGGTCGCCTCCTGTGATTTGGCGATTGCCAGCGAAGACGCCGCATTTTGCACACCGGGCGTGCATATCGGATTGTTCTGCTCCACCCCGATGGTGGCGCTTTCCCGAACCGTTTTGCGCAAACACGCGATGGAAATGCTGCTAACGGGCGAGGCTATCACACCCAGCCACGCCCGCGAAATTGGGCTGGTGAACCGGGTTGTGCCTGTTGAGTACCTGGAAAAAATTACTCAGCAATATGCCGCCAACATCGCCAAAAAGTCTTCGTATACTCTGAAAGTAGGCAAGCAAGCCTTCTATGCGCAGGCTGAAGTGGGGCTCGCGGAGGCCTACGCTCTCACCGCCGAAGTCATGACCGAAAATATGATGGCGCAGGATGCGCAAGAGGGTATTGGAGCGTTTTTGGAGGATCGTTCGCCCGAATGGCAGGACGAATAATACGGTAGGTGAATTGACGTTACGGTAGGGACAAGTAGTCTTGACTTCTTACGAGAGTCGGCCCGGTTGCCGATTGTAATTTATAAGGAATACCCATGCGTTTTACTGTTACCGCCCTTCTGGCTTTTGCGATTTCGCTTGCCAGCCATATCATACCCACGAGCGCTGAAGCCGCGTCGACGGGTTGGATCAATGCCAATCAGCTGGAGACTTTCTCTAAAAGAGTGCTGCGGAGGGGATTCATTCCCACGTCAATCCGCTGCAAAAACCGGCCATCGCGCAGTTCAATCAATCGCCGCGACGTGCTGGTGAAGCTTGGCTATAGCCGCAACCGTAACGGCAAAAGATGGCGCTGGGCTTGGGGAACCACCGAAAAGCAGTTGCGCCCACGCTTGCGCCGCCAGGGCTGGAAATTGGTAAGCTCTAGCAGCTTCCGCCGCCCGTCCGGTCTGCGCGTGCCTTGTTCTATCTGGCACCGGTGAACGTGGTCGATCATGATCTATATGACGATGATTGGCTGAAGGGCATCCTTCAGAGCGTTAAATCGGTCGCGATCATCGGAGCGAGCGCCAATCAGGTGCGTCCATCTTTCTTCGTCGCCAAATACATGGCGACGAAGGGATACGATATTTTCCCCATCAATCCGGGGCAGGCGGGCAAGGAAATTGCGGGGGCAATGACTTACGCGAGCCTTGCCGACCTGCCGCAGCCACCCGATATGGTCGATATATTCCGCCGGGCAGAGGCACTCCCCGGAATTGTATCCGAAATCATGGCGCTGCCAGAATTGCCAAAAGTCGTCTGGCTGCAACTCGGTATCCGCGACGATGCCATCGCTGCTGCGTTGGAAATGGCGGGCATTCAGGTGGTCCAGAACCGCTGCCCCAAAATCGAATATGCCCGACTATGCGGTGAAATTGGCTGGACAGGCTTCAACCGCCGTACAATCTCCGCCAAGAAGCCGAAACTGAGCAAGGGTTTCCAGCATTTCGGCCTGAAGGATTGAGGGTCACGTCTTAGGGCGAACCTGCAAGGCAACCGGGCCGCGCACGCTTAAACCGCGTTTCCATTCCACGCCTCCCACAAGCTCAAACCCGCTGAAGCGCTGAAGCAAGCACTCAAATACCACCCGCATGTTCATCCGTGCGAGATTATTCCCCAAGCACAAATGTGCGCCCTGTCCGAAGGCCAGATGGCGGTTTGGTGTGCGTCGAATGTCGAACACGTCCGGTTGCGTAAACGCGGCAGCATCGCGGTTTGCACCGCCGTAAAGCAGGCCAAAAGTCGTGCCATTCTCGAAAACGCGCCCAGCCACTTCGATGTCTTGCGTCGCATGACGGTGAAAAAACGGCAGGGGCGGCTCGGTGCGGAATATTTCCTGAATCGCGCTCGGCAATTTCTCCGGTGCTGCCTTCAACTCTGTCCAAGCGTCCGGGTGGTCGATCAGCGTATTCATGCCCGAACCCAACACGTCAATGGTTGAACCGTGGCCTGCCATGAGGATCAACATGCAAGTGGAGATGAACTCGTCTTGGCTGTAGTGGCCTGCTTTTTTATCTTCCAGCATTTTGGAAATCAGATCGTAACGCGGCGCCTTTTCGCGCTCTCGCATCAGATCTTCGAGATAGTGATAGAATTCCCGCGTTGCCTTTTCCGCCTTGATTTTCAAAGCGTCACTGCGGTCCACATCGAAAAACTTCACAACCTGTTCAGACCATACCCGCAACTGCTCGGCATCTTCGCGTGGAGCGCCGAGCAGATAGCCGATGAGAAACCCTGGCACATGGACTGCAAAATCGTTGGTAAAGTCGAAGCTCTCGCGATGCTCCAACCCGTCCAGCAATTCGTTCACGAACGGGCGCACCACCGCATCCAAACCTTCAACCGCCATCGCGGTGAATGAGCCGAACACCAGTTTGCGCAAGCGCCTGTGAACTGGCCCGTCACTGTCGAGCAGCGAAAACTGCACCACCCGTTCGTGATAGGGCATGTCATGCCAGTTCGCCGCCCGCTGCGCCGTACGCAACTCTTCTTCCGACGCAAACCCCGTGAGCGATCGCACGCAGGCTGGATTGGTGGTAATCGCTACAACATCCGCATGGCGCGCAGCGATGTACATGCCGAGCTGCTCGAACCAAACCAACCCCTCGGCCTCCCTCAGTTTGGCGTAAAAGGCATAAGGGTTGGCCGCAAAAGCAGGCGACAGCGGGTCGAACTCAAGATTGCTCATAAAACGTCTTTGGCCTGCCTAACACACCCGCGTCCAGTGCATTGCAGCCCTCTGCGCAAAAATTGATTGCTTTACGGCGCGATCAGCGCAAATTTCTGCTCAAGGCACGTTCACCGTGACGAAATCTGCCCTTTGACCTTTGGTCCCGCCTGCGGGATAACCCTGCAATATTTCAAATTCTTGCAGCCTTTCGGAGCTTTCCATGAGCAACAACGAACCGGGTTTTGATACCCTTGCCATCCATGCCGGTGCCCAACCAGACCCTGCGACCGGCGCCCGCATAACGCCGATTTATCAAACAGCATCTTTTGTTTTTGATGACGTCGACCATGCCGCCAGCCTTTTTGGCTTGCAAGCCTTTGGCAACATCTACACCCGCATTACCAACCCGACGACGGCAGTACTCGAGGAGCGCTGCGCGGCGCTGGAAGGCGGCACGGCTGCCTTGGCCGTGGCTTCCGGCCATGCGGCGCAATTGCTCGTCATGCACGCGCTGATGATGCCGGGCGATGAATTCGTCGCTGCAAAAAAGCTCTACGGAGGCTCCATCAACCAGTTCGGCCAATCGTTCAAATCCTTCGGTTGGCAGGTTAATTGGGCCGATGGTTTGACACCGGCTGACTTTGAAAAGGCGATCACACCCAAAACCAAAGCTGTGTTCATCGAAAGCCTTGCCAACCCGGGTGGCGTTGTCATGGACATCAACGGCATCGCAGAAGTTTGCCGTAAGCACCACGTTCCGCTGATCGTCGATAACACGATGGCGACCCCATACCTGTGCCGCCCGATTGAACACGGCGCAGATATTATCGTTGGCTCGTTGACCAAGTTTATGGCCGGTCACGGCAATTCCATGGGTGGCTATATCGTGGATGGCGGCACGTTCGATTGGGGCAAGGACGACAAGTTTCCGATCCTGACCGAGCCGCGCCCTGAATATAACGACATGGTGCTGGCCGAAACATTCGGCAATTTCGCTTTCGCAATTGCCTGCCGTGTTCTTGGCCTGCGCGATCTCGGCCCGGCCATTTCGCCGTTTAACGCTTTCCAGATACTGACAGGGATCGAGACTCTCGCGCTTCGCATGCAGCGCCATTGCGACAATGCTCAGAAGGTTGCCGAATTCCTCGATGGCCACGACAAGGTCGAGTGGGTCTCCTATGCGGGCCTAAAGAAAGATCCGCACCACAAATTGCAGAAACAATATATGCCAAACGGTGCAGGGGGGGTGTTCACCTTCGGCGTAAAGGGGGGCTATGACGCTGGCGTGGCGATGGTGTCCAACGTTGAGATATTCTCGCATTTGGCGAATATCGGCGATACCCGTTCGCTGATCATTCATCCGGCTTCGACAACCCACCGCCAGCTCGACGCCCATCAGCAAAATGAAGCCGGCGCTGGTGCTGACGTTTTGCGTCTTTCCATCGGCATTGAAAATGCCGATGATCTGATCGCCGATCTTGCTCAGGCTTTGAAACAAATCTAAGCACCATGCCTCTGCCGATCACCACGCTCTACACTGCTATTACGATCTTCATGGTTGTAGGCTTGGCCTTGCGTGTGATCGGCTATCGGCGGCTCCAGCGCATCGCACTTGGTGATGGCGGACGCGAAGAATTGCAGAAGCGCATTTCTGCTCACTCCAACCTTACGGAAAACGCACCGTTCTTCATCATCGCATTGGGCTTGCTAGAGTGGCATGGGCTTGGCTCGATTTGGCTGCACGGAGCGGGCCTTACATGGCTCATCGCGCGTTTCCTGCATCCACTCGGCGTTGAGCGGCGGTATCCGAAAATTCCGCTACGGGTGATCAGCATGGGCCTTACACTCACGTTGCATATGTCGTCTTCACTGCTGCTTCTTTGGTTCGCTTGGCAGTCAATGTAGCTCTGCCAGATATCAGGCTATCAATTTTGCAACACATTTCCCCTATACTGGGCCGCATGAACTTTCGCGCGATCTTTCCATCTGTGTGTCTCTGCGCCGTGCTGGCATTGTCTGCTTGCACGACCACTGGCACTGATGCGCTAAGCCTTGAAAGCGTTTTGCCCTCGACCGAAACGCCCGACCAGCCCGGTGCGCGAAAACAGGGCGATTATCCCAACGTCAACAATGTCCCGCAGGGACAAACCAGCCAGATGACGACAAATGAAAAAGCGCAAATAAAGCGCGAACTGGCTCCAGCCGCCAATCGCAATCCACCGGCGCAACAGCAAGCGGTAACCCAAGGTTACAAGCGTGACGTGTCTGAAATGGAAAAACTGCTCGACTATCACGAGAAGCGCAAAGCAGAACCGGATTACGAATAAAGCTCCTTTGTTGCCAGCGCTGTTCAAAACGGGCATTTCGGGTGCACAAACAGACTCACCGCCGCACCCGGAAAACGCCTCATGACAACTGAACCGCAGCCAACCAACATGCCACCCTTGCGCTTGGGAATTGCAGGTCTTGGAACCGTGGGCGCTTCGCTAATCAAGGGGCTTAACTCACAGGCGGAAATGCTCGCAGACCGTTGCGGGCGCGAATTGCTCGTCACAGCAATCAACGCACGCGACCGAGGCCGTGACCGTGGCTTTGATTTATCGCCCTATTCATGGATCGATGATCCAATCTCATTGGCGACCAGTGATGATATTGACGTCTACGTGGAGTTGATGGGAGGCGAGGACGATCCCGCCTATTCATCCGTCAAAGCCGCTCTGGCGGCAGGCAAACACGTTGTAACAGCCAACAAGGCGCTGCTTGCCAAGCACGGCGTAGAACTCGCCGAGATTGCAGAAAGCAACGGAGTGCTGCTCAACTACGAAGCCGCAGTTGCCGGTGGCATTCCCATCATTAAAGTGATGCGCGAAAGCCTGACGGCTAACTGCGTAAGCCGCGTATTCGGCATTTTGAATGGCACGTGCAATTACATTCTTACCCGTATGGAAGCGGAAGGCATGTCGTTTGAGGAATGCCTCGCCGACGCTCAGCGACTTGGATATGCAGAAGCGGACCCGACTTTTGACATTGAAGGCAACGACACCGCCCACAAACTTGCCATCCTCACCAGTCTCGCTTTCGGCACCAAAATCGCGCCCGACGCGATCTATCTGGAAGGCATCACAGCAATAACCACTGAGGATATAGCTGCCGCCAAAGAGCTGGGCTATCGCATTAAACTACTGGGCGTCGCGACACGCACTGACAGCGGAGTGGAAAGCCGCGTTCATCCGGCCATGGTTCCACTCGGCTCCGCCATTGCTGAAATCGGTGGCGTCACCAATGCAGTCACCATCGAGGCTGATATGGTTGGCTCACTGATGATGTCTGGCCCCGGTGCAGGCGGAGAAGCGACTGCTTCTGCCGTGGCTGGCGACATTTGCGATATTGCCAAATCACGGCCCGGTTACCAGCACGGCCCAGCCTTGGGTCAACCCGCCGCAACCCTGTTGCCGCATACGCAAGCTGCCATGCAGGCCCACGAAGGCGGCTATTTCTTGCGCCTTCAGGTGGTCGACAAACCGGGTACAATGGCCTCCATCGCCACACGAATGGCGGAGCAGGACATTTCACTGGAATCCATCGTTCAGCGCCGGGCAAGAGGGGAAGACGGGCAAGCGCCAATTATCCTCATCACCCACGAATGCAGCGAACAGGAAATCCGTGACGCCCTAACGGCCATCAAGGGCGATGGTCGCTTGGTGGGTGAAGCGCAGATGATTCGGATTGAGAAGCTTTCCTAGCTTTCGTTCAACCCGGCCCCATCGTGATTTTGTAGTCCCGCGCCGCGCCGTTGATCTTGTAGAAGCCGCGATAGACCTTACCTTCCAGGGCAAGGTCCAAAACCGCCCCGGGGAAATTTTCGCCTTCATCGAAGCGAAAAATCATGCGGTTTGCGTCCCCGTCTGGTTCGTAATTGTCGCATTCCATCTGATGACAATAACGCACGATGAAGGGAATCGTGCGCGAAACGATCTGGATGCTGCTCATCGTGCCGTCTTCCCATTCGCCCACAAACCGAGGTTCTTCCTGCGCATAGGCGGGAGAAGCTAGAAGCAGAAGCAAGGCAGCAAGTCTATTCATGGATTGAGCCTAACAGAACGTGGCGATCACCGGGCCTCACATTTGCGTGCTAAATAGACGGGGGAGGAGGGCTGTGGCACGTTGCCTTTTTCAGTCGCTTCAACCAAAACCGCACTGAAACCAGTCAGCTACGGAAACTTCCCATGTCCACGCCCTCAAAACCCGAATCTGGCCATCTTGACCGTATGTTGACGATGGAAATGGCGCGCGTTGTAGAAGCGGCAGCCGTGGCTGCAGCACGCGAACGCGGAAAGGGGGACGAGAAAAAAGCAGATCAGGTAGCGGTGGATGCAATGCGATCCGAGCTGAACAACTTGCCCATCTCCGGCCGCATCGTGATTGGCGAAGGCGAACGCGATGAGGCTCCAATGCTTTATATCGGCGAGGAAGTAGGCCGCGGCGGACCAGAGGTTGATATCGCGCTTGATCCGCTCGAAGGCACTACGATATGCGCCAAGAATCAGCCCAATTCATTGGCCGTCATCGCTATCGCAGAGCGTGGCAAACTGCTTTACGCGCCCGATGTTTACATGAACAAGATTGCCATCGGCCCGGGATATCCCGCTGGCACAATCGACATTGATGCTTCGGTCACAGACAATCTAAACGCGATCGCCAAAGCCAAAGGCGTTCCCGTTGCGGAAATTTCCACCTGCGTGATGGACCGCCCGCGCCACGCCCAACTGATCGAAGAAATTCGTGGCTGCGGCGCTGCCGTGCGTCTTATTGGCGATGGGGATGTGGCCGGAATCATTCACACGACCGAGCCAGATGAGACGGGAATCGATCTCTACATGGGCATTGGCGGTGCGCCGGAGGGTGTGTTGGCTGCCGCAGCTTTGCGTTGCATGGGCGGACAGATGCAGGGTCGTTTGATTTTGGATACCGATGAAAAGATTGCCCGCGCCGCACGTATGGGAGTCAACGAGCCTGAAAAAGCTTATACGATGGAAGAAATGGCGCAGGGAGATGTTCTGTTCGCCGCCACCGGCGTAACAGATGGCAACATGCTCAAGGGCGTCAAGTTTGGCCGCACCTATATTGAAACCGATACTGTGTGCATGCGTTCTTCCACAGGCACTATCCGCTGGATCAAAGCGCGCCACGCGGTAAAGGAAAAATTTCTCTAAGTCTAACCTTCACTCTCCGGCTTCCATCCGATTGAGCGCCGCAGAAAGTGCATACCCAAAGTGATGAAAGCCGCGCGTTCCTTGGCGTCCTTGCCATATGAATGCCCGCCAGCATCCAATTCCAAATAACGCGCTTCTTGGCCCATCTCGATCAGTTTCGCCGCCATCTTACGGGCATGACCGGGGTGAACCCGGTCGTCGCGCCGCGTGGTGGCAATCATGATGGGCGGCATATCCTGTGATTGCGAGACTGTGTGATACGCGCTGATGTCTTTCAGAAACGCCCAATCCTCGGCCACGTCCGGATCACCGTATTCCGCAACCCAACTGGCACCGGCCAGCAGCTTTGAATAGCGTCGCATGTCGATGAGTGGAATTGTGCAAAAAAGCGCTCCAAAACGATCAGGATAGCGCGTCAACATGTTGGTGATCAGAATACCGCCGTTTGACCCGCCTTCAGCCGCGATGCGCTTGGAAACAGTCACACCGCGCTCGACCAGATCACGGGCAACCGCCGCGAAATCATCATGCGCCAGTCGCTTTTTCTCGCGCACGCCCGCTTGGTGCCAATCCGGCCCAAACTCGCCACCACCGCGAATGCAGGCGACTACAGCTGTTCCGCCTTTCTCAAGCCAGAGCTTGCCGATCTGGCTTCGGTAATTGGGAAGTTCGGAAACCTGAAATCCGCCATAGCCATACATATGCACAGGCGCATTACCGTCGCTCTGCGCAGGCCCAATTTGGAAATAGGGAACGTGGGTGCCGTCGTCCGATGTGGCTTCGTGACGTGTGCATACGAGGCCTGTTGTATCAAAGGCTGCCGATGAAGATTTTAGGCGCTCAGGCTTCTTGCTCGGCGCGATCAAATCCAAATACGGCGCATCGAGCGGGGAGGCAGCTTGCAGCAGCAATTCGGTGCCTGGCGCATCGCTTGTCGCGTCTAGCCGTCCCACAGATGCCGTGCCCACTTCAGGCAGACCTTTCAGCGATTGTGCATCCCATTGCGCGTCGCATCTGGTCAGAACGTCAATCCGCGGCTTGAGGTCGTCCAACATCGACAAAACCAAGGCGTCACCGTTCCAGAAATAATATTGCAGGGCCAAGCGTGCCTTCGGCTCGAAAACTGTGTCCCAATCTGGCGCTCCTGCCAAAAGTGCGGCAAGAGGGCAGGAGATCAGCGCACCGGCTGGAAACGTCTTGCCACCAGTTACCCAAGTCTCGTCCAGAGACACCAAAGCAGTGTCATCATGCACGTCGAAATCACATTTGAGCGGAAGGTCTAGCGCGGTGCGCACTTCGCTCTCATCTACAAACGTATAAGCGCGACGTTGAAAGTCTATCAGATCGACCAGGATCAATCGCGGCGAACCTGCGCTTCGGTCCACCGCCACAGTTCCCGCCATATGGTCCGTTGGAACGTCGAAAATCACCTGTGAGTCAGAGAAAGCCTTGCCGCGCGGCCATCTTCGCACCGTGCGGCCATAGCCTGAAGCCGATGCCATGTTTTCGCCTTGCGGCGAGCTGACCAGCAGCGTGTCCACGTCAAACCAGCTCACCCAATGCTTACCGGCGTCGAGCACAAAACCATCCGCGACGAATGTATTGGTTCTCAGATCAAACTCGCGCATCACAACGGCGTCGCCGCCACCGGGGGACAAAGCAATCAGGATTGTTGATTGGCTCTCGGAACCCCGCGTTGGGCCGTTCCAAACCCAATCTTGCCCTTCGTTTTGTGCCAACTCGTCGAGGTCCAGCACCGGCTCCCAATCGGGCTTGTCCGAACTGAAACTCTCCAGCGTTGTCCGGCGCCAAAGGCCGCGCACATTGTTTGCATCCTGCCAGAAATTGTAGATTAAGCCTTGGTGCCGCGTGATCATTGGCAGACGGTCTTCGCGCTCGAAAATTGCGGCCAATGCATCACGGTCGGCTGCAAACGCATCGCCTTCCAGCGCCGTGCGCGTGGTGGCGTTTTGATCTTCTACCCAAGCGATGGCCTTTTCGCCGTCTATCTCTTCCAGCCACAGATGGGGATCCTCGTCTGGGCTCTCCAGATCGGGCAGAAAGCGCTCACGCATCGGCGCGGCGCTCGGCAGAATAGGCAGGCGTGCTTTCCAGATAAGCGCGGATGTTGCGCAGGCGCGGGTAGGAGAGATATTCCACCAGCGGGTTCAGGCTCTTGCGCTTACGGGCGCCCATATCAGCAAGCAACTCGTCAAAATGCAGGAAATGGAACGGCGCAACACACAAGCCTTTGTCAGGCAGCGAAGCCGTGCGTTCCTCGTGACGCCATTTTTCCAGCGCCGCAATTTCTGCCTTCATGGTTGCGGCATCCGGCTGCTTCGCCAACTGATCATCGGCAAACCGCACCAGCCAATGAGCGACCATTTCGGACGTCAGCATCGTGGCGAAAGACGAGTTGAAGCCCACGAAGCCCAAGCCGGGCAGGTCAGGGTTCACCGCATGGCGAAACAATCGGTAGTCGCCCTGTGGCCCCACCAGTTTCGCTTTGACAGAGGGCGAAAGGAACGGCACATCCCGTTCCCAACCGATCGCTTCGACAACTAGGTCGGCCTCGACAGTTTCGCCGTTTTTCAGCGTTACCGAGCCTTCGTTGTAGCGAGCAACTTCCGTGCGAACGGGTTTAATTTTGCCGATCTCGATGCCCGTAAAAAAGTCGGGTGTGACAATCGGAAACGCGCAGGCGACCTGATTTTCGATGCCCTCTGTTGGCAGCATGTCGAATTTCTTCAGTCCCAATTGCGCCCTCAACACCATTTCCAGGCCGCGATAATTCGCCCAGGCGAGAGGCTTGGTCAGTTTTCCGACGACTTTGCCAAATCCAGACTTTCCCCATGGTTTCGAGAAATGTTCTTGCAACCGCATGAAAACCAGATGCTTAAAGTTGAGAAGACCCAAAACCTTGTAGGGCATACGCCAGACATCGCGGCGGTAAACCAATGTGACCTGCTTCGCGCCAGCCTTCCAAGCGTTCACGGCCACGTCGGTGCCGGATTTTGATGCCCCAACGACCACAACATTTTTGCCAGCCGCCAAGGCGTCATCAACATATTGGCTGGAATGAATGATCTGGCCACCGGCTTTGGTGAAATCAGACTCGCCGGGAGCATTGAGGCGTTTCGGATTAGAATACTGCCCAACGCACACAGCAACAAAATCAAATTTCAGCGTTTCGCGCTTGGGCTTGGCCTTTCCCTTGGGCGGGTGTTCAACCTCAACTGTCCAGCCGTCATCACCCTGATCGACTGACAAAACCTTGGTGTTGAACGAAAACGCGTGGGCAACATCGTGCTTTCGCGCATAATTGGTGAGGTACTTCTGCACTTGAGCGCCGCTCGGCCATTGCGGATAATCGTCCGGCATGGGCATGTCGGAGAATGCGTAAAGATCTTTATCCGATTGCGTGCGCACATTGGGGTAGGAGACGGACGCCTCCCAGACGCCGCCAAAATCGGGGCCGCGCTCGAAACCATGAATTTCGTGGCCTTTTTCGGCAAACGCCTTTGCGGCGGCAAGGCCGCTGACGCCTGCGCCGATGATGGCAACTTTCTTGCGATCTACAATTTTCATAACATTCGGGCCCCTGCTGAATTCTCAACGGGTTTACAGCGCGCTAGGCGTTGTTTTGCAAGGGCTTACAAGGTCGCGTCCTTAACAACGGAGGCGCCTATTCCAGTTCGATGATCTGAATTTTGCGGTCTTCAAAGCCCAGCGCAATATCGCCACGCTTCAAGTCGAGCGCATGTTTGCCGAAAAGCTCGTATCGCCAGCCTTTCAGCGCCGCCACATCCGCATCGTCGCTCGCTGCGATTTTTTCCAGCTCGTCAGCGGTGGCAATCACTTTGCCCGCAACTTGGTTTTGTTCTGCGATCACTTTCAACAGCGTCTTCAGCAGTTCTGTTGCAGCGCCCGTTCCTTCCGGCGAACGCGACGGACGAGGCACAACTGGCAAGTCTTCCTTCGGTGTCGAAAGCCCGGCCTCTATAGCCTCCAGCAGACCTTCCGCATGGCGTGAATTTTCAAACCCGCGGGGCAGGGCGCGCAAACGCGACAAGGCTTTCTGGTCTTTTGGATGCTGCTGCGCGACTTCGTAGATTGCATCATCTTTGATGACACGTCCTCGCGGAATGTTGCGCTCCCGCGCTTCCTCCTCGCGCCAGCGTGCAACGCTTTGCATAACGGCTAAATCAATGGGTTTGCGCACCCGCATTTTCAGCCGCGTCCACGCCTTTTCGACGGGCAGATCATACGTTTCTGGATTGGTGAGGATCTTCATCTCCTCGGCGACCCAGTGTTCGCGCTTCTGTTTTTCCAATCGTTCTTTGAGGTGCTCATACACATCGCGCAGGAAGGTGACGTCGGCCAGCGCGTAATCCAGCTGTTTCTCCGAAAGCGGGCGATGCGACCAGTCGGTAAACCGCGAAGACTTGTCGATCTGCGCGTTGCAGATTTTCGACACCAGCATGTTGTAGGCGATTGAGTCGCCATAGCCGCAAACCATTGCTGCCACCTGCGTGTCAAAAATCGGCTCCGGCACAAGGCCAGCCAGATTGTAGACGATTTCCACATCCTGCCGTGCTGCGTGAAACACCTTCACCACATCGGGGTCGGCCATAAGATCGAAGAAAGGTGCAAGGTCGATGCCCTCGGCCATAGGGTCGATGATCGCTTCATCGTCAGGCGTGGCGACTTGTATAAGGCATAGGATTGGCCAAAAGGTCGTTTCGCGCAGAAATTCGGTGTCGACCGTAACGTAATCGTGCCGCGCCATTTCGCTGCACAATTGGGCCAGATCTTCGGTTGTGGAAACAATTTTCATGCGCGCTCTTATACTGTAGTGGCGCGAAAAACCAGACAGCCGATGCCTTACGCTTTGTCGCGGTTGCGGGTGAGTTTCTGCATAAATGGTGACGTGCGCACCAGCATAGTGAAGCGCCCGCGCCGCGCATCGGGCACAGCATCGCGCGCCCGCATCCGAAACAGCGTGGCGACAACAAGCGTACCGTGAATGACGCTGGTGAAGACAAACAGCGATTCCGGCCCGAAAGCTCCAAGCATGATTGACGAGACCGGCGGGCCAACGATGGCGCCAATACCGTAGAAAAACATCAACCCCGCCGCGAGCAGAACATATTGGCCTTGCTCAGCACGGTCATTGGCGTGCGCGGCTGAGAGCGAATAAAGCGGCAGCGAGAACGCGCCGAAAGCGAAGATGCCGACATAAACCAGCAGCACGTTTTTGCCTGCAACCACGGAGAGGAACATTCCGGCTGCGACTGCGCCCAAAGTTGCGAAAATCAATATCCACCGCCGGTCATATTTGTCGGACAACGTGCCAAGCGGATATTGCAACACCGCGCCGCCAACCACGCCGAGCGATATGAAAGTGGCAATATCGGTCAGGTCCAGCCCAATCGCTTCGCCGTAAAGCGGCCCAACAAAGCGGAAAGCGCTGTTCGTCATCCCGATGGCAACACAACCAGCGCAGGCCAGCGGCGATATAATCCAGATGGCCTTGATGTCGAATTTGAAGATCTCGGGCGGCTTCGGGTTTGAGCGGTCGCCTATGGCCACTGGAACGAGCGAAAGGCAGATCATCATCGCCATGATGCCGAACAACGTGAAGCCTTCAGTGCCGAATATGGGCAGCATGAACTGTGCGCCAGAGACCACGAGAATATCGACAATCCGGTACACAGCCAAGATCTTGCCACGCACCTCGTTGCGCACGCCAGTGTTCAGCCAACTTTCGATTGTGGTGAACAGGCCGGAAAAGCAAAAGCCGGTGACAGCGCGCATAACCAGCCAATTATACGGATCGGCCTTCATCGCCATCACAAGCGTTGCTGACGCGGCCAGAGCAGCAAGGGCTGCAAATGTTCGAATATGCCCAACAGATCGCAAAATACGCGGCACGACAATGCAGCCGAGGAGGAAGCCCACAAAGTTGGTGGTGCCCATCCAGCCGATTTGGGCAGCACTCATACCCTCCTGAACGCCTTTGACGGCGATTAAAGTGGAAAACAGGCCGTTGCCCGCCAGCAAGATGCCGGCAGCGAAAAGCAGGGGGATGAATGGGCGCAGCGCCAGCATGGGAAATCAGCAATGATGCAAATCAAGTGTCACCAGCCTGCGCCTCATTTTTGCGCCTGTCCATGAAGATTACGACACCTACCCCGCAAAAGCCGCCTTTGAGGCCGCGCTATAGCCCTCTAACCTTGACAATTCTGTGCCCCCGTGGCCAAAGGCGCATCGAGTTTCGCGGCCTTTTTCGTCTTTGCGTGCGCCGCCAGTTTCACCCGTTTTTCCGGCCTCTCATGGCCGCGTTTTTCACGAAGGCCATCCACGATGCACCGCTACCGCAGCCATACTTGTGCGCAACTTCGCAAATCCGATGTCGGCACCACCACGCGCCTTTCCGGCTGGGTCCACCGCGTCCGCGACCACGGCGGGGTGCTGTTCATCGACCTGCGCGACCACTACGGCATCACGCAGGTTGTGATTGATCCTGACTCAAAGGATTTCGCTACCGCTGAAGCCGTGCGATCTGAGTGGGTTATTCGCCTTGATGGTGACGTGAAGGCCCGCAGCGAAGACACCGTGAACAAGGATCTTCCGACTGGCGAAATCGAAGTGTATGCCCGCGAAATCGAAGTGCTGTCGAAAGCTGCCGAACTCCCCATGCCGGTGTTTGGTGAGCAGGAATACCCCGAAGACGTGCGCCTGAAATACCGCTTTCTCGATCTGCGCCGCGAGACGCTGCACAACAACATCATGAAGCGTCAGGCGATCATTGCCGATATGCGCAAGCGTATGAACGATGCTGCCTTCTTCGAGTTCTCCACGCCCATTCTCACAGCATCCTCTCCCGAAGGCGCAAGAGACTTTCTGGTGCCGAGCCGCATCCATCCGGGCCAGTTCTACGCGCTCCCACAGGCACCACAGCAATATAAGCAGCTAATCATGATGTCCGGTTTCGACCGCTATTTCCAAATCGCACCATGCTTCCGTGATGAAGACCCGCGCGCAGATCGTCTCCCGGGCGAATTCTATCAGCTCGATCTGGAGATGAGCTTTGTCGAGCAAGAAGACGTATTGACCACAATGGAACCTGTCATAACGGAGGTTTTTGAAGCCTTTGCTGATGGCAAAAAGGTATCCAGAAACTGGCCACGCATCGCCTATAAAGACGCCATCCGCAAATACGGCTCCGACAAACCGGATCTGCGCAACCCGATTGAGATGCAGGACGTATCCGATCATTTCCGCGGCGGCGGCTTTGGCGTGTTTGCGGGCATTCTGGACGCCGATCCCAAACACGAAGTCTGGGCGATCCCTGTTAAAGGCGCAGGCTCGCGCAAACACTGCGACCGAATGAATTCATGGGCGCAAGGCGAGGGCCAGCCAGGCATGGGCTATATTTTCTGGCGCGAGCTAGAGGGTAAATTTGATGCTGCTGGACCGATTGCTAAAAACATCGGTCCAGAGCGCACAGAAGCCATGCGCGAACAGCTTGGTCTGGAACTCGGCGATGCCGTGTTCTTCGCCGCTGGAGACCCTGCCAAATTCGCATCCTTCGCAGGTGCCGCCCGCACGAAAGCTGCGGAAGAAGCGGGCCTGATCAACGAAGACGCTTTCGAATTCTGCTGGATTGTCGACTTCCCGTTTTATGAATGGGACGAAGACAACAAGAAGGTGGATTTCGGCCACAACCCATTCTCCATGCCCAAAGGCGGGCTGGAAGCGCTGGAAAACCAAGACCCGCTGACCATCGATGCGATGCAATACGACATGGTCTGCAACGGTTTCGAGATTGCCTCAGGCGGCATCCGCAACCATCTGCCGGAAGTGATGGTTAAAGCGTTTGAAATGACCGGTCTGGATCAGGCAACCGTCGAAGAGCGCTTCGGCGGCCTCTACCGCGCCTTCCAATACGGCGCACCACCCCATGGCGGCATGGCCGCAGGCGTGGACCGTATCGTGATGCTGCTGTGCGGCGCCAAAAACCTGCGCGAAATCACCATGTTCCCCATGAACCAGCAGGCCAAAGACCTGCTCATGGGCGCACCCGGCGATGTGGACAAACAGCAGCTCAAAGACCTGCACCTGAAGCTAAACCTGCCGAAGGAATGAGTTTGCGGCATTGCGCCGTTCAAAACTTTCCCGCTCCTGTTTCTTTTGCCTCAAGGGCTGCTAGGCTCACGCCTTCAGCTTTAATGGGAGAGAGAACATGTCAGGATTTTTCAGGAAAACGGGCGCGGCGTTGGTGATGAGCGTGATGATTGCACCCGCTTCATGGGCGGAAAACCGCATCGACGGTCAACGCCCGGACGCGCCGGAACTGGCGGCTTATGGCGATCTAGCCGTAGGCGTGCGCGAAATATCGATCACCAATCCGGGACAGATCGACATCGTCAAAATTGATCCGAAAGCCCCGAAGCCCGAAACTCTTCCGACCTATGACCGCACGCTGACGCTGGAAGTCTGGTACCCCGCAGCGCAGGGCGCGAGCGGAGATACGGCGCTGAAAGCCTATCTGCGCGACGCGACCACAGAAGTGGAATTGCAGGGCAAGGCCGTGCGCGATGCCGCACCTGCTGATGGAACCTATCCACTCGTCATCATTTCCCACGGCTACCCCGGTAACCGTTTCTTGCTGTCCCACTTGGCCGAGAATCTGGCATCAAAAGGCTACGTAGTCGCTTCCATTGACCATCTGGATTCCACCTACCGCACGCAGGCCGCATTTGGCTCTACCCTCGTGAACCGCTCGTTCGATCAGCTGTTCACGCTCAACGAAATGGATCGTTTGTCGAAAGACGCAAATTCATTCCTCAATGGCAAAGTCGATGCGTCTAACGCTGGTATCATCGGCTATTCCATGGGCGGCTACGGCGCTGTCATCACGGCAGGCGGCGGCGTGACTCAGAAATCCATCGACTATCCCTGGGGCGCACCGCACGGCACATTGGCGGTTCACAAGGGCGGCTCTGAGACACATAACGCGCTGCCCGATCCCCGCATCAAAACAGCAATTTCCATCGCGCCTTGGGGGCGGCAGTTGGAGTTTTGGGATGCAGAAACACTCAAGGGCGTGAAAATCCCCATGATGTTTGTTGCCGGTTCCGTAGACGATGTATCCGGCTACGAGAATGGCATTCGCGCGATATGGGAGCAGACTGTTAATGTAGACCGTTCGCTGCTGACATTCGAAAACGCCAATCACAACGCTGGCGCGCCCATGCCCGCGCCGAGGGAAGCCTATCGCTTTGATGAAAAACTGGGCTTCAACGTCTCTGATCACTACACGGATGCGGTTTGGGACAACGTCCGAATGAACAACATCACCCAGCATTTCGCCACCGCCTGGATGGGCAAACACCTCAAGGGCGACGCGAAGATGGACCCTTATCTAGTCCTCACCCCCGTTGCCAATGAAAGCGTGTGGGCGAAAGAGAAGGATGGCACTGTGAAGCCTGAACACACCCATTGGGAAGGCTTTCCGAACCGCACGGCCAAGGGCTTGCGCTTTGAGATGCTGAAGGCCGGTCAATAAGCCACAATAAGCGGGTAGGGCACTTATGCTGACATTTCTATCCGCGCTGCTGCTCATCTTGGGCACGCCAGGGCCAGGCGTTCTATCTTTGGCGGGCGTCGGCTCCGCGTTTGGCTATGGGCCAGGCTGGCGCTATGGCTTCGGCCTGTTCGTAGGCTCAAACATGGTGATGCTGGCAGCGGCGCTTGGGCTAGCGGCATTGTTTGTAACCAACGAAAGCTTCCGTCTGGTCTTCACGGTGCTTTCGACGGCTTACCTTTGCTATCTCGCGGCTAAAATCGCATTCGCAGGCTCCAAGATCGCCTTTATCGAGGCAACAACGCCGCCGGGATTTTGGGGTGCCATCGCGCTGCAGGTTATCAATCCGAAAGCCTACGCGGTTGGCACTTTTGTGTTTTCGAACTTTCCCATTTGGCCGGAGAGTCTGTTGACCGAAATCATCATCAAGTTCGTGTTGCTCAATGCGGTCTGGATACCCATCCACATCATCTGGCTCGCGGCCGGCGTGAGCCTTAACAGCCTTGATCTCGCGCCTAAGACCCAACGGGTCATCAACATCGCCATGGCTTTGGCCATGATGGCCGTTGTCGGCCTTGCCATGTGGACGAATTTTTATCGCTGATGCAGAGAGCAAAAAGGGGCACGGCAAATGCCGCACCCCTCTCAACGCAAGTGTATTTTGAGGCGGCCTATTCGGCCGTGACCTTGACGTTCAACATATCAACTAAGCCCTTAGGATTGGCGGCACCGCCGACTAACTCCATCACAGGGGTGGGTTTCTCGGGCGCAGCGGTGACGCTCAGCGTGCCTGGATTTTGCAGGAATTTTCCAACCGCAGCCTGAACCATCTGCGTGAATTCCGGCATCTGCAATTGCGCCATGCCCATGCCAATCATCAGCGGTGCGCCAGCGGCTAATTGTTCTGGCGGCTGCTGCATCTGCTTCGATGCCATTTCCAACGCGCGCTTGGTGACTGAATCGTCTTTGAACGAAATCGCAAGATTGTGAATTGTCACGTTGCTCAATTGCTGCATCGCTGCTTCGTCGCTTCCGCCAGCGCCGACACTCTTTTGCATCGCCAACACGTTTTCCGATGAGTAACCGCCAATTTTCATTGGCATGGAAATTGTTCCCACGTCAGCGATCGAATAGTCGTGCTTGCTCACGTCGATAATGCCGGTTTCCGTATTCCACACGCCCTGCATGTTGGTGGAAACAGTGAAATTCGTGCCATAACCAAGCGCTTCAAGCGTCTGCTTGAACTGCGGATCGGGTGCCATACTGACATCAATCATCGAATCCGCCAGCGTCATGGCAAATGTCAGCGGGGCGGTGGGCGAGAAATCCGAAAGCGTGATCGACATATCACCCAGTTTGGCAACGACATTGCCTTGGTTGGTCACTTGTCCGCCAGTCGCCAGAAAGCTGTTATAAAACGCCATCTGTTCCAGCGAGCGTGTCTCGCCTTCTTTGGGAATGCGAAGCCCTTCCATCACAGCCTTGTCGAAGGTGACAACAACTTCATTTTCGCCCGACACAATACTATCAACGGTGATCGTATCAATTTTCACCGAGCCGTCAGACGCTTCGCTTACGCCGTCGAATGTAAGCGTTTCGGACTTGATCGGCGCCATGCCTTCAAAAGTCCACGTGGCACCTTTGACAGTGAATCCGTCACTGCTTGCATCAACGCTTTCATAGGCAAATTTCTGCCCTTGGGTTTCAGCCAGCGCTGTATAGCGTTCCAGCAAATTGGTCGCGTCGAAGGCGAATGCCTGCGAGGAAAGACCGCTCACGCTGAGGGCAAGTGAAAGTGCGAGGGCTTTGGTGGAGAAGCGAGGCATCGTCATAGTGTGTCCTTTGCGGGTGGCGCTCACAGCGCATCATGTTCAGTAAATCGATGGTCAAGAAGTTAGTCCATACTAAGACGCAGTTCTGTGACAGGTGTCACAGTGGCGCGTTTCCATCTCGCGACGCTGAACACTCTATCTTGCTGGTCTGGAACGAACGCGCTACGCCAAATTCATGGGAAACGAATCAACACCACCCGGCTCAGGCGACGACAATTCGATTGAGCCGATTGATCTGAAATCAGCGCTTGAAGAGCGCTATCTGGCCTATGCGCTGTCTACCATTATGGGCCGCGCGCTGCCGGATGTGCGCGATGGATTGAAGCCGGTGCATCGGCGCATTCTTCATGCAATGCGGGTGCTGAAACTCGATCCCAACGATGCGTTCAAAAAGTGCGCGCGTATTGTCGGTGACGTGATCGGTAAGTATCACCCCCACGGCGATCAGTCGGTTTATGATGCGCTGGTGCGGCTGGCGCAGGAATTTGCGGTTCGCTATCCGCTGATCGACGGGCAGGGCAATTTCGGCAACATCGACGGCGACAACGCTGCCGCCTACCGCTACACCGAAGCGCGGATGACGGAAGCAGCGACCGAATTGCTGACTGGCATCAACGAGGACGCCGTCGAATTCCGCCCGACCTATAACGAAGAAGATACAGAGCCTGTCGTTCTGCCCGGCGCGTTTCCCAACCTGCTGGCAAACGGCTCGTCCGGCATCGCTGTTGGCATGGCAACAAACATCCCGCCGCACAACGTGGCCGAACTGTGCGACGCGGCGCTGCATCTGATTAAATTCCCCAATGCCGGTTTCGAAAAACTGGTCGAATTCGTGCCCGGTCCGGATTTCCCCACAGGCGGTGTGATCGTTGAGCCGCGTGAGAACATTCTGGAAGCCTACAAGACAGGTAAGGGCGGTTTTCGCCTGCGGGCGCGGTGGGAGAAAGAAGATGCAGGCCGCGGAACGTGGCAGATCGTCATCACGGAAATTCCCTATCAGGTGCAGAAATCGCGCCTGATTGAGAAAATCGCCGAACTGCTCATCGCCCGCAGACTGCCGCAGTTGGCCGATATCCGCGACGAGAGCGCCGAAGACATCCGCATTGTGCTGGAGCCGAAGAGCCGCACCGTCGATCCTGAACTGCTCATGGAGCAGATGTTCAAGCTCACCGATCTTGAAACCCGTTTCCCGATGAACATGAACGTGCTTTCCGGCGGCAAAGTGCCGAAAGTGCTGAGTTTGCGGGATTGCCTGCGTGAATGGCTGGATCACCGCAAAGACGTGCTTCTGCGCCGCTCGCGTCACCGTTTGGGCCAGATCGAGCGCCGCTTGGAGGTTCTAGGCGGCTATCTGATTGCTTATTTGAACATCGACGAAGTCATTAAAATCATTCGCGAGGCCGAACATCCGAAGTCCGCGCTGATCGCGCGCTTTGAGATCACTGACGTGCAGGCCGACGCCATCCTCAACCTGCGTTTGCGGGCTTTGCACAAGCTGGAAGAAATCGAAATCCGCAAGGAGTTCGACGATTTGAGCGAAGAAAAATCAGGCATTGAAGACCTGCTCGCCAGCGAGGAGCGCCAATGGAAGACCATCTCTTGGGAGGTTTCCAACACAAAGAAAAAATTCGCTAAGGACACGCCACTAGGCGCACGCCGAACAGACTTTGCCGACGCCGTGGAAGTTGATCTTGCCGCTCTGGAAGAGGCGCTGATCGAGAAAGAGCCGGTTACCGTGGTTGTGTCCGAAAAAGGTTGGATACGTAGCATGAAGGGTCATCTGGCGGACTTTGCCACGCTTGCCTTCAAAGAAGGTGACCGATTGAAGGCCGCTTTCCACGCCGAGACGACCGACCGCGTATTGATGTTTACGACATCGGGCAAGTTTTACACGCTGGGTGTCGACAAATTGCCTGGCGGTCGTGGCCACGGCGAGCCGATCCGCATCATGGTTGATATGGAAAACGACGCTGACATAGTTGCGTGTTTCGTCCACAAGCCCGGCCGCAAGCGTTTGCTAGCCTCCACACTTGGCAATGGCTTCATCGTCAACGAAGCGGATGTGATCGCCAACACCCGCAAGGGCAAGCAAGTGTTGAACGTGAAGATGCCTGTTGAAGCCGCAATCTGCACGCTCATCGACGCTGATGCCGCTCTGGATCGTGTGGCTGTGGTGGGTGAAAATCGCAAGATGCTGATTTTCCCACTCGATCAGATACCCGAAATGAGCCGCGGTAAAGGTGTGCGTCTGCAAAAATACAAAGACGGTGGCATCAAGGATGTTCAGGTTTTCGCATCTGTGGATGGATTGACCTGGACAGACAGCGCGGAGCGAACCCACACGCGCAGTCTGGACGAGCTGAAGGAATACATCGGTGAACGCGCCCAAGCCGGCCGAATGGTGCCGAAAGGTTTCCCGAAGAGCGGTAAGTTCAGCTAGGCAACACGGTTCCAGCGCAACGACATGCAGGACAAGCCTGCGTCGAGTTTCATCGTCTCATTGAGCGGTAGTTCGCGCACAGCGAAGCCTTCATCACGAAGCATCTTTGCCGTGTTCTGGAAACCTTGTGCAAGCAACACCGTGCCGTTGACGCACAGCGCATTGGCAGCAGGCTCCTCGCCATCCGGCACCTGAAGTACCCGCAGGCCACCAAAATAGTCGCCGCCTTCGATCAATTGCCGCGTGGCAAGCACCGTATCCGGCGCGACCAGCGAGCAGGCCGTTTTGAAGTGCAGCACGCCTTCTGGGGGCGAAACCGTGGCGCTGTCATAGCCCAGTTTGCTCAACGCTCCCGCCAAAGCAAGCGCGCCCTCTTCGTCTGTGCGGGCCGAAAGGCCGATGATGACCTTGTCGGCGGTAAGCAAAATATCGCCACCGTCCGAAAAGCCTTTGTCCAAAGCGATGACGGTGTCGAACCGCTCGCGTAAAACAGGCGCTATTTCTGCGGTTTCGCCAAAGCGGCTTGGCGCTCCGGGGCGCAGCAATATCGCGCCTTCGGCAAATACCAGTGCGGGGTCTTCCACATAGACGGAGTCAGGGAAATCTTCCAAAGCTGGCAAGACGTGCGTTTGGACACCCAATTCTCCCAGTGCGGCTTCGTAAGCCAAGTGTTCGCCCATCATAGCGTCAATGTCTGGCGCACCAATATCGACAGCGCGCAGGCCGTTAACGGCGGAGCGGGCAGGGCGGCGCAGGATGGCGTCGGTAAAGCGTGTTGGATCAATTGTGGGCATGGTTGGCAGTCCCCGTGAGCGGATTGGCAGCGAAACGGCGCAACCGTCCGGCACGCAGTTCGACAGTCGTGTGAACGATCAGCGCGCCGATCACAATTGCACCGCCAAAAAAGGCCCGCCCTGATGGCACTTCCGTGAAAACAAACCAGACCCAGAGCGGCGCAAGCACGGTTTCCAGCAGATAAAACAGCGCAACGTGAGGTGCCGGAATAAAGCGCGGCGCCATCCACAGCGTGATGCCTGCGATGGGCACCAATACGAGCGCATCAAGCGCCAGCCAGATTGGTGCTTCCGGCAATGGTGCCATGACGATCACCATAGGCAGCGCAAATAGGCCAGACACCATGCCGCCAAATCCGGGGGCCATCGATAGATCCTTGCCGCTCTTACGGGTAAGTGTGAGCGATAGTGCCAGCAGCGCCGCACAAGCCAACGCCATCACGTCCCCCTTCCAGTTTCCCGCCGAAACGCTGTCGCTAACGATAATGGCGACACCAATGATGGTGGCAAAAATCGCCATCCATGTGTGCCAGCCAAGCCTTTCGCGCATCCAGAACCAACTCAACAGCGCCGCCAACATGGCGTTGAAGGCCAAAATGAACACAACGTTTGCGGTGGATGTGTTGAACACGGCCAGTGTAAAACAGATGTTGTTAAGCCCCGACAACGTGCCGACGGTCAGGAAATCACGGTCAGACAGAAGATCGGCGTCGGGCGAAGACTTTTTCCACCACAGGTGCCAGATCGCAAACAGCACGAGCGCCAGACCAAAGCCACGCGCGGCCATGACGGTGAAAGGGTCGCTAAGGGCGAGCCGGATAAGCGGAATGTCGAATGAAAGCGTCAGCCCGCCGACAAAGCCGAGCGTAAGCCCCTTGGCCGGGTCACTTTGAAGCCCGGGCGCGGCTGCCTCAGCCGTCAACTTCGACCCAGCCTGCGGGCGTCAGTCTTTCCTGCGGCAAGAAACGGGCCTTGTAGGCCATTTTGGGCGAATCCTCGACCAGATAGCCCAAGTGGCAATAGGCCAATCCATCGCGTCGCGCGCGGTAGATGTGGTCGATGATGAGATAGGTTCCAAGGCTGCGCTTTTCCTCGCGTGGCTCAAAAAACGAATACACCATCGAAAGCCCGTTGTTGAGCCGATCGAACAGAGACACGGCAATCAACGGCCCTGTGCCTTCGCCCGTAATACCGCTGTCGATGCCGCGCTTGCGGTATTCGATGATCTGAGTGTCCACATGGCTGTCTTCGATCATCATCGAATAGTCCATGACGCTCATTCCTGCCATGCCGCCATCGCCATGGCGCGAATCGATGTAGCGACGGAACAAAGAGTATTGCTCGGATGTCGGAAGGTTCGGAACCAGTTTGCCGATCAGATCCTCATTGCGCTTCATGATGCGGCGCATATTGCGCGTCGGCGCGAAACGATCAGCCAGCACGCGGGTCGCCACGCAAGCGCGGCACTTCTCGCAAGCCGGGCGGTAGGCGATGTTTTGGCTGCGGCGGAACCCGCCTTGAGACAGTTCTTCATGTTGGGCGCGTGCATGTTCGCCTACAAGGTGCGTGAATACCTTCCGTTCCATCTGGTTTTCCAGATAGGGGCAGGGGGAAGGAGCCGTCAGATAGAGTTGAGGATGAACCGTCATGTGCCCCAATTTCCTATAGCAATGCGCACAAGTCCACCCCCGTTTTTGCGGTCGCTAAAGGCCGTAATAGGTGGGCGCAAACAGTGTGAAAACGATCCACAAGAGGAACAAAAGCGGCAAGCCTGCCTTAACATAATCGATGAAGCGATATCTGCCCGGTCCAAGCACAAGCAGGTTTGTTTGATACCCAACAGGCGTCGCGAATGAGCAATTTGCCGCGAAAATGATGCACACGATAAACGGTTCGACCGGCACGCCGAGTTTAAGCGCGATCCCGATTGCTATGGGCGTGAACAGAACGGCTGTGGCGTTGTTAGAAAGCACATTTGTCAGCAAAGCGGTGACGAGGAATAGTGCGGACAAAATAAAGCCCGGCGACTGCCCATCCATCGCGCTCACCACGCCATCAGCCAGATAGGCCGCGCCGCCTGTCCGTTCCATAGCTGTGGCTGCGGCCAGTGACGCGCCGACCATCATGAAAATTTGTTTGTCAAAACTGCGGGCTGCTTGGCGGATGGACAGGCAGCCAGACGCAATCACGGCGTAAGCACCAATCAGGCTCGCCGCTACAATAGGAACGAGGCCGATGGATGCGGCGATGATGACCATGGCGAAAATGCCAATTGCGCGGGGCGCTTTCGCGCGCAGTGGGATTTCGGACATGGAGCGCTCAAGAAGCAGCAATTCGCGGCTTGAACGCAGGTTCTCAAGATCATCTGGCAGTCCACCTACGAGAAGCGTGTCGCCCGGTTCCAGTCGCGTTTGGCGCATCAGACCGCGAGCCATACCGCTGCGTCTTTGCACGCCCAGCACCATCGTGCCGAATGTACGGCGGATGCGAGACGCTTCAATTGTCCGCCCAGCAAACCGTGAACCGGGTGCAACTACAGCCTCCGCAAGGGTGAATTCCTGGCGGATGCTGCGCATGATATCAGTGCTGCGCGCGGGGTCGATCTCCTCCTCGCGCATTTCTGGCAGGCTCGCTGCGCCCTGCGAGAGTGCTTTCGTCAACGAGCGGCGGGTGGCAGCAACCACAACAATATCGCCCGCTTGCAACACCACGTCTTCAAAGGGCGGCAGGATCATCTCGCTGTTGCGATAAACCGAGCGAACGGTGATCTCCGAAAGTGAGGGAAACAGCCCGTGCACCGATGCCTCGCCTTCAAGCGCATGGCCGATGGACACATCAATTTGTGCAAGAAACTGACGCCCGCTCGTATCGCTCTTGGCTTCCGCTCCATCGTCTTTACGCAGGATCAGCGGCATGACGAAGAGAACGTAGAGCAATCCCGCTCCTGCCAACACGAGGCCGGGAATGGTGAAATCGAAAAACCCGATCACAATGTCATAGCGTTCTGCAACACCCGCCACGAGCAGGTTGGTGGAAGAACCGATCAACGTCGTCATGCCGCCCAATATGCCCACATAAGACAACGGCATGAGCGCGCTGGAGGCGGCGAAATTTCGCTGCGCTGCAATGGCAACGACGATGGGAATAAACATCACAACCACGGGCGTGTTGTTCAAAAACGCGCTGGTGATGCCTGCAGAAACGAGAAGCACGAAGATAGTGCGCTTTGCCGAACTACCGCCTAGCTGAGACAGCATTTGCGCCGGTCGCTCCAGCGCGTCCGTGTTGAACAACGCTTGGCCAATTACCAAAAGCGCCAACACTGTAATGAGTGCAGGATTGGCGAAACCGATTAGTAATTCCGGTGCGGATATCGTTTCGCGGTCTGTCGGCTGCGGAATGAGCGTGAAGATGGCCAGCAATACGGCAATCGTGGCCAGCGAAATGCCTTCGATGGACCAGCGCTCGCTGGCAAACGCAATAATCGTGCAGGCAATGACCACAAAGGTCAGCCACATATGCAGATTGTCCATCAACGTGCTCTAGGCGGAAAGGTCCGCCGTTACGTTAGATGCGAGCAACGTAGGTGCCAAGCAGAATGTCATGCAGCAGGCGCTTCTTGGACGAGAAGAAAGTGATGAGCAGGGGCAGGAAGAAGGCCACAGTGCCAATCGCCCAGAACAGAATACCGTGCAGACAGGCCAGCAGAGGGTCCACCTTTCGGCCATCAAGGCGCACAAGCTTTACACCCATCATGCGCATGCCGATGGTCGATTGCTGTGGGCCGCCCAGCGTGAGCGCGAGGTAGATCAGTGCCACAGTGGGTAAGAGAAAGGCAAACAGCGGCACCGCCAAGCCAAAGGTGATGATGCTGAAAACGGCGAGGATCAAAGCGGGCGGAATGCTCAGCAGGCCAACAATGAGATAGTCGAGGAAAAAGCCTAGAACGCGAGCCGTGCGCACCCCGTCCAGCGCGGCCGGATCAATGGCCCGTTGGCCCGTGTCGTTGTCGATAATGGTGTCATTAGCCATGAAACAGCCCTCCTGATCTTGACCTCCATATGGAGCGCAGGCGGCGAATTTCAACGATGACGCTTGTTAAGAAGAGTGAAGCTTCTCCGCCACCCGTATGGCGAAGTAGCTCAAAATACCGTCTGCGCCAGCGCGTTTGAAGGCCACGATGCTTTCCATCATCGCCCGTTCGCCATCAAGCCAACCGTTCGCGGCAGCAGCTTCGATCATCGAATACTCGCCGGAGACCTGATAGGCAAAGACGGGCATTCCGAAGGTCGACTTCATCCGCCAGATGATATCGAGATAGGGCATTCCCGGTTTGACCATCAGCGAATCTGCGCCTTCGGCAATGTCCATTTCCGCCTCGCGCATGGCGTCTTCTGAGTTGGCTGGGTCGATGTAATATGTGGCCTTGTCGCCTTTCAGCGTCTGGTCGGTGCCAATGGCCTCGCGGTAAGGTCCGTAGAAACCTGACGCGTATTTGGCGGTGTAAGACATGATCGCGGTGTCGGAGAAACCTTCTGCATCCAGCGCCTGACGGATGGCACCGATGCGCCCGTCCATCATATCGGAAGGCGCGATGATGTCCGCGCCCGCTTGTGCCTGCAGGATGGAGGCTTTCACGATCTGCTCGACGCTCTCGTCGTTCACAATCACCCCATCACGCAAAACGCCGTCATGGCCGTGGTCGGTAAAGGGGTCGAGTGCGGAATCGGTAATGATGCCGATATCAATGCCGGCGTCTTTAACAGCCTTTACATAACGACAAATCAGATTGTCTGGATCGAGGATCGCGCTGCCGGCCTGGTCGCGTTTCGCCAGATCTACATTGGGGAAGGGGGCCACTGCCGGAATGCCCAGACTTGCTGCATGGCGTGTTAGCTCGACCGCTTTATCGACCGAGCGCCGCGAAACGCCGGGCATGGCCTCAATGGCCTCTTCCTCGCTTTTGCCATCAATTATGAAGAGAGGCAGAATGAGGTCATCCGGCGTTACAGTGTTTTCCCTGACCATAGCGCGCGCCCAAGGCGTCATACGATTGCGGCGCAAACGGCGGCTGCCGGTGATGTTGTTGATCATGTCGGTTGTAGAAAAGGTCATATTGGCAACTGTCAGCGTGTCTTGTCGCAAATGTCATGGCATGTGTAAGGCTAGGTGGACAAGTATCCGCTTGCCCGAAAGCGAGCAGGGCAATAGCGTGCGCCCGTCCAGCCAACCCCGTATCAAACCCCCATGCCGTCAGACGCACCGAGCGACATTCATTTCGAGAAACGCGGCCGCGCTGGTGTCATAACATTGGACCGCCAAGGCGCACTCAATGCGGTGACCGACCAGATGCTGCGCGGTATCGACGATCATCTGACCGCCTGGGAGAACGACGAAGGGGTCGAGCGCGTCATCATCAAGGCAGTTGCGGGCAAGGCTTTCTCTGCAGGTGGCGATATCCGCCATCTCTACGACCGCGGCATGGCAGGTGACTATGATTTCGATTTCTTTGCCCGTGAATACGTGTTGAATGCACGAATAGCGGCCTATCCCAAACCCTACATCGCGCTTATCAACGGCATTGCGATGGGTGGGGGCGTTGGTGTGTCGTTCCATGGCTCCCACGTGATTGCAGGAGACCGCATCTCTTTCGCTATGCCGGAAGTGGGTATCGGTTTCTTCCCTGATGTCGGTGGTTCATATCTGCTATCGCGCTTGCCCGGTCATATGGGACTGTATCTTGGCCTGACGGGCCAGCGCATAAAACAGGGCGATTGTGTCGCCACCGGCCTTGCCACACATGCCTGTGGAACAACAATGCTCGATCAGTTGGAAACCGACCTTTGCGAGCAGGCTGATCTCGATGAAGTTCTTGGCGCGCTGGGCAATCCCAGTATCCCGCTGGACGTGTTGGGGAAGGGCTCGCTCATCGACATCACGTTTTCCGCTGGTTCGGTCGAAGAAATACTGCTGCGGCTGGAAAGTATGCAGCATGACGAATCAAGCCACGGGCGCTGGGCGGAAAAGACGCTGGAGACCTTGCTTGAGAAATCCCCCACCAGTCTTGAGATCGCCTTTCGTCAGATCAAAGCCGGTAAAGACCTCTCAATGACCGAATGTATGAAGATGGAATACCGTATCCTGAAGCGGATCCTGCCGGGGAAGGATTTCTATGAAGGCATCCGCGCCGCCATCATCGATAAGGATGCGAACCCTACCTGGACGCCGCCAACGCTCGACGCGGTTGATGCGAAAACCATTGATCAGTACTTTGCGCCTCTAGGTGATGAGGAATTGCCGCTGTGATCCGTTCGGAATTTCAAATTCGAGCCGCAAGCGACGCAAAGGGCCAGCGTCGCATCTCACTTGCGCTCATTATATTGCTGCGCCTTCTTGCGCTAGCCTATCTCGCACTAGCTCTTTGGATGTGGGCGCAAACGATCGGCTATTGGCCAGGCGGCGATGTGCGCTTTGACTCGATGAATGTGCCGTCGCGTGTTTATCATGCGATGCTATGTGTCATGTTCCCGGTGGTTGCCGTTGGGCTGTGGACAACGCTTGCCTGGGGGCGCGTGGTCTGGATTTTGGCCATTCTCGTCCAAGTGGGCGCATTTGCGTTGTTTAGGCGCGAAATCGGGGTGCCGGAAATCTTCCTGAATTTCCACGCAATCAGCGTCGCAGTTTACCTTGCACTTGAACTCGGGCTTCGACTTGTGACCAACGAAGACTGAATCAGCATCCTTTCTGTAAAATTAAAATCAATAAAAACAATAAGTTCTAAGATTGACGGTAACGACACGTTAAGTCTGTGCTTTGACTCAAACTTTATTCGTAACAGCTAAATTCTGTGGCGAGGCAAGCAACCATAAGCATGCCCGCAACAGGAATGAGGCACACAATGAACGCAATGAACATGGCTGGCGATGCGCCAGCAATGACCACACCAAATCCGGAAATCAAACCGGCTTACCTTGAAGCTCTAACGCTCGTTGAGCGTCTGCACCGCCGTCTTCTTGACGTCGTGAAGGACGAATTTGAGCGCAAAGGCCGTAACGACATCAACGCTGTTCAGGCGCTGTTGCTCTACAATCTGGGCGATGCGGAACTGACGGCAGGCGAACTGCGCACCCGTGGCTACTATCTCGGCTCCAATGTTTCTTACAACCTGAAGAAACTGGTCGATATGGGCTACATTCACCACCAGCGCTCGCGGACGGATCGTCGTTCGGTTCGCGTGAGCCTGACTGATAAAGGCAAAGAGACGGCCGCTATCGTGGACGCACTTTACGAACGCCACACGCAGTCGCTGGAACAGATTGGCGAAATCGACGTGGAAGGCTTTGCACAGCTTAACCGCTCGCTGCACCGTCTGGAGCGTTTCTGGACTGACCAAATTCTGTATCGTCTGTAAACAAACGCGTCGGCAGCACTCACGCCGCCGGACAACACTAACGCTTGGCCTGTTGCGTCTGGCTCGATCTCATCTGAGGTCGGGCCAGAGCATTGCCATTTGTGGTGCGTATCGCCGTCGATGCGCACGAAAAGATCCTTCATCGGCGCATATCTGCGACAGACGATCACAATCGCCTTATCCAATACTGCGACACCTTGTTATATGAAGCCATTCGCCCCATTTTGAACGCGAGGTGAGGGCATGGATGTCATGCGATTCGAGCAACTCGCAATCCGTGAGGAGTTTCGAGATCGCAAGGCGGCTTCCCCGTCTGAGGGAAATGAAACACTGGATAGATGCGGTCCGATGCTCATGTTTCGAGCAATGGAGTGCCTGAAGGGCAGAGAATTAAGATGTTCGGCAAGAAAAACGAGCTTCTCGATCAAGACAAGGACGGCAAACTAACACGCCGCAATATTTTGGCAGGTGCGGCATCAGCCGTTGCCGCTGGTCTGTGGTCGCGCGACGCGCTTGCTCAACAGCGTGGCGAAAGCGTCATTGATGTTATCTTGAATTCAAACCGCCGTGATCGCTGGCAAAATAGCTTCGATGCCCGTCGCTCTTCCAGCGATGCAGTGGCTTCTACAATCCCGATTTTTGCGCCGCAAACGGTTCAATACATTGAAGAAGCCATGAATCGTTATCGCGAAATCGTCAATGCTGGCGGTTGGCCGCGTGTTCCTGCTGACAAGTCTTTGCGGTTGGGCGATAGCTCACCGAGCGTTCGTATTTTACGCCGCCGTTTGATGATTTCCGGCGATCTTTCAACCCGCGCTGGCCTGTCGGATCAATTCGACACCTATGTCGATGCCGCCGTAAAACGCTTTCAGCTTCGCCACGGCCTTCCTGCCGATGGTGTTTTGGGTCGCTATTCTTTCGCAGCGATGAATGTGTCAGCCGATGTGCGTTTGGGCCAATTGGAGACCAATATCGTGCGCCTGCGGGCGATGTCGGGTTATCTTGGTGATCGCTATGTGATGGTGAACATTCCGGCTGCGCAGATTGAAGCGGTAGAGAATGGCCGTGTTGCGCAACGTCATACGGCAATCGTCGGGCGCATCAGCCGCCAGACGCCTATCCTCAATTCCAAGATTCACGAGTTCAATCTGAACCCATATTGGAACGCGCCGGTATCGATCGTCAAAAAAGACATCATTCCGCTGATGCAGAAGAACCCGAACTATCTCACCGACAACAAGATTAGAATTTTCGACCGCAACAAGAGCGAAATTGATCCCCAGACAATCAACTGGAACTCGGAGGAGGCGGTCAACTATCACTTCCGCCAAGATCCCGGCCGTATCAACGCTATGGGTTCCGTGAAGATTAACTTCCCCAACCCGCACGCCGTTTACATGCACGATACCCCGCAGCAAAGTCTGTTTAACAAGCTGCTCCGTTTTGATTCATCCGGCTGTGTGCGCGTGAAAAACGTTCGCGATCTGCTGGTTTGGCTGGCCAAAGACACGCCAGAATGGGACCGCCGAGCCATTGAGCGTACCATTGACAACGGCGACCGCATCGATGTGCGCTTGAATAAACCGGTGCCCGTTTATTTCACCTACATTTCGGCTTGGTCCACTCAAGACGGAATTGTTCAATTCCGTGACGACATTTACGAGCGTGACGGCGTGAAAGAGCTCGCAATCACCCAATAGTTTTGTTGGAAGGCGCGCCGCGAGCAACAATTCGCAGCTTATTAGCGTCGTTCTGTGGCGTTTTGCCTATAGTGTGTGCAAAATTGACGCGCTATAGCGCTGTTGCACGCCTAAAACTGCCACTGAGCACTCGCCCAACACTCGCCTAAGAGGAATTCAACATGGCCGCTGTCGAAAAAGCTCCCCAAAAAGCCAACACTTTTTTCACCCGTTCGCTTGAAGACACCGATGCTGCGGTGTTTGCAGCAATCAAGGGTGAACTAGGCCGCCAGCGCCATGAGGTCGAACTGATCGCCTCGGAAAACATCGTCTCCCGCGCCGTCTTGGAAGCGCAAGGCTCGGTGATGACCAACAAGTACGCCGAGGGCTATTCGGGCCGCCGTTACTATGGCGGCTGCGAATTTGTCGACATTGCAGAAGATCTCGCCATTGAGCGCATCACCAAACTGTTCGATTGCGGCTTTGCCAATGTGCAACCAAATTCCGGCTCTCAAGCCAACCAAGCGGTGTTTCAGGCGCTCATCAAACCGGGTGATACTATCCTTGGCATGAGCCTCGACGCAGGCGGGCACCTCACGCACGGTGCTGCGCCAAACCAATCGGGCAAATGGTTTAACGCTGTTCAATACGGTGTGCGAAAAGAAGATGACCTGATCGACTACGATCAGGTTGAAGCCCTGGCAAAAGAGCACCAACCGAAGCTCATCATTGCAGGTGGTTCCGCCTATCCGCGTCAAATCGATTTCGCTCGTTTCCGTGAGATCGCAGATATGGTCGGCGCGTATCTGCACGTCGACATGGCCCACTTCTCCGGCCTCGTCGCAGGTGGCGCGCACCCAAGCCCGTTCCCGCATGCTCACGTCGCAACATCCACGACGCACAAGACGCTTCGCGGTCCACGCGGCGGCTTGATCCTCACCAACGACGAAGCGTTGGCAAAGAAATTCAACTCCGCCATCTTCCCCGGCATTCAGGGCGGGCCGCTGATGCACGTCATCGCCGCTAAGGCCGTTGCTTTCGGCGAAGCGCTGACACCGGAATACGGTTCATATGTCGCCTCCGTCGTGGAAAACGCCAAAGCGCTGGGAGAAACGCTCAAGGCCGGTGGCCTTGATCTCGTCTCGGGCGGCACGGACACGCACGTTCTGTTGGTCGATTTGCGCCCCAAAGGTGTGACCGGCAAGGCTGCGGAAGCTGCCATGGGCCGCGCCAATATGACATGCAACAAGAACGGTGTTCCATTTGACCCTGAAAAGCCGATGGTAACGTCCGGTGTGCGCCTTGGCACTCCTGCTGCCACCACACGTGGTTTCGGCGTTGCGGAGTTCCAGATGGTCGGCGAATGCATCCTCGAAGTCTTGGATGGCCTCGCTGCCAACGGCGAAGAGGGCAATGCGGAAGTTGAACAGGCAGTAGCCAAAAAGATCATCGCATTGACGGATCGTTTCCCGATCTATCCGCTAATCTAACAATCCACTCTACAAGAGGCTCAACCCCATGCGTTGCCCGTTTTGCACATCATCGGCAACGCAGGTGAAGGACTCGCGCCCGACCGAAGACAACACGTCGATCCGCCGCCGCCGCATCTGCCCCGATTGCGGCGGTCGCTTTACCACATTCGAGCGCGTTCAATTGCGCGAATTGATGGTCCAGAAGAAGTCTGGCCGTCTGGTGCCGTTCGACCGAGACAAACTCGCCAATTCCGTCAATGTAGCGCTGCGTAAGCGTGATGTGGACATGGAACGCATCGAGCGGCTGGTGTCCGGCATTGTGCGCCAGCTTGAATCCTCTGGCGAACCGCAAATCGACAGTGACCAGATCGGCCATTTGGTTATGGAAGCGTTGAAAGGGCTGGATGCCGTCGCTTATGTGCGGTTTGCCAGCGTCTACCGCGATTTCACCGAGGCGAGCGATTTCCAGGACGTGCTGACCGAACTCAGCGATGCTGGCAGCGCAGAGGAATAGGGTGACGCTAGGCCCTTGATCTGGCAGATAACGCGCCATGAACGAGAAATTCTCACACGAAGATCATCGCTTTATGGCCGCATGCCTGCGCCATGCGCGGCGCAATCGGGGATTAACCGGCACGAACCCATCAGTTGGCACATTGATCGTGCGTGAGGGCAGGGTGGTTGGTCGTGGCATCACAGCCCAAGGCGGACGCCCCCACGCAGAGACATTAGCTTTGCGGCAGGCAGGCGAAGCAGCACGGGGCGCAACCGCCTATGTCTCGCTTGAGCCCTGCGCGCACCACGGCGTCACGCCTCCTTGCGCCCAGGCATTAATCGACGCTGGTGTTTCGCGTGTCATTACCGCCTGGATCGACCCAGATGCGCGGGTTGACGGGCAAGGGCATGCAATGCTGATCGAGGCAGGCATCAAGGTCGAAACCGGCTTGCTGGCCCAAATGGCGGCGCGAGACTTGCGAGGTTACTTGAATCGAAAAACCAAAAATCGGCCACAAGTGATTCTAAAACTTGCTGTTTCCCGCGATGGGATGATCGGAAGGCAAGGCGAAGAAGTGTCCATCACCGGTCCACTCGCACGCGCCTACGGCCACCGAATGCGGGCTGAAGTCGATGGCATTTTGGTTGGACGCGGCACAGTGCAGGCCGATGATCCTGATCTGACATGCCGTCTTTCCGGGCTGGAACAGCGCTCGCCGCACCGTTTCATTTTGGACACGAACGCGACACTTTCAACGGAGAGCCGATTGGTGAATTCTGCACTTAGAGTGCCGGTATCGCTTATCACAACAAAATCGGCATTGCCGTCGAGCCTTGCAAGCGTAGGCGTTCGCCATTTCATTGCGGAAGCTCACGACGGCACTCTCGCCTTGCCAGAAATACTGGAAGACATGGCCGCATCAGGCCTTTCCAGTCTGTTGGTGGAAGGCGGTGCGCAGGTCGCATGCTCCTTTCTGGAAGCAAATTTGGTCGACGAAATCGCACTTTTCCGAGCACCGGTCGAAATTGGGCAGGGCGGCATCGCTTCGCCGATCACCAGCGACTCTGTGCCCGACACTTTCGCCCTTGCGCGCACACTGCAACTGGGCGACGACACGCTTGAACTCTATTCACAGGCGTCCTGACCCATGTTTACCGGCATCATCACTGCCATCGGCACGATTGAACACGTTGAAGAATTGTCCCAAGGCAAGCGCTACCGCATCGCCAGCGAATACGACACATCGACCATCGATATGGGCGCTTCCATCGCTCATGATGGCGTTTGCCTGACTGTGGTGGAGAAAACCGCTGAAACCTACAGCGTAGAAGCATGGGAAGAGGCGCTGCGCCTCACCACCGCCGCGAACTGGGCAGAAGGGTCGAAGCTGAATCTAGAACGCGCCCTGCGCATTGGCGATGAACTGGGCGGGCATATTGTCTCCGGCCATGTGGATGGCATGGCGCATATTGTTGAGATGGAAACCGAAGGCGACGCGACGCGCTATACAATCGACGCGCCGGAAGACCTCGCCCGTTTCATCGCGCCGAAAGGCTCGATCGCGCTTAACGGGACGTCTCTCACGGTCAACAACGTGGGTGGCACCCGTTTCGACGTGCTTCTGATCCGCCACAGCCAAGAGGTGACCACTTGGGGGCAGGCGAAGGTGGGCGACGCGCTCAACATCGAGGTGGATACGATGGCACGATACGCAGCGCGTCTGGCTGAATTTCCCTCGTCTTCCAAATAGGCTTGCACGTCTCGCTTCGCCATGTTTCATGGCGGCAGAACCGAACAGAAAGACACAAATGCCTCATCTACTCATCATCGACGCCCCATATTACGAGCATATTTCAAAAGGTTTGCGTGCTGGCGCAGAGGCTGTGTTGAAAGCAAACAAGGCGACGTGGGAATATCAGGCTGTTCCCGGCGTGCTGGAAATTCCAGCCGCGCTTTCGATGGTTCTGTCGGCCCAGGTGGCGCAGGAAATGATGGCAATGGAAATGGAGGAATCGGGCATGCCTCCGGGCTTTACAGGCGGCGCTTACGATGGCTTCGTTTTGTTGGGCTGCGTTATTCGTGGCGAGACGGCTCATTTCGATATTGTCGCCTTTGAATCCGCTCGCGCCATCATGGATCTGACAACCGAATACGCTTTGGCGCTCGGCAATGGCATTCAGACAACGGAAAACGAAGCACAGGCGCTTGCCCGCGCAGACCCCGCACAACTCGATAAAGGCGGCCATGCAGCGCAAGCGGCGCTCGATATGATCGCGCTGCGAGACAAGCTCAGTGTCTAAACCGGCCAACAAACGTGGCGCAGCCCGCCTGAGCGCCGTTCAAGCGCTTTATCAAATGGACGTTGGCGGTTCCGGCGTCACGGAAGTCGTTGCTGAATACGAGAACTTCCGGCTGGGCCACGAGATCGACGGCGAAACTTATCTTGATGCCGATGCCAGCTGGTTTCGTGGAATTGTTGGCGGGGTTTACAAGCAGCAGCGCGAAATCGACCCGATTATCCATCAGGCACTGACAGACGACTGGCCTCTATCGCGCATCGATTCCACCCTGCGCGCCGTGCTTCGAGCCGCTGTTTTCGAGTTGAAAAATAGAGCGGATGTTGGCGCTCGGGTGATCGTTTCGGAATACGTTGAGGTCGCTAAGGCCTTTTTTGATGGCGATGAACCCAAAATGGTCAACGGTGTTCTCGATAAAATTGCCCGGCAATTTCGTGAAGGCGAGTTGGACGCAAAGACTACTGCCATTGAACCGGTTGAAGAGGGCGATGCGCCAGCATCCGACGATCCACAGCCATGACGCGCAGCGGCGAATTCGATTGGATTTCCCGCCACCTCGCCCCCCTCGCCAGCGAAGATAGTTTCGGCTTGAAGGACGATGCCGCACTGCTCGCTGTTCCAGCAGGAGCACGCCTTTGCATCACCCAAGATGCGATTCTGGAAGGCGTGCACTTTCTGCGAAGCGACCCGTCGGAGACCGTAGCGCGCAAGGCGTTGCTGGTGAACATTTCAGATTGCATAGCCAAGGGTGCGACCCCCTATGCCTACTCTTTGGCGTTGGGGATGCCCGACCACTGGCAGGATTCCGACATGGCAGCCTTTGCCAAGGGATTGCAGCAAGAACAGCAGGAGTTTGGGCTTAAATTAACAGGTGGAGACACCTACCGCTCGCCCGACCGCCTCAACGTTTCTGTGACGATGCTTGGACTACTAACGGACGGCACACCCTATGTTTCGCGGCTCGGCGCAAATTCAGGCGACATTTTGTGTGTGTCTGGCACTATAGGAGATGCCGCTATCGGCCTGAAAGTCGCGCTCGGCGAAATCAAAACCAAACACGACGGCCACTTTTTGCAGGCCTACCAAGTCCCGCTTCCACCGAAGGGTTTTGAGCAAGTGACTGCGCTCGCCTCGGCTTCTATGGACATATCGGACGGATTGTTGGGCGATGCACGCAAGCTGGCGGTAGCGTCCGATATTGCAATAGATATTGACCGCGCGGCAATCCCGCTATCGCCGCAGACGACGTTGTTGGTCGAAATGGATGCAAACCACTGGGAAACGGTGCTCAGCGGTGGCGACGATTATCAATGCCTCTTCGCCCTGGCGCCGCAAAAGCTGGCGCAGGCGCGGTCAATCGCGGCAAAGATCGATGTTTCTTTCGCTGAGATTGGGCAAATCACCGAAAAGTCTTCCCAATCGGTTTCACTCACTATGGATGGTGTGCCAGTGTCGGGTGAGAGAGAGTCCTTCAGCCATTTCTAGGCCCGTCCATGACCGCAGATGCGATTTCGCAACCGGGAGCCGATCCCAATGCCAGCGCGAAGCGCAATGCGTTGCTGCTTGCCGCCGCACAAGCCTTCGGCGGCTCGGCCGCGCCGATCGCCATCGCCTTTGGTGGATTGGCAGGAATCTATCTGCTGGGCGAAGACAAATCCTTGGCGACTGCGCCCGTAACGGGCTACAATATTGGGGTCGCGCTCAGCGCCTTGCCCGCGGCCATGTTGATGGCGGGAATCGGACGGCGTAAAGGTTTCATCGCCGGTATGGGCGTTGGCATGATCGGCACGTTGCTGGCGTCTTGGTCCATCCTTCAGGGTAATTTCTGGCTTTTTTGCTTCAGCCTTGCGCTGATGGGCTGCGGCGGCGCGTTCACGCAACAATTCCGTTTTGCTGCCGCCGATCAAGGAACAGCCGAATTTAAGCCCAAAGCGATTTCGTGGGTTCTGGCAGGTGGCGTCTTTGCTGCCGTCATAGGCCCACAGACCGCCATTTACTTTAGGGAATTCTTCGCGCCTGTGGAATTTGCAGGCGCTTATTTTGCTGCTGCGTTCCTGTTGTTCATCGCCATCATCATTCTGAGCCAATTGCGGTTCGACAAGCCGCTGTCCCGTGCCGAACGCAAGGCAGCAGATTCAGGCAGGCCGTTGTCTGAAATCATGGCTCAACCCCGGTTTATCGTAGCTGTCATATGTGCTGTCGGTGCCTATGCCCTCATGTCTTTCGTTATGACCGGCGCACCGCTGGCGATGGTGGCTTGTGGATTTTCTGCAGATACGGCAACCAACGGGATCATGCTGCACGTTATCGCTATGTTCGGTCCAAGCTTCTTTACCGGAAATCTCATCGCTCGCTATGGCAAAGAGCGCATTGTTGCCATCGGCATGGCAATTCTCGCTGTCTGCGCGGTTGTGGCATTGATGGGCATAACGTTGGCAAATTTTTGGATCGCGCTCGTTTTGCTTGGGTTGGGCTGGAATTTTGGCTTCATCGGCGCAACCGCGATGCTGACCGACACTTATCGACCAGAGGAAAAAGCCAAAGCGCAGGGCGCTAACGATTTCATCCTCTTTTCCACAGTCGCGTTCGCTTCGCTCATGTCAGGAAAAACACTGAATGCGTACGGATGGGAAGCGATCAACTGGATCGTTTTTCCAGTTGTGACACTGTGTCTGCTCAGCCTGCTGTGGCTTCACCTTCGGACACCACGCTCTGCTTAGATAAGGTTTAGCTGCCTGGGCGTCTTGCGCCGCCAAGTGGGTTGGCGATGGCACCTGCTGCGCCAAGAAGCTGGCTGAGGAAGGTCAATTCGCGGCCGCCGGTTGGCGTCACACGGCGAACGAAATCGAACACTTTGCCGTCTTTCAATCCGAAATTACCGATCCGGCTGACCGTGCCGTCATCGGCCAGATAAACGGCCAGAATACGCTGATCGACCACGCGCGGCTGCAAGAACGCTGCCGCGCGCTTCTTACGCTGACTGATGTAGTAAAGCGTCTCGGTTCCATCGACCTGCGTAAGCGTGGTGGACGGCGTTCCCAGAGCCAGCACAGCCTGTTCGCGCGATGAACCGACAGGAACAAGCGTTAGCGTCTCATCATTGATCTGATGTCCGTGGACAAACTCGCGCTCACCGAGCACTGCGCCTGTGTTGCAGGCGGTTAAAAGCAAGGGTGCCGCCAGGCTTGCTGCAACGATAGCTGCGCTCCGCACGGTTCTGTTCGAGCCGATCTTCATGCATTCTCTCCACTGCGCACTTTGCCGTCTTTATTTTGCCGACACGCGCCTTATATGACGTGGAACGTTCAATAGCGGTTCCGGCGCGATGTTCAAAGCCCTGTTTAAGGCCTTCCAAGGCAATCAGTCTCCACACGCTCTTTATGGCGCGGTTGTGGCGCAATCGCGCCAAACCGTGTTTTTTGAACATATGGGCGTCCCCGACACCATGAACGGCCGTTTCGAAATGATGTGCATTCACGTCTATCTCGCACTGCGCCGTATGAAGCGTGAGGGTGTCGACAATGCCCAGTTCAATCAGGACTTCTTCGACATTTTCATCGACGATATGGAGGCCGGTCTGCGCGAAGCCGGCGTCGGTGATACAACGGTGCCCAAGCGCATCAAGAAAATGTCACGCATCTTCTACGGCCAAGCGAAAGTCTGGGAGGAGGTGGATTTGGAAAATGACAGCCTCTCGGTTGCACAAAAAGCTGAATTGCTGCTGCCCATGTTGCAGCGCAATCTGTATCCCGACTCCGATGCCTCGCCCGATCTGGTTCTTTTGAGCGACTACATGGTTCGCGCCTATGATTTGCTCAATTCGCTCCATTTGGCGACGGTGAAGAAGGGGGTTGATGTTTTTCCGCCCGCAACTCTGGATAAGGCCGCTTAAATGTCTGCTGTTCCCGCTCTTGAGCCCGCTCCGTTTTCGCTCACCGTTAACGTTCGCAAACTGTCGAAAAAGGGTGAGCATCACACTTTTGAGGCCAACGAAGTTCAGCGTGCCGAAATCGCAGCGCGTTATGATCTTGTTTCGATAGAGAGCTTTGTTGCGACCGCTCATGCCGTGCCATGGCGTAAGGGTGGTGTGCAGGTAGAGGGAAACATCACTGTGAAATTTACGCAGCCCTGCGCCATCACCGCCGAGCCGATGGATCAAACGTTGGAGGAGCCGTTTAATGCGACTTTTGTTCCCGAGGGTTCCAAGCTCGCCAAACCGCGCGTCAACGGGGAGGGGGAAATCATCGTGGACGCAGAGGGCGATGATCCACCTGAACTGTTTTCCGGTGACACTTTGGAACTGGCTGACATCTGGCTTGAGTTCTTCGCGCTGGGAATAGACCCGTTTGCGGCTATCGAAGGCGCGCAGTTGCCTTCCGAAGTGGTGCCTAACCCCGAAGCCGATGAAGAGGAAGCTGCTGAAAACTCGCCGTTTGCAGCTCTTGCGGCGTTGAAAAAGCATTAAAACCCCTGCACAAAGCGCGGTCACGGCGATGGAAACCCTCGCCATGGTCGTTTTCAGCGTGTATTCACCCGCCGTGTGGCAAAGCTCCCGGTGGGCCCTCCAATGTGGCAAGGAATGAGAAGCGGTCGACTGTTGTTCAGTGAGCAGCGCTTGTAGAAATCCATGAGCAAAACAATCACCATAGCCTTGGATGCGATGGGCGGAGATGCCGGGCCCTCCGTCGTGCTGGCGGGCGCCGAACTTTCGCGCCGCCGCTATCCCGAAATCCGTTACATTCTTCATGGCGAGGCGGATGCTGTGCTGCCTGAGTTGGAAAAATATCCGACCTTGAAAGAGCAGTCGGTGTTTCACCCCTGCGATGTCTCCATCTCCATGGAGGAAAAACCAAGCCAAGCCTTGCGGCGCGGAAGGCGCGTTTCTGGCATGTGGAAAGCCATCGAATCGGTGAAAAACGGTGAAGCCGATGTGATGGTTTCTGCCGGCAATACGGGCGCATTGATGGCGATGGCCCGGTTCTGCCTGCGCATGATGCCCGGCATTGAACGCCCTGCGCTGGCGGCTGTTTGGCCCAATGTTCGCGGCGAAAGCATTGTGCTTGATGTTGGCGCAACCATAGGCGCGGACGCCGAGCAACTGGTGGACTTCGCTCTTATGGGTTCGTGCATGGCCCGCGCTCTTTACGATCTTGATCGCCCTAAGGTCGGACTGCTGAATGTCGGTGTAGAGGAAGTGAAGGGACTGGAAGAGGTGCGCCTCGCCGGAACTCAACTGAAAGAAATTGATCTTCCCGGTCTGGAATATGCGGGTTTCGTGGAGGGTGATGATATTGGCCGTGGCAACGTTGATGTGATTGTTACCGAAGGATTCTCCGGCAACATCGCACTGAAGACCGCCGAAGGCACCGCCCGTCAGATCAGCACTTATCTGAAAGACGCCATGTCTCGCACGCTGATGGCGCGTATCGGTTATCTTTTTGCCAGCAAGGCTTTTTCCTACATTCGTGAGAAAATGGACCCGCGAAAGGTCAATGGCGCGGTGTTTCTTGGCCTCAACGGCGTTGTGATCAAAAGTCACGGCTCAACCGATGGCGAGGGTTTCGCCGCCGCCATTGACGTAGGCCACAATACGGTGCGCAACCGTCTTCAGGAGAAAATTTCGGCTGATTTGGCCCGAATCCGGCCCTGGGTTGAAGAAGATGCTAACGATTCGGCGGTAGAATCTTCCCAAACGGAACAAAACGTTCAACGGGAAACTTCAAATGATTAGATCCGTGGTCATCGGCTCGGGTGCTGTCACGCCCCGCCATGCGGTAACCAACGAAGAGTTGGAAAGTCGCGTAGACACGACAAGTGAGTGGATCATACAGCGCACCGGCATCGAGCAGCGCTATATCGCGGAAGAAGACGAGACCACGGCAAGCCTTGGCGAAGCCGCCGCCCGTGCTGCAATGTCTGACGCTGGCATCACGTCAGATGACCTTGATATGATCATCTTGGCAACATCGACACCCAACAACACGTTTCCTGCCACGGCGGTGAACATCCAGGAACGCTTGGGCATGCGCCACGGCGCTGCGTTTGACCTGCAAGCTGTATGCTCTGGTTTCGTGTTTGCCATGACGACTGCCGATACCTTTATCAAGGCAGGGCAGGCAAAGCGGATATTAGTCATCGGATCGGAAACGTTCTCCCGCATACTGGATTGGGAAGACCGCACGACCTGCGTGCTATTCGGTGATGGCGCGGGCGCTGTGGTGTTGGAAGCCCAAGAAGGGGTCGGCATGTCCAACGATCGCGGTATTCTCACAAGCCACCTGCGTTCAAATGGTTCGCACATGGAAAAGCTCTATGTCGATGGCGGTCCCTCAACCACGCAAACAGTTGGGCATCTGCGGATGCAGGGCAAAGAAGTGTTCAAGCATGCCGTTGCCATGATAACTGATGTTATCGAAGACGCATTCGAGGCGACGGGTCTGAGCGCGGACGATATTGACTGGTTCATCCCGCACCAAGCCAACAAACGCATCATCGACGCTTCAGCCAAGAAATTGAACATTTCGGCTGACAAAGTGGTCATCACAGTCAATCAGCATGGGAACACGTCAGCTGCGTCTATTCCGCTGGCGATCAATCAGGCCCGTATGGATGGCCGGCTGAAGAAAGGCGATCTCGTCTTGCTGGAAGCGATGGGTGGCGGATTTACATGGGGCTCGGTACTTGTTCGCTGGTAGGTATCGCAAGCGGGTTCGACTGTTTTACCGCTTTTAGATGCCTGTCTTTCCTTGTGCTCTTTTGACCGCAATAAATGTGCTCTGCACACGTTGACCCAACAAAATAGCCTTCTTACACTCCCTCAGCTTTGCGAGCGGGATTGGGCACGCTAGCAGACGTGTTTGTAGGGAGCCAAAGCGCTTTGAAAGTTCACAAGATTTAAGACGGGCGCGATTTAACCAAATGACAAAGACACTTACCCGAGCTGACCTCTATGAAGCCGTGTACCGCAAGGTCGGCCTTTCTCGCACTGAATCCGCGCAATTGGTGGAATCGGTAATTGAAGAGATTTGCAATGCAGCCGTCGCCGGCGAGACGATCAAGCTGTCATCTTTCGGAACATTTTCCATACGTTCCAAAAACGAACGCGTGGGGCGTAATCCCAAGACCGGGCAGGAAGTTCCAATCACACCACGCCGCGTCATGGTGTTTCGCCCATCCAACATTTTGAAAGAGAAAGTGTTGGAAGGAAACGGCGGCGCGAAAAAAAAGGCGTGACGAATCAGTCGCTTTGCGACAGTCTTTGATCATTGACGCTAATCAAGCTGACTGGATGTGACATGGACAAAAGCCCTGACGCTTTCCGCACCATTTCCGAAGTGGCCGATGAGCTTGACCTGCCGCAGCATGTTCTGCGGTTTTGGGAGACCCGGTTTAACCAGATCAAGCCCATGAAACGTGGCGGTGGTCGGCGGTATTACCGCCCCGACGATGTAGAACTGCTTAAAGGCATTCGCCATTTGCTTTATTCGGAAGGCTACACGATCAAAGGCGTCCAGCGCATCCTGAAAGAACACGGCAACCGCTTTGTAGCGGCGGCTTCCGAGGGCAATATTTCGCTGGAGTTGGAGGCGCAAGCGGAACCAGCCAAGAAGGCAGTGCCTGTAAGCGATATCGTTGCCAACCGGAGCGGCGCTAGGGCCACGAACGAAAGTGGCTCTGAGGCCGAATTACAAGCTGCGCTGTCTGAACTGCTGGAATGCAAGCGTTTGTTGGACCAAGCCCGTTAGCGACCATAAATCCATCTTGTTTTTTCGCAATTTGGTGACTAAACCAGCGTCAGTCGGAGTATGGCGCAGTCCGGTAGCGCACACGCCTGGGGGGCGTGGGGTCGTAGGTTCGAATCCTGCTACTCCGACCATTTATCCAGCATTGATGGCGCCATTTGGCTCCAATGCGCTGTTCGTTAACAGGCTGTAAACCATAATGGGCGCAAACTTGCGCTATGCGTGCCGTTGCCGCGCCTGCACATCCTTTTCCTACTGAAACGAACGCAATTGCAAAAGCCCCATGAACGACAGCGATCAGCCTATGGAACCGGATCTAACCGGAAAATCATCCGGCCCTAACGCTGAGCCTGATATGTTGGGTGATATTCCCATTGTGGATGCGGAGGAAATCAGGGCGTCTACTCGTTCTGCACGTGTGGCCGACGCTATCCGTTGCGACCTTGCAACGGCCATTGCCTCGCTATCGACCTTAGAAAGTGCTCGGTTGGCCATTGTGACGCCAGATGACGAAAGCAATCTTGGCGGTGCAGTCGCTCTTGCTCGGGCTTTGTCGGTTCAGTTTTCAACCGTAGTTGTAGACATGGCGGCTGACGCTCGATCCACCCGGGATATGTTGGACTGTATGGACCATCCCGGCTTGAAGGACGTGCTTACGGGCGAGAAGAAGGTCTCCGAATGCATTTTCCGCGACACACGTTCCGCAGCCCACATCATGCCAAGCGGGCTCACTCAGCAAGAATTGAACCCGCATAGCGTTCAATTGTTACCAGTGGTGATTGATGCGCTGGAAAGTGGCTATCAATTCGTCATCATTGATGCAGGTGGTGCCGACGAACGCTCTCTTGCAAGGATTGCCGACGATCATCTGGGCGTTGTTCTGGTCACTGGTTTGTCAGCCAGCGCAGAGATCGACGACCGCGTGCTCGGTCTTCGACGCGCAGGGTATGATGAGCCAGTAATCGTCGAAATGATTCAGCTTTAGTGCTGATTATTCACGCGACATCCAAGAGATTATGCCCATTGCGGGCAACACCCACAAAAAGCCGGAAAACATAAAGTACAGCATATGTGCATACCAAGGTGCATTGGGCAGAGCAGCCGTTGCCACACCGACTGCCATCAGGGCGTATAGAATCACCAAGATGACTATGAAAAAAACACCCATGAATTTTCGAACGCGAATGGGGAGACGGGCAGCCATGAGGTATCCTGACGATTTGGTGTACGCTCCATGTAGACACGCGCCCTTCATGTGACCAGAGCGAATATTGCGACCCCGTGTCGCTTGAACTTGCTGGCTGTTGGGCGCAAAACACGGTGGACTGGAGCCCGACGAAACAATCATGACAGATATTGCCGCCACCGGCCTGCCAAGTGCCACCAACCGAAACGAGACAGCGCGTTATGCTGGAACTGATCCACACAGATCTGTGCGGTATTGGCTCTACGCTGTGGCTGCCATTGTCGCGGTAATGGTGCTTGTGGGTGGCGCTACGCGTCTGACTGATTCTGGGCTTTCGATCACCGAATGGAAGCCGGTAACGGGTGTTATCCCGCCACTTTCAGCTGAAGATTGGGCGGTGGAAAAGGATAAGTACCGCACCACTACCGAATACCAGACCCAGAACAAGGGAATGCCTATGGCCGAGTTCAAGGTCATATACTGGTGGGAATGGGGGCACCGCTTCCTCGGTCGTCTGGTCGGCCTCGTCGCTGTTATTCCGCTGGTCTATTTTTGGATGCGAAACCGTTTGCCCTCGTGGAGCAAGCCGCGGCTGCTGTTGTTGGTCGCGATGGGTGGTCTTCAGGGTTTTATTGGCTGGTGGATGGTCAAGTCGGGTCTGGTAAATCGTGTGGACGTTAGCCAGATCAGACTGGCCGTGCATTTGACGATGGCTTGCATTATCTTCGCTTATACAATTTGGCTTGCCCGCTCGCTTGTGGCCCATTCCAGCGGTCGGTTGTTCGCGTCCGCTTGGCAGGGTGGTGCCTTGGTCATCCTTTTGCTTGTTCAGGTGTTCATGGGTGGCCTTGTCGCTGGTCTGGACGCCGGTATGGCCTACAACACGTGGCCGGATATGAACGGTGCAATGGTTCCCGACGGGCTGTTCGCCATGACACCTTGGTGGCTGAATTTCACGGATAATGCGATGATGGTGCAGTTCATGCACCGCATAACAGCCTATCTTCTGCTTGCCGCCGTAATCGCCCACGCGGTGGTTATGATGCGCCGCGAACCGAGTTCACCCCATGCGCGACGCGCTATGTTGCTCGTCGGTCTGGTTACGCTGCAAGCGGCGCTTGGTATCGCGACCTTGCTGATGCAGGTGCCGATGAACTGGGCTCTGGCACATCAGTTTGGCGCGGTGGTGATCTTGGCTGTTGCAGTCGCCCATTGGCATGCCTTGAAACCGCGCGTTGCGGCGGGAGAAATTCCGGCTTTGCCATGAGCGGCGACCTTGCCTATCTACGGGCATGAGCGAAAAACGTCCCTTTCTGGAAGTCGACAAATCTATCACCGGCCAACGCTGGATGGAACGCTTGACGCCTGCCGAGCGCAACCGCGCCGAGGCGATGGCGGAGCGTTTTGAAATCGACAGTTTAGTCGCCCGTGTTCTGGCGGGGCGAGGCGTCGAGTTGGAAGACGTAACCGATTTCCTTAACCCCACTTTGCGCAGTCTGATGCCTGATCCTGCGACGCTCACCGCGATGGACGCCGCCGCCGGGCGTTTGGCAGATGCTGTAGAGAAGCGCGAGCGGGTTGCGATCTTCGGAGATTACGATGTTGATGGGGCCACATCATCGGCGCTCATGGCTCTGTTCCTGAAGCACTTCAGTGTGCCGTATGAGATTTACATCCCTGATCGGATCTTTGAAGGCTACGGCCCCAATGGACCGGCAATCGAAGAACTGCACGAGAAAGGCGCAACCCTGCTGGTTACCGTCGACTGCGGCTCGACCAGCCATGAGGCGCTGGCGAAGGCGGCAGAGCTTGGTATGGACACGATCATTCTGGATCATCACCAAGTGGGCGAAACGCTGCCACAGGCTCTGGCTCTGGTTAATCCAAATCGGCAGGACGACCTATCAGGGCAGGGGCATTTGTGTGCAGCAGGCGTTGTGTTTCTTGCCCTCGTTGCCCTTAATCGCGAATTGAAAAATCGTGGTCATTATTCCTCCAGCATCGTGTCCCCCGATTTGATGGGGTGGCTGGATTTGGTGGCGCTTGGCACGGTTTGTGATGTGGTTCCACTCAAGGGCCTCAACCGCGCTTTCGTGATGCGCGGCCTCGATGTGATGCACCAACAGCGCAACCCGGGTCTCGTAGCGCTGGCCCGCGCCGCACGCCAAGATGGCCCTGCCGCGCCTTGGCACCTGGGCTTTCTGCTTGGTCCACGCATAAACGCTGGCGGTCGCATCGGCGATGCAGCGCTCGGCGCACGGCTTTTAACAAGTGACGATCCGGCAGAGGCGAAAGAAATTGCACAACAGCTTGATGCGCTCAACGGCGAACGGCAGCGCATTGAAAAAGAAATGCTGGAACAGGCGATCAACGAGGCTGATGCGGAAATTGGGACGGGTGACGGACCGGCAATTTTAATCACCGAAAGCGAGACTTGGCATCCCGGCGTTGTCGGTCTTTTGGCTTCACGTTTGAAAGATCGGTTCCGCCGCCCGGCCTTTGCGATTGCCTTTGACGGGCGCGGGCAAGGCGCCGGCTCTGGCCGTTCCATCGCAGGTGTTGACCTCGGTTCTGCTGTGAGGGCGGCAGTCGACGAGGGCATTCTGGAAAAGGGCGGCGGCCACGTAATGGCGGCTGGCGTGACGATCAAACGCGAAAAACTGGCAGATTTCCGCTCTTTCATGGAAGAGCGTCTGGCGAAGGTGGTTTCAACCCAACGCGAACTCACCGATCTGCGCATCGATGGCGCGTTGAGCGCACGGGGTGCTTCTGTGGAATTCATGGAACGCATGGAAAAAGCAGGTCCCTTCGGCGCGGGCCATTCCCAGCCCGTTCTGGCTTTCCCCAACCACGTGATCCGCTTTGCTGATGTTGTGGGGGCAGGGCATGTGCGGTTTTCGCTCGGTTCTCCCGATGGTGCAGAACTCAAAGGCATCGCGTTCCGCCGCGCTGACGATGAGCTGGGACAGGCGCTGCTCAACGGGCGGGGGCAGGTCTTTCATTTCGTGGGAACTCTGAACACAGATTTCTATCGTGGCACGAAACGGGTGCAGTTGCGTCTCATTGATGCCGCCAAACCAGCCGCCCGCATCTAGCCGAAAAGCGAACCCAGCTTCGCGTGGCGGTTCACGTCCTTGTAGAGAAGATACCGAAACCGTCCGCCGTCTTCTGCCACATGGCATGCCTGTGGGCAAAAAGCGCGAAGCCACATGAAGTCACCTTCTTCAACCGCGATCCAGTCCTTGTTCAGCAGGTAGTCTGCCTTGCCTTCAATGACGAATATCCCGTGTTCCATAACGTGTGTTTCCGGAAAAGGGATCAAGCCGCCGGGCTGGAAGGTAACGATGTTGAGATGCATGTCATGGCGCAGATCGGTCGGGTCAACGAAACGCGAGGTTGCCCAGCGCCCTTCCGTATCCGGCATGGCAATGGGCTCGACATCGCGGTCATGGGTCACAAAAGGATCCGGTTTATCGACCCCATCCACAGCATCGTAAGCCTTGCGCACCCAGTGGAAACGGCAGTTTTGGTCTTCCGCGCTATTGAGCAACGTCCATCTGCATCCGGCTGGCAAATAAACATAGCTGCCAGCCTCTAGCGCATGGGTGTCGCGGCCTATGGTCAGGTCTGCGTGACCGGATACCACGAACAACACGCCCTGCGCCGCCTGGTCTGGCTCTGGCGTTTCGCTGCCTCCGCCGGGAGCAATGTCCATCAAGTAGTGGGAAAACGTCTCTGCAAAGCCCGAAAGCGGACGTGCGATTACCCAAAGCCGCGTCGCTTCCCAATGAGGCAAAAGGCTTGTCGTGATGTCGGACATCGTGACTGCGGGCAAAAACGCATACGCTTCGGTGAAAACCGCGCGGCTGTCTAAGGGCGTGCTCTGTGCTGGCAAGCCGCCTTGGGGGACGTGATAACGATAGTCGCTCATGGCAGCATATCCTTCAGCCGCAATGCAGCGATCTTTTCAACTTGTGCGCAGGCAGTGGAGAATTCGGCGGCGCGGTCATTGTTGATGCGCGTTTTGAAGGCAGAGAGGATTTGTGCCTTGTTAAGCCCTTTCACCGCGATGATGAAGGGAAAGCCGAACTTGTCCGTGTACTCGCCGTTAAGAGCGGTGAATGTTTCGCGTTCATCGTCCGTCAAAGCGTCCAACCCTGCCGATGCCTGCTCGGCGGTCGATTCAGCCGTTAATCGCTTCGCGGCGGCGAGCTTGCCTGCCAGGTCCGGATGAGCCCGCAACACGCCCAAGCGTTCGTCTTCACTAGCAATTCGAAACTGCGCTACCAACGATACATGAACGGCATCAGCGTCGTCGCACCCAGCGCCAAGTCCAGCATCAAAGGCTCTTTCCGCAATCCACGGCGAGTGTTCGAACACGCCTCCAAAGCGCGCAACGAAGTCCGCACGATCCATGCTGGATGGCTTTGTCTGCATCGAGATCTTCGCCCTTCGGTGAATTGCCTGTGGTCTGCTCCATTGAACGCAAATTTGACGCCTTGGGAACCCTTGATTTCATTTCGCCGATTGCAGACGGTGCGCGCAAGACAAAATGAACGGTTCGGACGCGCTGATGTATGATGATTTTCCGGTAATGTGGGACTGGCTATCCTTCGCGGTGCGCTGGCTTCACGTCATCACCGGGATAGCCTGGATTGGTTCGTCCTTCTATTTCATCGCTCTCGATCTGGGTCTGCGCAAAGCTGATGACCTGCCCGTTGGCGCACAGGGCGAGGAGTGGCAGGTGCACGGCGGTGGCTTTTACCACATCCGCAAATACCTCGTCGCGCCGGAAGCAATGCCCGATCATCTGACGTGGTTCAAATGGGAAAGCTACGTCACATGGCTTTCGGGCTTCGCCATGTTGGTGATTGTCTACTATGCAGGCGCCGATCTGTTCCTCATCGACCGTACAGTGGCGGATCTCTCTACGACACAAGCCATCGCCATATCACTTGTTTCGCTGGCGGGCGGCTGGGTTATCTACGACCAGCTCTGCAAATCGAAATTCGGTGACGACAACAACCGCTTGATGGTGTTTCTGTTCTTTTTGCTAGTGCTGATGGCATGGGGCTACACGCAGGTGTTCTCGGGCCGCGCTGCGTTTCTGCATTTGGGCGCGTTTACGGCCACGATCATGTCGGCCAACGTGTTTTTCATCATCATGCCCAATCAGCGCATCGTGGTCGCCGACCTTCAAGCGGGCCGCAAACCCGACGCAAAATACGGCAAGATCGCCAAGCAGCGCTCGACGCACAACAATTACCTGACGCTGCCTGTTCTGTTTTTCATGATCTCCAACCATTACCCGCTGGCTTTTGCCACCGAGTACAATTGGATCATCGCAGCATTGGTGTTTCTGATGGGTGTTACCATCCGTCACTATTTTAATACCCGTCATGCCCGAGCAGGAAACCCGACTTGGACATGGCTCGCCACCGCGATTCTTTTCGTATTGATCGTGTGGCTGTCTACGGTGCCAAAAGTTCCTGGCATGGATGCAGATGCTGCGCCTGTGAGCGCGCGCCAAGAAGCGTTCATGGCGGCGGAAGGCTTTGAGCAGGCGGCTGCAACGGTGCAGGGGCGTTGTTCCATGTGTCATGCGGCGGAGCCTGTTTGGGAAGGCATGATTGTGCCACCGAAAGGCGTGATGCTTGAAACCGAAGCCCAAATCGCCGCTCAAGCCCGTGAAGTTTATCTGCAATCGGGCCGCAGCCACGCCATGCCGCCGGGCAACCTCACCAACATAACGGCTGAAGAACGCGCGCAGATCGTGCGCTGGTACGAGGCGGCGATCCGATGACGATTTCAGCTGAACAGCCCGGTTTTGAAATCCGTGACCCTCGCTTTCATGATGTGATTGCTCCCGAGGCAAGGCTTGAGGTGCTGGCTGGCGGGTTCACTTTCACAGAAGGCCCAATTTGGCACCGTGAAGAGCAATGGTGCGTATTCTCCGATATTGCTACCAGCCGCCAATACCGTTGGAGCGAGGCGGAGGGGCTGAGCTTGTTCAGAACGCCCAGCAATCAAGCCAACGGCAATTGCTTTGACCGTGAGGGACGGATCGTCAGCTGTGAACACGCTTCATCGCAAGTCACACGAATTGACCATGACGGCAAACTTGTGCGCGTGTTGGCCAGTCATTTTGAGGGCAAGGAACTCAACAGCCCCAACGATATCGTCTGCGATTCTCAAAGCCGTTTGTGGTTCACCGATCCATCCTTCGGCAGAATCCGCGAAGACCTAGGAATCCTGCGTGACCAAGAATTGCCACACCAAGGCGTCTATAGGCTGGATCCGGATGGTTCGTTGCATATGGTGGCGGATGATTTCAGACAGCCCAACGGCTTGTGCTTGTCGAACGATGAGCGGCAATTGTTCATCAACGATTCTGCCGCTCCTGCGATTCGTATTTTTGACGTAACGCGAGACGGATCGCTCGTCGGCGGTGAAGTTTGGGCTGACGTTACGGGGCAGGGTTCTTTCGTTGAAGGCAGCGGAAAATGGGTGCCTGATGGCATGAAGATCGATACGCACAACCGTATCTTCTGCAACGGCCCCGGCGGCGTTCATATCTTCAGCGAAGACGCAACGTGTCTAGGCGTGATCTACCTGCCCGAAAAAAGCACAAACTTCTGTTTTGCCGGACCAAAGCTGGAAGATTTGCTGATCACGGCCTCTACACGGCTCTACCGGATCAAGACACAAACAACCGCACTTTAAGCCCGTTCGACACTTTAACGGGCGCTGCGGCAAAAAAGGCGCATTTCACGCTTGCGCAATATTTGTGGGTTGCCTATATCGGTGCCGCTGCGGTCCCTTCGTCTATCGGTTAGGACGCCAGGTTTTCAACCTGGAAAGAGGGGTTCGATTCCCCTAGGGACTGCCAGCCGTTTAGATGGTGTCCGATACCGATCGGCACAGAGACAATTCCACTAGACTGATAGCGTTAAATTCGTCGGCCCTGCGATAATGATTTATCGTGCGCGACAGCCACCTGAGAGCTTTTTGGTTTTCACTTAATGGGCAGCTAAAGTCGCAGGCACTTAACGCCTTAACCCTTCGGTGCTAGCGTTCAACAAAAGAAATCTCTGTCGGATGCCCCTATGATGCGCTTCGCTGTCGTATTCGCTCTCGCCCTCACGGGGCATGTTACCTCAACGAATTCCGCTGATGCTGAAGTGCGGTTTGGGAAGAACGTGTTCATTGGCGGCAACAATGTCTCCAACCAAACGTTCAACCGAAAGAAACGTGGCCGTTACATCATCCATAATGGTCGCCCCAAAAATCCGGGGTGTCGCTGGCGCAAAAATGCCGATGGATCAAAGACAAAAGTCTGCCATTTACAAAGGCGCAACCGGAAGAAGCGGTAATGTGTTTTACGGAGAATACTGTGCGCGCAATCGGTGAAATTTGGCGGTGGAAAATGGCTTAAAGACAAGCCTTCCATCCAACTTTAACTCCGCCGCTTTCTGCGGCAGCGCCAGTTCCAGTCTCGCTTTTTGCCTACATCAATATGCACGGAATTTGTGTGGCAATATGTGCCCACGCCGCCGCGGCCGGGAACTCTGCGCAAATACCGTGCGAGCGTCCATTTGCTGACGCCCGGCACCTGAATATCTGCTGCTTTGCACGTTAGATGGACGGAATTTCGCGCGCCGCGTACACGGCGGTTTTTGGCGGGGCTGCGGTAGCCTGATGTCACAACGGGCGTGCGGCCAAATTTGCGCTCCACGCGCTTGAGAATGCGCACCAGTTCGCGGGGGAAGCAGTGGACGCGAACACTCGCGGTTTGTAGCTTTAAACCAAAGTTACCGCGCCGTGTCTGGCTGGGTAGGCTGGCGACTTCAACCGGCTCATCGAGATCTTCGTTACCGGTTTCGTCGGTGACAATTCCGAAAATTGTTGTTTTCTTGCGAACACCTGGCAGGCCGTTCGGCTCCCCCTTGCGGCGCACGATAACGCGCTTTCGGCTCGAATTTTGGCTGATAGGGGCTTTTGGGCGGCGAGTACTCGTCTTCGTTGCGGGCTTTGCACCATTGGCTTGAGAAAGTGCAGCAAACAGAGACTTTGGTGGCTCATCCTCGCTGGATGCATTGCTTGTCGCCGCTGCTTCGGTTGCGGCGGCGGCAGGTTTGGCTTTGCTGGATGGGGCGAGAGCAGTGGTTGCTGCATCGTCGGGGTTGGGAACATCGGCCTTTGGCGTGGCGGCCTCATTTGATGTCTCGGTAACGTTTGAGTTGGTGTCTGGAGCGAGCCCCGCCGTAATGTCGGCACCATCCCCATTTTGCGCTGCCACGCAACCGCCCAACACCAAGGCAAGAGCCAAAGGCGCAAGTCTCGTTAAGGATCGAGCCCGCGACGTTTGTCTGTTCACTTTGAATAGAGACCTGGCGGCGGACGTCATTGAGGCTCCCCGGAGAAACCGAACCATGCTTTTGGGTCCAGCCTACCATTTAGCGCGTGCATAAATCACTGAAGGGTCGACGCGCGGTTGTCTTTTGCAAAACCCGCCGCGCTTTGTCCAGTCCCGACTTTTGGCGTTTGAATTGGAAAAATGGTGCGAATATGGCGCACTTTCCAACATTCCAAGTTGTTCAAGGAAATCTGCCCTGAGTGCCTTGCAGTGCTTGCGGCCATAAGTGGTATATTTCGAACGAATCAACGCACGGCAACGCTTCGCTTGGGGGAGCGCTCATTTATTGTCTGCGGTGAGGAGGCGTTTCGTTTGACGGCTCCACCTATGGGCCGAAAGGCCAATTCTTGGCCTTGTGAGAGGCCGCAGTACCATCCCTATGCCGAGGCGACGGCTTTTTGAGGGGGAGGCGAGGAGTTTGGGAATTAAGATGGCTGGCGATTCCAACCGGGACGATCAATTTACCACTGGCAAAGAAGCGGCGCACGACGACATGCGCACCACCGGTGTAGCTACGGGCGCTGAAGATGGACTCAATGCAGAAGTCTTTGAGGTAGCAGGCGCAATTAAATGGTTTGACGTATCAAAAGGCTTCGGCTTTGTGGTGCCGGACGAAGATTTGCCGGATGTTCTGCTGCATGTATCGTGCCTGCGTGATGATGGGTATCAAACAGCGCTTGAAGGCGCGCGCATCGTTTGCGAAGTCGTTCGTAAGTCGCGTGGTTTGCAAGCGTTCCGGGTTCTTTCGATGGACAATTCCACCGCCATTCACCCATCGCAGATGCCACCAGCCCGCACCCATGTTGAAGTTCAGCCCACAAGCGATTTAGTCCGCGCCGAGGTGAAGTGGTTCAACCGCACCAAGGGTTTTGGCTTTTTAAGCCGTGGCGAGGGAACGGAAGACATTTTCGTGCATATGGAAACTTTACGCCGCTACGGACTTACCGAACTGCGTCCTGGCCAATACGTGATGGTTCGCTTCGGCAACGGCGATAAAGGTCTGATGGCCGCAGAAATCCTGCCAGACCGGGCAACGGGAACGCCTAACAGCCACTAGGCTGATTATACGTGTGTTTTTGGAAATGCATTTTCTGCCATCGTTGTGTCATGGCGGTTTGCTATTACCGTTTGGATTCCAATATGGGGCAAACTGATGCGTTTCGTATTCCTATGCTTTTTCGCTCTTTTCACCATTGCAGCACAACCTGCGGGAGCCAAAAGTGGCTCGCCAATGCACACAATCAGTGTGCAAACGGCAAAGGGCAGCCAGACATGGCAGATCGAACTTGCCTCGGACGCAGAAAGCCGCGCTAAAGGCCTCATGTTCCGCAAACAGATGGACGCCGATAAAGGCATGCTGTTCCGCTTTGAACAGACGCGTCCTATAGCGATGTGGATGAAGAACACCTTCATCTCGCTCGACATGATTTTCATCCGGGAAGATGGCACCATTGCCCGCATCGAGAGCAATACAACACCTGAATCGGAAGAAATAGTCGGTTCCGGCGAGCCAGTTCGCTATGTGTTGGAAATCAACGCAGGGCAGGCAGAGGAAAAAGGATTGAAGCCTGGAATGTTGTTCCGTCACCCGTGGTTTGTCACTTCCAACTAATCGAGTGCATCTTAGGGCGATTTCGCGCTTGCGGTCGTTTGCGCATTTGTCTAAACGATGCCCATCGCTGAGCGAAAGTTCGGGGCGTGGCGCAGTCTGGTAGCGCACCTGGTTTGGGACCAGGGGGTCGCAAGTTCGAATCTTGCCGCCCCGACCATCGCAGCGATAGACTATTTGGTGCGGTTATCTCATCGCATCACTGTGGAGCTTCAAGACCACCCATGCGCGCACGCATTTTTCGCCCAGCCAAAACAGCCATGCAGTCCGGCAAGGGAAAAACGCACTATTGGGTTTTGGAATATGAACCACAATCGCGCAAAACCATTGAGCCGCTGATGGGATACACTTCGTCTTCCGACCCGCTGGCACAGGTTCGCATGAAATTCGATACCAAAGAAGACGCGATTGCGTACGCGGAGCGCAACAACATTGAATACACCGTGCGTGAACCGAAAGAGCCTCGCCGTCGCGCCGTTTCCTATTCGGACAACTTCCGCCATGACCGCAAGGTGCCGTGGACACACTGAACCCGTTAGCGGTTCGGGCGGATTTCATTCTTGAATTTTCAGGATCTTTGGTGTCTATCGGCTCACGTCTTGATGTTCTGCGTTTAATTCGGCCAAGCTGTTTACAACGGAGAACAGGAAGCTGAAATTCAGCTACTTGTTTCCACTAACGGCACGACAAGACAAACGGACCCGTAGCTCAGCTGGATAGAGCACCGGCCTTCTAAGCCGACGGTCGCAGGTTCGAATCCTGCCGGGTTCGCCATCCAGCCCTTCCGCTTAGCTTTTCACGTCGAAAAAGTCTTCAAGCACACGCGGGATCTGTTTTTTCACTTTGAAGAACCCCGCAGTGGCGTGAGGCCATATGGCGTCGTCCCAAGAGCGGCGAATTTCGCGCCAGACGATGCCCTCATCGTTCAGTTCCGCGATCACAGAAGCCATCGCATCGCGGCTCCAGCCGACTGGGATTGCGGGGGATACAATCTGTTGCAAACCATTGCGCTTGGCCCAATCGAGAACATCCGCAGGCTGTTTCAGCATTTCGCCGCGGTTGCGCGAGAGTGCATCTGTTAAAGCGGCATGCTCAAATTCCGTTACCGCCCGTGCCGTATCCAACTCGCTTCGTGTATCAGCCAATGGCAAAGCAGCCACACTGGCAACATCCAAGCCGTCCAAGATATTTTCGGGCGTGCAATCATCTGCGGTGATCAGCAAACCTGTCTTTAGGCCTTTTTCCACAGGCAACAGATGCGGGATCGGAGTGCGGGCAGGGTGGTCCACCTCTCCTAAAGGAAGGGCCACATCGGCGAGATCGCCGGGTTTTGGCGAAAAGCGCCCACCTGTGCACTGCTCAATGTTGTCGGCCCGCGCCAGATAGGTTTTGCCCGCCGTGTGCAGTCCGCCAACCCACCGCCACGACAGCGTGTTGGACGCTGCATCTCCGTCAATCAAATGGCGCAGGAAAAAGTCCGCTCCTAATTCCCACGGCAGTTTCAGCGTGAAAATCCAAATGGAAGCGAACCACATACGCGCGTGATTGTGTAGATAATTGGTTGCAACCAGTTCGTTGGCCCAGAAATCGAAACACGCGATGCCGGTGCCTCCTTGAATCGCTTTGTCATAATGAGCCAGCAAAGGCTTGTTTTGAATTACATTATCCCACACCGCACTACGGCTGACTGTATAGTCGGCCCAAACGCTTGGCCGTTGTTCTAGCCAGCCCTTCCAATAAGTGCGCCAAACGACTTCCTGGATGAATTTCTCGGCCCTTTGCGGGCCGTGGTCGGCAAGCGCTCGAGCCACCAATTCCTCCTCCAGCACCAGTCGATGCCGCACATAAGGCGACAGACAAGAGACGTTGTGTCGGTCTTCAGGTCCAAGATCGTCGTTGCGGCTGCGGGCGTAAACACTGCCCATGGAATGGGCAAACCCATCCACGCGACCCAGGGCTTCTTCGCGGGTGGCGGATGAGAATCGGATGGCTGGGGATGACTGGTCAGACATGAATATTCCAATTGCTTGCGTCGTCAGCGCTGTTAGAACGCTTCGGCGATAACAAAAATGTGACAAAATACCGGAATTGCGAAACACGTTTGCGCCAATCACTGACACACTTTAGGCAAGAGGCCGAAATGCGGTTGAGCCAGCCAAGGGGGAAAGACTTGCGGCATTCCCCATCATTTTCGCTTGCACGCCTCTGGCCCACGGTAAAGCGCCTGGTCGCCACTTTGTCTAGGCCTGCCAGATTGGATCGGGGCGATGCACACTTGGCACCAAAATTGACAGGATTTTCGATGATCGTCCTCGCGATGGTCGCGATGTGCGTTTTATTTTTCGATGTGGCTGCAGTGGAGGCAGCAAGACAGTTCAGGGAAGATTTCCCCACGTTCGCGATCACGTTTTGGTACTTCACAAACGTCGGCAAATTGCTTTGGGTGATGCTGATCGGTGTGCCGTTAGCCGTTTACTTGGCCTGCAATTATTGGCCGGTTCGAGGCTTTTCGACTATTAGAGAGCGGTTTGGCCTCTATGCAGACGCGAATTTTGTTCTGTTTAGCGTCGGTTTTGCGGGTGGCGGTGCCAGTTTGATCAAAAACCTCATTGGTCGAGCGCGGCCCCGTCACATGGACGCATTGGGACCGCTGCACTTTGATTTTGCACGTTTTGACTCCGGATTTGCCAGCTTTCCTTCAGGTCATTCAGCGGTTTTCGGCGCGATGATGGTCGCGCTCGCTTTGGTCATGCCCAAATATAAATGGGTGTTTCTTGCAATTGGTGCGCTAGGGGGCGTCAGCCGTGTTGTGCTGGGCGCGCACTATCCCTCGGATGTTATTGGAGGGCTTGCTTGGGGCGCTGTTGTGACCTTGTTGATTGCTCATTATTTGAAGCGCCGCGGCCTGTTGTTTGCCGCTGGCCAGACTTTCTGGCCGCAGCGTCATCGGTGATGCTTTTGCAGTCGGCCGGTGATGCAGTGGGCGAATGCGACAAATTTTTCAACTCATCAAGTTGCTCTAAAACGGCTCACTCTTCGGCTAACCCTTGACCTGAACGTAAGAATATCATGTATTCGGCACGTCGAAGAGCGGTGCGCTCCTTGGCGCGCAAACAGGTCGTAAAGATCACGCTTCCACTATGAGGAGCAATCGAGCGCGTTTTGGCAGTCTGGGAGGACGGCAAGTGAAGGGGCATATGTGTCTTCGCTTGGCGAAATGTCTTTTGGGGCTGGCAGCACTGTTCTTCAACGAGAAGTTCAAGTGATTAGGGCAACAGAAAAGGCTGCTTCCCAATGAAAACCAAAATCGTATCTATCGCGCTCGGCGCCGCAGCATTGGCAACGGTATCCACCGCTGCTTCCGCTGCAACTCTCGATGATGTTAAAGCAAAAGGCTTCCTGCAATGCGGTGTCTCCACCGGCGTTCCAGGTTTCGCATTCACCGACGAGAATGGCGACTGGCAAGGTTTCGACCCAGCTTTCTGCCGCGCCATGGCTGCTGCAATCTTCGGAGACGCAAACGCTGTCAAATTTACGCCAACCACCGGTAAAACACGTTTCACCGCGCTGGCTTCCGGCGAAGTTGACGTGCTGGCTCGTAACACGACCAACACTTTCTCTCGCGATGTGGACCTCAAGTTCACGTTCGCTGAGCCAAACTACTACGACGGTCAGGGCTTTATGGTCCGCAAGTCGCTTGGTGTGAATTCCGCCCTTAGCCTATCCGGCGCAACGATCTGCATTCAAACCGGTACAACGACTGAGCTCAACCTGGCCGACTACTTCCGCGCCAACAACATGAACTACGAGCCAGTGCCAATCGAAACCAATGCTGAAGCGCAGGAAAAATACCTCGCCAACGCTTGCGACGTCTACACGACAGACGCTTCCGGTCTTGCCGCTACACGCGCTGCTTTCGCTGATGCTTCTGAGCATATCATCCTGCCAGAAATTATCTCCAAAGAGCCGCTCGCACCACTCGTACGTCACGGTGACGACCAGTGGGCAGACATTGCCAAATGGGTGCGCCACGTTCTGCTTATCGCTGAAGAGAAAGGCGTAACGCAGGCTAACGTTGACGAGATGATGACGTCCACGAAAGACCCAGAAGTAGCGCGCATGCTCGGCACCGAAGGTGAATACGGCGCAATGCTCGGCCTCGGCAAAGATTGGGCGTTGAACGCCATCAAAGCCGGCGGCAACTACGGTGAAATCTTTGAGCGTTTCATCGGCAAAGACACACCAGTTGGTCTGGAGCGCGGCTTGAACGCTCTCTACACTAACGGTGGCTTGATGTACGCGCCACCACTGCGTTAATCGACAAACTGCTTCATCGGCGCCGGTCATCCCCGGCGCCGATTTTGCATGGGGCCAATTTTGTATGGGGCCTTGGGAGCCTAACGCGCTCCGACATGGTATAAAATTCAGGGAATTGACGGAGCAGGGCAAAGACGAGCGGCGATCCCGCACGCACCGCCAAGCCGAAGCCTCCCTCGACAAGTTACAGTTTCGGCGCCGAGGTTTTCCTGTGCGCCTGTCCAAAGGGGATAAACTCGATGACAGCTGCCGATTTCGACGCAGAACCGCACGAGCCATTCCGCCTCTCGCAGCTTATCTACGACAAGCGCTACCGCGCCTATACACTGCAAGCGATCACGTTCATCTTGTTGTTTCTCGCAATCGCGTGGCTTGTCGACAATGTGGTCAGCAATTTCGCTACTCAGGGTAAAGAGTTCTCCTTCAGCTTCCTGTGGGATCCGGCCTCTTACGACATCAACCAGCGTTTGATAGAATACACATCACGCTCTCCACACTGGAAAGCAGCGGTTGTCGGCATTCTCAACACGTTGGTCATCGCCTTTTTGGGCTGCCTTCTGGCAACGTTCCTCGGCGTTTTGATCGGCGTTGCACGGCTTTCGAAAAACTGGCTCGTTGCCCGGCTGATGCTCATCTATATTGAAGGTTTCCGGAACGTGCCGGTGCTGCTGTGGATCCTTGTGTTCAGCACAGCCTTTTCCGCAGCTTTGCCTTCGCCACGCCAAGCACCAACATTGCTTGGCGGCGGCTTGGTTCCCACGAACCGGGGATTCTATATTCCTTCGCCCGTTTGGGGGGATACCGCTTGGATTTTGGGGTTGGTGCTGATCGCAAGCATCGTCGGCATGTTCGTCTTCCGTCGCTGGGCGTATGCGCGGCAGGCGGCAACAGGCGAAATCGTGCCCATCCTACCGATCTCTCTGGGCATTTTCTTCATTCCCACCATCTTGATGTTCTTCATTCTGGGGCGTCCAATCGGTGTGGAATACCCAACGCTGCAGGGTTTTAACTTCCAAGGCGGACTGTTCATTCGCAACTCGTTCATGGCGCTTTGGCTGGGCCTGTCGCTTTACACTGCCGCGTTCATTGCGGAAAACGTCCGCGCTGGCATTCAGGCCATTTCAAATGGGCAGACGGAGGCGGCTTATTCTCTCGGCCTTCCACCCAAGCGTACAATGAACCTCGTCATTCTGCCTCAAGCGCTGCGCATCATTATCCCGCCGCTCATTTCGCAATATCTCAATTTGACGAAGAACTCGTCGCTTGCCATCGCGGTGGGTTACATGGATGTGACCGGGACTCTGGGCGGTATCACGCTCAACCAAACGGGTAAGGAGATGGAATGTCTGCTTTTGCTTATGGGCTTCTATCTTGTCGTCTCGTTGCTGATATCCGGCGCGATGAACGTCTACAACAACGCCGTCGCCCTGAAGGAGCGTTGAGACCATGACCGACACCCGCAACGAAATCGCCTTTGTCGCGACCAAGGATATTCCGCCCTCGCCACCGCCGTCAGAAGCGTTGGGCTGGCAGGCTTGGGTGAGGGAAAATCTTTTTGCCACGCCGCGAGATAGTATTCTGACAATCATTTGTGGGTTCTTGATCGTATACGGCCTTATGAAAATACTGCCGTGGCTGGTCTTTGATTCAGTTTGGATTGCTGACAGCATCCGCCAGTGCCGTGAAATAGATAGCGGCGCTTGTTTCGCGGTCATTACCGAACGGTTCAACCAATTGCTCTTCGGCTTCTATCCCGGCGAGCTTTATTGGCGACCGATCTTGACGTTTTTCCTAATGTTTGTCGCTATAGCGCCAGTCCTGCACGACAATCTCCCGCGCAAGATGCTGTATTTCTCCATGTTGTTCCCGTTGCTTGCGTTCTGGCTGCTCTGGGGTGGCTCAGTCTGGACAGTAATCTTGGTCATGCTGGCCGTGATAGGCTGCGCGTTGATGTTCAATGCCTTGTCGAAATTCATGAGCAACCCGTTGGCGATGCTCGTGGCGTTCCTTACGCTGCTGATCTATTTTTACGCGGCTCATGGCCCGCTGATGGGCGCGCTTGCAGGCAACATTCCGCTTATCAGCCTTGAACCGGTCGAGACGTCGAAATTCGGCGGCTTTATGCTGACTTTCATAATTGGTGTTACCGGCATCGCCATGTCGTTGCCCATTGGCATTCTTCTCGCGCTTGGCCGCAAGTCGGATATGCCGGTGGTGAAGATGCTGTGTGTTGGCTTCATCGAATTTATTCGCGGTGTGCCGCTGATCACGTTGCTTTTCGTTGCGTCGACGCTGCTTAATTACTTCCTGCCGCCCGGCACGAATTTCGACCTCATGCTTCGGGTCATCATTATGGTGACGCTGTTTGCCTCTGCCTATATGGCGGAAGTGATCCGTGGCGGTCTGGCGGCGCTCCCCCGCGGTCAATACGAAGCTGCAGACGCATTGGGCTTGAACTACTCGCAGGCTACACAGCTGATCGTGCTGCCGCAGGCGTTGAAGATTTCCATTCCGGGCATCGTCAACACGTTCATCGGTTTGTTCAAGGACACAACGCTGGTGTCGATCATCGGTCTGCTGGACCCGATCGGCATCATGCAGCCCATTCGTTCGTCTTCCGACTGGAACGGAATTATCTGGGAACTGCCGCTCTTCATCGGGCTCGTGTTCTTCGTTTTCTGTTTCATGATGTCGCGTTATTCCATGTATTTCGAGCGCAAGCTCGACACTGGCCACCGTAATTAAGGGTCTCCAATGGCAACTCCTCCCAATTCAAAAAACCGTGCTGCGATTTCAAAACTGGCGGCTGCCCGTCGAGCAACCGCGCAAAAGCGCGCTGTTGCCGAAGTGCGCAAGATCGCAGGCCAGGCACCCAAGCGGATAGCAAAACCCAGTAAACTGGATGATCTGACAAAGATTTCTGGCATCGGTCCGCAATTGGCAAAGAAGCTCAACGGAATGGGCGTGTGGACATACCGCCAAGTGGCCGAATGGCGTGGACAGGAAATTGCATATGTGAACGGCCATCTCAATTTTTCTGGCCGAATTGAGCGTGACCAATGGGTGCGCCAAGCCAAGCAATTGATGCGCGATCAACAAAAAGCCGAAGCCGCAGCCAAAAAAGCAAGCGAGAAAGCAGCCGCCAAAGCTGCAGCCTCTAAGGCGAGCGGTGCGAAAAAAGCTGTTGCTAAGAAAGCTCCGGCGAAGACCGCCGCTGCTAAACCTGCGGCCAGCAAAGCGTCTCCGAAAGCGACTGCTGCGAAGAAAACCGTTACAAAGGCATCTGCAACAAAGCCAGCAGCGAGCAAATCGACAGCGAGCAAGGCATCTACTGCCAAGGCAAAGACAAAGACGTCATCTGCGAAAAAACCATCCAGAGCCAAGAGCGCGTCCGCCAAGACGGAAACTGCCAAAGCGAAGGCTACTCCAGCAAAAGCCAAAACCGCCTCGGCCAAATCAAAATCTGAGCCAACCAAACTGAAAAAGGCTCCCCAGAAGAAAACAACGGCGAAGCCTGCCAGTTCAGACACGCGCCGGTCTGTGCCATCAGCAAGCCGTTCTACTAAAAAGACTGCCGCAACCGCTGGCGTAGCGGCGCTGACAGGTGCTGCTGTAGTCGCTGGCGGTGCATCGGACGCAAAACGCGAGCCAGTCATGGCATCGGCAAAGTTGGCGGCTCAACCGGCCTCAGCTTCGGCAGCAGCGAAAATGCAGATATCCACCACGGACGTGGCGATCGACATCAACCGGATGAATAAGTGGTACGGCGATTTCCACGTGCTTCGCGATATCAACCTTAAAGTCATGCGCGGTGAGCGCATCGTGGTCGCCGGGCCTTCAGGCTCTGGCAAATCCACGATGATCCGCTGCATCAACCGTCTGGAAGAGCACCAGCGTGGTCAGATTGTAGTCGATGGCATAGAGCTTACGTCCGATCTGAAAAAGATTGACGAAGTGCGCCGTGAGGTTGGCATGGTGTTCCAGCACTTCAATCTCTTTCCGCATCTCACCATCCTTGAGAACTGCACGCTGGCCCCAATTTGGGTTCGCAAAATGCCGCGAAAAGAAGCGGAAGAGGTCGCGATGCACTATCTTGAGCGCGTGAAAATTCCTGAGCAGGCGCTTAAATATCCCGGTCAATTGTCCGGCGGACAGCAGCAGCGTGTTGCGATTGCCCGTTCGCTTTGCATGAATCCGCGTATCATGCTGTTTGATGAGCCAACGTCGGCGCTCGATCCGGAAATGATCAAGGAAGTTCTGGATACGATGGTGGGCCTTGCTGAAGAGGGCATGACCATGATCTGCGTGACCCATGAAATGGGTTTTGCTCGCGAAGTTGCCAACCGCGTCATTTTCATGGATGCGGGCCAGATCGTTGAGCAGAACGAGCCAGCTGAGTTCTTCGACAACCCGAAGCATGAGCGCACCAAAGAATTCTTGAGCCAGATCCTGCACTAGACGACAAGGCAATCGGAAAAGAGCGGCATCGCAAACTCATGCGCATCTTGAAGCCATTTGTGAAGTTGTGCGCAGGCATCATCGCCGTTCCAGCTGTCTATCTTTTTGCTGCATGGATCGGTGCCTATGCTGTTTGGCCCACAACGCCGCACGCGGACATTGGGGCGAAAACGCACCGCATACATTTGCTCACGGGCCTGCTTCACACAGACATCGCTGTTGAAGCGACGCCGGAAGTGTTGGAGCGGTTTGCATTCTTGCGCGAAACGCCTGTTCCGTTGGAAAATCCCAATCTCCGAAATCTTGTTTTTGGCTGGGGTTCACAGGCTTTCTACACGACCGCGGGCACTTACGCCGATATTGAACCGGCCGCGGTTTTCACCGCAGTGACAGGCGACAATTCCGTGATGCGCGTTGTGGGTTATGGTCAGATCAAAAGCGATGAAACGGTTGTGTCGATTAATTTGAGCACTGCCGCGATGGAAAGGCTTCTGTTGGCCATTGAGCGAGGATTTTCAAATGGCACTGTAGGCAAGCCGCGTTTGCTTCCAGGCGCAACCATCGGCCCAAACGATGCCTTTTTCGAAGGGGCAGGGCATTTCAACATTTTCTACCCGTGCAACCAGTGGGTCCGCGATGTCCTTGTCGAAACTGGCTTCATTCTTGGTCGTTGGACACCGACCACCCATTCACTGATCACGTCGATCAAAGCCCACAATCAGGAATTACTCTCCCGCCAACCATAGAGCCAATCCATGCGTTTTTGCAGCCTTTCTTGGCTCATGCGTCCCATCACGAAATTTCGCGCTTGGGCTAACGACCCTTGCAGGTGGTAGATGCGTCCATTCTTGCGGGCAAGATCGCATACCTTATTGGCCCGTTTTACGCGAGCGGTTGAGTAAGCTGCCACTCCACGTGGCAGATCGTCCGCCGATTGTGCAAAACACTGAGCCAGAACCGCTGCATCTTCAATGGCACAAGCACCACCTTGCGCTGCAAACGGCACCATAGCGTGCGCAGCGTCTCCCATCAGAGCAATCGGTCCTTGGCCCATGCTGGTCACGCGCTGCGCGGCATTAAGCGGCCAGCCTCCCCACATCATGGTCTGTGATAGCAAGTTTTGAAGGTCGTCATTCCAGCCTTTCGGCACATCAAGGGGTGGAGTGTCTGTCTGCCCTTTCATCCAGCCTCGGTTGGGCTGTCCAACCGGCTTTTGGCGCAGTACGCATATGATGTTTAGAAACTGACCTTGGCGAATTGGATAGTGAACCAAATGGGCCTTCGGGCTAAGCCAAAGGCCGGTATTCGACCGATCCACACCTGCCGGAACCCGATCCATAGGAATCAGTGCTCGCCAGGCCACATAGCCTGTGGCTTTGGGGGCGCGCGCGCTTTCAACGAACGAGCGGGTAGTTGACCACGCTCCATCGGCACCTACCAGTGCCGCGGCAGGCAGTTCCTGCATTTCGCCAGCGCGCTCTGCCAGCAGCGTGACGCCGTTGCTATGGGGGGCGCAATCACGCACCTGCGAGCCCATGCGGATGTCGATATCGCTACCGTTCTTGCATTCAACCAAAAGAGCTTGAAGCAAATCAGCGCGATGTATCACGAGATAGGGCAGGCCGTGGCGCTTGGTGAAGCGTTCACCAAGAACGAATCGCGTCAACTCATCGCCTGAATATGCATCGCGTATAATAATGGCTTCTGGCGCTGTCGCCGCCTCGCGCACGCGGCGACCCACGCCAAGTCGGTCGAGGATATGAAGTGCGTTGGGCGAAATCTGAATGCCAGCACCCTGATGGGGCATCTCCTCATGCCGCTCCAAAACGATAGCGCGAAATCCCTTGGCTTGAAGAGCCAGCGCTGCCGTTAGCCCTGCAATGCCACCGCCGGAGATAGCGATTGTGCGCCGTTGCGTTCCGTGAAGAGCCATAAGCCGCTAGGCGTCTTCCTCAGTTACCAAGAGACAATTTTCTGGAACGCTCTCACTTGCACCGAGTGCTTTGTCAAACACGTACAGCGTTGAACAGTAAGGGCAGACCTTTTCGCCCTCGTCGCCCATATCAAGATAAACGTGGGGATGATCGTAGGGCTGCGTCGCGCCAACGCACATGAATTCCCTAACGCCGACCGAAATTTTTGGAACACCGGCATCGTTGTGAAAATGGGGAATAATCGCTTTTGCCATCTGGTCTGTCTTTCGCCTATTGCCCGCCGAGCGCGCACCAATTCTGTGCCTATGGATTAGCGTTTTGCTAACGCTTTGCAAAGCATCAGTGCACTTTTGGCCGTCAAACCGAGCGACAAAATATCGTGCCTTGCCGCAAGCCGCACAATCTCGCAAAAAGGAGTACGAATTCACATAGGTCTGTCGGGAAATGTTGACGGGCAGGGGACGAGAGTGAACCAACCTAACATCGCTAAGCTGCCACACGCCCGCATCGCCTATTACGATATTGGTGAGGGCAAGCCCATTGTGTTGATCCACGGTTTCGCTTCAAACGCGCGGGTCAATTGGATCGGCACAAACTGGGTCAAAGTTCTCAACGAAGCAGGCTATCGCTGCATAGCTCTGGACAATCGCGGGCACGGTGAAAGCGAGAAGTTCTACGAGCCGCATCAATACGGTCCCGATATTTTTGCCCGTGACGCGGCCGATTTGCTGGATCATCTTGGCATCCAACGTTGCGCGGTCATGGGTTATTCTATGGGCGCTCGCATCACCGCTTGGCTTTGTATGCACCACGGGGAGCGGGTCACGAAGGCCATTTTTGGCGGCATGGGCGCACGGCTTGTGGCGCCTCCTGGCAATTACGAAAATATCGCAGCCGCGCTGGAGACCGATGAACCGGACACAATCGCCGACCCTGGTGGGAAAATGTTCCGTAAATTTGCGGATGCAACTGGCAGCGACCGCATGGCACTCGCCGCCTGCATTCGCCCCTCGCGCCAGCGGATAACCGAGGGCGATGTGGCAAAAATTGAGACACCAGTTCTGGTGGCCGTCGGGGAAGATGATGATGTTGGTGGGTCACCGCAGGTGTTGGCCGACCTCATTCCCGGAGCTAAGGCTGTGTCTTTACCGGGATTGGATCATATGAAGGCGACCGGTGCGCAGCCTTTCAAAGATGCAGCGCTCGATTTTCTCAAAGGTGCGGGCTGATGGAACGGCAAAAGATCAAATTCACGGGGGCAGAGGGCAACAATCTGATCGGTGATCTCTATGAGCCGCCTCAACAAGACAACAGCGCTCCGCCTGCATTGTTTCTGCACGGCGGCGGTCAAACCCGCCATTCATGGCGCGGCGCGGCAAAGCAGCTTGCACACTTGGGTATTGCCTCCATCACTATGGACGCACGCGGCCATGGCGATAGTGATTGGGTGCAAAGCAAAGACTATTCAATCGAAGGCTATCAGGCCGATACGGTCGCGCTATCCGACCATCTGGCACAACGCTTTGGTACACGCCCCATCTTGATAGGCGCATCACTGGGTGGCCTATCCGGCATGATGGCGGTGAAGGCGGCGGGACCAAGCGTATTTTCGGCACAAATTTTCGTCGACATCACACCGACCATGTTGCCATCGGGCGTTGATAGAATTCAGGGCTTTATGGCCGAAAAAATGCATGAAGGGTTTAATTCGGTCGAAGAAGCTGCAGATGCTATCGCGATCTATCTACCAGACCGTCCGCGTCCAAAGTCTCTTGATGGCCTGCGTAAAAACCTGCGCCAACGTGAAGACGGTCGTTTTTACTGGCACTGGGATCCTGCTTTTATCGATGGCCCGCATCCCATAAATAAGGGCCGTGAAACGCGCGGCGCTGTATTGCAGGAAGCCTGTCGTCAGATCACGGCGCCGACGCTGCTCATCCGTGGCAGCCGCTCAGAACTGGTGACAGAGGCTGCGGCCAAGGAATTTCAGGAATTGGTGCCTCACGCACGCTTTGTGGACGTCACGGATGCAGGCCATATGGTTGCTGGAGACCGCAACGATGTGTTTGCCAACGCGGTCATTGACTTTCTAAAGCGCGAAGTAATCTAGCGTCCTGTAAATCGGGCAGGGCGCTTTTCGCGAAACGCGGCACGACCCTCGGCGTAGTCCTGGCTCGAAAAGGTCACGTTGCCCAATGCGTCAGCGGCGCTGGAATTGAGCGATTGGGCAGCGTCGATTGCTGCTTTCGTAGCAGCATGTGTGAGCGGCGCGAGAGCTGCAATTTCTACCGCCATCGCTTCTGCTTCTTTTGCCAGGTTTTCCTGGGCAACGATGTTCAGGAGAAAACCGATTGCCTTCATGTGTGCTGCGTCATAACGACGAGCTGTGAACAGCAGGTGCTTTGCGTTTTGTGTGCCAACAGCGGCCACGATATCGGCCATTGCTTCGACTGGATAAGCCAGCCCCAATCGCGCGGCAGGCACGCCAAAAGTTGCCTCGCTTGTTGCCAACCGCAGATCGCAAGCGCAGGCGATGCCGAACCCGCCGCCGAGGCAATAGCCGTCTATGGCCGCGATGGTCGGAACCGAAACCTTGCCGATAGCGGCAAACGCATCGGCATTGGCTTTTTCATAAACCGCTGCGCTGGCCGCATCCTTGCGCACGGTGTCAAACTCGGAAATATCGGCACCCGCACAGAAACTTGCGCCCTCGCCCATGATGATGATGGCTCTCGTGCCTTCGTCCACCATCTCTGCAAGTGCAGGCGGTATGGCTTCCCACGCATGTTGCGTCAGCGCGTTGTGGCGTGCCGGATTGGCCAAAATCAACCACCCGACGTTGTTTTTTGTGCGTTTTTTGATTTCCGCCATCGCTGAAACTACCGTTTTGCCTGCGTCCCTTACCCACGCTGATTTGTTTGCACCAGAGGTTTAACTGCGGCAAGCCATGACCTATGTTAATCGAACCGCGCTAAACGTCGCTGGAGGATGACACTATGGCAAACCCCGAAGAACTGGGCAGCAATCAGCACAACGAAGTGGTCTATCTGAACCCGCTTTGGCAGGCATTGCGCGATGAAGCGAAAGAAATTGTTGCAAACGACGCAACGATGACGAGCTTCATTCATGCCAACGTGCTCAACAAATCGACGTTAGAGGAGGTGGTCATTCACCGCATTTGCGAACGGCTGCACCAGAGCGATTTTTCGGGCAACACGATACGCGCAGCCTTCAATGCAATGGCGGCGGATTGGCCGGAATGGGCTGAAGTGTTACGCACCGACATCGCCGCCTTCTACGAGCGCGATCCTGCTTGCACGCGATTTATCGAACCGATCCTGTATTTCAAAGGCTTTCAGGCGATCCAAACCCATCGTCTTGCCAACTGGCTTTGGAAACAGGGCCGTCGCGACTTTGCGCTCTATCTGCAAAGTCGCATGAGCGAGACATTCCAGTGTGATATCAATCCGCAAGCCGAGTTTGGCCGGGGGATATTTGTCGATCACGCCACTGGGCTTGTGGTGGGTGCAACAGCACGTGTGGGCAACGATGTTTCCATCCTGCACAGCGTAACATTAGGTGGCACCGGCAAGGAAGATGGTGACCGTCATCCGAAAGTGGGAGATGGTGTGCTTCTTGGTGCGGGCGCGAAAATTCTGGGCAACATAAACATCGGCAATTGTTCGCGTGTTGCTGCGGGGTCACTTGTTCTCAAACCTGTTCCCCCCAAGACCACAGTCGCGGGTGTTCCGGCTCGGGTTGTCGGCGTGGCTGGTTGCGCTTCCCCATCCCGTTCGATGAACCAAATCCTTGCCGAAGACAAAGACAGCGCGTAAGAGGCTGCCGCACGTACAAAACCATCAAGGAACTGCCCCGTGGAGCAATCGGAAATCGACAGCCTAACGGCCTATCTCGCTAAACTTTTCAACGAGCGGGAATTGATGGTGCTGTTGCATCCTGAAGACGACGAGCAGGCGCTTGTCGCCATTGGCCAGAGCTTCTTTGCGCGGATCGACAAGGACGTTGACGAGGGCGAAACCAGCTATTCGTTTTCAAAGGATATTCCCGATCAACCTAGCGACGAGTTGAACGCTTATTTCAAAGAGATATTCAACGCTCAAGATGTGGAAGTTCGCGCCCGATCCAATAAGCAGGACTCGGCTGAAATCTACAAAGGCGATGAATTTCTCGGCGTTCTTTACGACGACGAGGGCAGTCAAGACGGGATGCAGGTTTTCAACATGGCAATCCTCGATATCGATCTTGATATGGACGATACGGCTAGCGCCTAGGGCTGGGCTACCCATTTAAGTGCCGCTTCGCGCATAGCGGTTTCAATTTCACGCCATTGAGACAACAACTCGGTCGCAAAGCGGTATCGAACCACCAGGTTATTCCCGACATGGAAATCGCGCAGGCATGTGGTCACTTGCGGCCCGTTTGGGGATTCCAGTTGGCAACGCGCAGCCCATACTCCATCGTCGCCCGCGTAGATCGCCAATTGCTCGCCATCATACCCGACACCGGCTTTGAGCTTTTGAAACGTCAGTCCTGCCGGCCCATCGCTAGGCGTACCATCAAAAAGTGGCACATAGACGTTCTCTAATCTGTTCGTCATGTCCGCTGGGTTGCCGCGTTTTTCCACCGCCGCAAAGATCAAAGAACGTGCGCCGGCTTCGGTGAGGAACAGATCACGGTTTTCCTGTGAGAAACCTACCAAACCAGGCCAAAGCAATGTCAGGTCCAATTGCCCGATGTTCTGCCGCACGTTTGCGCTGCTCAACTGCACGATGTTTGCGGGCACCCGAACACTCTCATCCGCGATAGAAAACTCCCGTAGAGCCGTATCGGTTGTGTAAGGCAGAGGCACGGTATTGGAGCGATACCAAGTAACCAAGCTCCAAGCGCCCAAACCCGTCAAAACGGCAAAACTGGCAACAACCAGCGTTTGCGTGAGCCAGCGCGGCATGGGAGGCTGTGGGTTCTGAACAGGCTTTTTCATGTTAAAAGCTCAAATCATTGCAGCCACCTAACGTCAACGCGCAATCCGACGATGACGATCACATTTCAAGAAAGACGTTTCTCATGCCGATCTATCAACTCGACAATCATCACCCTCAATTCGCAGGTTCCAAATTACCGGGCGAAATGTGCTGGGTTGCGCCAGATGCAAACATTATCGGCAAAGTGCTTATGGATGAAGGCGCGTCGGTCTGGTTTGGCGCGGTCTTGCGGGGCGATACGGAACTTATTCATATTGGTGAGCGCAGTAATGTGCAGGATCTCGCTGTTTGTCACACGGATGAAGGGTTCCCGTTGATCGTCGGCAAAGACTGTACGATTGGACACCAGGCCACGCTGCACGGCTGCATGATTGGCGACAATTCACTGGTTGGCATGGGGGCAATGGTGATGAACGGTGCGAAAATCGGCAAGAATTGCCTCATCGCTGCTGGTTCTCTGGTCTCGGAGGGCAAGGAAATTCCTGATAATTCGCTGGTTATCGGCAGGCCCGGCAAGGTGGTGCGCGAGCTGGATGACGCAGCACGCAATATGCTGTCGGCCAGCGCGGCACACTATGCTGCTAATGCGAAGCGCTTTTCCAAAGGCTTGAAACGCATTGATTAGCGCAAAAGAAGGGCCGGCCTGCGGGGAGCAGGACCGGCCCAAATGATCTGGTCTCGTTGGGGACGGGGAAGTGAGACGCGACCAGATCAATGGCGTCGTCGGATGGTTCCGTCGATTTCGTGTGAGGTGCTTATGTTAGTTTGAAGCTACCTTCCGGCGATTGTCGCGGATATTGATCCACTTGCCCGAGTGTTTTGTCGATTGACGCTTCAGATATTTGTATGGCGTTTCATTCCAGGCTTTCACTTTGCCTTCGAGATTATCAAGAATGTAGTCGCCGCGATCCGTCCGCACGGTAAGCACAGCGTGGCCGTCACCATTGGGTTGCAGCACCACTGTGATTAGCAAACTGGATGGGGGAAAACCCTGCTGCATCAGCATATGGCGCTTTAGCAACACGTAGTCTTCGCAATCACCGAATTTGTCGGGATAGGTCCAGTGCTCTTCGACACCATAGTATTCCTGATCGGTGACCGGCTGCACGGCGGAGTTCACCCGTGCGTTGACCAATACCATTTTCCGCCACTTGCTTCTGGTTAAAGTTGGCGCTGTATCATCATCAGTGCGCACTTCGCACTCGCGTGGCAACTGCTGGCAGAACATCGCGTGCCCAATGGGCCGCAGGCTGCGCCCAGCCGTCGTCATGTGCGCAGCCTTTGCAGCGTGCGCTTCGTTAGAACTCAATTCCCCAGTTTGGCTTGCTGCCAGGACGATCAAAGCCGCCCCTATTTTTTTAATTGTCGTCAGCATGTCATTTCTCCCCGTGACAGGAATATCTATAACAGCTTCACCTTGAGGATAAAGAAAGTCTAGCGCATTGTTTTTAGGTGTTTTTTCAACAATGTTGATTTAAATTGTCACGAACAAATTCACACATTGTTTACACATCAAAGCAGTTCGCAAAAAAAGCCCGCCGAGCGAAAGCAGGGCGGGCTTGGTTGGGTAAAACTCGGCGGTCTGCGTTAGACGAAGCGGTTCACTATCGCATTGTTTTCTTGAAGCGTGACGAATTCGATCGCAATGCCTTCATCAAAATGACGAACAACTTTGCCCTGCATGCCACCAACCATAACTTTCGCGCCGAGTGCCGGCCGCACTGCGCTGCGTACGGCAGCACCGGAAAGTGAAATGTCGATAATCTCAATGGCATAGGCCCGTCCGTCATCAAGCCGCATTTCTGAAATCGTTTGTCTCGGGACAACACGATCATGACGACGCTGGTTTTCGGTTCCGAATTCTGCGTTCTCCTGACACCAGACAATTTTACCAACCATCTTTTCACGCGCCCGCATCGTCATGTCGAAGGTCATGGCAAAGCCGCCTTCGAACAATCGAACAACTGGGCCGTTCACACGGCCAATATTGTCAAGATAGATGATCACCTCTTCGCCAACGCGCGGCATGTGAGAGGCGATCACTGCCGTATCTCCCGGCGAAATATTGATCGTCTGGCAGGGCACCTCCAGTTTGTTTTGGAACATACAACGTCCAAAAACTGAAAGCGGGATACGGTCCCATGCCCGCCGTTCCGGATGTGAAAGCGGTGTTGCCTGCGCTGACTGTCCTTGAAATGTCATTTGTGCCCCGATGGTCTCAACGTTCGTGAGAGCACAATGCAGCATGTCTGTTAAAATATTCTCTGCGGATGCGATCAGGAGTTCACATCTGCGTTAACCTTTTGTCAGCCGCCACGACCGCCTTCCAATACCCGCAGAAACGGTGCACCACGCACGGCACCGTTTTCATCAATCAGCGGTTCATTTGCGGGATTGATAGGCGTTATGGAGGACGGTGTGTCGAAATCGTTGGAGAATTCCGGCGATTGAACCCCGAGTGCGGCAAAGTCATTCTGCTCTGCTGCGGGCTTTAATTCCCAAGGGCGCAAGATGCGTACGGAGCGAATTGTTTGCCTCTCCAACCGCTGTGAAAGCAACCAAGCGGGCATTTCCAAGGGCACAGTGATGCCGAGCACGCGCTCGCCGCGCTGCCCGTTGTGGTTGAGCGGCATCATCAGCGTTTCCAGTGGCACAACGCGCCCATCAGCCGACACCCCGTCTGAACAGATCAGAACCAGATAATCATCGTCAGCCAAACCTGTGGCCCAGCTTTCAGCGGCACGCTGGTCCGCATCATCAAAATTGGCACTGAACGGTTCGTCTTTAAGTTCCCGCCCCATCATGGCGCAAAGCCGCGTTCCCGCCAGGCGATAGCTTTCTGCGCCATTGGTTATGTCGAGAATGAACATATCGCCCAGCAATTCAGGACAATGCATAGGCTGCACTGCTTGCCGCTCAGGCCAGATCGAACGGCCCAGCCCGTCGCGCTTCATCCCGGCTTCAAGCCACAATTGCATCCAGTAGTCCTGCATCTTGCGGGTTTTGTCGTGTCTCATGGGTGATGTCCTGCTTTCGCTGTCTCGTTTTGGCTTTGCGGCGGACAGGAGAGCTGGAATGTCCCTTTCTGGAACACTTCAAGCCTCGTGCAGGCCGTTGTGCCACCAGCTTTGCAGGCACCGTGCCAAACCATGGCAGAGCAGGGGATTAGGTAAGCGTGCAGTTCGTTTACGGATTTTAACCTTAATGGCGCGTTTGCGTTGCACGACGGGGTAATATTTGGTTAAGGTTTGAGGGAACTCCACGGAGATGCGCTTCCTTACCGCGCTCCGGCAAATTCGCGGAACAGCGCACGGCGCACGTTTCGCAAGCCTATGCTTGGCACCTTTTTCCTGTCGGGGGACGGGGAAGTGTGACCGACAAGCAGCCCGGTGCTCCAGTGCACCGGGCTTTTTTTTTCCTTCAATTGGGCGTGTGGCCTTGGCCTGACCATCACGATAGCTAAATGTGGCTCAAAGCGCTCGAGTTGAGACCGATATGAACCAACAATTCCCGCACGATGAACCAACTGAGACACAAGAGAAGCCAAATGAACCGGCTTTCAATCTGCCGACATCGGTTCTGGTCGTATCGCTTGCATTGATCGCTGTTCACGCGATCAGTCAGTTTTTATCGCGGCCGACATATTTTTGGGTAATCGAAATGTTTGCCTTCATACCCGCCGCCTATTGGGTCAGCCCTTCAGAACTGTTGGAGCCGCTTACACGATTTTGGAGCCCGGTTTCCTATTTCTTCCTGCACGGAGATTGGGTCCACCTGATCGCAAATCTAATCTGGTTTGCCGCGTTTGGTTCCGCCGTTGCTCGCCGTTTCGGCACCGCCCGGTTTTTCACATTCTTGGTCCTGTCGACGGCAGCATCTGCTTTGGCGCATTTCGCGTTTAATGCTACCAGCGCATCGCCTGTGATTGGGGCATCGGGTGCCGTATCCGCCTGTATGGGGGCTGCCGTTCGCTTTGGCTTTGCTCCCAACGATCCACGCAGCGGCGCGATGCGGCCTTCAATGTCACTGTTGCAGTCTTTGTCGAACCCCGGAATTTTGATTTTCGTCGTGATCTGGTTCGCCTTCAATTGGCTTTTTGGCGCGGGTGTCGTGCCAATGCCGGGCGTTGAAGGCCAGATTGCCTGGGAGGCTCATATGGGAGGGTTTTTGTTTGGCCTGCTCGCTTTTGCGCCGTTTGACCCTGTTGGCCAGCGCAGAACGTATTTGTCTTAAGCCGGGTGCGAATTCGCCAATTCCAGCAAGCGATCGATTTCGAATTGTGCTGCGCGGTAGCCAGCTTCGATCGCCTCGTCAGCCCTGTGGAACTCCGCTAAACCGATAGAACTGACCGCTGGAATGATCGACATATCAGGCGGATCGCCTGCCAACCGCGAGCGGGCGATCCGGTCTTGGATGATGTTGTAGGCTTCAACCATGACGCCGCTAATGCCCATCGCTTTGCCCACGCGGGCAAATGGCCCCTTGCCGATGCCATGATCTGCAAGATCGTTGCTGAACGCTTTGCCCTTGTCTGAAGGCTGGCTGTGGCCATCGCGGACAACTGTTCCTCGTCCGTAAATATCTGACGACAAATTCACTGCCACAACCGCATCAGCTTCAAACGCACGGCAGACCGGCACTGGAACGGGATTGACCAAAGCACCATCGACCAGCGTGCGGCCGTTCAGCTTCACCGGCTCGAAGATGCCGGGCAGGGCGTATGACGCGCGCATAGCGTCAATCAGCGGTCCTTGCGTCAGCCAGATTTCGTGGCCCGTGCTGATTTCCGTTGCGACACAAACCAGCGGGCGGTCAAGATCTTCAATCCGCACCAAGCCGATATGGTGCTCCATGCGCTCTGCCAGCTTCACCCCGGAAATGAGACCAGAGCCGCGCAGGCTGAGATCGAGAAATCCGATAATCCGACGCGGCGTGAGATTGCGGGCGAAGTCTTCCAACTCGTCCAGCTTGCCAGCCAAATAACAACCACCAACCATCGCACCGATGGAAGTGCCTGCAATCATTTTGATGGGAATTTTCGCTTCGTCCAATGCACGAATGACACCGATATGAGACCAGCCGCGGGCTGCTCCTCCGCCGAGGGCAAGTGCAATGCCGCGTCTAGTGTCCTGCTGCAGCGGCGCTGCAGGCGCTGTAGGTGTGTCTGTCATTTCCGTTTCCGGCACGCTGAGCGCCTCTTTGAACGCGAACATCATGGTTCATTCCTCGCATGAAGCCATAATGAGACAATTTGTGTAATATTCTATGAAACGGAGATTAATCCGTCATTTATCGTAAACATCTTTCGGGTCGAAAAGCGGCGCATCACCCGTTGGTTCCAGCCTTGCCCCGGATTCGTCCGACACCAAACGACGATAAAAGCAGGACTTTCGGCCCGTATGACATGCTGCACCATGGCCTTCGATTGCAACGGATACCCACAAGGCGTCCTGATCGCAGTCAATGCGAATTTCCTCAACTTTAAGCACGTTTCCCGAAGTCGCACCCTTATGCCAAAGTTTGCTACGCGATCTGCTCCAGAAATGCGCTTCCCCCGTCTGTAACGTACGCTCCAGAGCTTCGGCGTTCATGTGTGCGAGCATCAGTGGTTCGAGCGACGTTGAATCAACAACTATTGCCGTCACCAAGCCTTCTTTATCAAAGCGTGGAAGGAGAGCGGTGCCCTCTTCGCGCTCATTCGCATTGGTGTCGCCCATAATGGAACTGTCTCGGATAAGAGTGCCTGCGGCTACTTCTTAGCGCTGTTGACCAAAGACATGAAGTGCATCTGTTCGGCGGGCTCATCGCGGAAAGCGCCGGTAAACGTAGTCGTTAGCGTCGTGGAGCCTTGTTTGCGGATGCCGCGCATGGCCATGCACATGTGCTCGGCCTCAATCATCACGGCAACGCCGCGTGGCTCAAGGCTTTCCTGAATGGCGTCTGCCACTTGTGCGGTCATGCTTTCCTGCGTTTGCAGGCGGCGGGCGAAAATATCGACCACGCGCGCAATTTTGGAAAGACCAAGCACCCGTCCATCCGGCAGGTAACCAACATGGGCACGGCCGATAATTGGCACCATGTGGTGCTCGCAATGTGAGTGAAATTCGATATCGCGCACGACGACCATGTCGTCATAGCCCGCGACTTCCTCGAATGTGCGGCCCAAAACCTCGTGTGGGTCTTGGCCATAGCCTTCAAACAGCTCGCTATAGGCCTTCGCCACGCGCTTGGGCGTGTCCAGCAAGCCCTCGCGGGATGGATCATCGCCTGACCAAAGCAAGAGCGTCCGCACGGCTGCTTCCGCTTGCTCTCTCGTTGGTCGCTTCAATTGTGCATTGGGGGTAGGTTTTGATGCAGCCGTGAGGGCTGCTTTGTCGACGATCTCATCCATTGGATATCCTGACGTGTTGCGAACATTACGATCCACGAACCAGCCAAGCCACCCAACGAACTCCCGTGATCCGATTGCGGACCGTTCTTGGACTTGTCTTTGGTTCCGGGGCCTTTCGGCACGGTGACCGGCGCGACACTTTCCCGATTGGAAACCGCCTTGCCATGGCTTAAATATAGGCCACAATACGCGGGTGGAAAGCTCCAAAACGTCGCAATGGTTCACATTTGCTACAAGTGCCGGATAAACAATGACAATTGACGCCGTATATAATTCAAAGCTGCTCGAATTTGCTGGCAACATTCCACGCATCGGCCGACTGGACGCCCCTGATGGGTCCGCAAAGGCGCACTCCAAACTGTGCGGTTCAACCGTTTCCGTAGACGTGATGACCGACGGCGAGCGCGTGACCGACTATGCCCACGACGTGAAAGCGTGCGCTCTGGGACAGGCGGCTGCGTCCATTTTGGCCGCCAACGTTATTGGCGCTACGATGGATGAGCTTGTGCAAGGGCGTGAAGAATTGCGCGCGATGCTAAAAGAAGACGGTGGCGCCCCGACGGGCCGCTTTGCCGAGCTTGAATTTCTCTCTCCCGTTAAAGAATACCGCGCCCGTCACGCATCCACCATGCTGGCCTACGATGCGGTGGTGCAAGCCATGGAACAGGCGCTTGCCCGCCACGCGGCATGACCAAACGGTATACCCGAAACTATAACGGCCCTTGGCGGCGCACGCCCGGCAGGATGCTTGGCACGGGCTTTATCCGACTTTATCAACTCACGCTTTCTGGCTTCATAGGCAATTCCTGCCGCCACATTCCCACGTGCTCCGAATACGGTTATGAGGCCATTGCCCGGCATGGATTGCTGCGCGGCGGCTGGCTGACAGCTAAGCGTGTCTCCAGATGCGGCCCATTCAAGGCATTGGGCGCGAGCGAAGGGCATGATCCGGTTCCCGATTGAGGTTGACTTCACGCCCTAAACCTACCCTGGTTTGACGATTCCGCATCCCTTGGCTATGGAGCGGGCGCAAACAAACCACCCGCGTTGTAGGCGGGACTGGATAGGAGATACGACTATGGCGTCCAACGCACCCCTTTCCCTTGAATTCCCCGACGGCAGTGTCCGCGAATTTGACGCCGGCACGACCGGCTTTGCCGTCGCCGAAGGCATTTCCAAATCGCTGTCGAAAAAAGCTGTCGCGATTTCGCTGAACGGCGAGCTGATGGATCTCAACATCGAGATACCCGCATCTGGCAAGCTTGAAATCATCACCCGCAATGACGACCGGGCGCTGGAACTCATTCGCCACGATTGCGCTCACGTGCTGGCTGAAGCCGTGCAGGAAATCTGGCCGGACACGAAAGTCTCAATCGGCCCTGTGATTGAAAACGGCTTCTACTACGATTTTGATCGCGCCGAGCCGTTTACGCCGGAAGATCTGGACCAGATCGAAAAGAAGATGCGCGAGATCATCAAACGCAACGCGCCGTTTGAGCGGCGCGTGGTCAGCCGTGACGAAGCCCGCGCGCTCTTTGAGAAAATTGGCGAGAGCTACAAGGTTGAGTTGCTCGACGCGATTCCCGAAGGCGATGACGTCAAACTCTATTCCCAAGGCGAATGGACGGACCTTTGCCGCGGCCCGCACATGCCTTCAACAGGGCAGGTGGGCAACGCCTTCAAACTGATGAGCGTTGCTGGCGCTTATTGGCGCGGCAACAGCGACAATCAGATGCTTTCGCGCATTTACGGCACCGCTTGGGCCGACGAAAAGCAGCTGAAAAACTATCTGCACATGCTGGAAGAGGCCCAAAAGCGCGACCACCGCAAAGTGGGCCGCGAGATGGACCTGTTCCATTTTCAGGAAGAAGGGCCGGGCGTCGTCTTTTGGCACGCAAAGGGCTGGAGCGTGTTTCAGCACCTCGTCAACTATATGCGCCGACGCATTCAGGAGCACGGCTACGACGAGGTCAACGCACCGCAGATTCTCGACAAAGCGCTTTGGGAAACGTCTGGCCACTGGGGCTGGTATCGTGAAAACATGTTCACGACTCAAACCGAAGATGACCGTGAATTTGCAATCAAGCCGATGAACTGCCCCGGCCATGTTCAAATTTTCAAGAATGGACTGCGTTCCTACCGCGAATTGCCCGTCAAAATGGCCGAGTTTGGCAATGTCCACCGCTATGAGCCCTCTGGCGCGCTGCATGGCCTCATGCGGGTGCGTGGGTTCACGCAGGACGACGCCCATGTGTTCTGCACGCCGGAACAGTTGGAAGCAGAGTGCCTTCGCATCAATGATTTGATTCTCACGACCTATGCCGACTTCGGTTTCGAGGAAATCGTTGTGAAGCTGTCCACCCGCCCCGAAAAGCGCGTTGGCACGGACGAGAACTGGGATCGCGCTGAGAAAATCATGGGCGATGTGCTGGAGAAAATCGAACGTGAAAGCGAAGGCCGCATCCGCACGGAGATCAATCCGGGCGAGGGTGCTTTCTATGGCCCCAAGTTCGAATATGTGCTGCGCGATGCTATCGGACGCGATTGGCAGTGCGGCACAACGCAGGTCGATTTCGCCCTGCCGGAACGCTTTGGTGCGTTTTACATCGACCAGAACTCCGACAAACAAGAGCCAGTCATGGTCCACCGCGCTATCTGCGGTTCAATGGAGCGCTTTATCGGCATATTGATCGAGCATTTCGCTGGTCATCTGCCGCTTTGGATGTCGCCCATACAGGCCGTGGTCACGACGATTACCAGTGAGGCAGACGAATACGGCAACAAAGTCGCTGAGACGCTGCGTGATGCTGGGCTGAAGGTGAATACAGATTTCCGCAACGAAAAGATCAACTATAAGGTGCGCGAACACTCGCTGGCGAAAATCCCGGTTATTATCGCTGTCGGTGGCCGCGAAGCGGAGGAACAAACAGTTTCCATCCGTCGTTTGGGCTCCAAGCACCAGACCACGATGACGTTGCAAGAAGCGGTCGCTTCCTTAACCGAAGAGGCCGTTCCGCCGGACGTGCGCCGCAAACGCGACGCCAAAAAGGCGGCTTAGTCGAGCAGAACCTCAACGGCGGTATTGCGTCCTGTTTCAACTTCGAAATTGTGGATGTAGACCTCGTCGCCGTTGCGCACCGATGCTTCATAGCTGCCCTCGGACAGAACAAGACGGGGCGAGACGGCATTACTTTCAAACAGTTTTTCGCCGTCTCGCGATAGCACCGTCCAAGCGGTGTTCGCGACCGGGTCACCGCCCTTGCGCAGTACGAGTTTGAGCGTCACCTCCGCACCCCGATGTTGCAGGACTGCATTGGTGACTTCACCCGCATTCACCTCCAAGTCCGCGCGGACACTGGCGTTAATGTCGCCGTAATTCGAAACAACGTGATATGTGCCTGCTTTCAACCGCACAATACGACCGGGCCGCACGCCGTTGACGATGAGCGCGCGGTTGCCTTCCTCATCGCGTTCAATGCCATAGATCGAGAAGCGCAAATTGCCGGGCTTGATCGGCATCGTATCCGCTACGGCGTTCAACGAAAGCCCGCCAGCATCGAGTATGAATGTCTCTTCCGCACCGCCATCTGCTACGTTCAGCTTCTTTGTGGCGCTGGCGCGGCCAAAAGCGGTGTGCACGATGTAGGTTCCGGTTGGCAGCTCAAAACGCTGACTGCCGCCTTTGCCACTGGCTACCAATGGCAACTTTCCGTCAGCACCTTTCACAGCGCCGAATACCCGCCAAAGAAGGCCCCGCTCGATTGGCTCTCCTTTTTCGGTTAGTTGGGCAGTTAACGTGACTGGCTGACCTGCGCCGGAAAGCACGCCCGTCGCAGATGGTGCCAAAGAATTGCTTTGCGCAAACGCGGCCACCGGCCATAGCAGAAAGCTCAACAAAATAACGATAAAACGCATGCAAAAAACCTGTAGCGAATTGAGCCTACTTGTCCGTCAAGTTGATGGCATTTTCAAGGGCGCTTCGAATGGTCTAAGGGAAGGGGATAGATCAGATAACACTTCTCGGAAGACTTGATGAATCCGTTAATCCAACACTTGAAGAAACGACGCTCATCCTTATCAATGACATTAGAATCTCCAGGTCCGGATAGTGATCAAATCCGAGAAATGGTGGAAATCGCTGCCCGTGTTCCTGACCACGGAAAACTGGCTCCGTGGCGTTTCGTTGTCTGGTCGTCCTCGTTACGCAAAGCCATGCACGCATCTTTGATCGAATTGCTGGAAGCGCATCCAGACCTGATGGACAAGGAAAAGTTGGCGAAGGGCACGGATAAGTTGTTGCACGCCCCCTGTGTCATCGCAGTCATTAGCACGGCCAGTGAACATCCCAAGATCCCCGTATGGGAGCAAACCCTCTCCGCTGGTGCCTCCTGCATGAATCTGCTTCACGCTGCTAACGCCCTTGGGTTCGAAGCGCAGTGGTTAACAGCTTGGTATATCTACGAAGATCAAGCGCGGGACATCCTGCGACTGAGCGATAGTGAACAGATCGCTGGCATTGTTCACATTGGCTCGTCAAGCATTCCAAAGGCCGAGCGTCCACGCCCCGATCTCGACACCATTCTTTCTTTCGTATCGGAGTAGGCTTGCATGTTTTATCGCGCTGAAGAAGACCATGGCCTTTCCCACAACCCGCTCAAAGCCATCGTGGCACCACGGCCCATTGGTTGGATATCCACATTGTCTGCGGGCGGTGTGGCAAATCTTGCACCTTATTCGTTTTTCAATGCGGTGAGCGATACTCCGCCAATGCTGATGTTCGCATCGGGCGGCGAAAAGGATTCTCTGACGAATGCGCGTGCAACCGGTGAGTTCACTTTCAACTACGCTTCTAGCCGAATGACGGACGCCATGAACCTGTCGTCCGGCGGCTATGAACCGGACAAGGACGAGTTCGAAATCGCAGGCTTGGAAAAGGTGAAGGGCGAAACGGTTGCATGCCCCCGTGTTGCTGGCGTCCCTGCGGCGCTGGAATGCAAGGTGTTGGATATCATCCAGCCGATCGATCTGTCCGGTGAAAAAACGATCTATCAGATCGTCTTGGGACAGGTAACAGGGGTGCACATTGATGATGCCATGATTACCGATGGGCGTTTTGATGTAAAAAAAGCGGACCCGCTCATGCGTGCGGGCTACCGCGATTATGCGCTGGTCAGCGATATGTTTGAACTTGCCCGCCCGCCGGGCGCGGGCGGAATGTAGCAACTAAGCCTCTCCCACACGCCGCAGCAGGTTCTGCGCCTTCTTCAAGTGTGGTCTGTCGAGCATCGCTCCATCAACGGCCAAGACACCGGGATTACCTGCAGCTTCAAATGCCTCAACAATGGAACGGGCTTTCTGGATTTCTTCGGAAGACGGCGTGAATACATCATTGATGATCGACACCTGTGCAGGATGAATGGCCATCTTGCCCGTGAATCCATCAATTGCGGCTTCCTCGCATTCGCGCCGAAAGCCCGCTTCATCGCGAAAATCAGGATAGACTGTGTCCATCGGCTGCACACCTGCTGCCACAGCGCCGAGGAGTGTCTGCACGCGGGCGTAGCGGAATATATCCCGGTAGGTGCCATCGGCATGCCGCCGCTCCTGCGCGCCAACATCGGTCGCAAGATCTTCTGCTCCCCATGTCATAGCTTCAAGACGCGGGCTGCTTCGATAATAAGTTCCAGCGGCAAGCGTTGCGGCTGCGGTCTCTGTTACGATGGGAATGATTCGTGTCGCACCATCAGCCAAATCATGGTTTGCTTCGTGAACCCGCAGACGTGCATCCAACTCCGTCACATCGCGCCCATGGCCGCTTTTGGGCAGCACAATGCCTTCGGGCGCGGCTGCCATAACAGAGTCCAAGTCTTGCTCGGTCATCTGCGTATCAAAATCGTTGACGCGCACATAAAGGCGAGGGCGACTGGTTTGGGGCAGGGCGTGTTTCAGAAACTCGGCTGTAACGCTTCGTGCTGTTTCCTTGGCATCCAGCGCAACGGAATCTTCCAAGTCTATGAACAGACAATCAGCGCCGCTGCCCAACCCCTTCTCCAGCTTGCGTTCGCTGTCGCCGGGAACGAAAAGAGCCGAGCGCATCACGCCACCTTCCGGCGCATCATCGCCTGACGGCGGCACTGGCACACCAGAACGTCGTTTTGATTATAACCACGATGGATGAAATCGACGATGCCGCGATCAGGCTTGGATTTTGATGCGCGCACGGCAGCGACCTCTGTGGTCACATGAATGCTGTCGCCTTGGAAAACCGGATTTGGAAAGGTTGTCTCGCTCATTCCAAGGTTGCCGATGGTTGTGCCGAGTGTTGTTTCACCCACGGAAATGCCAATCACGAGCCCAAGGGTAAAAATCGAATTGACCAGCGGTTCACCCCATTCGGTGTCTTTGGCGAAATGTCGATCAATATGGAGCGGCTGCGGATTGAGCGTCATGGTTGAGAACAACATGTTGTCGCTCTCGGTGATCGTCTTGCTCAATTCGTGCTCGAAAATCTGACCAACTTCGAATTCGTCCAGATACAATCCGGCCATTTTCCGCTCTTCCAAACAGGGTTTTCCCGACAGCACTGTGCAGCATGAAAGGCAACCGGCTCAAGGCTTGGGATGCGTAAACATGGTGAATGAATTGCAAAAATTCATGGTGAACCTTCGGTTAACCGTTCCGTGGCACTGTGATTGAAGGGGGTGCAGAGTTCTGCGCCTGGTAGAGTTGCGTGGAGTTGTTTTGCGTCATGGTATTAGACCGTTTTGTTTTGTGGCTGAAATCGGCCGCAAGTGGGGAAAAGATCGAAGCTATCGCGGATGTGGTGGAAACCTTTCGCGATGCTGAACAGGGCAGCAAGGAACGGGCGGCGTGCGAGCGCTTGTTTGCATTGTTTGTTACCGACCCGGACGCCAATGTGCGCCAGCGCTTAGCCACGCAAGTGGCTGATGTGCCGGATTTGCCCAAGGCGCTTGTATGGAACCTGCTGCAAGATGAGCCCGCCATTGCGGCGCCGCTCTATGCTCAATCAAAGCACCTTTGTGAACGCACGTTGTTGGCAGGTGTGGAAGAGGGAGGTGACGTCATTCAGACAGCCATTGCCGGACGCTCCGGTCTCTCAGGCGATATTGTTTGCGCACTTGTCGCTAAAGGTACGGCCAGCGCTATTGCGCGTATTCTGGAAAATGAGGAGATCGTTCTCGGCCCTGTTCTCAAGCACGATATTGCAACGGCACATGGCAACGATGCCCGCGTTCGTGACTTGCTGCTCAACACCGAAGACCTTGCGCCGCATACGCGCCAGTTGCTGGTCCGCGGCCTATCAACAAGCCTTGCCGCTTTTGTTTCCGGCACAGGTTGGTGCGACAGCAAGCGCCTCAATACCGTCACCAACGATGCAGCTAACCGAGCTACACTAACGATTGCTGGCGATTGTTTGAGCGACACAAAAGACAAAGGTTGCGATGCAATGGTGCTCTATGTCGATCACTTACGCGCAACGTCCCAACTCACGCCCGCGCTTATTTTACGGTCGATCTGCGCTGGTCACGGCACGTTTTTCGAAGCAGCTCTGGCCAACCTTTCGGGCATGTCGTTAAAGCGTGTGCAAGCGATCATTGATGATGGCCGCTCTTCGGCATTCCGCGCACTATACGCTCGCACAAATTTACCAGAAAAAGCATTCAACGTGTTCCGTTCGAGCATCTCTGTTTGGCAAAAACTGCAGCGAGAGTTTGAATGGTCGACGGTGTCAGAATCCGAACTTTACGCTGCCGCTGTCGAGCAGATCGTTGAGCAGGCTCAGGATGACCCAACGACGGAGCCCAGTTTGATGGCGATGCTTCACCGCATGTTGGCGGAAGCCACTCGGGAACATTTCCGAGATGAACACCACATCAAATTGCTTGCGCCACCAATGGCCGCTTAGACGATTAATATCGGAACTGTTCGTCCAAGATGCGCTCGTCCCATGAGTGATCTTGGTCAAACATTACGATACCGGTCGCCTCGCGGTCCTCGTGAATTTTCACCTCGATTGCGGATTTGATTTCTGTATTGTCCGCAACCGCGTTCACTGGCCGCTTTTTCGGTTCCAGAACGGTGATTTTTACATGGCTTGTATTGGGCAACAACGCGCCCTTCCAGTTGCGTGGCCGAAAGGCGCTGACAGGTGTGAGCGCAAGCAGTGGTGCCTTCAGTGGCAAAATAGGGCCATGGGCTGACAGATTATAGGCGGTGGAGCCTTGAGGGGTCGCGACCATGACACCGTCACACGTGAGAGCTTCCATTCGCTCTAGCCCATCAATCTCGATGCGAAGTTTCGCGGCCTGAGCGCTTTGGCGGAATAGAGAGACCTCGTTGAATGCCTGCGCACGGTGCACTTTGCCGTGTGCGTCTTTGGCTTCCATCTGTAGCGGATGAATACGGGCGGAAACGGCTTTTTCAAGCCGCTTGTGCAGGCCTGTTTCGCGATAAGCATTCATCAAAAAGCCGATCGAGCCCTTGTTCATGCCATAGATCGGCGTGCCTGAATTGAGGTGTTTGAGTTGCGTTTGAAGCATGAAGCCGTCACCGCCCAGAGCGACTATAACGTCCGCATTGGATGGCGAAACCTGACCGTATTTCTCGGTTAGGCGTTTAAGCGCATCACGCGCCGATTGGGTACGATTTGCGACGAAAGAAAGGGCCAGCTTGGCCATAGGCAAGTCCCGCATTGCACAATTCCACCAGTCTTGCCTCAGCCGGAAGGTGCAAACAATAGCAAGTTGACAGCGTGATTAAGCCGGGTCGATTTTCCGAACGTTAGCTTCCGACGGTTTTTGCCTCCTTCTTCCTTTTCACTGCCTTCTTCTTGGTGGTCTTTTTTGCAGGCTTTTTGGCTGTTTTCTTCTTTGCGGTTGCAGCAAGCTTTTTGGCAGACGTATTCGCTGTGGCTTTCTTGCTCGAAGCCTTCTTCGTTCTGTTGCCGCTGGCTGGCTTGGCAGCACTTTCGCTCGATGATGTTCTTTTGACGGTTTTTGCTTTCGAAGAAGATGGTTTTTTCGCCACCGTCTTCTTTTTCGCCTTGCTGGAAGCAGACGCACCGCTGCCCGGTTTGCGGCGACAGAACGCCTTCACTTTAGCACCATCTGAACGGGTAAATGCATTGACGTAAGAACAGCTGTTGCTGCTCTCGCATGAACCTTTTGACAGCCCCTTACACACTTGTGCGCTTGCCGTCGCAGACTGAAAAGCTAACGTGGCAATGATTATTCCGAAAAAAGCGACAAATTTAGCAAAGAACGAGGTCATGGCGTGGCTCCAAAAGAATCTATGGAGCCACACTAACTGTCCACTTCCGCTACGACAACTTTTGCAGCAAGGCGTCGACTGAGGCCTTTGCATCACCGTAGAGCATGCGCGTGTTCTCTTTGAAGAAAAGCGGGTTTTCTACTCCAGAATAACCGGCACCTTGGCCCCGTTTCGATACATAGACCTGCTTGGCTTTCCAGACTTCCAGCACCGGCATTCCTGCGATGGGGGAATTGGGATCGTCTTGCGCGGCGGGGTTCACGACATCGTTGGAGCCGACGACCATGACCACGTCCGTTTCTGGGAAATCCTCGTTGATCTCGTCCATTTCCAATACGATGTCGTAAGGAACTTTGGCTTCCGCCAGAAGCACGTTCATGTGGCCGGGCAGTCGGCCTGCTACAGGATGGATGGCGAAACGGACTGTTTTACCAGCAGCGCGAAGGCGGCGGGTCATTTCCGAAATAGACGACTGCGCCTGTGCTACCGCCATGCCATAGCCGGGAACGATGACGATACTGTCCGCCGCTTCCAGCGATGCTGCCACTTCATCGACAGATGTTGCGACCATCTCGCCGTCAATCTCCTGCTGCGGGCCGGAGGAGCCACCGAAGCCGCCCAGTATGACCGAGATGAACGACCGGTTCATCGCCTTACACATGATGTAGGACAGGATCGCACCGGAGGAACCCACCAGCGCGCCGACAACGATAAGCAGGTCGTTGCCGAGCGAGAAGCCGATCGCAGCCGCTGCCCAACCGGAATAGGAGTTCAGCATGGACACGACGACCGGCATGTCAGCACCGCCGATACCCATGATGAGGTGATAGCCGATGAAGAGGGCAGCCAGCGTGACGATGATCAACGGCAGCATACCGCCACTTGAAAGATACCAGAACAGCCCGATCACGGCCAAAGCCGCTGCGCCTGCGTTCAGCGCATGGCCGCCGGGCAGTTGAATGGCAGCGCTGCTAACCTGACCGGCAAGCTTGCCATAGGCAATCACGGACCCTGTGAATGTCACAGCGCCGATGAACACGCCGAGAAACAATTCGATGCGCAGAATGTTGATCTCGACATTGGTCTTTTTGGCAACAATAGCTGCAAAGCCTTGGAAAGTATCGATAATGGTAGCAGCTGCGGGATTGCCAGCAAGGCTTTCGGCTGCCGGGAAAACCAGATTAATGGCTGCGTAGGCCTCCGTGACACGTTCGATTTCAATGTGAGCGTTCAGCCCAACGAACACCGCAGCCAGACCAACCAGCGAGTGCATGGCTGCAACAAGTTCCGGCATTTGCGTCATCTGCACGCGGTTGGCGAGTTGCCACCCGATCACGCCACCAGCGGCGATCAACACAAGCGATATCAACCAAAGCCCGGAGCCAGGCCCAGTAAGCGTCGCAAAGACCGCTAGTGCCATGCCGACAATGCCATACCAGACAGCACGTTTGGCTTTCTCTTGCCCCGACAGGCCGCCGAGAGAGAGAATGAAAAGAATGGCCGCAACGACGTAAGCGGCGGTTGTGAATCCGTATTCCATGGAAGCCTCCTCCGCTTACGATTTCTGGAACATGGCGAGCATTCGCCGTGTCACCATGAAGCCGCCAAAAATATTGATGCCCGCCATAAAGACAGACAGTGCCGCAAGAACCATCACCAACCACGAGCCGGATCCAATCTGCATCAGTGCGCCCAGAATAATGATCGATGAAATAGCATTGGTCACAGCCATAAGAGGCGTGTGGAGCGAATGGGCTACATTCCAGATCACCTGGAAACCAACGAAACACGACAGGGCGAAGACGATGAAGTTCTGCATGAAACTTGCGGGCGCAACCAGCCCGACAAGCAGCATCAGAATGCCGCCAACGGCCAGCATTGCAATTTCACGCATGCCGGCTTGGCGCGAGGCAGCCAGTTCGGCAGCAGCTTTCTCTTCAGCAGTCGGCTCAACGGTTTTGGGTGCAGGCTTGGCAATTGCCTGAATTTTCGGAGCAGGGGGCGGGAAGGTAATTTTGCCTGCGTGCGTAGCTGTCGCGCCGCGGATAACGTCGTCTTCCATGTTGTGAACGATCACGCCGTCTTTTTCCGGCGTCAGGTCGGTCAGCATGTGGCGGATGTTAGTGGAGTAGAGATTGGATGCCTGCGCAGCCATACGGCTTGGGAAATCGGTGTAGCCAATAACCGTGACGCCATTGGGTGTCTCGATCTTCTCGTCTTTGACGGTCAGATCGCAATTGCCGCCGCGCTCGGCTGCAAGGTCCACAATCACTGAGCCTGGCTTCATGGCTTCCACCATGTCTTTCAGCCAAAGTTTCGGCGCGTCACGACCAGGGATCAGCGCAGTCGTAATCACGATATCGACGTCTTTGGCCTGTTCGCGGAACAGCTCCAGCTGCTTCTCGCGAAATTCTGGCGAAGAGGGCGCTGCATATCCGCCATCGCCCGATGCGTCTTCGTCAAAGTCGAGCAGCAAGAATTCTGCGCCCATTGATTCAATCTGTTCGGCCACTTCGGGGCGGACGTCAAAGGCCCGCACGATGGCTCCCAAAGACTGTGCTGTGCCGATGGCGGCAAGACCGGCCACGCCGGCACCGATAACCAGTACCTTGGCTGGCGGAACCTTGCCGGCAGCCGTCACCTGGCCGGTAAAGAAACGTCCAAACGAATTGCCCGCTTCGATCACCGCGCGGTAACCCGCAATGTTCGCCATGGACGACAGGGCGTCCATTTTCTGGGCACGTGAAATGCGTGGCACCATCTCCATCGCAACCAGAGTGGTGCCAGCCTTTTCTCCGGCTTTCAGAAGTGTCTCGTTCTCGCCCGGCGCCATAAAGCTGATGACCGTCTGGTCTTTGCGGAATTTCTTGATTTCCGCAGCGGATGGCGCACGCACCTTGGCGATCACATCCGCCTCGCGCCACAACTCGGCGGCAGACTTCGCAATTTTCACTCCGGCATCGCGGTAGTCTTTGTCTGAAAAGCGGGCATTTGCGCCTGCGCCTTTCTCGATCATGCAGGTGAAACCCAATTTTTGAAGATCCTGAGCAGACTGCGGCGTCATCGCCACACGATTCTCGCCCGCAAAGGTCTCCTTCGGCGTTCCGATAATTGTCATCACGCACCCTCCGTCCCGAAGCAATAGCTTGATAAAGTCTGCCGCTTATAAGGGGGAGGTGGGAACAAGGCAATTAAACCAGCGCGAAGATGCGTGGTTCAATTGCGGAGACGCCAGCGACGGATTGTCTCAATTTCTGAAAGGATTAGCCGAAACGTCGGCGAGCCAGCACCATCGCAGCTTACGTTAGAAAAGGTCTTTAGCGCTTGAAGATAAATATCTTTTCGATTGCGAAGCGATGCGAATGCTTGCTAGATTTCGAGTCAGGGGCGGTTAATTCTTATTAGCCGTGGGGAATGGTTCACATGGCAACGCTCGAAATCGATGAGCGCTGGGCTGTGTGCAATTCTGGTTGTATTTGGCTGATGCGCTCCCAACAGGGAAGACATATCAATGGCCTTCACGACCACTTTTTCAGTACAGACTATAAAATCTGAATTCACCCTCAGTACTTCTACCTCGGGGGACCAATCGAATGTGGATCTCATAGGCGCTGAGGAAGGCGGGTTCTTGGTTGCTTATAAAAATGGCGCGCAGGCCTCTGCGCGGATCATTGATGCAAACTTCGATTTTGGAACAGAGTTTCTTTTTCTAAGCGGTCTAGCCGTCTCCAGTGTCGCTTTGACGGATCTGGATCCGGGTACAGGCAATGCCGTTTTTGCAGCTGCGATTGATGTTGGTACGCCTGGCACAAACATGGTGGCGCGGGAGTTCGGACCAAGCACTTTTCCAGACTCCTACTCACTCGGCGGCCCCTCAACCGCAAGTGGTCCGGACGCTGTTACGTTGACCAACGGCAATTACGTCGTTGCTTACAATGACATTTCGGCAACCAATTCTGCGAAGGTGAAGCTGGTTACCACAGCAGGCAATAACGTAACAGACCTGACGATCGACGGTGGCGGCAACGTCTCGGTTGCAGCGCTGACAACCGGCGGGTTTGTGACCGCGCACATTCAGGGCGTACCTTTCACGGTCAACTCACCGCCTTCAGGCACTGTTTCCATCCAAAGGTTTGATGCCAACGGCAACGAGGTCGGAATTACGATTGACGCAACGCCAAACATTTTCGTTGGGGGTGGCCCGACCGAGACCGAGATCATCGGTCTGCCGGGCGGTGGCTGGGCCGTTGCAGTTAAACAGGGTGTTGGCCTTCTGCTGCGCATCTACAACTCAAGCGGCGACAACATCACGCCCGGTGGCGATATTATCTTGGCTGGAACTGGCGCCGGCCCCGAGTCAGAGCCGTCTCTTTCTTTGGTTGGTGATTCTCACATCGTAGCGAGCTGGACTTACGCTTTCACCAGCACCGATGACGACGTTTACCAGCAGGTGTTCGACCTTGCCGGCAACACGGTGGTCGGCGCGGCAACGCTTGCGCCTACGAACTTTGATGAAAACAGGTCGACCATCGCCGGATCACGAATGGATGACGGCGTGTTCATGACGTCCTTCACCGATGAGTCTGGTGATGGCAGTGGCACAGCCGTCCGCGGAACCGGGCAGCAGATCGTGCGCACGCACAATGGGGGTACGGGCTTCGACGATTCTCGCAACATTCCAAATCTGGACGATAATTTCAGAGACATTTTTTTCGGCAACGGTGACGATGATGTTCTCGCCAGCAATGGCGGGCGTGACGATCTTTTTGGGGGAGACGACTCCGACTCATTGATCGTTAAAACCGGGACGGACGCATTCGGGTCTGAGCGGTACGATGGTGGTGACGGCTTCGACGTACTGTTCTTTCAGCCGAACCAGGTCGGTCTAAACATTTTTGATGCGCGAGATGACATAATAGTCGATATCGAGACTTTTGCGCTTAACGCCCCGAGTTCTGGCGTGACCGACATCTTGTTCCAACTCGATGAAAGCCAACTCAACAAAGATGGGAATGGAAAAGTTACCCAGAACTTCCTTAATTTAACCGGCGGTCAAGGCACGTATGAAATCAGTCTCACAACTTCTGATTTCCTTGATTTGAGCGAAATTTTCGCGAGCGTATCCGCAGGTGGAACAACCAAGTTCAGGATACTCGGCAATGACAACAATAACATCATCACAGGAAGCCTGAGAGACGACACCATCATCGGTGGAGAAGGCTTTGACGATCTTAGAGGTGGTGCGGGCAGTGATACGCTCGAAGGAGGTTCAACAACGGATTTTCTGAACGGCGGCACCGGCGCTGATACCATGATCGGTAAGGGTGGCGGTGATTTGTATTTTGTCGACAACGTCGGCGATGTCGTAGTTGAAGACTTGAATGAGGGAGTGGACGCAGTTTCCGCTTCTGTCTCGTACACACTCGGCGCAAACGTCGAGAACCTGACTCTAGTAAGTGGAGCGTTTAGCGGAACTGGTAACGAACTAGACAACTTAATTATCGGAACCAGCAATGACAATTTACTCGACGGTGCAGGTGGCGTTGATGAGTTGCAAGGGGGTCAAGGTGACGACACATATTTCAATGTCGAAGCTGGCGACGTGATTGTTGAACTGGCGGGCGAGGGAACCGACACAATCCAAACCGGGCTTGCCAGCTACACTCTCGACGACAATTTAGAAAATCTTGAATACATCGGTGCCGATGAGTTCACCGGGACAGGCAACGCGGCGGCCAACAGAATAATAGGTGGGTTCGAAGCAGATACTCTGAACGGCGGTGGCGGCCGGGATATCCTTGACGGAACCTTCGGCACGGACACGATGATCGGTGGTACGGACAACGATCAGTATTTCATCGACAATCTGGGCGACATCGTAGTGGAGAATGCGGGCGAAGGCCTCGATATTCTCAATGTCGGGGTCTTCGGCGGCGCCTATAGCTACACCATGCCTCCCAATACCGAACGGTTGAACATGCTGGATGGCAACAACCACGTGCTGAAAGGCAATGCAGAAAGCAACCGCATCAACGGCAACAATGGCAACGACCGTTTCGTGATCGACCAAGGCGGGGATGACACCTTCTCCGGCGGATCAGGCACAGACGTCTTTGACGCGCGATCCAGCGATGTGGGCGTTCGGATTTACCTCAACGATCAAACGGACAATACCGGCGCTGCCGCTGGCGACTTATTCGCGGGCATCGAGATATTTGCCGGCTCAAATTCCACAACCAGTTTCGATGTCATGCGCGCGGGCGATGCACGCGGGCGCTTTCAAGGTGGCGATGGCAATGACGTACTGACCGGAGGCAACAACATCGACTTCCTGCGCGGCGATAACGGCGACGATATCCTAAACGGCGGCAACCAGCGCGACACGCTCAACGGGGGGCGTGGAAACGATACGTTGCGCGGCGGCAACAACCGCGACCAGTTCAACTTCGTTCAGGAAGATTTCGGACAGGACACGATTACCGATTATCAGGACGGCCTGGATTACTTCAAAATTTTCAGCGCCATCGCGACCGATCTCAGTGATTTCACCATCACCGGAAACGGAACGTCGACGGTCCGGCTGACATTGAACTCGGATACGTCAAACTTCATCGACGTCAACGGCATCAACGGAACAGACGTCACCCTGACCGCGTCGGATTTCCAGTTCTACTAGGGGCTGCGATTTCTTCAGGCGTTTACGGTGTTTGGCCGAAAATCGACGCTTCGCAATAAACAGCAGACCCAAAAGAGGGGAAAGTTGATATCAAAAAGGAATAACCATCAGAATTCACATTGAAATCAAACACCATCGTATTTTTTCATGGGGCTCATAATCGGGAGTAATACCAAATGGCAATCACGCTAAACACATCGGTCAACCTATTGGGGCCCGAGTTCACTGCAACAGGCATAACCTCTGGCTTTCAGTTCAAGGGAGACGTCATCGGCCTTGAAAGCGGTGGCTTTGCGGTTGCCTATTACACCAGTGGCGGACCCGTGCGCATCACGGAATGGGATGTGGACGCAAACGGCCTCTCGACGCAGAGTTACGATCTGTTGATGTCGAATTCTTCACCCACCTTCAACGGACCACCCACAATAGCCGAAATCGACGGCGGGATCATGACGATTGCCTATGATCAAACGGCCGATATCACGCGCGGCTTTGTGAATTTTGGCAACGGCGGATTCTTTACCATTTTCGATGTGATTGCCGGGCAAGCTGAATTGGTCAATGTTACGGCGTTGGGCGACAATGCACTGATTTCCTATGGCAAAAGCAGCGGTGGGTTGACCAGCGCCTTCTTTCAGGTGCGCAACAACAGTGGCGATATCATAGTTCCCGAAACCTTTGTCGCGTTGGGTGAATTGAGCGTGACTGCAGTGTTGAGCAACGGGCGTTTTGTCGTCATTTACAAGGACGATGGCGGCCTAACCACTCAAGTGCAAGGCAATGTTTACGCCCAAGTTTACGAACCGAATGGCACGATTAGCTCAGGTGGCCTACCGCTCTTTGGCCCGACAAACGGCACTATCGACTTTCTCGATGCAGTTGGCGGTCTGCCGGGCGATCGATTTGCGGTTGTCTGGGATGATGGGCTGACGCTGCTTCTCGGTATTTATGACCAGAACGGCAATTTGTTTGCTAGTGCGCGGGTCGACAGTCCGAACAACATGCGAGACGAAGACCTGCCTCGCGTAACACTGATTGAAGACAAATATCTCGCCGTGAGCTGGACTGAGGAATTTGCGGCAGGCGATGAAGATATAAAAACCAAGGTTTTCGGGCTCGACGGCACTTCAATTGATCCTGAGCGACTGCTTGAGGGGACAGTGAACGTACTGGAGTATGACACCTCAATCTCAAGCATCGGCGATGGCAAATTCGTTACCACCTATTTTGATGACGCCATTGGCGGCGGCGACATTCGCGCAGAGTTGCAGCAAATCGTACGCACATACACTGGTGATGGAGCAGATGACGATTTCTCAAGCATAAGTGGGTTGGACGACAACGTCACTGATATCATGGTCGGCAATGGTGGCGCTGACATTCTGGCCGGGTTCGGCGGACGTGACGAACTGTATGGAGGTGCCGGATTGGACCGCCTTTCGGTGAGGCCACAGGACATACGGCCGGGAGAAGTTTATGATGGTGGTGGCGATACCGACCAACTCATCATGGGGTCTGATTTAGGCTTCAGCGTATTCGATTTTGGCGGCTCGATCATCAATGACATTGAGCTCTTTTCGTTTCAGTTGAACTCGTCCAATGCGTTCACAGCCATAGCGCGTTTTGAATTGGATGACTTCAATACGTCTGGACCGCAGTCGTTCGCAGCATTCAACACCATCGGCACCGTGCCAGCATCCGTCGACTTTCAGATTGAGATCGACCTCCGAGGAGCCTCAAGTGCGGATTTGAGCCAGTTCCAGTTCCAGAATGTTGGTGACGCAACTGATTCTGTGGTGATCAGCAATATTGGGACCAACGGCTTTGTCACCGGAACAACCATTAATGACGTTATCGAGCTGGGTGATTCCGGTGGAGGCGCTTCTGGTGGGCAAGGCGATGATAGACTGGTCGGCGGCATGGGCACCAACAACCTGAATGGTGGCATCGGCATTGACACCATGATCGGAATGGATGGCGATGACGTCTATTCCGTCGGAGATTCAGCCGACGTGGTAATCGAACAGGAAAACGAGGGAACAGATATCGTCTTCAGTGTCGCCTCCAGTTATTTTCTCGCCGACAACGTGGAAAATGGCTCCTACATCAGCTCCGCTTTGGGTGCCACTTTGGGGGGTAACGAACTTGCCAACACTCTTAACGGTAATGGTCGCGAGAACACTTTGATTGGCCTTGGTGGCAAAGACACGCTTGTTAGTTTTGGCGAAGGCAACACCCTGGATGGGGGTGAAGGTGATGATACCTACTCTATCCGTTCAGCGAACAATACGTTCATCGAAAGCGTTGGTGGCGGTTATGACATCATAAACGCTTCTGGCGTTGCAAGTTTTACATTGCCAGACAACTTCGAACGGTTGAACTTCACCGATACCATCAACCATGTGGCCAAGGGCAATGCTCTCGACAATCGGTTTGCGGGTAATGCAGGCAATGACCGTTTCCTGATCGATGAGGGCGGCGCTGATACGTTCTCGGGCGGGTCGGGCATAGACGTTTTCGATGCCCGCGCCAGCGACACAGGCGTTCGGATTTATCTCAACGACCAGACCAACAATACGGGCGCGGCCGCAGGCGATTTGTTTGCCAGCATCGAAATTTTCGCTGGATCAAATTCCTCCACCAGCTTTGACGTTATGCGCGGAGGCGATGGGCGGTCGCGTTTTCAGGGCGGCAACGGTGACGATGTACTAACTGGCGGCAACAACATCGACTTCCTGCGCGGCGATAACGGCGACGATATCCTAAACGGCGGCAACCAGCGCGATACGCTGAATGGGGGGCGTGGAAACGATACGTTGCGCGGCGGCAACGACCGCGACCAGTTCAACTTTGTTCAGGAAGATTTCGGGCAGGACACGATTACCGATTATCAGGACGGCCTGGATTACTTCAAAATTTTCAGCACCATCGCGACCGATCTCAGTGATTTCACCATCACTGGAAACGGAACGTCGACGGTCCGGCTGACATTGAACTCGGATACGTCAAACTTCATCGACGTCAACGGCATCAACGGAACAGACGTCACCCTGACCGCGTCGGATTTCCAGTTCTACTAGGGGCTTTTGAAGCTCCAAACACTCCCCTTGCCAAGTGAGTTGGCTCAATCTGAAGGGCCAACATCATGGCGGTATTTATCGGTAATCAGTTCGACAATTTTGCGGATGCGGACACCGGCTTGTTGGTTGGCTATTCTGGGGGGACCGTTGCAGAACTTCAGGATCAGTTCGGCGACACATTCCGGGCAAGCCTTGGGTTTGATCGGGTACGCAGTGGTATCGGCGGCGATCTGTTTTTTCTTGATGATGCCAGCAGCACCGAGGGCGATGAGCTGGATGGCGGGGCGGGTTTTGACACCATCAATGCAGAGAACCTGACCGTCAGCCTCACCCTTTCTCTCGCTACCGGTTTCACAAACTTCGGTGGCTTCATGCGAAATTTCGAAGTTGTGCGATCCGGCAGTGGGAATGATTCCTTGTTCGGGGGGAACGCCGACGAAGTGTTCAGCGGTGGCGCAGGCAACGACACAATCGATGCGGGATTTGGAAACGATATCGTCCGGGGCGGCGCCGGTCAGGATATTCTGGATGGTGGGGGCGATATCGATACGCTTCTGGTTGATGAATTTAACGGCACATATGTCATCAACCTTGTCACCGGCGTCACCAATTCGGCCGAGACAGCCGTAAACTTCGAGAATGTCACCACCGGGGACGGCAATGACACGGTCACTGGAACGTCAGGCGCCAATACAATCATCACCAATGGCGGTCGTGACACCGTCAGCGCTGGCGACGGAAACGATATCGTTCGCGGTGGTGCTGGTGCGGATACATTAGATGGCGGCAATGATATCGACACCCTTCTGGTTGACGAATTGACCATCGACTACACGATCAATCTCGCCAACGGTGTTACCAATGTATTCGAGATTGTTAACAATGGCGGCATACCGCTGCTAGTAATTGAGACCGCTATCAATTTCGAAAACGTGACGACGGGCGTCGGCAATGACGACGTGACGGGCTCTTCAGGCGCCAATGTGATCATAACCAATAACGGCTCCGATACGATCAATGGCGAAGGCGGCGATGATATTATCGACGGAGGTGACGGTGCTGATACGCTCAATGGCGGTGACAACAACGACACCATTCGCGGTGGTGCAGGCGCCGACACCATGGATGGCGGATCGGGAAATGACACGCTTCTGGTGGACGATTTTCTTGGCAGCTATGAAATCAATCTAACAACAGGTGCAACATCCCGACGGGATCCGGTCACGTTTATCAGTCAAACTGACGAAACGGCGGTCAACTTTGAGAACGTTACCACGGGTGTTGCGAATGACACCGTGGTTGGCACGTCTGGAGCTAACATCATCATCACCAATGGTGGAGCCGATGTCATCAATGCCGGTGCGGGAAATGATGTAGTTGACGGTGGTGCAGGCATCGACACGATTAACGGCGGTGACAACAACGATACAATTCGTGGTGGCGATCAAAGCGACATCATGGACGGGGGTGATGGCATAGACACTTTGCTCGTTGACGAGTTCAACGGCGCTTATGAATTGAACCTTATAACCGGAGTGACGAATTTTGCCGAGACGGCCATCAACTTCGAGAATGTGACCACCGGCAACGGCGATGACGTTATCGTAGGAACCGACCAGGCAAACGTCATCAATACGAATGGTGGAATGGATATCGTTGATGCAGGCGATGGTAATGACATTGTCTCGGGTGGGCTAGGCGATGACCAGTTGGATGGTGGTGATGGAACGGACACGTTGCGAGTTTTTGGTTCTTTTGCTGAATCGCTGAATATTTTTATCGACTACGAACTCGATATGACGACGGGTGTTACGAACACTTCAGAGACGGCGATCAATTTTGAGAACGTAGAAACCGGCAGCGGCGACGATGTAATCCACGGCAGTTCTCTTGCCAACAACATCCTGACAGAGGGTGGCAACGATACCGTTTTTGGCGGCGATGGTGACGATGATATTTCTGGTGGGGCAGGGGACGACACGATCGAGGGCGGTCTGGGGGCCGACATACTCAGCGGGAACGATGGCGACTCCGACACACTTAGCTATTCATTGTCGAACGGCGGCGTGATTGTGAGCCTTCCGGGCGGCACAGCAGCCAATGCGTCTGCAGGGCTCGGGCACGCTGATGGAGATGTATTCAACGGTTTCGAGAACATTACCGGCTCCGGTTTTGATGATGTTCTCACCGGACAGGTGTTTGAACACAATGTGCTCATCGGTCGTGGTGGTAATGACATTCTTAACGGGCTTAACGGCGAAGACACGATAATCGGGGGTGCCGGGGATGATATTATTCAGGTCTTCGGTGATGGCGAGAATGACACCATCGACGGTGGGGATGGCATCGATACACTGCAGTTGAACAACCTGTTTTCTGGCTACACGGTCAATTTGGCCGATGGGCTTTACAGCGGGACCAACATAGCTGGCTCAGAAAAAACAATTGAGAATGTTGAGAATGTCTCGGGTACCGCGAACGCCGATGTGATCGTCGGTGACAATCTGGCCAATACCTTGGATGGGAATGAGGGCGCAGACAGTCTGTCCGGCGGCGGTGGAAACGATATCATTCGAGGAGGGGATGGAATTGACACTATGAATGGTGGCGACGGCATCGATACCGTGCTTTTCGATGATGTGTCCGTCGATATTTCGGTCGACTTGATATTCGGCTTAAGCAGTCTTGGCGACTCCATTCAAGAATTCGAGAACGTCGAAACCGGAATTGGCAACGATAGCGTGCGCGGCAATTTTCTTGCCAATGTTATCAAAACTGGCGCAGGAATTGACTTCATCCAGAGCGGGGGTGGGCGAGACATACTCGATGGCGGCGCTGATGCGGACACGATGACTGGTGGAACTGACAACGATCAGTATTTCATCGATGATCTCGGCGATGTCGTCATTGAGCTTGTCGATGAAGGTTTTGATATTCTCAACGTAAACATATCTGGCGGCGCTTACAGCTACACGATGCCGGAGAACACCGAACGGCTGAATTTGGGCGATGCCAACAATCACGCGATAAAGGGAAACGCCGGTGACAACCGCATCAACGGCAATTCCGGCGTCGATCGTTTCATCATTGACGAGGGCGGAGCAGATACGTTTTCAGGCGGCAATGGCACCGATATTTTTGATGCCCGCAGCAGCGACAACGAAATCCGTATTTTCTTGAACAATCAAAGTTTGAACGGCGGAGCGGCTGAGGGAGACATGTTTGCCTCAATCGAAATCTTTGCAGGTTCGAATTCCCTGACGGAAGGGGACATCATGCGAGGCGGGGAAGGCCGTGCACGCTTCCAAGGCGGCAGCGGCGACGATCTCTTAATTGGCGCGAACAACATCGACTTCCTTCGCGGCGACAATGGCAATGACACCCTGATCGGAGGTAATGGCCGCGACACGCTGAATGGTGGGCGCAATAACGATACGATGACTGGCGGTAACGCCCGCGATCAGTTCAACTTCGTCCAAGCGCAATTCGGGCAAGACACGATAACCGACTATCAAGACGGTTTAGACTATTTCAAAATCTTCAGTTCAATCGCGACGGATCTCACCGATTTCACCATAACCAACAACGGAACATCCAGTGTGCGGTTAACGCTCAATTCGGATACATCGAATTTCATTGACGTCAACGGCATTAACGGAACAGACGTCACGCTAACGGCCTCAGACTTCCAGTTCTACTAGAGGACCCAGCTCTTCTGGAGGGCGTTGTACCACGCTTAATCCAATCAACGATCATCGGCACGTGCGAGTAATTCATCAGCCCGCCACCGTCCTCCACGAGATGCAAATCACAAGCATCGGGAAAGGCTTGTGCGAAACGGGTGGAAGCCGTTTGTGAGACGTTTGGGTCAAACGCACCTTGAAACAGCGTTATTTTGTGAGGGCATGATTTGGCATAATCAGACCAGTCTGACATCGCGCGGATCATATCCCGACTGGGTTCCTCGAACCCTTGTTCAGTGGTCATCAGCGAGCCGATTTCGATGGATTCCAGAACGTCAGGATCTTCCGTGAGAGCCACATCAACAGGTGAATTTTCATACATGCGGGCAATGAACCGTTTGCTTCCCAGCAACTGCATCAACCGTCTGCCAGAGCGTAAAATGAGCCCAGCCAAAGCCGGTGATCGCCTAGCTGCCTCGATGAGGGAGCGCGTCCATTGAGATGCCACATGGGCGCTTTCCTCAAACGTTTTGGGCATTACGCCATTGACCACACAAGCCCGCTCTATGCGGTGGGGAATGAGGCCTGCGACAAGAAAAATAAGATAGGCGTTGGACGCGCGACCCATCAGAATGCAGCGCTCGGCCCCGACTTGATCCAACACCGCCTCAATGTCGCGTGCCACACACTCATCAGTCGACATGCCGTTGGCAGGGGTGTCAGTTTTTCCCGTTCCGGGTTTGGAAACGCAGAGCATTCTAATATCTGCAAGGGCGAATTGCTGTTCAATTGCCGGAGTCAGGGCGTGGCCAAACAGACTTGGTAGTGAAATCACGACCTGACCGGTCGGGCTGCCCGCCATCTCCACACTCAGTGTTCTGCCGCTGTCACGCAAAAGATCGAAGCGGCGTCTGTGGGGGCGAGACCGCGTTTCCAGCACCGTTCCGATTGAACCAACCATAATGGTTAGCGAGTAGCCCAGCCGCATCAACTCGCTTTGGCTGGCGCATCCAGTTTTCTCGAAAATCGACTGCATTTGATTGCGGATTGTGGTGGTGGATCGGTTTCGGATTTCGGCAATTTCTGCAAACTGCCGCCCTTCCAGAAACAGCTTTAGCAAAGCCGCTTCGGTTTCGGTCAAGCCACAGCCATCTGCCAACAGATCGCTCATAGCCTCGCTGCTTTCGTTGGTTTCAACGCTGACAAGCACCATCGGTTCATCGAGTCCGGTGCCCGGGATTTTGGTCACCACAAGGCTGGTCCGCAGACCTGATTGCGGATCGGTACATCGCTTGAGGGCGAAGCTCTCTCCGGTTGTGTTTGAAGTTATGATTTTCCCGATTACGCTTGAAAGCGCTTCGCTTGCGTCTAGTTCCAGCCGTATGGCCTAGACACTGTTGCCAATTTCAACCTGATAGGTCGCCCACGCCGCATCATTAAGCGCCAAGATTGTACCGCGAGCGCTGATACAGAAGGCAGGCGTTTTGAGCATCTCCAGATTGACGACCTGAGAGCCTTCTGGCTTGTCATCCCGTTCGCTCATGTCGGATAGGGCTTTTAGTGCCGCAGTTTCGATTATGGTGAAACGGTCGGTCTCGTGTTGTTCTTCAACCGTATCGAGATCAGCGATATGGCGTCGCCATTCTTCGATAAAGCCATCGTATTGATGCGGTTGGTTGACGAGGTCGCCGATTTTGCTGACCAATTGGTCGGTGGATGTGCTCACTTAAAACGCCAAAAAAGACCAACAAGACCACCGAAATAGTACATATGCATCATGCTCGCAAGCTGAAGGCCCGATAGATTTATCGGGAGGGCACCCCGGATTTCGCGCAAAATGATTCAGCGTTGGGGTTAAGTGAACAGATCAAAACTGGCCAGCCGCGTGCGTCTCGCCGTTTCCACTGAGGAGAGACTATCATGGCGGCACCCGTTCAATGGCTAGGCAACACACCTGTGGCTACATCGTTCGTAGATGAAAAGCGCAGCAGCATAACGCAACTGACGAACGGCAATTTTCTTGTTGTTTACGAGACCGCTGACAATTCCGGCAACACGTCGCAAGGCGGCACAGATATTGCGGCTGATCTATACGATCCGCTCGGCAATCTTCTGCAAAACAATGTGCTGCTCAGCCCGGGTGCGGTTGGCGACGATGCAGAGTGGCCTGCCATTACGGCATTGGCCAATGGCGGCTTCCGCGTAACATATCGTGTCGACTTTGCCGCCAATCCGGCCGGGATGCAGGACAATATCTTTATCGCGACTTACGATGCCAATCTGGCATTTGTGACATCAAATGTTCTTGACCCGTTCGGCACTTTTCAATCCGAAATCGCTGCGGCCTCATCCGGCGATATTTCGATGAATGTCTGGGTTACGCAGGCTAACGATGCGATCAATGGTAATATCTTGCTGGCTGACGGCACCATCCTGAACCCCGGCGGTTTTGGCGGTCAGATCAATATCGCTGAAACACCTATCCCAGGAGACACGGTTGCAGGGCTGGACATCGCAACGCTGAACAACGGTAATTTTGTCGTGTCCTGGGTGCGCGATGTCGACGGGTTCAGCGATATTGTGCAGTCCGTAATATATGACACGACCGGAACCGCAGTTTCCGGCGAAATCTCTGTCTACTCGAATGGTGAAAACTCCGATACCAGCGTTGCAGCGCTCAGCGACGGTCGTTTTGCGATTGCCTGGGTCAGAGAGTTGACGGGGGGGGATACTGAAGTTCGTGCCGCAATTCGCAACGCCGATGGTTCGTTGTCGCAAAGCAGCTTCCTCGCATCGTCCAGCACTTTGGGCCCGCAATTGTCGCCTGTTATTGTCGGGCTGCCGGATGGCGATTTCATTGTCTTCCGCTTTGACGATTTTGACGATACCATCTGGGGGCAGCGGTTTAATGCGGACACCTCATTCGACGGAGGCGAGTTTGGAGTTGTTAGCGGGGCCAATTTCCTCAAGGAATTGGATGCAACAGTTCTGGAAGACGGCCGCGTCGCAATATCCTGGACACGGGAACTCAGCGCCAGCGATGACGATATCCGCTTCGCTATTTTCGACCCGCGCGATGTAGCCAATACGGCAAACCCTGCGTATACCAACAATCTCGTTGTCGGCACTGTTGGCGTGGACATCATCACGGCCGTGGATGGCGTCGAATATGCGCTCCATACGGGAAATGATTCGCTGATCGTCGGCAACGGGAGCAGCGGAAACAGCATTTCAACGCTGAACTACGATGGAGGCGATGGAACCGACCAGTTGCAAATTTTTGGAACCGGTACATTCGATTTCACCCAATCAACTGCCTCAATCACAAGTATTGAAGACTTATTTTTCAATCGACAATCGATCACCACCTCCGTTGCTGAATTGACGATTTTCGGAGATGAACTGTCCTCTATACCCACGATGGGGTTTGCATCTGGAAGTGGCCTTGCCCTCAGAGCTGACATCAATGTTGAAACAAAGTTCGGGCAGGCCAATTTCGATCTCTCTGGAATTAGTCTTGTTTCCTACACGCCGTTTTTGGCTGGCACCGACCGAGGCGTGAAAATTAACATCACGCCTGACTTACAGCAAAATAATATCACGGGAACCGTGGGCAACGACACATTCAAGCTGGGCGCAGAAGGGGTATTTAACACCGACGGGCTCGACGGTCACGACGGCATCGACACGATAGATCTGACTGGTGCAACGACCGGCTTTACCAGAGCAGTTGTGTTTAGGGACGTAGGAAGTTCAATTTCAATTGTTGGTGGTGCGAGCAATGTTGCATCAATCGAAAATTTTGAAAATGTCATCGGTTCAGAAGTGCAGGACAGTCTGTTCGACGCTACAACGACCCCCACAGCCAACGTATTTGAAGGCAATGACGGCGATGACTTCATTATTGGCGGCCTTGGAGCTGACGCCACATATGGCGGCGCCGGCAGTGATGTATTCTTCATACGAAACTCGTCAACTGGCAACGATCTAGATGGTGGCACAGAAATCATCGATGGCGGTGCCGACTTCGATACCGTGACCGTGTTAGGTGGCGATGTAAACTTCGGAACTTTCATCACTGACTTCCGAACTGTCGAGTTTGCAGGAATCGAGCAGGTTATTTCTGGAGACATATCCAATCCGGGCGACTTCATTGGGCGTCATCTTCAGTTCAATCAATCCCAGTTTGGCACGGGCTTGGCCAATGACTTAGTGATCCAGGGTCGTGTTACCGATGACTTCGCTGACGAAATCACAGTCTACCTCGATAGCGAGACGGACACGTTTGATGCGAGCGGCTTCACCTTCACGAACTGGACGAGCTCGGACCAATTTATTGTCAGAAATGATTCAGCAACTGCAAATCAGAAGATCATCGCCAACGAAGGCACTGATTTGCGTATTATCGGCAATGATGGCGTGCAGACAATTTCTTACGAGAACGCATCACAAGGGGCATCTTTAAGTCTGTCCTCACAGATTGGCGGCGGGGGAAACAGCGGGAATGGCTTTGGTGGTGCGGCTACCGACCATACTTACGACCGCGTCGAAAACGCTACCGGTTCAATCTACAGCGACGACATAACGGGCTTCACGGATAGCGGCTTTTTGGGAACCTTTGGACCGAGCACATTGATGGGGCTCGGCGGCAACGACCTGCTTCGCTCCGGTAGTTTGGAAACAGAAATGATTGGTGGGACCGGCAACGACCAGTATTTTCTAACCGGAGAGATCGCGTCCACGATTACGGAGTTGGAAGGTGAGGGCGAAGACTTCGTCTACGTTGAAGAAATGTCGAGCTATACACTCGGTGACAATCTGGAGCGGCTTATCTTTACCAGCACCGGCAACCACACAGGCAAGGGTAACGAACTCGACAATCGCCTGAACGGCAATGCAGGTGTCGATCGGTTCCTCATCGATGAAGGAGGTGCGGACACATTCTCCGGCGGCCCTGGTGTCGATATTTTCGATGCCCGGGGCAGCGATAACGAAATCCGTATTTTCTTGAACAATCAGGCTCTCAATGGCGGCGCAGCGGAGGGGGATATGTTCGCATCCATCGAAATCTTCGCCGGTTCCAATTCCATCACCGATGGCGACATCATGCGCGGTGGCGATGGGCGGGCCCGTTTTCAAGGTGGCAATGGCGACGATTTGTTGATTGGGGCCAACAACATTGACTTCCTGCGCGGCGACAATGGCAACGATACGCTTATCGGCGGTAACGGGCGCGATACGCTCAACGGCGGTAAAGGCAACGACATGCTGACTGGTGGTAACGCGCGAGACCAGTTTAATTTTGTGCAGGCATCTTTTGGTCAGGATACGATCACTGATTATCAGGACGGGCTCGACTATTTTAAAGTGTTTAACGTGATGGCTACGTCTTTCAGTGATGTCACAATCACGGACAACGGCACGTCAACCGTGCGTGTGACGCTGGACAGCGCGCCTGCCAACTACATTGACGTGAACGGCATCAACGGTACGGACGTGACGCTAACGGCCTCAGACTTTCAGTTCTACTAGGGTTTCAGACCACTGGGGGGTGGAGGAGTAGCCCGGCCGTTGCGCCATATGGGTGTGGCGGCGGGGTTCTGTTTTTTCGCAAGCACCAGCATCAGCGCCGTGTATAGCGTTCTGCGATCAATAAAACTGGAAGTCTCCTGCATCAATCGTGACGTTTGATCCGCCTTCGCCGTTAAGCGTGATCGTGTTGTCTCCAGTTCCATCGTTGAGCGTTAAAACCACTGTCGAAGTTCCGTTGCCTGCAATGGTGAAGTCGGAGACCTCATCGGCCACGTTGGAGAATGCGCACAGATAATCGAGGCCATCTAGATAGTCAGTGATGGTATCGTGATCGAATCCAGCAAAAATCGATCGTCCCCGAATGAATTGGTCCACCCTATTGTTGAGTAGAAGGAGGACCACAGATGGGTTGCAAACGTCACAAACCGGAGGAGATTATCACGAAGCTGCGTCAGGTTGATATGCTGGCAGGACAGGGAATGCCCTGTCCTGATGCAATCCGTCAGGTTAGTAGATCTCTTACCGCCAGCGCAAACAGTGTGGCGGGATGGGAACAGATCAACTGAAAGAGCTGAAGAAGCTTCAGAAGGCGAACGAGCAGCTTCAAAGGACTGTTTCCCATCTGACGCTGGACAATTAGATACTGGCGGAAGCTGCGCGGGGAAAGTGTCTCAAGCCCCGCACGTCGTCGCAAGTGCATTGACCGGGTACGTAATGAGTTGGGCGCCTCCGAACGTCGCGCTTGTCGTGTGCTTGGTCAACATCGCTCCACAAAGCGTCATGTGCCACGAGGTCGAGAAGACGAAGAGCGACTGGTCGCTGACATGATCTAACTGGCTCGACAATACGGTCGATGCGGCACCCGTTGCATAGTAGCACTTTTGCGAAATGCGGGATTGACTGTTGGTGATGGACGCATCGAACGCTTTTGGTGGCGTGAGGGGCGGAAGGATACCAGCAAACAGTCCAAGCGAGGACGTCTGTGGCTGGATGATCACACGTGTATCCATTTTCGAGCACCGCATACGAACCACGTCTGGTCGTACGACTTCGTGTGTCACCTAACCGATAACGAAAAAACAAAGTGCAATTGCATTATAGAGTGGCATTTTCAGCAAATAATTTTGATTTCGTTCTCTTCAAAATTTTGGCGAAGGCAAAAAAATGGGTCGCTGATACAAAGAACAGCGACCCATTAATTATTTGAGTTTGCAGACTAAAAGTTTTTATCTTGCAAAATTAGGCTGCAATCTGAAGGGTTGCAAATTCTCGTCGATCAATAGAATTGAAAATCTGAAACATCGATCAACATGTTGCTGCCGTTTGCCGACGTCAACTCGATCTGGCTTGCAGGATTGGCGTCCAGCGTCACTGTTACATTCGCAGTGCCGTTGCCAGTAATAGTGAAGTCCGAGAAGTCAGTGGCAACTGCGGAGAAGAAGCGGAGCGTGTCCAACCCATCTTGATAGTCCAAGATTGCGTCTTGGCCGAAGTCACTGTCAACAAAGCGGAACTGATCACGATCTTTACCGCCTTGCATCTCGTCATCTCCTCTGCCGCCGATGAGTGTGTCTCTGCCATTTCCGCCACGAAGGTCGTCATTACCATCTCCACCTTGCAGGAAATCGATGTTGTTGCCGCCAAAGAGGCGGTCTTCTCCGCCCGAACCAGAGAAACGGGCTCTACCATCTCCGGCACGCATTACGTCGTCTGCGGTTGATGAACCGATAAAGGTTTCAATCGAAGCGAAGAAATCGCCTGCTGTAGCAGCGGTGTTGAAGTCTTGGTTGTTGAGATAAACCCGAATGCCTTCGCTGGACGAGCGGGCATCGAATGTATCGCGTCCGCTACCGCCAGATATTATGTCGGCACCCCCCGCATCAATGATGAATTTGTCATCGCCGGCATTGCCGTTTATGCGGTTGTCTAGCTCATTGCCGCGGGCAACGTGGTCGATGTCCGATGTGAAGTTCAATCGCTCTATGTTGTCGCTCATTAAGACCTGACGAATTGAAGCATTGATGATGTCGTAGCCTTCATCAGCATCTTCAAATATGCGGGCGCCATCGGTTCCAGTGAGGAAGTAGACGTCGTTGTCAGCTCCGCCGTAGAGCTTGTCGGGGCCACCGAATGAAACCAGTTGGTCGCGACCCTCTCCTCCGTACAGGAGATCGATATCTGCATCCATGCCGCTGATCAGAATATCGTAGCCAGCACCGCCATAGACTGTGTCAGCGCCTTCGCCCGCATCAATGAAATCGTTGCCGATATCGCCCCAAATTTCATCGTCGCCAGCAGCGGCACTGATAATGTCACTGGTGATAGAGCCTTCGATTTTATTGCTGCCAGCACCGCCGAAGATTTGGATGTGATCTTTTTCGGTAATAGGCGCGTTGACGGCGGTTTCGTAGTCGAAGTCCTCGAATTGCCATTTCCGCAAATCGACATCTTCATCGCCCGTCAAATCGACTTGAACTCTGTCTTGTGCACCAGCAAGTGGGCTGTTGAACCCCTTTATCGTCGCGTTCGACGTCATGCCGAATTGCACGGTCGTTGCATCCAGTACGAGCGTGTTGTCGAGGCCCGAACCGAATTGAAGCTGCTCAATGCCTGAAATTGCATCGCCACGCAGATCCATCGTCCCGGAACCTGACATGATGATTGTATCGAAACCGCTGCCGCCAATCACCGTCTCGATACCCGATGCTGCGTAGCTCGGGGAGGAGCTACTTTGCATGATGATTAGATCATCACCCTCGCCACCATCCACCGTATCCAAACCGCCACGACCGTTCAGCGTATCAGCACCAGCCCCGCCCATGATGTGGTTCGCTTCTGCGTTGCCCTTGATGTTGTCGCCGATGGAAGTGCCGATTACATTTTCAAAGTTCACAGCTGACTGGTTAAATACGCCGTTAAACAAAACGCCGCTTTCCATATCAAAATCCCAGCCCAAGCCGCCATTGTCCCCTTGCGAAAGGTCCAGAAGATCGACATCAGCGCCGCCATCCATCGTGTCTTCGCCAAGGCCGCCGACGATGGTATCGTTGCCCGAGTTTCCTTCGATAAAGTCGTCGCCCGAGCCGCCAAAAATGGTGTCATTGTTGCTGCCGCCGAACAAATCGTCACTGCCAGCGCCGCCGTAAATTTCATCATCACCAAGCCCGCCGATCACGGTGTCGCCGCCGTCGCCTGCCTCAATCAGGTCGTTGCCTTCGCCGCCATCGATGCCATCATTGCCACCGTTGCTGATGATGTGATCACGGCCCTCCGACCCGGTGATATTCTCTGCGTCGCCGTCTCCAATAATAAGAACGCGATCCACGAATGGCGTCTGATCGATGACGTCAACACCCCGCAGATCAAGGGTTGTTTCCAATCCCATTTCGATGCTGATTGTTTCGTACGTGTTCGGGTTAGAGAAGAAGTCGAACGTCTCAAATTGACCGATCTGGTCCGCACGCCATTTTGAAAGGCTTTCACCGCTACCAGATTCGTTGAAAGCCAAAGTCTCCCAATTGACATATCGATCAGCTACCTGCCGAGTGAAATCGAATGTGCCGTCACCTTCCATAATCAAGCGATCGGTGCCTATGCCACCATCGGCTTTCGCGATGACGAAGAAGTCTGCATCGCCCGGATTGAAACGCAACGCGTCATTGCCTTCAAAGGCATCAATGGTGAAAGCGCCACGATCAAAGAAGAAGTCGTCGTTGTCCGGCGTGCCCACCTGCAAGCCGCTGGTCGTTGCTTCTGCATTTGCGTTCTCTCGTGGGTCCCAGATCTGACTGAACGCATAGTGTGGGTTCAATATACCGCCATCGCCGCCCGAATAGCTGATCATCAAGCGGCCATCCGAAAGCAGCTTCGCGTCCAGATCAGAGAAGATCTGGGATCCAAAGCTGATATTGCTCTCTGCACCTTGTTGAACGCCTTGGCTGTCGAAACGCAGCGCCTTGATGACGCTTTCATCTTCCTGATAGTGCAAGACATAGAAACCGCCATCGCCACTCTCCACCACTTCTGCGAGCAGTTGGTTGTTGCCGGCATCCGTCGTCGGGGTGAACGTATCGCGACGAACGGTGCCGTCCGCTTCTAGAACAATTGCGCGTATCCCGGTGTCCGTACCGCCGGTATTGTCAATGATCCAAGCCAGAGCAATCGCGCCATCCGGTAGCGTCGCCATGCTGGGCATGCCCTCTTCGTCAAATTGCTCGGACAAGATCGTACTGTTCACAACAGCGGAAGATGTGATGTCCACAAGGCTCAAATAGAGGTCATCGTTGTCAGGATTGGTATCAACATCGCCGAAGCTGACAGCGAATTTGCCTGTTTCCAGTGCGGTTACTGCCAGACCATCGATTTGGTTGGTTGGATCGCCATTGAAGATGTTGAATTGCTCTTCAATGCGGGGAACTGATGCGTCGATGTTCGCGCCTACCACATCTCCATTCTGCACCCAGACGGCCAGAACCTGCCCATCGCTGCCGATTGCCAATTTTGGCTCGGATAAAGAAGAGACGGAACTGCTGGTTGTGTTCGCCAGCACCGTAAATGCGCGGAAGTCCCCATCGCGCTCAAACTGTTCGTAGACAATTCGCGTTCTGGCAACGCCAAAACTGTCTTCATAGTCATGAGTATAAACGACCGCGAAGGCAGACTGGCCAGAGTTGAAAGTATGGCCACCTTCGAACGATGCGATATCTGCATCGTAAGCGAAGCCATCCGTTGCTTGGGTGGAAAGCTCCACTGGGGCTGTGCCAATAGCTTCCCCCAAAGCGGTATAGCGCCAAGCCAAAACACTGGAGCCATTCACAGGTTGGCCCGGCGAGGTGAAGTCCCGGTTATCCTGAGTAAACGCAGCAATAATCGACTCACCGAATATCGAGTCTATTTGAGTTGCCACAGCATCGGTTCGTTCAAATAGTGGTGTTCCGTAAGAGGGCAGGGAAGTCCACAATTGGGGCGTGGTAAGCATGGTCTAAACCTTCCAAATGGTTTGTTGCGCCAAAAAAGCGCAGTGTGTTCTTCTTCACAGACCAGCGCAGAGTTGCGCTTTAATCTGTGATGCAGGGCGCACACATCGGTAAAACGAATGCGCTGAAACTGAAGATTGGAGAGGATGGCGTTTTCAAACATCACCCAAATTGGTGATGGATCGCGAGAAGGGGGCAAGTGTTCGTCGCGGTGTGAGAAAAGTCACATAGAGAGAGGAAAAGCGTGAGCGACCAACAGCAAGACATTGGCACGATGGCGGTTTTGGAGACTGTGTACTCCTACCGGCTTCAGGGAAAAGAATACGGTGACCTGCTTAGCGATCTTGATCAGGCCATCACTATGCTGGCGCGTTCTGAGATCACAACGGGCAAAATGCCAGACCGACTCAGTGTTTTTGAAGAGCTTGAGACACACTTCGCTATTGCAACGCAGTTGGACGACAGGATTGTTGAGAACACTGACGAAGAGCAGATTCAGAAGTTCATAGACGGGCCCTTGGCTTGTCTTGCCGTAGACAAGAACCTGAAGGTCCTCGCCATCAGCGAAGCGGCCAAGACCAGTCTTGGTTCAATTGAGGATCGCCATATCCGAACGCTCAATATGCGCGACAGTGAGAAAAAATCGCTGTTGCAGGCAATACAAACAGTCTTGGGCGAAACCGAGCAAGGCCCCCGAGATCGTTTGCTCTTTGTGCAACTTGACGAAAACGCTGACATACAACTGTGCAACATCCGGCCGTTCCCTAAGGCCGGAATCGCAATCCTGTTTTTCGATCACTTGAAATGGAACGCCTTCACCGACGAAGCCCTTAAACGTAATTTTGGTCTGACATCGGCCGAAACCAAGGTAGTTAGCGCTTTAATGACGGGCCAGAGACCCAAGGATATTGCGGTCGAAACCGAGCGTTCGGTTGAGACGGTGCGCAGTCAGATAAAATCCATTCTCTCAAAGACCCAGTTGAAAGATACAACTGCTCTTGTGCGGCTGGCTTGCGAGATTATCGCATTATCCGACAAATTTGATGTGCACGAAAACGCTGCGGATCCTGTCGGGTTCTCATTTGTGCCGCCTGCACCCGCAGTGGTGCAGCACAGGGGGCAATCCTTTGGTGTAACCGACATGGCGGGCATCAAATCTGCGTCGCCGGAAAGAACGATTTTGTTTGTTCACGGGCTTTTGCAGGGTCCTTTTGCGACCAGACGGTTTCAGAAACTGTGCCACGAACAAAACCTTCGCGTCATTTCTCCGTCCCGCCCTGGCTTCGGAGCAACGCCGGTCGCGAAAGACAAGGTCGATTTCACAAATCGCAGCGTCGACGACATGGCTCATCTGCTCGACACGGTCAAGATCGATAAAGCCGTTATTGCTTCCCACATGATCGGCAACTACATCACGTCGCGCTTTGCCGCTCGCCATCCTGACCGCATAGCTTGCGCGATCAGCATTTCCGGTGTGGTGCCTGTCGAATTCACGGAGCAATTGAGGCAGCAAAACAACATGCAAAGAATAGCCATGCTCGCGGCGCGCTATTCACCTTCGACCATGAATTTCATTGCAAGAATGGGTGAGCGTTACCTGCGCGAGGGTAACGAACGTAAATGCCTTTCTCAGATTTTCGCACGAGCGCCGGGCGACTTGGCCTGTCTCGATGATCCGGAGATTTTTAGCATCCTTAAGGCGGGCATGAGGCATCTCATGGACAGCGGTCGCAGCGCCTTTATTCACGATTGTCAGGCAGGTGCGACACCGTTTGCGGAGGATTTTTTCAAAGGCTCCCACAAGCGCCATTTCATACATGGTGTTCAAGACAGATCAGTCCCGTTTGAGACTTGTTCGGCAACCGCCAAGAGCGTGCCGGGCTGGACATTCGAAAGGGTTGAAAACGGAGGCCAGAACATTCTCCACACCCATCCTGAGGTCATCGTAGAGTGCTTTGCGAAACAATTGGAATCAGCAGCGCAACCTGTCGTCGCTTAGCGACTTTGTTGCTCCAAAGCGGTTTTTTCGTCTGCCAAGACTCAAAAATTCCCAAGAGATCGGCGATTTTACCCAATATGGGCTATTCATAAGCGCTGCGTACGCAACGTAACTACTCTTCAGCGACTTAGCTGGGAGAGCGAGCGATGGCCTTGATTGTTGGAGATCTTGTTGAACGAGATGAGGTGGAAGACGAGAACGATACCAGTCTAACGCGCCCCATCGGGATCGAAATCGTTTCAATCGCTGGTAGCAAATTCGTCTATATCGCGAGCCAGACGGAGGGCTTGAGCGTCTTTGAGTTGATTCCCAACGGTGATCTCGAGTTCGTGCAAGCCATTGAAGACAGCACCTCACTTCTCTTGGGTGGCGCATCAAGCCTCGTATCCGGCATTCAAGACGGCAATCATTTTCTTTATGTGAATGGCACCAACGAAGATGGTATCACCGTGTTTGAAATAGGCGGTGATGGTTCGCTGACGTGGGTGGAGAATGTTGCTGACGATGCCAGCCTTTCGCTGGACTACAACGTGGGAAAGCCACTGTTCATCGAGATGGATGCTGCCAACCAGTTTGTCGTTCAAACAGGACGCAACGACGATGGCTTGAGCGTCTTTCGCGTTGAAACGGACGGCACTTTAACAAACACCGCAAACGTCTCCGGCAATTCTGTAGCACTGCTGGATGGTGCGTGGGCGCTTGCAAGCGCAAAGTTCTTCGATGGTTTCGAGTACATATTTGTTTCTGGAAACAACGACGATTCCATCAACGTTTATGAATTGGACAATCAAGGCAATCTGATCTTCCTTTCGTCCATCGTGGACACCGCAGATACCGAGATTGAACAAGTCCACTCGATGATCACCGTTTCCATTGGAGACAAGACGTTTCTCATTGCCGCCGGATTTTTCAGCGACCAAATCAGCGTGTTTGAAGTGAACGCGCAAGGCACTCTAAGCCATTTATTTCGCACGGACAGTTCCATACTTAATGGCGTCAACAGCTTGTCGGTTGTGGAAGTCGAAGGGGAGACTTTCATTGCCAGCGCCAGCAACCTGTCCAGCTCAATCAGCATTTATCATATGTCTGCCGATGGTTCATTGGAGCTTGCGACCAGCGAAGCAAATCTGCTGACCGTATCTGATGCCCAATTTGCTCAATCAGGCAGTGATACGTTCCTTCTCGCCAGCGTTTTGGTTGAGGATCGGGTGGTTAGCTATGAATTCGGCGCTGACGACAACCTAAACGGAACCAATGACGATGATGTAATTTTTGGATTTCAGGGCAACGACAGCATCGACGGAGACGACGGCAACGATCGCATCGACGGCGGCACGGGGAATGATATCATCGAAGCGGGCGATGGTGATGACACAATCATCGACGGCCAAATTCCAGCTGATCTATTGGATGCGTTTCGAAACTCGCCCGTCGGAGTTCCATTTTCCCCTGATTCGCTCGCTGACGGCATTGATGACATCCGCGGCGAAGAGGGGGACGATCTGTTCATTCTGGCCTTCTTGAATGGCGATAATTACGATGGTGGTGAGGACAACGACACGCTGGATTTCTCCGGCTCAGTACAATCGTTCAATGGTGCCAACGCCATTGATTTCAGCGCTCCCGGCCAAATCTTTGTAGCCCACGCCTCAACATTTGCAGGCTTCGAAAATGCCATCGGCAACTACCAAGACAATGAGTTCATTGGCTCAGCTGGCGCAAACGTTTTTATGGGCAATGACGGCGATGACGTTCTAGACGGGCGGGATGGTGCGGACACCTTGATTGGTGGAACAGGCAATGACGACTACTTCGTCGACAATGCCGATGACGCGATCACTGAACTTCCCAATGAAGGGTACGACGAAGTCTACACCGACCTTTCGTTTTATATGCTCGGCGACAATTTGGAGCGGCTCAACTTCATTGATGACGGCAATCACACTGGTCAGGGAAATGCCTTGGATAACCGATTTGCCGGGCGAGCAGGAAACGACACATTCATTCTTGATGCTGGCGGGGCCGATATCTTCTCCGGCGGGCAGGGGCAGGATACCTTTGACGCGCGACTGGGATCACTCGGCCTAGAACTTGATCTTCAAAGTGGCACTCATGGAGGCGATGCTGCTGGTGATCTGTTTGCTTCCATCGAGGTGTTTTGGGGCTCCAACATCGCCAACGACTCTATGCAAACTGGAGCCGCTCGTGCCAAGTTTTACGGCTTCGGCGGCGACGATACCCTAACGGGCGGCGACAGCGTCGACTATCTCGACGGCGGCAAAGGTGATGATGTTCTTTCCGGCATGGGAGCCCGCGACGGCCTGCGTGGATTTACGGGTGATGACATTTTGAGTGGTGGCGCTGGTCGTGATTATTTCCAGTATGTCTTTGCCGAATTCGATCACGACACGATCACAGACTATCAAGACGGCCTCGATTATCTGCGGGTGTTTAGCGCGGTTGCAGATAGCGTCTCTGATTTCACCATCACAAACAACGGAACTTCTTCTGTTCTGCTGACCCTAAATGATGGCACAGGCAACAACTCCATCACTCTGCAGAGTGATAACGGCGCTGCGATCAATGTGGATTCTGGAGACTTTGTTTTCTATTAGGCAGCTATTTCTGGTTCAGCGCACAATTTTTTGAGTAAGGACAGGATCAACTGGGGATTGTCGTAGAACAGCAATTGCCCGCACTTTTCCAGCTCGATCAGTTCCAAATGCGGGTATCGCTCGGCTGTCTCTCGCACGGATTCTATGCGCACCACAGGGTCGTGAATGCCGTGAACCTGGGTCGCTTTGCATTGAAGGCCGTCAATGAACTCCGACCAATCCCGAGTGACGTGGCTCGCGTCGATTTCGAAGCCGCGATGTCCTTGCGCGACGGCGAAGTCATATCCTTCTTTGATCGCGGCTCGAATGTCTGGATGATCTGAAATGAGTTTCCAATCCGGCGATCCTTCCACGTAAAGCGACCTCATGAATTTATCTTCATCGCCGTTGCGAAGTTGTGAAATACCAGCGCGTAGGATCGGTTTGAGCAGGGAAGGAGTGAGTTTTGCTGTTAAGGCCACTATGCGCTGACGGGTATTCATCATCGCCATTTGCTTCATTGAGACAATCGGAACACCACCAGAAACGCTCAACACATGCTGGACACGGCCTGGATGTCGTTTGGCGGCCGCAAAAGCAAAAAGAGCGCCTGACATATGCCCAATTATTGGAGCGCGTGGAATTTCATACCAATCCATTATTCGTATCAAATCATCGGCGAATTCCGTCGGAGCGGTTTTGATTTCATAGCGCGAAGGGCAGGAGCCGAAAGCGGGGCGAACAGGGGCAATGAGTCGAATACCCGCCCGGTTGAGAAGCCGTGTCAGAAATCCGATCACGGCGACACCGTCCAGAACACCGTGAATAAAGAACACCGGTTTGCCATCTGCCGGGCCAATTTCATGTACGGGTATGGAGAACTCTTTATCGACTTGGACATGCGTGATGGTGCCCAAGTTCAAAAACTGCTCGCGAAGCATTCCCACTGGAACATTGCCCACTTTGGCGACATGGCTTGCGATGTTCGTGGTGAGTTGAACGAGGTCCGACTGGCTGCGACAGCCAGTCTTACGCAACAGGGTTTTTACCTGCGCACGCACTGTATGACGCGAGCGTGCCCGAAGGTCCGCCAGATCGTTGGGAGCTATACCACGGCAAAGTCCGCGCAGAATTTCTGCTTCGCTACTGGTTATCTGGAACGTGCGTTCCAGCACACTTTCCAATTGCTTACTCCACGGAACCTCCAGCGTGGTCAGCACTGTGAACATCCGATCATGGTCTTCGAAATATTGCGGCTTTGCGATTGCAATGCCCGACCTTTCGTTGTTGGGTTCAAGTGCTTCCAAATGGTTTCTGCTCGTCAATCGCACCACACAGCTCTGCTGAAGCACAGTGGAGGACTCAACGCGGGTAATCAGAGTGGCTAGCTCCTTCAGGTCGGTCGGTTCAAATGCGTCGGAAATATCTTGCAAGCGGGTTGCTGGGCCGAAAAAATCTGAAGCAGTATCAGATCGGCCAACAACATTCCCCAATCGGTCAAAAACCATTGTTGGCATATCGTTGCCGTCTGTCAGTTTCTTCACCGTCGTCGTCGTTTTGGCATCGAGTGATAAGCGCTCCATGATCTCGAACGAGCGCTGGAAATGCTCCGCGATTTCAGGGTCATGGCTGGTCTCGGGGTTTATCCTGTCGTTCTCATAGTCTTCAATCAACGCAGGAAGTTGGCCTTCCATGTAGTCGTCCCATAGCCCCATGAAGTGGTCATATCGATTTGGATCGAGCACCACTTCATAAATTTCGCTAATTAGCTTCTTTTTTGCGTCCTGCTCCATCCGCGCTTTCTGCCTTGCTTTGTGAGGAAACGTCACATTGAAAACAATTGTAGCCCATCTGGGTTATGAACGTTTCTGCCACAACCTTCCAGCGTTGTCCCAGACCAATTAGGCCTTAAGTTCGGCGCGTTACGGCTAAGTCTCGTCGGGATGTATTGGGGGTGTGGACATGGCCGTTGGCGAAAGCATCATGGCTTAGACAGCCGGATTGATGGGCAAAACGGGGAGCCTTGAATTGTGATGGATATCACATTCAAAGCATATTCTGCGTTGTATGCATGATCGTGAACACGGGAGAGCGATATGCCAATCAACTATTACACCGACACGTCCGAAGACACGATAGACGCCGAAGAGCTGAAGCTGTTCAACTATATCAACGCCTACCGCGTTGCGAACGGCCAGACAGAGCTTGCATTGTCAAATGCGCTCACGATTACGGCGAGCCGCCACACCTTGGATACGGTGTACAATATGGGCGTCTATTCCGGTCACAGCTGGAGTGATGCGCCCTATGTAAGCGGTGATAGCTCTACTTACGCCAACATGTGGGATGCACCGGAGCGCATTGGAACGGGCTATACAGGCAATGGCTACGAGATATCGACTGGCTATTCTGGCACGTCTGTCGCAACCGCGACCATGACTGCAGAAAATGCTTTGGCGAATTGGCAAGGTTCGGCACCTCACAACGATGTCATGTTGAGCCAGGGAATTTGGGCGAGCTTTCCATTCACTTCAATTGGCGTTGCCATCCATAAGGGCATCGCGCACGTTTGGTTTGGCCAAGAAGTCGATGCCAGTGGTGGCCCGATTATTGAAGGCGTCACCCCAACGAACGGCTCTGACGTGTTGGAAGGCGACAACACTGCAAATGTCATTGATTTGCTAGACGGGGATGACACCTATCGCGGCTATAATGGCAACGACGAAATCTTTGGCGGCGCTGGTCGCGACACGCTATTTGGTCACAACGGTAACGACAAACTTAATGGCGGCACAGACGCGGACACGATGGCGGGCGGCAATGGCAATGACAGCTATTGGGTGGACCACACAAGTGACAAAGTCGTCGAGAAAGCGGGGCAGGGCTATGATGTGATTTATACCGATCTGTCGTCTTACACCCTGCCTTCAAACACAGAGCGGTTGATTTTCACTGATAACGGCAACCATACCGCGCGCGGAAACAGCGGAGATAATCGGTTCAGCGGCAATGCAGGCAAAGACAAATTCATCATCGACGATGGTGGCGCGGACACATTCTCCGGTGGCTCCGGGCAGGACACATTTGATGCCCGATCCTCCGATACAGGCATTCGTGTATACCTGAACAATCAAGACGCCAACGCAGGCGCAACTGCGGGCGACTTCTTCGCTTCGATTGAAACCTTCATCGGTTCCTCCAGCGCCGCCGATATTATGCGCGCTGGCGATGGCCGGGCTCGATTCTCCGGTTCGGACGGAAATGACAGGCTATATGGCGGCAACAACACAGACTATTTGCGTGGTGATGGTGGCGACGATGATCTGCGCGGCGGTAATGGACGCGATACGATCCATGGCGGCACCGGCGACGATGATCTTCGCGGAGGCAATGATCGCGACCAGTTCCGTTTTGTCGATAGCGACTTTGGCCAAGATGTCATTTTTGATTACCAGGAAGGGCTCGATTACCTGCGCTTCTATTCTGCAGTCGCCGACTCGTTCAGCGATTTCACGATCAGCAACAACAATTCGGCTACAGTCCGCGTCACACTGAAAAGTGACACGTCAAATCACATCGATATCAACAGCCACGATGGCTCTGCCCTTACAATCGACGCTGGAGACTTCCTGTTCTACTAAAATCAGCGGTCGTTCGGTTTAAAAACGACCACAGGGCAAGACTGCACGCAGAAACAATAGAAGAGGCGGTCTGGATGGTTCCAGACCGCCTCATTAAGTTTGTTCAATCCGCCTTAGGGGGACGCCCTCATCCTAGTAGAACGTGAAGTCGTTCGCATCGATGGTGACAAGCGATCCGGCAGAACCTTCAATATCCACGAAGTTTGAAGTGTCTGCGTTGAGGGTGATCCGCGCGGTGCTCGTGCCGTTGCCCGTAACGGTGAAGTCCGAGAAGTCGGTGGCAACTGCGGAGAAGAAGCGGAACACGTCTGTGCCATCCTGCCAATCGGTGATGGTATCTTCACCAAAGGCTGCATCGACATAAAGGAAAGTATCCCTTCCTGATCCGCCATTCATTATGTCGTTTCCGGTGCCGCCGTTCAGCGTATCGCGGGCAGCGCCACCGAAGAGCGTATCATTGCCAGCGTTGCCGTTGACCTTGTCAATGGAATTCCCGCCAATCAGCGTATCGTTGCCACCAAAGCCCGAGAAATCGGCCCGTGCCTCACCTGTGCGCATGAAATCATCTTCGGTATTCGAGCCAAAGAATTTCTCAATGGAGGCGAATGTATCGCCAGTGGCATCGCCACCATGAATGCCCGTGATGAGGTTGATTGAGATGCCGTTGGTGGAAAGACGGGCGTCGAAAGAGTCGCTCCCTGATCCGCCAGAGAAGATATCGGCTCCCCCACTGTCCAATAGGAACTTGTCGAGTCCTGCATTGCCCTCCAAGCGGTTGTCGAGTTCGTTGCCCTTGCCGGTGTGGTTGCCGGTATCGGTGAAGGTCAATCGCTCGTTGTTGGCAGATAGGGTCCAAGAGGCGAGACCGTTGACGTATGTGCGATCGTAGCCTTCGCCCTCGTTCTCGATTGTTTGGTCGCCAAAATCGTCGACGTAATACTCTTCATTGCCGATCCCACCGCGCATTATGTCAGCACCGATCCCGCCATCAAGATCATCACTACCCGCGCCGCCGTCCAGTTCATTCACATTGCTGTCGCCAATGATCGTGTCGTTTCCGGCACCACCAACCACGTTTTCAATGCTTTCTATGGTGTCAGCAATGTTCACGCCGGTCAGATCGTTTACCCAGGTTTCAGCGCCGAGGTTGAGTGTTGTGGCATCGGTCCAACTGCTGAAGTCAATCGTGTCAGTGTTGTTACCGCCGTCGATAGTATGGCTTTCAGTGGAACCAAAATGCGTCACAATGCTGGTGACAACAAAAGTATCATCATTGTTGCCACCAAAGCCCTTATCAGCCTCTCCTTGGAGGTAGATGGTGTCGTTACCACTGCCACCATTGATAATGTCCCGACCACCGAAGCCGAACATAACGTCATCACCGGTATTTCCGTTGATTTCGTCATTTGTGATCGTGCCTGTTATCATTTCACCAGTCGCGTCCCCGTTGATACGAACGAGGTCATCGTCGGTGTTCCAGTTCGAGAAGGTCAATCCGCTGAGATCAATCTCCGAATTGCTGGTCAGGAACACTTCAAGGATTTCTTCCCGACCGGCAAAGTCAAAACCATCAATGTTACTGGTCAACGAAATGTCACCATCGTTGAATTGTTTGGCCGTCAATTGAGCCGTCTGGACGGAAACACTACCAGTTAATGCTCCGTAGAAATCCAAGGCCTCGATGCTGCTGAGGCTGTCCTGCCGGAGATTGTAGGTTTGGTTTCCTGTGACACCTGCGCCAACTGCAATCGTATCTGTTCCCGAGCCGCCGTCGATTATTTCGAAACCATCGTCAATGTCATCGGCTTCTCTGATGATGAACGTGTCATTGCCGCCTTCACCATAGAGACGGTCGGATAAATCACCGCCGTCAAAAGTATCGTTGCCCCCTCCGCCATACATCTCATTTGCATGAGCATCGGTGCCAACGACGGTTTCATTTGCAGATGACCCGCTGAAGTTCTCAAAGTTGACGGCTGTTTCTGCTCCCTGGCTGCTGGTGATTGCGCCCGTGATAAAGTTGATCGACACATCGCCGGAATACCCGGAGTCGGAGGTGTCCAACGTATCCAGACCACCATCTCCATCAAGCGTATCAAGACCGGTGCCGCCAAGAATTGTGTCGTTTGTCGTGGTGCCGGTAATGTTGTCATCGCCACCAAACCCGCGAACTCTGATTTCGTCGTAAAGGCTCTCAAAATCAACAATGCTTAGACCCGAGAGATCAAACGTATTGCCGGAATTGGTGTCTGCAATAACCAGAGTATCGGCTTTGTCTGCGCCCCCCTGAGCGAAATCAAAAGTCTCGAATTGCAGCGCCTGATTATCGGTCAATAGTGCAGTTTTTAAGCCAGCTGACCCCCCAGCGTTAAACTGGAAGGTCTCCACATCTGTGAACACCGTATCCGTTCCACCAGAATAAAAATTGTATGTGCCAGGTCCAACCAGACCGACGCGATCAGTGCCATCACCACCATCATAAGTCGCACCAATTCTTGGACTGTCTGTGTTGAGCCAGAACGTGTCATTGCCATCCGAGCCATACATGTTTTCGCCCGCTGCCGGGACGGGGTTTATCGTGCCACTTGGTGTGCTGATAATCGCATTGTTGTCGTAGACCGGAATATCGTTTGCGGTGTCACGAGGATCCCAAATCGCGGTTTCAACATCGGCATCGTTAGAGGACGTATTGCGGGTCCAAGAGACCTGAAAACGACCATCTTCCAACTGCGCCATATCAATGTTGGTTATTTCGGATGTTATGTATTGGACGATCGGAAACTCGACACCCACTTCGTTGCCGTTGTTGTCGAAGCGTTGGGCCAGAATGTCGTGAGAGTTTTCGTCATACCAAGCGATGACAAACCCGCCTTCCTCCAAAGCAACAATCGACGAATGAACCTGATTACCGGCTGTCGTTGTCAGCGGGTTTTGCGTGGCGCCGACGCTGAAACCGAAGAGAACATTCTCCAGAATCGCAAAACGCACGCCGGAATCTGTTCCGCCGGAATTATTAACGTCCCAAGAAACCACAATGTCGCCGTTTGACAGTTTCGCAATGCGTGGATCGCTGGCCTGTTGAGTGGCGTTGGAGATGAGGATCGGAGCGACCGTGACGGCATTACCGTTTTCATCATAAAGGGCAAAATAGACTTCATCGACACCCGAGTCGCGATCCGCAAACGCCACAACGTAGAGATCGTTGGCATACCGAATGATGTCTGCGCCGTTGAAGTCCCCAACGTTCTGGTCCGCAATTTTAAACTCAGATCCAATGATTGCGCCGGTGCTGGGGTTGAAAGCTGTGGCCAGTACGTCTCCGTCTGAACCATAGGTGATGATCGCGGAATTGTCGGTCGCGACGGCCACTCTTGGAAGTTCCAGCCGTTCACTCCCAAGCGGCAAGTTGCTTATGTCTGCAATTTGAATGTTGCGTTGGAAGCTGCCCGAATTGTCGTACACATCAACTTCAAGTGAAAGGTTGGGCGAGCTTAAGGAAGCAAAGAAGGAGCGATAGGAGACAAGGAACCCGCCGCCAGGCAGGATGTCGATGCTTGGAAAGCCGGCACTGGTGGCTAAGCCGCCAGTTATGGAGTTCAGTTGGATTTCGCCCGTAACAGCGTTGCCTAGCGGATCAAATATCCGGCCAATGATGTCCGTGTTGTCTGTCGATCCCGGTCCTGCGAACGGATCAGCATTTGATGCCCATACAACGAGAACGTTGCCATTGGTCAATTGTGTGACTTGGCTTTGAAATTGGTCGTTGCGGCTCCCGTCGTCGTCAAAAGTATTTACCTGAAACTGGTTTTTCCATTCGAGCGGTGTGGTTGTCATAGTATTTTCCCTAGGTGTTAGCAGACAATGCCCCGTCATTGGCTCGACCCGCTTTCGCCGGTTTTTGCGCGCTAATTTTCAGAGGATGCAAAACTGAAATGATAAGCAGCCGAAACCGCCGTCCTCCTCCGAATTCCTGAATGACCGTTGAAAAACAACGGTAATTCATTGCAGAACATCGTGAACGGCAGTCGCGGAAGCCGCAATCGCCCATATGGGCTATGAATTTCAGCAGTGTGACTTTTGTCACACTTCGTGAACGGCTTTTGAAAAAGCGTACAAGTGGGCAACCCAAGCGCTTGCGGCAACGCTGGGTCAGGCAATCAAAATAAAACTATTTCAAGAAAAATGGTGCCCCCACACGGACTCGAACCGCGGACCTACTGATTACAAATCAGTTGCTCTACCAGCTGAGCTATAAGGGCGTTGGTGTCGATATACGGATTTTGAAAGCTCTGTCAACGAATGTTGTTGGCACGAGTTGCACCATCGAGTGTTTGAGGAAAAGCATATCGATTTTCTTCGTATACCTCGCCTTAGTGGGCCATATGAAATTCGCCGCCGGAGAATGAGAAAACCCGAACAGCAACTAATCCGGCAAGCAGGGGGCGATCCAAACCCTGCCCAGTCTCATGCCATTTGCGCAGTTTCAGCACAGTAGGGTGACTTAGTAGAACGTGAAGTCGCTTGCATCCAACGTCAAAGTTCCGCCATCGGATGCAAAGACGTCTATGTAGTTGGAGCTATCATCTCGGTCGATCACCCGCACTTTGGTGCTGCCATTGGCGTGAATGCGCAGATCATCGAGGGACGATGCAGCGGAGGAGTGGAACCGGAAAGTGTCCGCGTCTTCGTAGTCTCGTATAATGTCATATCCAAAGTCAGCTTCGGCGTAGCGGAACTGATCGGCTCCTTTGCCGCCATAAATCTCGTCATTGCCCGTGCCTCCGATCAGAATATCGTTGCCGTTGCCGCCTCGGATATCATCGTTGCCGTCATCGCCGCGGATATAGTCCGTGTTGTTGTTGCCGTAGAGGCGGTCATCCCCGCCTGACCCGGAAAACCGGGCGCGGGCCTCACCGGCTCTCAGAACATCATCTGCGGTAGAGGAACCGACAAAAGTTTCAATCGAGGCGAAGATATCCCCAGCGGCTGCGCCACCATTGAAGTCCTGATTGTTGAGATAGACGCGAATACCAACGTCGCTTGATCGCGCGTCAAACGTATCCGTTCCGCTGCCACCGGAGAATATATCGGCGCCACCGGCATCGATTACAAATTTGTCGTTTCCGGCGTTGCCGTTTAGACGATTGTCCAGAACATTGCCGCGACCAACGTGATTTCCCGTATCGGTGAAGATTAGTCGCTCAACGTTGTTTCGTAACGTCCAAGAGGCGGTGGACGCATAGACGATATCGTACCCTTCGTTGGCCTTCTCGATGTTTACGTCGCCCAAATCATCGACATAGTAGCGGTCGTTGCCAGCGCCGCCTTTGTGCAGATCTGCACCTGAACGGCCGTCGAGAGTGTCTGATCCTGCTCCTCCAGACAGTTCATTTGCGCCTTGAGCGCCTAGAAGAACGTCGTCAAACGCCGAACCAATCAAGTTCTCGATTTCGACAAGTTCGTCATTTTGCGCGTCACCTGCGGAAATTTGTCTACCCGACCACTCCAAGTCGACGGTAACGCCTTCAGGGGAGTCATTGTAAATCGCTGTGTCTATACCAGAACCGCCGCGCATCCTGTCTCCGCCGGCTCCGCCGTGGAGAACGTCGTCTCCACCGACGCCGAGTGAGATGATTTCCGGCGCGGGCCCACCGTCGTAAGCAAACGCTTCCAAAGCTGCTCCGCCCACCACGTCAGGAATTTCGCCTGTAACGCCATCCACTTGCCAATTCACCACAAGCCCGGGCTCCGAACTTGGGTCTGAGATCGCCTCTTGGAAGTTGTTAAAAATTTCGCTGGCGTTTCGCGCCTCGTTGAAGATGCGAATATCGCCCACATTGGCGTGTGTGGGATAAGCGGAGGCATACTGTCCGGCCCCGTTTATATACTGACCAATCAGCATATTTCCGCCCGGAGTTATGGGCCCTATGTCTCCTATAAATCCTTCCCCCACAAAAAAATCGGTAATGCCGTCGATGTAGAGGCCGACCACGTTTGAAGTGGGGTCGACGACGAGCGATAGTCTGTGGACAGCGCCATCAAGCAATCTTTCGGTTGAAACGTTCGTATTGATGAGCGTTCCATCGACGAAGAGCCGAATGTTGGTTGATGTGAGCCCGGCAAATGGCTCAATCACGCCAAACATTCCCAATTCCACATTCGACCCCGGTACCGAATAGGAGAAAAACGAGATGCCTTCCTCTGTTTGCTCTGCAGACGGAGTGTGTTGGTAAAGCATTTCGACTGTTAGCGGCCCTGTGGGCATGGCGTCCAAATTGTCAATTTGTAGCCCTTGTCGTGTCTCCGTTCCCTGGTTCAATGAAACCATCGCAACACCTTCGCCGGCGCGGAAGTCGCCATAGAGTGTGTCCGTGCCAGCACCACCGGTGAGGTAATCGTCTCCGCCACGGCCTTCGAGGAAGTCGTTAGCCAATAGGCTGTCTCCGCCCGTCAGGTTGTTAGAGCCGCCGTCGCCACGCAATTTGCTTCCGCCGGACGCGCCGACCAGGTTTTCGATGCCGGAAATACTACTGAGTTCTGGGCGACTTAGTGCCTCTTCTTCAAAGACTGCGAAACCCGCTTGGAGATCGGCTACGACCGTTCCGTTCAATTCGCCATAGTCAAAATCGGGTTGGGTGATGGGATTCTCGCCAAACTGTTCGGGAACAAAGCTAAGTGTGTCGTTTCCTGTTCCGCCCTCAATTGCATTGTAGCCGCGACCTGCAAAAATCAGATCATCGCCGGAACCACCGTCGATTGTATCATCACCATCATGTCCGTAGAGAACGTCATTGCCCGCGCGCCCGTTGATTTCGTCATCGCCCTGCATCCCGATGATACGGTTTCCCGCTGCCGTTCCTGAGAGCGTGTCGTTGAATGATGACCCACGCAGCGATTGAATTTTGGAGAACGAAAAGTCGCTTGTGTCGGATATCTCCGTTACTTCCAGATCCGCTGTAATGCCGAGTCTGGGAAAGAACCCGCCTGCGTTATAGTAATAAGTAAAGTCTACGAGGTTACTGCCGTGGCCCCCGAAGAGTTGATGGGTGCCAGCTGTCGGCAGAAGAACATCGTCACCGTTGCCTCCATTCATAAAGCCGACGAGCTCGCCGGTGTTTTCACCGCCGCCGTAGAGAACATCGTCACCCATGCCACCGATCAACCGGTCGCCCGCGTTGCCCGCCAACAGAACGTCATTGCCGTCGCCACCTTCGAGCACGTCGATGTCTGAGGCATCGCTGTTTCTGAAGCCGATCAACGTATCTCGTCCCGCGCCACCCTTGATCACATTCGCTGTGTCATTGCCCGCTATGAAATCGTCGAAGCGAGACCCGATGAAGTTTTCAAAGGTGCCAAACTCGATGTAAGGGTTCTCGGGAGCAAGAATTAGATCTATGTAATCCTGCAAAGTAGTAAGCCGCCTTTGCAGGCCAACGTATTTACCAAAATTCTCTAGAGTGAGCCTTGGCCTCGAGCCAGATTCGTAGCCTTCCGCTGATCCGAGCCCTGCAAGCTCATCGCCAAAGAATGTGCCTGTCGCGTCAACGATCCACTCGCTGACACTGGCTGAAAAGTCGATGGTATCAACGCCATCGCCGCCGGAGGCCAAAATGTAACCTGTATTGTCAATAATCAGCGTATCATCATCTTCCCCGGCAAAAACGATTGTAGATCCCTTTGCAGGATTGAAGGTGTCGTTTCCCTTGTCTCCTTGATAAATGTCTTGGTTTTGATACGGATTGGACGCCCAAGGCGCACGGCTGTTGGCCTCAACGCCGATAAATGTATCGTCACCACCGCCGCCAATGAGAGCCTCTTGGTTCGCTGATGCGTAGAATTCGTCGTCGCCTTCTGAGCCAGATACTACGTAAATATCGGTAAGCGTATCGGTGCCAGTGCGCGACCCATTGCCGTTAAACTTATTCACCGTTCCAGCAACTAGGTCTACGACAACCCGCGAAGGTATAAGGATCGCGATGTCTTCCGGCGAATAGCCAATGTCAGGCAATTCGGGCAGGCGGCTCACGTCGTCTGGATCCAGCCCGTAAGGATCGGTCCAATCAGCAGATACTACCCGGGAACCATACCACAAAACGGACACGCTTTGATCGCCACTGATGTAGTGATCGTAACCCGGCCCACCTACGAAAATATCCACTGGCCGGTAGCGTGTGTTTGGGTCGACCGGGTCAGGAAGAAAATAAAATCCGCCACGAACAATGTCGTTGCCGATACCCCCGACAAGCAGATTGCCCACCTCGCGGCGGATACCAAATTCATTGACGAAGCCTCCTTGTCCACCATCCAGAACGTCATCGCCACGACCGCCATACAACACGTCAACACCAGCGCCGCCGTTGAGGGTGTTGGCACCGCTATCCCCCCACAGCCAATCTTCACTTGGCCCGCCACTTAGGTTTTCGATGCCGGTCAGCACTTCGTCGGATACGAATGGCACCGTGGAATCTTGCTTCAGTGCAATTTTGTTGATGTCTTTGCGTTCCGAGAGATAGGAGGCGGTATCAATGCCTTCCTCGCCATTGATAATGTCTGTGCCCTCTCCACCTTCCAGAAAATCATTGCCCTTGCCGCCATAAAGAATGTCTGCGCCGGGACGTCCGTTCAAATAGTCGTTTCCGAGATACGCATAGAGTGTTTCGTCGTCGGAAAAGCCGAAAACAAAGTCGTCATCGTCGGTTCCCTCCGAAATGAAGTCGTCAGCTGTTCCTTTCACTCCGTCGGCATTGGGATAGTAAAAATTTTCGAAATCACTAACGTGAAGCGTTCGGTCCAAGAAAATGAAATATTCAACATCCTTGACCGTATCGATGCCCTGGCTGACCTCGCCGGGGCTTACGACATATTGCTCGACGGTGACGGTGTTGCCTACATCGGAAGTCCAGAAATTGTAGTCTCCAAAGTTTCCGAAATAGACCGCACCATCGGAATCGCCCGCACCGCCATCGATCAGGTCGTTGCCATCGCCGCCTATCAAGATATCGTTGCCAAGGCCGCCACGCAGATCATCATTGCCCAAACCGCCTGCGAGAAAGTCGTTGCCCGCCTTACCAGCCAGAACGGTCCCGCCGTCTCCAAGTCGGCCAGTGCCAAAACCGGGCAGGCCATCGTTACCGATACCCAAGTTGTCTTGGTTGTTCAAAACGAGATTGGCCGGATCAAAGCCTTCGATGAACGTTTCGATAGCGCTGCTAATTTTCAGCGCTTCATCACGCAGATCATCCACCGGTCCCGACACTGCGTCACCGATCTGCTCAGCAACATCATCCAAAGCTGAAGTGACAAAATCAAACGGATTGAGTTCAGGCAGAAGTTTGTCGACCTCTTTTGCAATACGATCAAAAAGCGCCGTGACGCCGAGTGCATCCAGAATGGGATTCAGTACGGGGCTGACAATCGTATCGAAAAGGAAGCCAATTGCGTCAAGCGCCCATTCTATGGGCTTTAATACGGCTCTGAGAGTTTCCAACGGGCCTTCTAGGAAGTCGATGCTTCCCAAAACATTCGACAGATCATTGGCGAATTGGACCAAAGTCGTTCCAGCTTCGCGCACTGGATCGAAGAAACCGTCAATTGTATCGACAACATCGTCGATCTTCTGGACAACTGTCTGTGCGTTCCCCACAGCCACCCAAACATCATCAGCTGCATCGTTTATCGGCTCGACGGTATCATTGCCTGCAGCCAACGCAGCCAAGAGGCCAGCGGGAATATCGAGGCGTTGATTTTCGGGCAGGGTGGGGTCTGTCAGCGTCGAAAGGCGTGCAGCGTCCTCCGCTCCGGCAGAAATGGCATCAATCTGCGCGACGCTGTTTTCCAGCGTCAACGAAGCGCCGGTTAGGGCCAAATCCAGCGCAGTCAACACGTTAGAGAGATCATCAAAGATACTTTCCGGCTCGTCTCCCGCCTTGATGGTATCTTCAATATCGTCTGCACGGTTCTTGACCGTATCGACTGCCGTTTTGAGAGCCCGGGCAACGAACTTGAGCGGCCCCACTTTTTCAACAAGTTTGAGGGCCGATTCCAAACCGGATGCGATATTTCGCAACGATTCCGCGTCTTTATCGACCTCTTCTAGGATTTCGATGACGTTGGAAATCAGCTCTACAGCTTCACCGGCCCGATCGATCTGTTCTTTCGCGGAAAGCGCTGCTGCCCGGCCTTGGACTAGATTGGCGCCGAATTGGCTCAGTTCGGTTGTCATGTGATTTCCTCAACCCTTTATAGCTCCCCGCGGAGACTAAATTGTACAAGGTCGAAAATATCTTCGGTATCAGGTGATCACCCCATTTTGAGAAACGCCTGTTTGCGCTAGTCTTTTGGAGATGAGGGGAGGTCTTCGCTTTGTATGCCTTCGAACGATATGTCGATCAGGCCATCGCGCATGGCACGAACAAGCAGGGTGGCTGTGGAATTCACAGACAATTTCCTCATCAAGTTTGTGCGGTGACTGTCGACGGTTTTGATGCTGATACCCAAATGCTGAGATGTAGCGGAGTTGGAAAGACCCCGTGCGATGCATCGAAGAACTTCCATCTCGCGCAGTGTCAGACTGTTGGTGCCCGTGTCGCAGTCCAGCACCGTCTTGGCCTCTTTGCAGATGACAATATGGCCATCGGCCACTCTCGCTATGCCTTTGCAAATGTCATCCGGGTTCATGGATTTTACAAACAATCCGCTTGCGCCAGACTCAAGCATTTCTCGGAATGTTGCTGCCGAAGATGTGCCCGTTACGAAAGCAATGCGGGTATCGGGAGACCAACGTTGCCCTTCAACCGCAACATCAATTCCGCTTGCGCCTGGCATCGAAAAGTCCAGCACAGCGCAGTCGGGCTTGAAGCGTTTGATAGCGGCTATCGCGTCAATTCCATTGGATGCGACGCCCACGACTATAAATCCTTCAAGAGCGCCCAACGCGGCCGCCATGCCCGCGCTGGTGAAAGGGTGGTCGTCGGCAATCACGATTTTTCGCAATACATCCCCCTCCCAAGAAAATGATGGTCGTGTGGCGCAAGTGTCTGATTAAAATAACACTAATGCTAGTGTATTTGGGCCTTTTCTGCGGGTCAATTGCATCCGCACAAAGCCCAACTCGTGTTCTGAACGGCCCTGTTACTAAGGATGGAATGCGCGGCCATATCGACCACTATGTTGATGACGATTGGAGTAGAACCGTTGAGGAAATGGCTGGACGCGGTGCTTCACTGTTCAAGCCAATTTTGAAAAAGAACCCCGATTTTGGATACACACAATCAAAAATCTGGCTGCGCACTCGCCTGATTAATCAGACAACCGACATTAGCGAATGGCGGATATTTTTTTCCGAGAATTTCAAGCAAATCTTTGACGTTTGGATTCTTCGCAAAAATGGTGAGATTCAAAATGTGCTGTCACTTAAGCGCGATAGCACGTTCAGCGAGCGTACAATTCCATATCCTGAATTGGTGGTCGCAGCCGACATAGCGCCGGGAGAAGAGGTCACGGTACTTATAAGCCTGTGGTCTGAGGGTTCCTCTTATATCGAATTCTCGGTCGAGACGGTCGAGAGTTTCGCGATGTTGGCAGCTCGTGACACGGCCAAAAACTTTATATTTTATGGAATGATGGTGCTGCTCATCGTCGTTGCGCTGGGCTGTCTGGCTTTGTTCCGTGAGCTGATTTTTCTTGCTTATAGCGGCTATGCCGCCTCTGCGCTGCTGTACGTCATGCATGCTGACGGGGTTACGTTTCAGTATTTGTGGCCTAACTGGCCCGCGCTTAATTCTATGGCGTCGGTTTATGCAGGTTCAGGGATTATTATTTTCGGTGCTGTCTTCTCGCGTGTCTTCATCAAAACAAAAAAGCGGCACCCGATCATGGACAAGGTTCTGTTGGCGGTAATTTTCGTCACCGTCATGATGAATGTTGTGATGATTCCCACCAATCCGCAAATGCTGAAAAAAGCGTTGGTGGCGATGTCGTTGGTCGCAATCATCACCTTCACGCTCGTTGCAATCATCGCAGCCTCGAAGAGATTCAGGGAGGTGCGGTTTTATCTATTCGCATGGGTGGGTGCCGTTATTTCGGCAACGCTGCTCAACCTGAACCATATTTTCGGGTTCAATATAGGCCAAGAGCTGCTCTACGACAGCATGCGAGGCGTCATGGTATTTGATGCCGCCATGATGGGGTTTGCCATCGCAGACCGCTACCACCAATTGCGGCAATCGCGGCAAGCGGCTCTCAGCGACAGCCTTAGCAAAGCCAACCGGAACATCGAACTCAGCGAGCGATTGCTGGAACTGGAGCATCAACACTCGGTCGTGTCCGAATTTGCTCGCAACCGCGACGAGCACATTCAAAACACCGTTCATGATCTTCGCCAACCGATCCATGCATTGCGTATCAGCGTGACAAATCTTCTCCGCAAACAGCCGCAAAGCGACGATGCCGCCGCTAATCTGGAAGCGACATTTAACTATCTGGAAGGGCTGGTCGCAGAACAGTTGAGCAACAAGAACGGTGCTGCCGCATCATCGCAAAGCTCTGTGAAAGAAGAAAGTGACGAACTGGGACTGCAGCAAGTGCTCGGCAGCATTCAAGAAATGTTCTTAGTTGATGCAGAAGAAAAGGGTGTGGAACTGAAGTTCGAAAAGTCAGACTTGTCTGTCCCGATAGATCCGCTGGTGTTGATACGGATTGTTTCAAATTTGGTGTCAAACGCAATAAAATACACAGACGCGGGTAGGGTGGTTATCGAAGTAGACGATATCAAAGGCGCATTGATCGTTCGCGTGTCAGACACCGGATGCGGCTTGAGCGAGGATGACTTTCGCCGGGCCTGTGATCGCGAGGTGCGCTTGTCCAATTCAGGCAACAGCGAAGGCATGGGCCTTGGTTTGGCTATCGCCCGCGAATACGCAACCAAAAACGGGCTTCAACTGCGGTGGGTTCCAAGCAGTATGAAAGGAACCAGCGTCGAACTGGTCATCCCCAAGCGAGAGCCCGCAGTGAGTGCGGCCATTTAGAGCGGCTCATGACCAAGCAAGTGCCTGCGCGACCAAAAGCGATGCGTCTCTTACTGGTTCGAGAATTGGAGGGGCAGGCGGGGCGAAATATAGCTGGTAAATCACATATCCGCTCATCATAACGAGAAATATAGTCACCCATATCAGAAATTGCCCGACGGCAGACGACCAGCTTTGTTGCATCGACAATGCTCCGCTGCCGACAAACAACGCAAAACACAGCAGCGCAACCAGAGAGGCGAAGGCGCCGGTTGATATGCCCATAACCATGCCGCTGTCATGGTTCAGTACCAGCAAAACCAGGGCAACCCCCATAACCGACATCAATATCCAGAACATGCGTCCCATTGGTCAGCCGTCAGTGTCGCCAAAGGCGCTGTCAGAAAGGCTGGTGACGCGGGTTTGGGTGCCTTTGGCGCGGCTTCTGCGGGTAACGCGGCGCGGGCGGCGCTCCAGCTTTGCCACGCGGTCCGGCAATTCTGCCATTATGATATCGCGTTCTTGATCCGAATATTTGACCCACGATGTTATTTCGTCGCGTGAGCGGCCGCAGCCATAGCACTGTCCAGTGACTGGCTCGATGGCGCATACAAGAATACAGGGCGATTTAATAGCTGAAGGTTCCATGCGCTCTAAATAGCGATCAACAGGCCGATATAAAGCCCTATTTCGCACATCTGTTGAACTGCCCCCAGAACATCACCTGTGTGCCCACCGACATGCCGCCGCGCAACCAACATACCGCCGGTCACAAAAAGCGCACCAATCAGTACCGCGTTGATGGCTCCAACCAAGCCTGTCGCGGAAAGCAACAAAAGCAGCGCTGGAGCGCAAAAAATCAGCGTCCAAAGTCCTGTCTGCCGATCCGGCTCCCCATAGCGCACGGAAAGTCCGCCCGCTTCTTTAATACCGGATATCAATCCATCGCTTTGAGCGGGGCGCACGGCGGGCAAGAGCACCCAAGGCCAAACCATCGCAGCACGAGAAAGCGATGCCACTGCAATTACAAGCATCGCGACTTCTTCCGGCGTGCGCACCATTGCCAGCGCGGCGATACAGGCTGCCCTTAATCCAAACGAGGCGACCAATGCCAAAACACCGTAGGTGCCGATTGCACTGTCGCGCATGATCTCCAGTTTACGCTCCAGAGTATGGCCGCCCCAAAATCCGTCCGCAACATCAGCCAAGCCGTCTTCATGAAGCGCGCCAGTTGTGAACATGAGTGCAACAACAGTGAGAAGCGCACTGATGGTAGCGGGCAGACCAGCGAGCGAAGTCAGCCAAAAGACAATCACCGCAGGCAAAGCGATTACAATGCCCGCTAGCGGAAAAGCATGCGCCGAACGCTGGAAATTGGGCAGTGACGACGCCTCTTCTTCGCTCTTGAGCCGCCAAGTGGGAAGCCGTGAGAGGAAGGTCGTGCTGGAAAATGTGGCGTCAACGATGCCGTTCAGGCGTTCCATCGTTCATACGTTCCTTGGTTGGCAGATTGACGCTAGGTCGCTTTTGCACCGATTCTTTTCGCCTCGGTTCTATGGGGTGCCGCTCACAAACTCTATAGCTGGTTTGGTCAAGCGCAATCGTGCCTTACAGCGCAACAAATGAAATTAAAGAAAGAACATCCCTCAATGAACCCCACTGCCATGCCCTTTGATGATATCCGCGAACTTATCGCCAATATGCCGGGCCCAGACACAGGTGCAGCACAATTGGTTGCCGAGCGCGATGCACAACTCACCAAACCGCCTGGCGCCCTTGGTAAACTTGAGCAACTCGCGGAATGGCTAGCGCTATGGTCTGGCCGCCGACCTGCTGTGACGCGTCCGCTCGTTGCGATCTTTGCCGGCAATCACGGGGTGACCAAACAGGGGGTTTCGCCTTTCCCGTCCGATGTCACCGCGCAAATGGTGGCGAATTTTTCAAACGGCGGCGCCGCCATCAATCAAATTTGCATCGCTCACGATCTGGGCCTCAAAGTCTTCGATTTAGCGCTGGAGGTGCCGACGGGCGATATTACCGAAGAAGCAGCGATGGACGAGCGCACCTGCGCTGCCACTATGGCATTCGGCATGGAATCCATTGCAGGCGGCACAGACCTGCTTTGCATCGGTGAGATGGGCATAGGAAACACCACTATCGCATCGGCCATTTACTGCGCACTGTTTGGTGGCAAAGCTGCGGACTGGGTTGGGCCGGGCACAGGCCATGATGAAAAAGGCATGGCTTTGAAGGCTGAGGTGATTGAGCGTGCGATCGCGCTCCACAAAGATCATCTGGGCGATCCTCTTGAGGTGTTGCGCCGTCTCGGTGGCCGTGAAATCGCGGCTATGGCGGGGGCAATTCTGGCAGGACGAGCACAGCGCATTCCCGTGATTGTCGATGGTTTCGTTGCATCGTCCGCCGCTGCAATCCTTCACGCAGCAGATCCAACCGCGCTGGACCATTGCCTGTTTGCGCATGTCTCAGCCGAACCGGCGCACAAGGCTGCGCTTGAAGCGATGGGAAAGACGCCATTGCTGGATTTGGATATGCGTCTTGGCGAGGGGACGGGCGCTGCACTTGCCGCTGGCATAGTGAAAGCTGCTGCACTTTGCCATTCCGGCATGGCGACGTTCGAAGAAGCTGCCGTCAGCAACCGCGAAGACGGCTAGGCACTCTTTTCCGTTACGCCACCAACGCCGACCATCGGTGGTGCGGCAACTGTCTGACGGTTGGAGGCAAAGGGCGGGGTGCCGGAAGGCTGATGGGGTATGCCCATGTTATTGGCTGGCATGGGCGCAATAACACGCGATTTCGGGAAGCTGGCAACAACTTCCGTCCCTTCGCGCATTTTTGATTTGAGCTCGAAATGGCCTTGATGCATGTGGACCAACGCCTGAACAATCGGCAATCCAAGACCGGTGCCTTGCTCTGCGCTCTTGATGGCGATGGAGCCCTGGCCGAAGGATGAAAGAACCACAGGGATCTCGTCCTCGGGAATGCCGGGGCCTGAATCCTTGATGGAGACATACTGCCCGCCACCCGCCGTCCAACCAACCTTGATTGTCACAACACCGCTGTCTGGAGTGAACTTCAGTGCGTTGGAAAGCAGGTTCAGCACAATTTGACGGATAGCGCGGGCGTCTGCCTTCAAATCGGGCAGGGCAGGCTGCAATTGCAGATTGATTTTGATGTGCTTTTGCTTCGCCTTCAGCTTCATCATCTGCTTGGCTTCTTCCACAGCATCGGTGATGCTGACAGGCTCTTCGTTCATTTCGTAGCGCCCAGCTTCAATGCGCGACAGGTCCAAAATTTCGTTGATGAGTTTCAGCAGGTGTGATCCGGAACGATGAATATCTGAGACGTATTCCTTGTAGAAGTCGTTGTTCAGCGGACCCATCACTTCGTTCGACATAACCTCCGAGAATCCTAAAATCGCATTCAACGGCGTACGCAATTCGTGACTCATGGTGGCGAGGAAGCGTGACTTGGCCAGATTCGCCTCTTCAGCGCGGCGTCGTGCCTCGTCGGAAATGGCAGTTGCCGCTTCGAGATCGACTATAAGCTGATCGCGCACGACTTCAGAGTGCAATTGTGCGATGGTCATACCGCGAATTTTGCTTGCGAGTAACTCGCAAAAAATCGTTGTGCCGATCAAGATCCCCGCCATTGCCGTCGTCGCCGGCGCTTTGTTCATAACCATCAATACGGCCAAGACAGTCGCTGCAGGCAGTGCCGTGATGAGAACACCGAAACGCAGGTTGTAGGAGGTGAGCACCGTGCCACCGATCAACGCCATGCCGGTTGCAAACAAAGCGGATGCGACTGAAATGCTCTCCACGCTGTTAGGGATCGACATCAAAAACGCTGCAAGAACCAATCCAGTCAATGCCTGAAGGCCGTTGAAGGTCAGCAGCCAATGGCGTTCTTGGCCAGCTAGAGTTTCCAACTTCTTGAAGCGAAGGATGCTTAGAAAGCGCAGCGCCACCACGAGCAGCGCAGCCAAGCCCCATAATCCCGCTTGCATGAGGGGTAATTGCTCCCAGGCGGCCCAAGCAAGCAGAGACACCAAAGCGATTAGCGGCACATAGAATTTCGTGTGAATATCGGCGTGACGCTGCAACAGTTCCGAGGCGAAGTTTGACGGTTCCGGTGCCTGTTCGCCCTGCGGCTTGGCTTTGCCACGCAAAGCGTATCGCGCAGCGTTTCCACTGTGGCGGCGTTCAACAATATTCTTGTCAGCGCTGTCGTATCCGTCGAGGGGCATTTTTGGGGCAAGTCTCGCCATATGTATGGAAAGCCAATAATGCACTTTGAGACACAAACGAATCGTTAATCAAAGCGCGACGCAATGGCTCGAAGGCGAAGAAAAGGTGGAACTACCGATCGTTCCGGCGGATTGCTCGACTGGACCCTGACAATCATCGGCCTAGCGATGCTAATGGGAACCGTGATTTGGCTGAACGAGCGAAATGCGCAACAGTTTTCCGGCTTTGTTCGGGTCATTGATGGTGACAGTCTCGTTGTCGATGGCCGCGAGATCCGCCTTCAGGGTATTGATGCGCCGGAATACCAACAAACTTGCATTCGCGGTGGCCGTGATTGGCGCTGCGGGATTGCCAGCCGCGATGCCTTGCGCAAGCTAGTCCGCAGCGGTGATGTCGTATGCGATGCAAGCAGCGTTGATCAGTACGATCGCTGGTTAGGCACGTGCCGCGTGGGAGAAGTAAACGTCAACCGTGCAATGGTTGAGCAAGGTTGGGCAGTCGATTTTGGTGATTATCCTTCAGCCGAGCGCGAGGCCGAGCAGCAAAAACTAGGAATCTGGCAAAGTGAGTTTGATCGCCCCAACGTTTGGCGCGAATTGAACCGTGGTGCACTCTCACAGTAGCATCACCTGAAGCCAAAAATAGGAAAATCACAATGAAACTCTACGATGGCGGCCTCGCGCCGAACCCGCGACGCGTGCGAATTTTCATGGCGGAGAAGGGTATCGACATTCCACTCGAACCGGTTGATATGACCCAATTAGGTCATAAATCAGATGAAATAACCAGGCGTAATCCATTGCAAAGGCTGCCGATTTTGGAGTTGAACGATGGGACAATCATTTCCGAAAGCGTTGCCATTTGCCGATACCTCGAACGATTGCACCCCGAACCGCCCTTGATGGGTGTGGGTGCAAAAGACGAAGCCATTGTGGAGATGTGGCAACGCCGCATGGAAATGAATTTTCTCCTTCTGGTCGCCAACGTGTTCCGTCACGCCCACCGGGCAATGGCTGAGTGGGAGGTTCCGCAGATCAAGGAATTCAGCGAATCCAACCGCCCTAAAGTGATGAAGACACTGGAATGGCTGAACGACGAATTGAGTGAACGTGAATTCATCGCGGGTGATCGCTATACGATCGCTGACATAACCGCTCTGGTCTCGATGGATTTCATGAAGCCTGCTCGACTTGAGACACCTCCAGAATTCACCAATCTGCTGGCCTGGCACGAACGGGTTAGGTCACGCCCCTCCGCAAAGGCTTGAATGAGCGGGATGACGGATGCCGATAAGGTCAGGGGCTTGCAGGAGGAAATTTCCGCTTGCCGCGTTTGTGTTGACAATCCGCTGAAGTCTCCGCTGCCGCATGAGCCGCGCCCTGTCGCTTGGCTGTCCACCACGGCGAAACTTTGTATAGCAGGTCAGGCGCCGGGTTTGCGTGTCCACAAGAGTGGAATTCCTTTCGATGATCGATCCGGCGACCGCTTGCGCGATTGGATGGGCGTTGACCGCGAAACGTTTTACGACACAAGCCGAATCGCTATTGCGCCGATGGGTTTTTGCTTTCCCGGCTACGACAAAAACGGCTCCGATCTGCCACCGCGCCGCGAATGCGCGCCGCTGTGGCGCGAAAAGATTTTCGCAGCCATGCCGCAGATCGAGTTGATCTTGGTGATTGGGCAATACGCGCAGGCTTGGCATCTAGGCGATCTGCGAGAGCGTACCGTTGCTGCAACAGTGCAAAACTGGGAACGGGCCTTTCGCCGAAACGAAACTCCCGCCTTGCTGCCGCTGCCTCATCCCTCATGGCGCAACACGGCGTGGCTAAAGCGTAATCCTTGGTTCGAGGTGGAAGTCCTGCCTGTTTTGCGGCAAGCCGTGCAGAGTTTGGTTTTAGAATAAACTTGCGTCGTGACTGAAAAGTGAGCCAGAATCGACCAGCATTTCATGGAAGTTGCGTAAAGCGCGCAACACAATTCCAAGACACTCGATTTTCAGGGCACATTTCATAATGGATAAAATCGACCGACGTATTTTGAACCTGCTCCAACAAGACGCCACCATGCCTGTTGCCGAAATCGGCAAGAAGGTTGGGCTTTCGACTACGCCATGTTGGCGGCGCATCCAAAAGCTGGAAGAGGAGGGTATCATTCGCAAGCGAGTGGCCTTGCTTGACCCCGCTGGCGTTAACGCCAAGGTGACGGTTTTCGTCTCAATCCGTACATCGTCTCACAGCGCGGAATGGCTAAAGCGGTTTTCCGAAGTCACAGCGGAATTTCCAGAAATTGTCGAACTCTATCGTATGAGCGGTTCGATCGATTACCTCATGCGCGTGGTCGTGCCTGATATTGCCGCCTACGACGCATTCTACCAGCGCCTTATTACCCGCATCGATATCACCGATGTTAGTTCATCGTTCGCGATGGAACAGATGAAATACACAACCCAGCTGCCTCTCGATAATCTGCTGCTGGATTAGCGAACAAACAAAAAGACCCGCCAAATGGAGGCGGGTCTTTCGTGTCTTGCAAGTGAAACCGGTCTTAGCAACCGCCGTGCTTGGCGCTCACCTTCACCCATTTCGCTTTGCCAGGTGACACAAGAACTTTCTCGCGCACATAGCGATATTTTGCGCGCGTGTGATGGCGCTTGTGGCGGGCTTTGCGAACCAACACTGTTTCGGTGCGCGTCGCATATTGTGCTGGCTGCACGTGTTTGATGCGCTTCGCCTTTCGCAAAAGAACCTTTTCGCGAACGATTTTGTATTTTGCAGGCGTCACAACTTTGTGGCGCTGGGCCTTACGTACCAAAACGCGCTCGGTGCGATGCTCATAGCGGGCAGGGACTTTGTGATAAACGGTGCGGGCAGGGTGTGCTACAACGGTCTGCGCAACCGTGCCATATTTGGCCGGATATTTGACTTTGCATTTCACGTGATTGCCGTGTTTGTCGAGCTTTGTCGTCCAAGCGATTTTCGCCGGTTCTATCATCACCTTCTTATGCACAGTCTTATAGGTTGCAGGCACCGTGCGCGCGATGCGACCAGCTTTTTGCACCAAAACGCGATGCGTGCGGTGTTCATAAACAGCGGGCGTTTCATGATAACGCACCTGCCTGGGTGCAATCTGCACCCGGCGCTCGCGATATGTATACTGGGCCGGCTGATGGCTGTAGCTAACGCTGCGCGGAGCAACCTTCACTTTAACATGGCGTGTTGCGTACTGCGCAGGGACCGTCTCAACGTAGGACCCGGCGGGCTGCACCAAAACCTTGCGCTTGACGATCTTGTAGCGTGGCTGAGTATGTACTTGCTTATAGCAAGCCAAGGCTTTGCCGCTGCGATGATGTTTTTTGGTTTCCCAAGCCTGCGCCGCTCCTGATGCCAGCATCACTGTAGATGCGGCTGTTAAGGTAGCGACGGCGATGGCCTTAATGCGGTTGGTCCACATGGGCTGTCTCCTAAGTTTTCTAGCAAAGACGGCACCGTTCACCGTCTCTCTCGCTTGAATACTTGCACAACCTGTCGAAGCCTTAGGTATTTAGCTGTTATTAAGATTACCCTGTGGGGTTTGAATAAAATTGTATCGGATGAGGCTGAACCGTGGCCATGCACCCATTTCAGGCTGGACTTTTGACCCTTCCATGGGACATAAGCTGAGCAGAAAGGCGCGCGCAGAAAACCGCACTTCGCCTAACAAGACAGCGAACCAAAAAAGAGCTCCATGAAGAATTTTCTGCTTCAGTTTTTCACTTGGTGGAACGGTCAAACCATCGGAACCCGCTTCTTCACATGGCGTAAGGGTGAAAAAGTTGGCGAAGACGACGAAGGCAACGTCTATTACAAATCTGCAGAGGGTAAGCGCTGGGTTGTTTATAACGGCGCCGCCGAGGCCAGCCGTATTCCTGCCGGATGGCATGGTTGGATGCACCACCGCACAGATACACCACCCTCTGAAGAAGACTATGTAATGCGCGAGTGGGAAATGCCTCACAAAGAAAACCTGACCGGAACACGCGGCGCGTATCGCCCGGCAGGTTCGCTTGCCACACAGGAAAAACGTCCGGAAGTAACGGGCGACTATGAGGCTTGGACACCATAAACCAGGCTAAGCAATTATATTAGTGGTGCCGGTCGGGGGACGGTCTTTCCAAACTCAATGAAACGTCTGCGATCATACCCCATGCGCCTGCTCTTTACGGTTCTGACAGCCCTGACGCTCGCCACGGTAAACACAGTGCCGTCTTCCGCAGAGCGTGTGAGCAACCGCGTGGCCGTGTTCTCCGGCCTCGATAAAATCACAGGTCGAATTAAGAGTTTTGATGTCTACATCGATGAAACGGTGCAGTTCGGACAACTGCAAATAACACCCCGTGTTTGCTATTCGCGCGGCGCTGCCGAACAACCCAAAACTTCGACTTTCGTACAGGTTGATGAAATCACATTGAACAGCCGCATTCGGCGGATTTTCAGCGGTTGGATGTTTGCTGAAAGCCCAGGCCTCAATGCAATTGAGCATCCGGTGAACGATGTGTGGCTTATTGGCTGCAAGCAAACATCGGACGAAACACCGCCACCTTCGCGGTAATGGTAAGTCGCTTTGCTACAAGTGTGATTTTCTGCACAGAAGTTCGTTCAGGACCAGTTCATCTTAAGTCCATCAAAACTCATGTCGCGGGGCATGAAACGTTGGAGGGAAAACCGATGAACACATTTTTCAAAACAACCTTGCTTGCCGGCGCTGTCGCAATAATGGCCGCGTCTGCCAACCAAGCCCACGCTCAAGCTGCTTGCGGTTGGTATGCCTTTGCCATGGCTACCAAAAGCGAACGTGCGGCTGTGCGCATGGCTAACCGCGTCGGAGGACGGGTGTTTGATGTCGACGCGTCCAACTCGCCCAATGCAGGGCAGGGCTGGTGGACCGTGGCCCGCGGGCCTAGCAGCAAATCTCGCGCCAACCGCGCTCGCCGCGACTTGCGGGCGCGTGGCGCTCGCGGTGCCTATATCGGCCATCGTTGTTTCTACGACACGCCGCGCACAGGCTACTAGGCTTACTGCGTTCCACAACAATGGATTGATCTCCGGCAAAGGCTCGCGCTATCAGCGCGGGCTTTTTGCTGTTTCGGAGCGGCGCATGGGCGCTTTCTCTTTACACGTTCGGGCCAAAAACCTATTTGTGCGGCACACCAAAAACGGGGCTTTTCCATGCGCGCAGAAATGCAAACCCTTGCCGATGAAATAACACAGGCCATCAGCCTGTTAAGGCGGCATCTTGACTGGGAAAAAGCCAACAAACGCTTGAGCGAACTCAACGACGCAGCCGAAGACCCGGACCTGTGGAACGACGCTGGCAAAGCTCAGGCGCTAATGAAAGAACGTCAGGCACTGGAAAGCGGCATAACCTCCATCAACAGCCTTGAGACGGAATTGAATGACGCTCGGGATTTGATCGAGTTGGCGCAGATGGAAGACGACGCGGCTGTGCTTGAGGAAGCCGAAGAAAGCTTGCGCACGCTTCATAGCGAATTGGGCAAACGTCAGGTCGAAACACTGCTTTCTGGCGAGGCGGACGCCAACGATACCTATTTCGAGGTCCACGCCGGTGCTGGTGGAACAGAATCGAACGATTGGGCCAATATGCTTCTGCGAATGTATGTGCGCTGGGCAGAAAAGAACGGATACAAAGTCGAAATTCAGGCGACCACTCCGGGCGATGAAGCGGGTATCAAGTCTGCCACCGTGCTCGTCAAAGGCCACAACGCTTTCGGCTGGTTGAAAACGGAATCAGGCGTTCACCGTCTCGTACGGATTAGCCCCTACGATTCCAACGCACGCCGCCACACCTCGTTTTCGTCTGTTTGGGTTTATCCCGTGATCGACGACAATATCGAAATTGATATTCCTGACAGCGATATCCGCTTGGACACGTTCCGCTCGTCGGGCGCTGGCGGCCAACACGTCAACACAACCGATTCGGCCGTCCGCATCACCCACTTGCCCACGGGCATTGTGGTCACTTCATCGGAGAAGTCGCAGCACCAAAACCGCGCCAACGCCATGAAGGCATTGCGTGCGCGTTTGTATGATATGGAAATGAAGAAGCGCGAGGAAGCCACTCAAGCTGCTCACGACAACAAGACAGACATTGGCTGGGGCCACCAGATCCGATCTTATGTTTTGCAACCCTATCAATTGGTCAAAGACCTTCGCACAGGTATCGAATCAACCAATCCCAATGGTGTTCTTGACGGAGATCTGAACCCCTTCATGGAGGCCGCGCTTGCCCATCAGGTAAGTGGTGAAGACAAGGTTATTGAAGACGTTGAGTAGTGTGGCTAGAGCAGCGGTTTCAGCTGCTTTGCCAGTTTCACAAAGCCAAGTGGATCAGAGGTGCGACCCTTTCGGCGCACTTCGTAGTGCAGATGAGGCCCAGTTGAACGGCCCGTGCTGCCGACCTTGCCGATCACGACGCCACGGCGAATTTTCTGACCGATCTTCACTTTGATGCGGCTTAGGTGCGCATAGCGCGTGGTCATCCCGTTGCCGTGATCGATCTCAACCAACTTGCCATAGCCCCCATGACGTCCCGCCTTCGTGATCTTGCCAGAAGCCGTTGCCAAAACGGGTGTGCCCGTGCCCGCCCGAAAATCCAGTCCTCCGTGAACCGCGCGTCGTCCCGTAAATGGATCGTAGCGTGCGCCATAGCGTGAGGAAATCTTCTTACCTGGAACTGGTGAACCATGAGGTAGGGTGTCGGCCAATGTGCGCATGTGCGAGAGACTTGCGAGTGTTTCGTCGAGCGCATTGATTGTGTCGAGAAAGCGGTCGCCCGTCTTCAATTCGATCAACGGCCCTCCGACGGAATCCTCTAGGGAATCGGGAAGTGAGATGCCGCGCTTCTTAAGAATTTTGGCGATACTTTGCGCCTTCGCCCCGGCCTTCTTGCGTGCTCGCTTCAGGGCGGCAATCTGTTCGTCTTCGCTCTCGTTCAGTTTTTCTTCGGTTTCCGCATAGCGAGTGGGATCTTCGGCTATCGTCTTCAATTCGTCGATATCAGGCAGATCGCTCATTGCGCCGCGCAGCGCCTTGGATGGTGCAAGCGTTGTCAGACGCAGACCATTTGCATCCGTTTTCGCAGGCGAGATTGAGCCAGTTATCATGGCGTCGGCAAGCACAGGAGCAATGCCATCAATACCTTTGGCCTTGCCCATCGTTGCTTTGATTAGATCTTGGCGTTGGCTGTGAGAAAGGAAATGTTCTTGGAGTGTGCGGATGCGCGAGGCCAGCACGCGCTCCTCCGACATTTTGCGTGCTGCAACCGTATCGACTGCGGCACGGGCAGCAAAACGCTCGCGATCTATCTTCAGACGTTGCGCGGTCTGTGCAGCTTTCGCGTTTTCAGCGCGATCATTTTGCAGCACTAACCACGTTGAGCCACTGACTGCTAGAGCGCATAAAAAAAGACAAGTCAGCACAATAGGCGATAAAACTGGATCGCTGCAGGCGGCAACAACTTTGCCTTGCGTGGTTCGATGAAAGCCGCGATTTTGCCGAACTGGTTTACCGAAGGTCTTTGCCATGAGTCGCTAACTAGCCTCTCGCTTTAGAGGGCTAGTCTTGACCAACATGGTTAATCTTCGGTTTATTTTGTCTATCGAGACAGGCTTGAAAGGGCACGGTAGAATTGGGGCGTCAATCCGGCTCGCGCCCGCGCCGCATGGTTGAACGGCGGTTTAAGAGCTCCTCGAAAGTGCGTGCGGACAAGCTTTTGGAAGGTGGCAACAGGGTCAACTCCTTCGCGGGCACATAGAAAACGAAACCACTTTGCGCCAACGGCCACGTGGCCCTGTTCATCACGGTAGATGATCTTGAAGATGCGCAAAGTCCGTTGGTCTCCGATCTCTTCCAACTGAGTGATGAGGGCAGGAGTAACGTCCAGTCCACGGGCTTCCAGTATGAGCGGTACGACCGCCAAACGAGCTGTGAGCGAATGATCGGTCGATTGCGCCGCTTCCCAAAGTCCATCATGGGCATCCAAATCACCGTAAGCGCCACCAAGTTCTGCCAACCGCTCCTGCAGCAATGAAAAATGCTTAGCTTCCTCCAATGCAACTCGCACCCAGCCATCGAAGAAAGAGCGCGGCATACCGCGATTGGCAAACCGCGCGACAATGTCCCAAGCCAAATCAACTGCGTTCAGCTCGATATGGGCAATTGCATGCAGCATCGCGAAAAGCCCCGCGTCAGAACGCAACGAGCGGCGTTTCACGTGTCCTGGCGGAACCAAAACAGGCTTTGGAGGCCGGCCTGGCCGATCCGGCACGACTTTCAGCGGTCCTCCGCCGATCGCCATTTCGCCGCTAAACCATGATTTGGCCACAGCACGTGTGCTGGAAATTTTTTCGTACAGGTTGGCCGCACTCAACGCTGACACGGCCCCGGCTTGCAGCGTCGTGGGTATGAAGTCTTCATCTGGCAACCGCCAGCGCTCCGGCCATTCCTCCGGTTTGACCCAGGCGTCGGCCTTTGTGGCTTGCATTGCCAAAGCCTATCCAACCAGTTCTTTCGCTGCCTCCAGAACGGCCTCGGCGTGGCCCTTGACCTTGACCTTTCGCCAGACGTTTTTCACGACACCATCGGCGCCTATCAGGAACGTGCTGCGCTCAACGCCCATATAAGTCTTTCCATACATGCTTTTTTCCACCCAAACTCCGTAGGCGTTAAGCACTTTCTGTTCTTCGTCAGAGCCGAGCATCACATTCAAATCGTGCTTGGCGACGAATTTGTCGTGCTTTGCGACCGTGTCGGGTGAAATGCCGATCAGGTTGACGCCGATTGCATCAAAATCACTTCGCAGAGCCGTAAAGTCCTTTGCTTCTGTTGTGCAACCGGGCGTGTCGTCTTTGGGGTAGAAGAAAACGACCGTAGGACCATTCATATCGCTTAATGAGATGCTCGTTCCGCCACTGCCGTCCAACTCAATAGCTGGTGCTGTATCGCCTACATCAATTGCCATTTTTCCATCCTCTTGTTCTCTGCACATTAAAAAGCGCAACGCTGCGCCAAGGTATCGGTTTTTCAAGATTTACGGCCTATTATCAACACACTTGATTGCAATAGCCTGTGCGACACGTTCGCAGCAGGCGCTATCGAAGCGCGTCAAAACGTCGAAAGCAAGAAAAGTGCTGACGCGGCGGGCAGCCGTGTTTAAATATTCTTGGGGCAGCCGTTTAACAGTGCCCCGATTCGGAGCCACTACCGACCCATGATTTCGGGCATCGATACCTCGAACAAACCGGACCTAGCTGATTTCCCGTCTGCAAAGGCGCAGAATTCGGCCCCATTGGATTTCGTTCGTCCGAAAAAAGTTCGTCGCTTTCGGTTGCTGCGTTTGATTATTGGCTTGGCTATCTTTCTTGGGTTGCTTGCCGCCATTGTCATCGGCGCCGGCTATTATGTGCTTTCGCAAGGTTCGATTTCCAGCGAGCGTCTGCGGACCGAGGCCGAAACGCAATTGGCAACGCTATTGGGTGACAATCGAAGCGCCCGTATCGGCGAGGCAAAGTTTGCTGTTGGTCACAACGGACTGATCGCGATTGACGCAACCAATGTGCGTATATTGGAGAACGAAACCACCAATCTTGGCATAGCATCGGCCGTTTCGGTAAACATACGGGCTCTGCCTTTGCTTAGCGGGAAAGTGGTCGCGGAAAAAATTACACTAGACGGAGGTCAGTTTGCTTTGGCTCCGTTCTTGTCGGACAAACCGCAGCCTGATGCTGAGGCGCTTAGTACGTCGAATGAGATGCTGTTCCCAGATCCTGAGCAGCTTAGCGTGGATCGGTTTCTACGGTCGCTTGCCTCCACCTTCGCCCGAGCCGCTGAAGCAATCGAAAAGGGCGGCTTAGATGCTCTGTTTGTTAAGAACACTGAAATTGTGGATTTCTCCAAACTTGGCCTGCGCACACAGAAGGCACGCTTAGTCAGTTTTTCACTGGAGCGTAATCTGCGCTTTCAGGAAGGACTGTTTTTTAAGGCACTGCTCGAAACCGCCCGCTCCAACATCAGCTTTTCCGGCCAATGGCGTACTTTGGATGATGGTGGTGCGCTGTTTACGCTGGATGGGCGCGGGTTGGATATTGTAGAGTTCACCGCTCAAGGAGACAGCGCCTACGTCGCCGCAAAAGCGCCTTTGGAGTTTCGTTTCGCAGCTCCCTTTTCCAGTGCCGGTGCCCCACAGCAGGCAACTTTGCAAATGTTGCTCGGCGCAGGAAATGTACGCATCGACAAGGAGCTCAACAGCCAATTTCGTGGTGCAAACGTCAATCTCCGCTTGATGCCTGAAAACAATCAGATCGAACTCGAACGCTCTCCGTTTGTATTTGATCATATACGGACTGAACTTATTGGCGGACTTCGTTTTCCCGAAGGAAACGAAGAACTCGGAGGTAGGGCAATTTTTGAGCTGATTGCGAACGATACTGTCGCAACGGCATACGATGATAAACAGCGGCCGGGCCAAGCGGCTATTCGCATAGGCGGACATTTCGAGAACGATTGGCGCACGCTGCGCGCTGACAAGATCAACATCAAAATGACGAGCGGAGAATTACGGGGACGCGGTGTCATTGATGATCAGCCCGGTGGCACCGCAGTATCGCTGCTTCTCGAAACAACGAAACTGAGCGTTGACGAGTTCAAGCAGTTTTGGCCTCCGATGATTGCGACTGGTGCGCGGCGTTGGGCTTTCGATGGGCTTTCCGGTGGTGAAATGCGCAACGCGAAAGTGGCATTGGATTTTCCAGCCGGATCACTTGGTCGCGTGGGTGAAAAAGAAAAGCTGACAGTTCTGCAATTGTCCGCCGATGTTCCTCTTGTTGGAGCAACGGTGAAAACACTTGGCGCTTTGCCGCCGCTTCTAAACGCATCAGGAACTCTGCTTCAACGTGGCATGGATACGATAGTTGATATCGAGAGTGCCGATATGAAATTGCCTAGTGGGCGCAAAATAACGATCAAGCCCAGCAAACTGGCTATCGACGACTTCTCTCTTGATGCTCAGCCCACCCGTGCAGAGTTGGCTTTGACCGGATCTGCGCAAGCGATGCTGGAATTGGGGACCAAGCAGCCTTTGGCTTTCACTAAGGCCCTAAATTTAAGCTCAAGCGAAGTGAAGGGCAGCATTTCTGGTGATGTGAAGTTGGAAACCGTGCTTCTCGAAGGTGGCCGTTTTGGCAAGGTTGATTGGAAAGTCGAGGCCCAGGCTAAAGAGTTCTCTTCCACTCAACCTATCGAGGGTACTCGTTTCGAAAATGCCAATGTAACCATCAAAGCACAGCCAGGTAGCGCAAGGATTGATGGCACGGCGCGGGTGAATGGAATTCAAGCCGATATCGCGATGGTTGAGAATTTTGGTCCTGGTGCGAAAAGCGGGCAGCGATCGGTCACACTGTCGCTCAACGATGCCGAGCGTGAAAAACTCGGGATCGTAACAGGGGGGCTTCTGTCCGGCCGCACAGATGTTTCGATCGGATCGAAGGGAACCGGGGTTCAGTCGCTGGATATCGATTTGCGCCAAGCCAAACTGGAGCTTCCTTGGATCGGATGGAGCAAAGGCAAGGGCATTGGGGCGACCGCATCATTCGACCTGCAATCGCAAGGCAAAACCCGCACGCTACGGAATTTCAAACTGCGCGGAAAAGGCTTTCGCGCGGATGGCACCATTGTTGCCGATCGCAACGGCCTTGTTCGGGCAGACATGAAAAACGTGCGTCTGAATGGAACCGATGATCTGGATGTGGTGGTTGAGCGCGTGAAGGGAGGATACGACGTGCGGCTGAATGCGCGAGCCTATGATGGTCGAGCGATTATTCGAGCTTTGATGAATGACAATCAGTCGACACGACAAACTGCCGGCGGGTTACGCGTCAGAGTGCGGGGAGAGATTTCCAAGCTAATCGGTTTTCAAAAGCAGACTTTGACTGGCTTGTCCGTCGACTACACGCAAGAGAACGGCCGTGTGCGTAAGGCTGATGTGAGTGCACTCGCTCCTGGCGGCGCTCCAACGCGATTTATCATCGAGCCTGGTGCAAATGGCATGGTTACGAGGCTGGTAGGAGAAAATGCCGGATCGATTCTTCGTTTTCTAGATATTTATTCCAAGGTTCGTGGCGGAACGATCTCTGTTGATCTGACAGACAATGGCAGTGGGCGTCGAAGAGGAACCGTTATTGCCAAGAACTTTACCCTGTTGGACGAACCGCGTTTGGGCGCATTGCTGAAGCCGCCGGGTCGCATTCCCAACAGTCGACTGGATGGCGAAAGAGCGGTGCGGGAGATTATCAAGGTCGATCCAAACCGTGTGCTGGTTGATGATGTTTTCGCCCGTATTGAAATGCGACCGAAAACTCTCGTCGTGCGAAAGGGGCGCTTGAAAGGTGGCGATGCTGGCGCAGCTTTTGAGGGGCTGGTCTATGATGCTAACAACCGCACTGACCTGCGCGGAACATTTTTGCCAGCCTACGGCCTCAACAATTTTGTCTCTAAAATTCCAATCATCGGACTTGCCTTCGGCAGTGGCCGCAGCAGTGGTTTGATTGGCATTACATTCAGGCTGCGCGGGGCCTACAGCAACCCACAGCTTATCGTTAATCCGATCTCTATTCTCACGCCAGGCGTGTTCCGCAAACTCTTCGAGTTCTAGTCAAGGGAAGCAGTTCTATTCCGGTCGAACGAGAACATGCTTCTTCTTGCCAAACGACACCTTCATCACGCCATCTTCGTTGAGCCATGATAAGTCTGCCGAAACAGTGGCATCCGTGACCGCCTGATCGTTCACCTTCACAGCGCCACCCTGAATGTGCCGTCGCGCTTCGCCGTTCGACTTAGCCAGACCTGCAGTGACAACCAAGTTGAGAATCCCAATGCCGCTGGCCAGCGCCGCTTCCGGCACTGTGACGGTGGGCAAGTCTTGCGCGATAGCGCCTTGTTCAAAGGTCTGCCGCGCAGTTTCAGCGGCTTTATCAGCGGCGTCTTGACCATGAACAAGCGCCGTCGCATTCGTCGCAAGCACCTTTTTGGCCTCGTTTAACTCGGCACCTTGCAAGCTTTCCAATTTCGAGATTTCATCAAGCGGCAGGGTGGTGAACAGGCGCAGAAACTTGCCGACATCTTCGTCTTCCGTGTTGCGCCAGTATTGCCAGAAATCGAATACAGGCAGCATGTCCGGGTTCAGCCACACAGCACCATCGGCTGTTTTGCCCATCTTCGCACCCGAAGACGTGGCCAGAAGCGGTGTCGTCAGGGCATAGAGTTGTTCAGCGCCTGCGCGGCGGCCAAGATCAACACCAGAGACGATATTGCCCCATTGGTCCGATCCTCCCATCTGCAAGCGGCAGTCGAAGCGTTTGTTTAGTTCTACATAGTCATAGGCCTGCAGACACATGTAATTGAATTCCAAAAACGAGAGGTGTTGCTCTCGCTCAAGCCGTGTTTTGACCGAGTCGCGGGCAAGCATGGCGTTCACTGAAAGATGGCGGCCATAGTCTCGAAGAAATTCGACATAGTTTAGTTTCAGCAACCATTCCGCATTATCTGCCATCACGGCGTCTGTAGAACCTTCTCCGAAGGTCAGGAATGACGAAAAGCACTTCTTGATCGCTGCCTTGTTCGCCTCAATGCCCTCAGCGGTCAGCAACTGACGTGCTTCGTCTTTGCCCGAAGGATCACCCACCATAGACGTCCCGCCTCCCATCAAAACAATTGGGCGATGGCCCGTTTGCTGCAGCCAATAGAGCAGCATGATCTGCGTCATGGAGCCGACGTGCAGGCTTTTGGCTGTTGCATCAAAGCCAATATATGCGGTCACAGTCTCTTTGCTGAGCATGTCGTCCAACCCTCTGTCGTCAGAAGTTTGGTGGATGAAGCCACGCTCATTGAGCATGCGCAGGAAATCGGATTTGAATGCGGTCATGGGAGAGAATGCGTTTCGTCTTGTGGATTTGCGGGCAAACGGGCATACGCGCCCGGATGCGGTGTGCGCACCGTCTAACACCGGAGAGACGCCTTGAAAACGGCAATTGGCTTGATGAGTGGAACTTCGATGGATGGGATCGATGTGGCCATGCTATCAAGCGATGGCGAAGGGTGGATAGAATTTGGCCCCAGCATCTCTTGTGGCTATTCTCCTTCTGACCGGACTCTTTTGGAACGAGCGCTTGTCGACGCCGCTCAAATTAGGATTCGCACCGAACGTCTCGGAGCGCTGGGTGACGCTGAAGCCATGATCATCCAGCGCCATGTTGAAGCTGTGGGTCAATTCCTCAAAGTCAACAACCTGCGCCCTTCCGATATCGATCTCATCGGCTTTCACGGCCAAACTGTGCTGCATCGTCCCGATGAGCGGCTGACAGTCCAAATCGGAGACGGTCACATGCTTGCCAGGGAACTTGGCATCGACACGGTGTTCGACATGCGCGCTGCGGATATCGCTGCTGGTGGTCAGGGTGCGCCGCTCGTACCGGTGTTCCACGAAGCGCTCGCGACCCGACTGCATATCGAAGGCCCGATTTGTTTCGTCAACATCGGCGGTATTTCGAACATCACTTATTTGCGTGAGGGCGATCCGCCCGTGGCTTTTGACACCGGCCCAGGAAATGCTCTGATCGACCAATGGATGCAAACAGTTGGTGGAATTCCTTATGATGCTGCAGGTGCGATAGCCTCTGAAGGTCAAGTCGTCGGCACCGTTGTTGAGCGTTATATGGCCACGCCCTATTTCCAGAAAACGCTTCCAAAATCGCTCGACCGCCTCGATTTCCCTGCGCTGGACCCAAGCGAGGCAGATTTAAGCGATGGTGCTCGCTCTTTGGCTCGACTGACAGCGGAAGCCATTTTCGCTGGTCTAGACCATCTGCCTGAGCCGCCGAAAAACTGGATCGTCTGCGGCGGTGGTCGCCACAACAGGGCGATCATGTCTGATCTGCGGGAGTTGGCTGGCGAATACTCTGCTTCTGTTCACTCAGCCGAAGACGTCAATCTCGATGGCGATATGATGGAAGCGCAAGCCTTCGCATATCTGGCAATTCGTGCCCGCGCCGATCTGCCACTTACTTTCCCGACGACGACGGGTTGTCCACAGCCAATGTCTGGAGGTGTTTTCGCCCCCGCTAAAGAAGCGAAAGACGCCTGATATGGAATTGACGACACTGGCCATCCTTTTCTTTGTCGGCATCATTGCCGGAGTTTTTAATTCCATCGCGGGTGGCGCGACATTCATTTCCTTTCCTGTTCTGATGGCTTCGGGTCTGCCGCCACTGGTCGCAAACGCAACCAATTTTGTGGCGCTTTTGCCTAGCAATGCTGCTGCCGTTCCTGCGTTCAAAGACGAATTACTTGGCTTAGGCCGCAGACTTTGGGTTGATATGGCCATCTGTGCTGCTGGTGGTCTGGTTGGTGTTTTGGTTTTGCTTTGGCTTGGCGAAGGGACTTTCACCAAGCTGCTGCCGTGGTTGATGCTTAGCGCCGTGATTATTTTTGCTGCCGGTCGTCAAATACGAAAAGGCATTGAAGGACTGCTAGCTGACAGGGGGTCTGACATTCTAGGCCGTGTTCTTCTGTTCTTTTTTTCGATCTACGGCGGTTATTTTGGTGCAGGATTGGGCGTTATCTTGCTCGCTTCGTTTACAATCGCTGGCTACACGAACGCCCACATTGCCAACGCGATGAAGAACGCCGCTGGGACAGTTATTGCATTGGTCAGTATAGGTGTAGTTGCATCAACGGGATTAGTGGCGTGGCCTCAAGCCTTCGCCATGATGGCTGGGGCCACAATTGGCGGGGCGGCTGGCGGTGTTTTGTCGAAAAAACTGTCCCAACCCGTCATGCGCTTTTTGGTGATCGCGTTTGGGCTTTTGGTCAGCGCCGTCTATCTATGGCGAGCCTACGGGCCGTAGCGCTTGGAGAAGGCTGCGATCAATTCGACATAGCCGTCTTCGGGCTGCGTTTCGAATTGCAGCGTCTCGTCCGGCAATTCTACCCAACCCTGCTTGCTGCGCGTCCAAATGTGGCCGACTGGCTCCATTCCATGCTTGTCGTCCAGCGAGCCGCCTTTGATACTGCAATCGACCGAACTGGAGTCTCGCCTGTGTAGAACGCGAGATCCGCAATAGGGGCAGAACAAGCATTCCACTTCTGTCGAACGGCCTTTATCGCGCCGAAAGCTCTTGGCCTCTCCCGAGAGTTTGACGGACGCCCCGTCGCACCGAAGCGAGGTGCCGAATGCGGAGGCCGATTGCGCCTGGCATTCCGTGCAATGGCAGCAATAGAGGGTTTGGGGCAGGGCGTTGATTTCGTAGCGCAGTTGCCCGCACTGGCAGCCACCTTTGAGGGGCAAGGTGATCATCGTTCTCAATATCCTTTCACAACGTCGATAAACAGAGCGCCAAAAGCTGACAATTTGCTTTTGCCAACCCCTTTAATCTCCGCGAACTCTTCAATACTCGTCGGGCGGCGGCTGGCGATTTCGGCCAGTGTCTTATCGGGAAAAATCACATAAGCAGGAACGTTGCGCTCCTGCGCCAATTCCAGCCGTTTCTTTTTCAGCGCGCCTAAAAGATCCATATCCCGGTCGGACAAATCGAGCGCGACGGCAGGACGATACGGCCCGGAATCGCTGGTTGTCTTGCGGCGAAGGCGCGGTTCTTCCTCGCGGTAGTTAAATGCCCCGTCACCTCTCGTGAACGCATTGCCTTTGTCCGTTAGCCTAAGGCTTGAATAACCGGCGATATCAATCTCCACCAAACCGGCCGCCACCATTTGCCGAACGATAGATTGCCACTGCGGGCGCGAAATGCTGGAGCCGGTGCCGTGGCAGTGCAGCCTGTCGTGCTTTGCTTTGAGGACCTTTTCCGTCTCCGCCCCGCGCACTACGTCGATAATGTGCGCTTGGCCATAAATCTCTCCGGTTTCCAAAATGGCCGAAATGACCAAATTCGCCTCTTCGCTGCCGTCTTTCAGCGTCACCGGGCTTTTGCAATTGTCGCAATTTCCGCACGGTTCAGTCGTCTCCCCAAAATACGAAAGCAGCGTCTGGCGTCTGCAACCTTGGGCTTCTGCATAGGAAATCAGCGAATTGAGCCGGCTGATCTCGCGGCGTTTGTGGTCGTCCTCGCTGTCCTCCTGCTCGATGAATTGCCGCCGCAGACGGATATCGCCGGGACCAAACAGCATATGGGCATCCGCCGGATCGCCATCGCGGCCCGCTCGACCGATTTCCTGATAATAGGCTTCGATGGAACCGGGCAGGTCCGTGTGAAACACGAAACGTACGTCCGGCTTGTCGATGCCCATGCCGAAGGCGATGGTGGCGCACATAACGACACCGCTTTCGGTTACAAATCTGTTCTGCCGCGCCGAACGGTCGTCCTTGTCCAGCCCTGCATGGTAGGCGATGGCATCGAAACCTTCGCCTGACAGCATTTCGGCAACCTCCTCGCACTTCTTGCGCGACAGGCAGTAAATGATGCCGTTTTCGCCCCGGTGCGCGTCGAGATAATCCAGCAACTGATCTTTCCACCGCTGCTTCACCGCAACGTTCAGCGTGATGTTCGGGCGGTCAAAGCCGGAGACAAAAGTGCGGTGCGTGCCGTCGAACAATTGCAGTTCAATGTCGCGCCGCGTTGCTTCGTCTGCCGTTGCCGTCATCGCCGCGATGGGGATGCCGGGGAAGCGCTGCGCCAAAACGCCAAGCTGCGCGTATTCGGGTCGGAACGACGGCCCCCATTTCGACATGCAATGCGCTTCGTCGATGGCGAACAGGCTGATCTCGAACCGCGACAGCGCATCCAGCATCCGTTCTGTCATCAGCCGTTCCGGCGCCATGTAGAGGATGCGCGTCTCGCCTGACGCAACCCTCTGCCAGGCGGACACATTGGCCTCCCGGTCCTGCGCCGAGTGAATGGCTTCCGCCGCTACGCCCGCCAGTTTCAACGCGGCAACCTGATCTTGCATCAGCGCGACCAAGGGCGAGATGACGATGGACAGTCCATCCATCGCCAATGCCGGCACCTGAAAGCACAGCGATTTGCCCGCGCCCGTTGGCATAACCGCCAAAACCGATTTGCCGCCGATCAGCGTGTCGATAATTTCCTCCTGACCGGGGCGGAAATTGTCGTAGCCGAAAACATCGCGCAGCACGTCGCGCTTGTCTGCGGTGATGGCGCGGACGGCGGGAAGGGTGGCTGGCGTGTCGAGCATGGTCTGGCTTGATGATTTGCGAATCGTTGCCACACCGTAAGAGCCTCAAGATCGAGGTCAAATGCCAAACACCTGCGCCCCCCGCGCTTTCGCCAAACTGCCTTCGCGGTAACTTGCCGCCTGCGTTGAACGCCATCGTGCATAGAGCCTGCGGCGGCGCTCAGGCAGTTTGGCGTCCAGCACGTCGCAGGCGACAACACCGTCGAGGCGGAAGGTGCGAAAGTCTTCGCGCATCTCGCACCAGCCTGCGAAAACCGTCACATCCGCGAACAGCGAAATCAGGATCGGCCAGACGATCCGCTGGCTTTTATCCCCCTTCAGATCGCGGTAGTGCAGCGCAAGTTTGCGCTCCTGCCGCAAGGCGGTGCGGATGGTCTGCACCAGCGCGTCACGTTCTTCGTCTCGCGGCGCAAACAGCGGAGCGTAGAGTGGCGTGTCCAGCAAGACTTCCCTCAGGCCGGGCGGCACAACCGCCTCGATCTTGGCAATGGCGTCCTTTGCGGCCCGGGAAAGCTGGCTATCCACGCGCCCGTCCACCATCCGCGCGCCCAAAACCAGCGCTTCCAGTTCCGCCGTGGTGAACATCAGCGGCGGCATGTCAAAGCCGTCTTCCAGCACATAGCCAATGCCCGCTTCGCCGCGAATGGGAACGCCCGTGCTCTCCAAACTGACGATATCGCGGTAGAGTGTGCGTTGCGAGACTTCCAGCTCCGCTGCCATTTGCGCAGACGTGATCGGCCCGCGCGCGCGGCGCAGCAATTGGATAATCTGAAGCAGGCGGTCAGCGCGTCTCATGGGGTATACTCGCATTTCACTACTGACACCATGCTGTCAGCAGTGATGGGTTACAACACTGTCAGACAACACCACAGCCGCGAAAGACACCTCCCATGCTCAAACTTCTCACCTTCGCTCCCTGCCTTGGGACCCGCTCACCCAGCCCCTTTGCGGTAAAAGGCGAGGCGCTGCTGGCCATGTCGGGCCTCGACTATACGACGGAAGTTTCCGACGTGCGCAAAGCCCCGCGTGGCAAGCTGCCCGTGCTGGATGATGGCGGCACGCTTATCCCCGATACGGCGCACATTCAGACCCATCTGGAACAGGTCCACAACATCGATTTTGACAGTCACCTCAGCGACCTTCAACGTGCCCATGCGACAGCGTTCCGCCGTCTGATTGAGGATCACTTCTATTACCTCAATGCCCATTACCGCTGGGCCGACCATCCGCAGGCTGTGCGCGACGGTTATTTTGCCGACGCGCCAAAACTGCTGCGCGGCATCATCTTCAAAGTGGTCAACAGGAACATCACAAAGATGCTCCACATGACGGGGCTAAGCCGCCACACCCGCGAGCAGATGGAGGCGATGACCCAGGATGATGTCGATGCGCTTGCCACCCAGTTGGGCGATCAGCGCTATTTCATGGGCGACAAAATCAGCAGCATTGACGCGAGCCTGTTTGGCGCTTTGGAAGGTCTGATTCCGTGTACCTTGGACACGCCATCGGGCCGTATGGTGAAGGCGCATGCGAATTTGGTAGCTTATCACGAGCGGCTGAGCCGGGAATTGTTTGGCTAGCCTTGCCCGCCTTCCTGATGTGTTGGCTCTGTCTTGCCCCTCTCTGGCGGCTTGCCTATAAGCGGCCAAACAGGTTCAAAGAAGCGGAGTTGGAACATGGCCGGCCATTCCAAATTCAAAAACATCATGCACCGCAAAGGTCGTCAGGACGCTGTGCGCTCAAAGCAGTTTGCTAAACTGTCGAAGGAAATCACCGTCGCCTCCAAAATGGGCGGACCGGATCCGGACGGAAACCCGCGCCTGCGCCTGGCAATTGCCAATGCCCGCGGCCTTTCCATGCCGAAGGACAACATCCTCCGTGCTGTCAACAAGGGGCAAGCGGGTGACGGAGATGATTATTTCGAAATCCGCTACGAGGGCTATGGCCCCGGCGGCACGGCGGTCATCGTGGAATGTCTGACGGACAACAAAAACCGCTCTGCTGGCGCGGTGCGGTCTTATTTCACAAAGAACGGCGGGCAAATGGGGGAAACGGGGTCTGTGTCCTTCATGTTCGACCGGGTAGGAGAGATCAAGTATCCCGCATCGGTGGGCGATGAGGATACGGTGATGGAAGCCGCCATCGAAGCTGGTGCCGACGACGTGACCTCGGACATGTCGGAAGAGGGTGAGGGCCACACCATCTTGTGCGCCTTTGAAGACCTCGGCGAAGTTTCCAAGAACCTCGAAGCGGCTTTGGGTGAAGCGGAATCGGTCAATACGATCTGGAAGCCGCAAAACACCATCCCGGTTGACGAAGACAAGGCCGGAACGTTGATGAAACTCATCGGCACGCTGGAAGACGACGACGATGTGCAAAACGTCTATTCAAACTTCGAAATCAGCGACGAGGTGATGGAAAAACTGAGCGCTGCTTGAGTGAAAGCGTGATGATCGCCCTCAAACAAAGCCTCATAAGACGACAAAATTGGGAGGAATTGTGCGAACTTGCCAACAGTTCTGCCTTGTCATCGTGGGCAACACCCGAACCGTTCGCTACTGCTGTCGGCCCTTCCTACTCACCTGGCAGCGCTGGTTCAATCTTCTATGTCGGAAAGGCCGGCGGTCCAAGGATAAGCGAAGTGGGGCATACTTTAGACCAATTGGCTGGAGCCGTTGCATCAACAAGATGGATGATGGAGCGGCGCAATCCGTCTGCGTTTTGGTCATTTGCCGATGAGTTGTGTTCAGATCGGAGTTTGATGGCTTGGAGCAACTTGGCCAAGATAGATACATTGGTTTCACGACCGCCGATGGGGCGTGAATGGCTGCAAATTGAAGACATCTGCCTGAAGGCGCTGGAAGATGAGCTCACTTCTTTGAGGCCACATAAGTCGGTTTTCACTACCCTTGGCTATCAGCAGCGCGCGCTTGAAGGTTATCTATCAAAGGCAGGGTTCAAAGAGTTTTCGGTGCCTGACACCGTGCGTAAAGTAAAAGCTTATCGGACTGCTGACGGCGGTCTGGCTTTCATCACTCGCCACCCCCAAGGATGGGCGTCGCGAGACAGGGATCATGCAGCGCAGTTCATTTTGAGTGTCTGATCAAACATCAGTAGGTTATCGATACTTCCCCGCAGCGATGAATTCTCCGAAGGCTTCGCACCATATAAGCACGGTTGTGAACTGAGCGGGGTCAACGTCACCCGGCAGATCCAGTGTGAAACCGTTGAAGGATTTGACCGAGCCGATCACGCGGCTCTTTTCTCTCAGCGGAGCAAACTCGTCTTTGTGTTCAACGAATTGGGGCACAAGATAGACCATATAATCCGGTCCCGGCGCGAGCCGACCTGTATGGACGATTTGCGTTCGCGTGATACTGACCTTGCCTTCCCCCCGATGAAGCGTGTCGTTGCCGCGTAAACCCTCGGCCAAGGCAACTTCGAAGACCGCGTCTTTCGCCGCTTGTTCCAGCGTTGAAGCATCTGGAGAAGGTGGAGCAGTCAGGATCGGTAGAAAATATATGCCCAAAGCGAAACCGATGGCGAGAACCACGCCATGGCTGAAAAGTTCGAGAGTAAGTCGACGCATGAGCTGTCCTTGAGGTGGGGCGCGGTCTTTCAGCTTACCTAGACCGAACCACCCCGTCCAATCAGACCCATCACGTTTTGTTATTACCGCAGCAGCATCGTCTCTTCGATGCCGCCTTCGATATAGCCCAGCCGCTTGTCGAGATAGAGCGCGCACTCGTCGATCAGTTCTTCCTGGTGCTCGGTGAAGAAGTGGTTAGCGCCCGGCATGGTGATCTGGGTGGTCGTGATGCCCTTCTGGCTGCGCAGTTTGTCGACCAGCGTTTGCACGTGTTCGGGCCGCGAAACGCGGTCTTCTTCGCCGTGAATGATGAGGCCGGAAGACGGGCAGGGGGCGAGAAAGGCGAAGTCGTAGATGTTGGGCTGCGGGGCAATCGACATATAGCCTTCGATTTCCGGACGGCGCATCAAAAGCTGCATGCCGATCCAGGAACCGAAAGAGAAGCCAGCGACCCAACAGCCTGTCGAATCGGGGTGTAGACCCTGAATCCAGTCGAGAGCGGCGGCGGCGTCGGACAATTCGCCAATGCCGTGGTCAAATTCGCCCTGACTGCGGCCAACGCCCCGGAAGTTAAAGCGCAGGGTCGTGAAGCCGCGCTCCTGAAACATATAGAACAGATTGTAGACGATGGGATGGTTCATCGTGCCGCCAAACTGAGGATGCGGATGCGGATGCAGGATGATCGCGATGGGCGCATTCTTGTCTTCTGAAGGCTGATAGCGGGCTTCAAGGCGTCCTTCAGGACCGGTAAAAATAACTTCAGGCATCGTCGCACTCCGGCTCGGTCCGTTCGCTTGGGTCTGGCTATTAGCACCGCCGTAGTTTGCAAACCCCAAGGGGTTGAAACAATCGTTTCACGAGGTGCGACCAGAAAGACCGCTGGCCCCGCTTGACGGGGCGATGGGCGGTTCTTATCCCTAGTTTAGAACTGTTCAAATCTGTTGGGGGCGGCGTGTCCGCCCTTTTCGAACCGCTACATAGGTCAAGTACGCTGCCTTTTTCAAGGAAAACACGGCGGGCTGCACTCCTTTAGCGCTGTTTGGATGCAAGTGCATCGCTCCACACCTGTGGCGGGCGTGCGAAAACCGAGGAAACCGTAGGACCATGACGCCGAATCGTGCCTATCTGGATCACAATGCAAGCAGCGCCCTGCGCCCTGCTGCGCGTGATGCAATGATCGCTGCGATGCATGCTTGCGGTAACCCGTCTTCGATCCACGGCGAGGGGCGCGCGGCGCGAGCAACGATTGAAGGCGCTCGTGCGCAGGTGGCGACGCTGGTGGGTGCGGAGAAAGATGCAGTCGTCTTCACCGGCAGCGCGACGGAAGCGGCCCATCTGGCACTGACACCAGACATAACCAGCGATGGCACCCCACGCCCGGCCTCGCATTTGTATGTTTTGGCGACCGAGCACCCCTGCGTTTTGGAGGGCGGGCGGTTCAAAGCCTCGCAGATTTCTGAAATTCCCGTACTTGCGAATGGCGTTGTCGATGAAGCCGCGTTTGACGCCATGCTGGATGCTCACGACACCGCCCAAGGCGTACCGTATATGGCGCTGCAATTGGTCAACAGCGAAAGTGGGGTGATCCAGCCAGTTGCCAAGCTGGCCCAAAAGGTTCGTCTTAAAGGCGGCTATACACTGTGCGATGCCGTGCAGGCCGCAGGGCGCATGCCGATTGATGTGGCGGAATTGGGCGTCGATTTCCTGATGCTCTCGGCTCACAAGCTCGGCGGTCCGCAGGGCATTGGCGCTTTGGTGATTGCCCATCAGGTCTTGGATATTCCGTCTGCGATTCGCGGTGGCGGGCAGGAGAAAAACCGCCGTGCGGGCACGGAAAACGTTGCCGCGATTGCCGGATTTGGAGCAGCGGCCGCAGAAGCCGCCCAAAACGCCGCTGACTATGCCCAAATAACGCAGTTGCGGGACTCGATAGAGGGCATGCTCATTCCTATATGCACAAAGCAGGATTTGGCGGAGGATCGAATTGAAGTTTTCGGCCAAAGTGCACCACGCATCGGCAACACGCTTTTGTTTTCGGTGCGCGGCCTGAAAGCCGAAACGGCACTGATCGCTTTTGACCTCGACGGCGTTGCTGTCTCATCCGGCTCCGCCTGTTCATCGGGCAAGGTTGGCCGCAGCCATGTGCTTGAAGCAATGGGCGTGGACGAAGAAATCGCCCGCGGTGCAATACGGGTGAGTTTGGGTTGGAACTCAACGCAGGCTGATGTTGCCCATTTCGAACGAGCGTTTGAACGCATAACCCGCCGTTTGGCCGAAATGGTCGGGCGGGACGAACAACAAGAAATTTCAGGCGCCGCATAACGCTGCGCCACAAATCTGGAGAAAAACCATGGTCGCCGTTCAGGAAACCATCGACACCGTCAAAACGCTGGATATCGACCAGTATAAGTACGGCTTTTCAACGGATATCGAATCCGACAAGGCGCCCAAGGGGCTGGATGAAAGCACGATCCGCTTCATCTCCGCCAAGAAGGGCGAACCCGAATGGATGCTGCAATGGCGTCTGGACGCTTTCGAGCGCTGGAAGGCAATGGAAGAGCCGGATTGGGCGCGCGTCGAGTACGACAAGATCGACTATCAGGACATCTATTATTACGCCGCGCCGAAGAATTTCGAGGATGGCCCCAAGTCGCTCGATGAGGTCGATCCCGAACTGTTGAAAACCTACGAGAAACTCGGCATTCCCCTGCGCGAGCAGGAAATTCTTGCGGGCGTGACGAAAACCCAGGAGGCGCTGGCCGCCAAGAATGGCGATGCTGGCGACGACGGCGAAGATGACCTCGGCGAACAGATGTATAAATCTGGCCGCGTGGCGGTGGATGCTGTGTTTGATTCAATTTCGGTCGTCACCACATTCCGCGATGAGCTTGCTAAAGCGGGCGTGATTTTCTGCTCCATCAGCGAGGCCATCAAGGACTACCCAGACCTCGTGAAGAAATACATGGCGACGGTTGTGCCTGTGACGGACAACTATTTCGCCACGCTCAACTGTGCGGTCTTCACCGACGGCACGTTCGTATACATTCCAAAAGGCGTTCGCTGCCCGATGGAATTGTCGACCTATTTCCGCATCAACGAGCAGAATACCGGCCAGTTCGAGCGCACGCTCATCATCGCGGAAGAGGGCTCTTACGTTTCTTATCTGGAGGGCTGCACGGCGCCCCAGCGCGACGAGAACCAGCTTCACGCTGCTGTGGTCGAGCTTGTGGCGATGGACGATGCCGAGATCAAATATTCGACGGTTCAGAACTGGTATCCGGGCGATGAGAACGGCAAGGGTGGCATCTACAACTTTGTGACCAAGCGTGGCGATTGTCGTGGCAAGAATTCCAAGATTTCGTGGACGCAGGTGGAAACCGGCTCCGCGATCACGTGGAAATATCCAAGTTGCATTCTGCGCGGCGACGGCTCGCGCGGCGAGTTTTATTCGATTGCCGTGTCCAACGGGATGCAGCAGGTCGATAGCGGCACCAAAATGCTACATCTGGGTAAGAACACGACCAGCCGGATTATCTCCAAGGGCATTTCGGCGGGCCGTTCGTCCAACACCTATCGCGGTCGCGTGAGCATTGGCCGTAAGGCCAGCGATGCGCGCAACTTTACGCAGTGCGACTCGCTCCTGATCGGCGATCAGTGCGGCGCGCACACGGTTCCGTATATCGAGACGAAGAACCAAGACGCCCAGCTGGAACACGAGGCAACAACGTCGAAAATTTCGGACGACCAACTCTTCTATTGCCTCCAGCGAGGCATCCCGGAAGAGGAAGCCATCGCGCTTATCGTGAACGGCTTTGTGAAAGAGGTAATTCAGGAATTACCGATGGAATTCGCAGTCGAAGCGCAAAAACTGATCGGGATATCGCTGGAGGGGAGTGTGGGGTGATGTTTTTCACTCCGTCATTCCGGGGCTCGCATGGCGAGAACCCGGAACCCAGTGCCGAGAACTCTCCGTTCTGGGTTCCGGGTTCTGCTTCGCAGCCCCGGAATGACGGCGCTAGATAGAATGTCCGGTTGGGTCTACATCATGGCGAGTAAACGCAACGGCACGATATACACCGGTGTGACAAGCGAACTCCAAAGGCGAGCCCATGAACATAAGTCAGCTCGTTTTCCCGGCTTCGCCAGCAAACACGGCTGTAGGGACCTGGTCTGGTATGAACGCCATGACAGTATCGTCACTGCCATCGAAAGAGAGAAGGAACTGAAGAAATATCGACGTGCTTGGAAGCTCGAATTGATTGAAGGCTTTAACCCTGATTGGGACGATCTTTTCGAAACCTGCTATGAGCGGGACAATCCATGCCACACGATCCGCGAACGCGGCTTTGGATAACACAATGACCTTCAACCCCGTCACCACCAGCGAGGACTTCTATCCCATTCTCGTTCGCGCCTTGAAGAAGGCGGGGATGGAGTTGGACCTCGTAATGCACGGCAAGTCGGGCATTATTTCGGTGTTTGCTCCGGGGCAGTGGCGGGGCAAGGCGGATGCGATTGCGGATATTTATCCGGCGAAAGACAAAACATGGGTCATCGAATGGCTCGACGGAAAAACACTGCACGGCTCCGGCGGGGATGAACCCTTCGCGCTGGTGATCGTGCAGGGAATTCAGAAGAACATGAAATGGGTGGCCGGTTAGGCCGTATTGGAAGAACTAAAATGCTTGAAATCAAAAATCTGCATGTGCGTATCGAAGAAGACGGCACGGAAATTATCAAAGGGCTGAATCTGTCGGTCAAAGCCGGCGAGGTTGCCGCTATTATGGGGCCGAATGGTTCGGGCAAATCCACGCTTTCCTATGTGCTTTCGGGCAAGGAGGACTACGAAGTCACCGAAGGGTCGATCACTTACAACGGTGAAGACCTGCTGGAAATGGACATCTCCGAGCGTGCAGCGGCTGGCCTGTTTCTGGCGTTTCAGTATCCGGTGGAAATTCCCGGCGTGCCGACCATGACGTTCCTGAAGGAAGCCATGAACGCGCAGCGCAAGCAGCGCGGCGAGGCGGAACTAACGACGCCCGACTTCATCAAAAAGGTCCGCGCTGCGGCGAAAGATCTGCAAATCGAATTCAACATGCTGAAGCGTCCTGTGAACGTAGGCTTCTCCGGCGGCGAGAAAAAACGCGCTGAGATTTTGCAAATGAGCCTGCTGGAGCCAAAACTTTGCGTGCTGGACGAGACGGATTCCGGCCTCGATATTGACGCGCTGAAGGTCGTCTCCGATGGCGTGAACCATCTGCGCGACCCCAACCGCGCAGTGATCGTCATCACCCACTACCAGCGTCTGCTCGACCACATCGTGCCCGACACGGTGCATGTGCTGTCCGACGGCAAGATCATCAAATCGGGCGACAAATCGCTCGCACTGGAACTGGAAGAGAAGGGCTATGCCGACATCATCGCGGCAGCGGCGGCATAAACCATGACAGCCCATACAACCAAGATTTTCACCGAAGGTGAAACCGCTCTTTTTGAGGCTGCAAAGCCCCACGCAGGCGATACGCCCAACCTTGCAAAGCTGCGGGAGCTTGCGCTCGCCTCGCTCAAGCAATCCGGTCTGCCAACACGGCGGATCGAATATTTCCACTACACCGACATGCGTTCGCTGTTGGCCGGCAAATACGCTTTGGCCGAAAAGCCAAGTGTTGAAGCAGCGAAAGATGCTGCGAAGGGTTTTGTTCGGTTGGCAAAAGATGCAACGGTTTTGCATTTCCGAGATGGCTACTTCTTTGATTGGGAAGAAGATCTACCAGCAGGCGTAAGCGCTGAAATTGGAATTCCTGACGGGTTTGAATTGGCCGAAGGTGCCGCCAACGCTGTAGAACAGGTGAACACGCTTTTCGCTAATGGCGGTGCAACGCTGAAAGTCGACGCCGGTGCCAAAGTCGAAAGGGCTATCGGCCTTGCCCACGCGCATACGGGCGAGGAAAACGTTATCGGCGCTATACGCAACCGCATCGAAGTGGGTGCAGAAGCCGAATGTGAAATAATCGACCGTGTGGTTGGCAAAGACGGCGTCAACTATTTTTCGTCTGCAATTGTCGATTTGGAAATCGGTGAGGGCGCCACGGTCAACTACATCCTGTCAAACGAAAACGGAGACGCAGCCACGCGCCTTGCCCGTTTCAACGCAACGCTTGGCAAAAGTTCTGTTCTCAATCTTTTCATTCTCAATGTCGGCGGCAATGTCGTTCGCCAAGAGATCAATTTTGTCATGGCTGGCGAACAGGCCGAGTTGAACATTGCGGGCGTCAATCTGGTGGGCGGCAAGGCACACATCGATGTGACTTCGCGCATCGATCATCTGGTGCCGAATACCAACGCCAACGAATTGATGCGCAACGTGGCTACTGGTCACGGTCGTGGTGTGTTCCAAGGCCAGATCAATGTGGCGCAGCCAGCGCAACTCACTGACGCGCAAATGGCCTGCAACACGCTGCTGCTTTCGGATGATTGCGATTTCTCTGCCAAACCGGAACTTGAAATCTTTGCCGATGATGTGCAGTGCGCTCACGGTGCGACGGTGACAGATTTGGAAGAAAGCTACCTGTTCTACCTTATGGCCCGTGGCATAACCGAAGAACGCGCACGTCGCATGTTGATCAAGGCATTTGTGGCGGAAGCGTTTCAAGAGATGATAGACGAGCCGCTGGAAGAAGCGCTGGAAGCGCGAATGGACGTCTGGCTGGACAAACATGTCTAGCGCGAGCGTCGGTTAAGTCGCATGTCAATTTGCGGTCTGTGACGCCACATAAGGGGCAACGCAGCGCCGAGGGAGCCTGAACCATGAATACCGGTTACGACATTGATGCGATCCGTGCTGATTTCCCCATTTTGCACCGCGAAGTGCACGGGAAACCACTGGTCTATCTCGACAATGGCGCTTCGGCCCAAAAACCGCGTCAGGTGATTGATGCGGTTAGCCACGCCTATGAAAACGAATATGCAAACGTCCACCGTGGTCTGCACTATTTGTCTAATGCCGCGACGGACGCCTATGAGGCTGCCCGCTCGAAGTTACGTAGGTTTCTGAACGCCGAGAGCGACGAGAACATCGTTTTCACCTCCGGCACAACGGAAGCCATCAATCTGGTCGCCTATGGCTGGGCGATGAACAATATGGGCGAGGGCGATGAAATCGTTCTCACCATCGCCGAGCACCATTCCAACATCGTGCCGTGGCATTTCCTGCGTGAACGCATGGGCGTGAAGCTTGTCTGGGTGGATTGCGACGAGCATGGCGGCATCACCGCCGAGAGCATCGCGGCTGCTTGCACAGAGCGCACCAAACTCATCGCCATCACCCATATGTCGAATGTCATGGGCACGGTTGTGGATGTCAAAACCGTCTGCGCCGAGGCGCGCAAGCGCGGCATCCGCACGATGATCGACGGTTCGCAGGGCGCGGTTCACATGCCGGTCGACGTGCAGGATATCGGTTGCGACTGGTATTGCATCACGGGCCACAAACTCTACGGCCCCTCAGGCATTGGTGCGCTCTACGGCACCAAAGAGGCGCTTGAAGCCATGCAGCCGTTCAAGGGCGGCGGCGAGATGATCCTCGACGTCACGCTGGACGATGTGACCTATAACGACCCGCCCCATCGTTTTGAGGCAGGCACGCCGCCCATCGTCCAGGCCATCGGCCTTGGCGCTGCGATCGACTATATCGAGAGCGTTGGCCGTGAAAACATCGAGGCTCACGAGATGGATCTGCGCGACTATTGCCGCGAGCGTCTGCGCGAAATCAATGCGTTGAAGATCATCGGCGACACGCCGAGCAAAGGCGCGATCTTCTCGTTCGAACTCGACGGAATCCACGCCCACGACGTGTCGATGGTTATCGACCGGGCAGGGGTGGCGGTCCGCGCGGGAACCCATTGCGCCCAGCCTTTGATGAAGCGTTTTGGCGTTACTTCCACTTGCCGCGCCTCGTTTGGCATGTACAACACGCGACAGGAAGTCGATGTTTTGGTAGAATCGCTGGAAAAGGCTAGGAAGTTTTTCGCATGACCGATCAAGTTGATGAAAACCTGCGCGACGATCTGCTGCCGGAAGGCGGCCCGCATGTGCCGGATATTTCTGATAAAACCGGCTCGGCTATTCCGCCCCAGGAACTAGAGCGGCTCACGCACGATATCATAGCTGCGCTGAAAACGGTTTACGACCCCGAAATTCCCTCCGATGTGTATGAAATCGGCCTGATCTACAAGATCGACATCGACGATAACCGCATGGTCGACATTGTTATGACTCTCACAGCGCCGGGTTGCCCTGTGGCGGGGGAAATGCCCGGTTGGGTGGAAAACGCGGTTGGTGCTGTTGAAGGCGTGTCGGGCGTTCGCGTGGAGATGAGCTTTGACCCGCCTTGGACCCCTGAGCGCCTTTCTGAGGAAGCTCAGGTAGCACTCGGTTGGTATATTTGAGGGCCGATTAGCCCCCGGCGTTTGCCAAGTGGTCCTCACGGGGACCAAGGTCCACCAGGGTTGCCGCCAGTGTTGTTGAACTCATCCCCCAACGTCCACTTTTGCTTTTGCGGGACGAATATGCATTGAGAAGTATGTTTGCGGAACACAAACCGTTCCTCTTGATCAGTTTTTTGCAGAGTCTTGCAGTGCTTGCATATTCCTTGGCGCGATACCTTGCAGCCGATTCAAAGCTATATGTCTTTGAAGCTTTATGTCGCTTTGCTGTTTTGGCCTTGGGCATTGCATCGGACACAAAACGATAACTGCGATCTTCAGATGGCAGGGTTTGCGGCTCCTTCAAAGTATATAGCAACCGAAAATATGCTGAGACGTATTTTTTGCCGGATCGTGGTTCTTTTATCTTTACTCTTGCAACAGACACCTCGCAGGAATCGGCCAAACGCAATTTGGCCCTTCCGCACTCCTTAGGGCCATAGTTTGCGGCCCATTTTTCCGCAGCAAGCTTCAACGTCAAATCGTTGTCAATCTTGATGCCCGTTGAATTCGCAATGGCTTTGATAGGAACCCGCGTTTCAAAGCTGATTGCTCTGTCCGCGACCAATTTATCAGGCTGTAACATCGCTACGTAGGAATCTTTCCAACCGCGTTTGGACTCATAAGCATTTTCGACCTGGAGTTTCTTAAATTCAGTATCCGGCAAGCCTGTCGGCGCGAAGAACGCATTCGCTTTCGTAGTCATCATGTAGCCGCCGAACATCTGAATGCCGAAACCGAAGATGGCCAGAAGCAGCGAGAGACCCCAAAATATTGTGTTGATATTCATTGCCTGTGCCCCTTATTTTTTGGCCAATTCGTCGAGCGAGATGCCCATTTCTTTGTTCAGCAAATCCATGACTTGCGCTTCAAACTTCGCGCGAAACTCTTTTTGATCGCCGAAATGGTAGTGATCGTGCCGCGCGAGATGCACGACCGAGCCTGCAATCGGCTGATAGGTGATCTTGGGTGATCCAGTCGTCATTTGCCCAAACAGGACATGCGTTGCGCGGTCCATCTGTATGGTGGATTTCTCCAGGTTTTTGCCGAACGTCTTACGGAACCAAAGGGCAAATTTTCGATGGTTCTTGGTGACTTTCTCAAGCCCTTCACGAAGCGCGTCTTTGTCCCATCCGCTGGTTGGATCGTTCAATTTGCGCGGAATACGTCCGTTCTCGGTGTAGCGAAACCAAACCCGCCCACCACATTTCTTTGGTGTTGAGCCGATAATTGAGTGAACATTCGTGCCCTCCGGCACATTGGCAATGCCTTGGGTATTTTCGCCCACCAAGACGATCTGGTCGATCTTCGCGCCTTCCGCCGGGTGGATGTTCCAGACAACGTTTTCGACGCCGGAAATCAGCACCAGATAGGCCGGCTTGTCTTGCTTGGCGATCATAACGTCGTTGACGTTCAAGACTTCCTTCGGCGTGCGGCCACCTATCATATATTGATAGGGCCGCCGGTTGTTTTTCGCGCTTTTCACATAAGTAGCGGCTTCCGCCAGCAAATCGGCACGGTTGTAGGCGAAAATGCGCGAACTCATGCCCGAGCTGTATGTCATCACGCTATGGAATTCCTGTTCATCGGTCGGTTGAGCGACCGCGCAACCGTTGCGAGCCAGTTGCTTGACTGTCGCAGGGTTTCCAGTGACCGCGCTTAACCGGAAGCCATCCACGAACTCGCTTATCCAGTGGTAATTGCCTTCGCCCGACACCAGCACAGTCGGCTGTGCGGCCATTCCGTATTCCGCCGGCTTTACTTTGGAATTCGGGTCGCCTGATTGTTCGTTACATCCGGCCAGTGCGAGTGCGCCAAGCAACGCTGTTGCTATTCGAAACATGAAAATCCCCTTGCTTGTCTGTAAACTGCATGGAATTTCTAAAATTTGTCTTAGTGCTTTGATGCAATGATGCTGCGCGGGAGCGCCGCATCATCATTGCATCGACTGGAGCATCCAAAACATTGCAGTTAGGCCACCTGCACCCTATGTTTTGTGCAACGACATGGAGAGCCACATGAGCCGCTTCGCGATTCTCACTTTGACAGACGCAGCCAAGGACCGGGTGCGCGAAATTGTATCTGGTGCTGATGCTGATGCGCTTGGCATTCGCATCGGTATCAAGAACGGCGGCTGCGCTGGCATGGAATACACAATCGACATGGTCACAGATGAACATGCGGGCGATGACAAGGTCGATCTGGGCGATGCTGCTGTATACGTGGACCCGGCCGCAACCTTGTTCCTGCTTGGAACGCAGTTGGACTATGAAGTGACAACCCTGCGCACCGGTTTTGTGTTCAACAACCCCAACCAAACCTCGGCATGTGGTTGTGGTGAAAGCGTCACGCTTGTCGCTGCCGCGCCGCCCGTTCCTGAAAACGCCTGAAGCGCGGGAAAAGAACAGAATAATGAACTTTATCGGATGGATCATTATCGGCGGACTGGCTGGCTGGTTGGCTGAAAAATTTATGAAGGGCAACTATGGCTTACTGGCTAATATTGGCCTCGGCATTTTGGGCGGCGTGGTCGGCGGATGGGCGTTTGGCTTGATCGGGCTTGAAACAGAGGGTTTCATCGACACGCTGGTGACTGCAACGATTGGTGCATGCCTTTGCATTGCGCTTTATCGCGGTTTCAAGAGCCGCCAGTCTCGCTAGTATCCACAAGGGGCGCACAGGGTTTTTATGGCTACACTTCTCGACACGATTGGCGACCGTCCGCGGCACCCTGAAAAGGCCCATCGGCCTGACCAGCCGGTGATGAAAAAGCCGGACTGGATTCGGGTTCGTTCATCCTCGTCTCCAGTCTTTACCGAGACGAAGAACATCGTGCGCGAGAACAATCTCGTTACCGTCTGCGAAGAAGCCGGTTGCCCCAATATCGGCGAGTGCTGGTCGAAAAAGCACGCCACCATGATGATAATGGGCGACACCTGCACCCGGGCTTGTGCGTTTTGCAACGTGCGCACGGGTAAGCCCGCTGCGCTGGATCTCAAAGAGCCGGAAAATGTCGCCAATGCGGTGGAGAAGCTGGGCTTGAACCACGTTGTCGTCACCTCGGTTGACCGCGATGACCTCGATGACGGTGGGGCGCAGCATATTGCTGATACGATCCTTGCAATCCGCAAACGCTCGCCCAACACCACGGTCGAAGTTCTGACGCCGGATTTTCTGCGCAAAGATGGGGCGCTGGAAATCGTGGTTGCAGCCAAGCCTGACGTGTTCAACCACAATCTTGAGACGGTGCCCGGCAACTATCTGACCGTTCGCCCCGGCGCACGCTATTATCATTCGATGCGGCTGTTGGAGCGTGTGAAAGAGCTTGATCCGACTATGTTCACCAAGTCCGGCATGATGGTCGGACTGGGCGAGGAGCGCAATGAAGTGCTTCAAATGATGGATGATCTGCGCATGGCAAATGTGGATTTCCTGACCATTGGACAATACCTCCAACCATCCAAAAAGCATCATGCAGTTAGCCATTTTGTGACGCCGGAAGAGTTCAAGTCTTACGAAACGGCGGCCTATGCAAAAGGTTTTCTGCTCGTATCGTCCAGCCCGCTAACCCGCTCGTCTCATCATGCTGGTGAAGACTTCGCGAAGCTGAAAGCCGCAAGGCAAGCGCAGATGAGCGCGGCCTGAGGCAATGCCCAAATTCTCCAAGATTCACCGCGTAAACCACCGCGCACAAGATATGTTTGATCTGGTAGCGGATATCGAAAAGTATCCGCAATTTGTGCCGTTATGTCAGTCTCTTAAAGTCAATTCTGAGCGTGAAAAAGCCGGTCGAACGATTTCTTTGGCTGATATGACGGTTGGCTATAAGGCCATCCGCGAGACATTCACTTGCCAAGTGATTTTGGAACGCGAAGCGCTGAAAATTCAAGCGAGTTATATCGACGGCCCGTTCAAATATCTCGACAATCGCTGGCATTTTGAACAGGTCGGCGACGATCAGTGCGATGTGCATTTCTCCATCGATTACGAATTCAAAAGCCGCACTCTAGCGATGTTGATGGGGTCAATGTTCGACCGCGCTTTCGCCCATTTTACGCAGGCGTTTGAGGAGCGTGCGGATGCGCTCTATGGCCGCCAGGACGTGAACGCCTAGAGCGCCGCCAGCATCATTTCCAACGCGGTATCGACGGTCGCTTGGCGGATCGCTTCGCGCGTCGTCGCGCCGTGGCTTTCCGCAAAGCGGCATTCTCGTACGTTTGCGCTTGATCCCTCGCGTTGCACGGCCACGTAAACCAGCCCAACCGGCTTCTCTTCGCTGCCGCCGCCCGGGCCGGCTATGCCTGTGACGGCCACAGCCAGATTTGCAGCAGAACGCGCCAACGCGCCGGCCACCATTTCCTGCGCGACCAGCGCCGACACTGCGCCGGGCGGGCCTTGCGTATGTTCCAGCGGTACGCCGAGCATTTCCGCTTTGGCTTCGTTGGAATAGGTCACGAAACCACGGTCGAACGCTGCCGAGGAGCCTGCAACATCTGTCAAAGCGGCAGCAATCATGCCGCCTGTGCAGCTTTCTGCGGTGGAGATGATGACGGATTGTGCAATTGCTGCTTCGATCAATTGTTGTGCTTGAGGGTGGATCATAGCGTTGTGCCATTCATCACAACGGTCGCAGTTGCCAGCGCGACCATGCCTTCTTCGCGCCCGATAAAGCCGATGCGTTCGTTGGTGGTTGCTTTGACAGAAATGCGGGTAACATCCATGTCCAAAATAGCCGCCATTGCCGCCCGCATGGCATCGCGGTGCGGCCCAATCTTTGGCGCTTCGCACACCAGAGTGACATCACAATGGGTGATCGTGCCACCCGCGGCACGGACCAGCGAGGCGGCGTGGGCCAGAAATTGATCGGATTGTGCGCCCTTCCACTCCGGGTCGGAAGGTGGAAAGTGGGAGCCAATATCACCGTCTGCAATCGTGCCCAGCAGCGCATCGGTGAGCGCGTGCAGGCCCACATCAGCGTCGGAATGGCCGGACAGTTTTCGCTCAAACGGTATCTCCACTCCGCAGAGCGTAATTTTTTCGCCAGCCACCAATTGGTGCGTGTCGTAGCCGTGGCCCACGCGCACGTCCGTTATCTGCTCGCCCATTGAGCTTTGCGCCTTTTCGATATCGTCCTGCGTCGTCAGTTTGAGATTGTCGCGGCTTCCGGCCACCAGAACAACCCTGTGGCCCGCCCATTCGGCCAGCGCGGAATCGTCAGTGAAATCGTTCAGCCCTGCTGCTGCGGCCTTTGAATGAGCCTCCAAGATCGTCGCAAAGTCGAAGCCTTGTGGCGTCTGAGCAGCGAACAATCCATCGCGGGAGATCGTATCCGCCACGCTGCCATCCTCTGCGCTGCGTTTGATCGTGTCGACAATGGCTGTGGCGGGCAGGGCGGCTTTCGCTTCACCTAGGCCCGCAATCACCGCGTCGATCACGGCTGCGCTCAAGAAAGGCCGTGCTGCATCATGGATTAAAACCAGGTCCGGCGCATCTTGTGCCAAGGCTTGCAGGCCAGCAAACACTGACGCCTGACGCGTCGCGCCGCCGTGAACGGGAGGGAGAATCTTCGGGTTCTCCGGCGCGGCTTTCGCATAGCTAGCGCCATCGTCTTCGTGGATTACGGTCAGAACACTGGTAACCGCCCGATGGTGGACAAATGCGTGTAGGGTATGCGCAAGCACGGGCTTGCTGCCCAACATGCGGTATTGCTTTGGCCCATCAGCCACGCCGGCACGTGCGCCACGGCCTGCGGCGACGATGATGGCTGCAATTTTCAAGGGTTCACTCATGCAGCCGATTTGGCACGGGGCACCCAAAGGCGCAACTGCGCTCTTAGTTCGCTTGCTATCGTGCGGCACGGTGCTTAGAAAAACGCCATGAATGAGAATTGCACAACAAACAGGCGCGAAGGCGCAAGCACAGGCGAATTGCGCATCGGTTCGCACCGCCTGCGCAATACCGCTTTTCTTGCGCCTATGTCTGGCGTGAGCGACGCGCCGTTCCGCCGTCTCGCATGGCGTTTTGGGGCAGGCATGGTTGTGTCTGAAATGGTTGCCTCCGAAGCCTTCACCACCGGCCAAGAGGAAATGCGGCTGAAGGCCGAAAGCGCAGGCCTACCGCTGCACATCGTGCAATTGGCGGGCAAAGAACCCCAATGGATGCGCGAAGCGACGCTGATTGCCGAGGCCGCTGGTGCGGACGTGATCGACATCAACATGGGTTGCCCATCAAAAAGGGTAACAAACGGCTATTCCGGTTCGGCGCTGATGCGGGATTTGGACCACGCGCTCACGCTTATTGATGCGGTGGTGGAGACGACCGAAAAACCCGTAACGTTGAAAATGCGGCTTGGCTGGGATGAAAACTCCATCAACGCTCCGCAATTGGCCCGTCGCGCCGTTGAAGCTGGTGTGCAGATGATCACCGTTCACGGCCGCACTCGGAACCAGTTTTACAAAGGCCAGGCCAATTGGGACGCCGTTCGCGCCGTGCGCGAAGAGATTTCCGTGCCGCTGATCGTCAATGGCGATATCGACAGCGCGGCGACCGCCCGACAAGCACTGGCCGCCAGCGGCGCTGACGGTGTGATGGTGGGCCGCGCGAGCTACGGTGCGCCTTGGTTGCCGGGCCAGCTCGGCGAAGCGCTTGCGGGACATGTCGTACCGCAAAGGCCAAGCGGCAAGGATTTTGCCGACTTGGTATGCGAACACTACGAGGCGATGCTCTCTCACTATGGGCTGGAACTGGGCATCAGAAACGCGCGCAAACATCTCGATTGGTATTGCGCCCATCTTCCAGTCTCGCAGGATTATTCCGATACAAGACGCGCCATGATGACGAGCCGTGATGTATCGGAAATTTTGCGTGTGGCCTTCGATCTGTTCGCGCTTGTTGAGCCTGAAAACGCGTTAACGGCGAAAGCTGCCTGAAATGGTTCTGACCGAATCCAAAAGCGTGTTTGGCGATGCAGCGCTGTTGCCACTGTCGGTGCTCAATGCTCTGTCTCATCCCGTTTTCATGCTTGATGGTGACGGCGTGTTCAGTTTCGCCAACACATCGGCAGAGATATTTTTTCAGACCAGCCTCTCCGTTCTGCTGAAACGCAAGGTTACCCATTACATTACTGAAGGATCGCCGCTGCTTTCGTTGATCGCCCAAGTTCGGCGCAGCAACTCGCCGATCAGCGAATACCGAATGGACCTCTCGTCGCCTCGCACAGGGGCGGAGAAACTGGTTGATGTCTATGTCTCTCCCAACAACGAGCGACCCAACGAAGTGGTTGTGCTGATGCAAGTGCGCTCGATTGCAGAGACGATGGACCGCCAATTGACCCACCGGGGTGCGGCGCGGACGGTCACCGGGTTGGCCTCCATGCTTGCCCACGAAATCAAAAACCCGCTATCGGGAATACGCGGCGCAGCACAACTGCTGGAGGCGGCTGGCAGCGAAGACGACCGGACGCTGACACGCCTGATTACAGACGAGACAGATCGTATCGTGCGCCTGGTTGATCGCATGGAGGTTTTTTCCGACGAGCGGCCCATCGAGCGCGATCCGGTCAACATTCATTCGGTTCTGGAGCAGGTGAAACAGGTCGCACGCACGGGCTTTGCCAAGAATGTTGCGATTGTCGAGGAATATGACCCGTCGCTTCCGCCTGTCTTGGGAAACCGTGACCAGCTCGTTCAGGTTTTTCTCAATCTGGTGAAGAACGCCAGCGAAGCCATGCGCGACACGCCCGAACCGCAATTGACCCTGCGCACGGCCTTTCGCCCTGGCATTCGCATCGCTGCCCCCGGTTCGCCGGAACGTGTGTCGCTGCCAATCTCCATGACAGTCTCGGACACCGGCCCCGGCGTGCCGGACGATCTGCGCTCCTATATGTTTGATCCCTTCATCTCATCGAAGCAGAACGGCTCCGGCCTCGGTCTTGCACTGGTTGCCAAGATTGTGGGCGATCACGGCGGTATCGTTTCGTGCGAGAGCGATGCGAATGGCACGACATTTGAAGTGCTGATGCCAATGTGGCGCGAACCGCAGACAGAGCGAGAGGGAGAAGCGGCCAATGGCTGAAATTCTGGTTGCCGATGACGACGCTGCCATCCGCACAGTTGTCTCGCAAGCGCTGTCGCGAGCGGGATACGAGGTGCGTGTGACGTCGAACGCCGCCACGCTTTCACGGTGGGCTATTGAAGGCGAGGGCGATCTCATTATCACCGATGTCATCATGCCCGACGAGACAGCCTTCGACATGATGCCGCGCATCAAACGCGTGCGCCCCGATCTGCCGATTATCGTCATGAGCGCACAAAACACGTTCATGACAGCGATCACGGCGGCAGAGAAGGGGGCATACGACTATCTGCCCAAGCCATTTGATCTGAAGGAACTCGTCACCACGGTCGAGCGCGCTTTGGCGCAGCCTCTGAACAAGCCCGCACCGACAGAGAGTGAAGACCAACTAAACATGCCGCTGGTGGGCCGCTCGCCTGCCATGCAGGAGATCTATCGGCTTATCGCACGCATGACGCAGACCGATCTGACGGTGATGATTAACGGCGAATCCGGCACCGGCAAAGAGCTCGTCGCCCGCGCCCTGCACGAATTTGGCAAGCGCAAGAGCGGCCCTTTCGTTGCTATCAACATGGCGGCCATTCCGCGAGAATTGATTGAATCTGAGTTGTTCGGCCATGAGCGCGGCGCGTTCACCGGCGCACAGTCACGCTCCGCAGGCCGTTTTGAGCAGGCCAATGGTGGCACGCTTTTCCTCGATGAAATCGGTGATATGCCGATGGAAGCGCAAACCCGTCTTCTTCGCGTATTGCAAGAAGGCGAATACACGACCGTGGGCGGCCGCACGCCCATCTCGACGGATGTGCGGATCGTGGCTGCAACCCATCAAAACCTCACCAGTTTGATTGATCGCGGCCAGTTTCGCGAAGACCTCTACTATCGGTTGAATGTCGTGCCGCTGCGTTTGCCGCCCCTGCGCGAGCGCATTGCCGATGTGCCGGACCTTGCCCGTCACTTCCTTGCACAGGCGGAGCGCAACGGCCTGCCGCGCAAAGTTTTCGACAATGCCGCTATCGACCGTTTACGCGCCTATGCGTGGCCGGGAAATGTGCGCGAGTTGGAAAACCTTGTTCAGCGCCTTGTGGCGTTGCACCCGCAAGAGCAAATCAGTGCCGAGCAGGTGGAGCAAGAACTTGCCTCCGCCCGCCCGGGCAACAAAACAACCGACTTTGCCGACGGCACGAACGAGAGCGTTCGATCTGCTGTGGCCGGATATTCCCGCGCGCTTCTGGACGCCCACAACGACGAAACGCCCATCGAAGATCTTTACACGACAGTGCTTCACGAAATGGAGCGCCCGCTGATTGAAATGACGCTGCGTGCGTTCAAGGGCAATCAGATACAAGCAGCGAAAGTGCTGGGCTTGAACCGCAACACGTTGCGCAAAAAAATCCGCGAATTGAACATCGAAGTGATGCGTGGATTAAGTTAGCTGACCCAGTGAATTTGTTGCATTTCGGCCACATTTGTTGCACATAGGTCACAAAAGACCTCCCAGAACGGCGCTCATGGCTTCGACGGATGCAGCTTCGGCAGAAATGATGTTTGACCCGCCAGTCTCGCGGTTGTCGACTCTGCGCTACGCCCGAAAATTTGGACTGGTTCTGGTTCTGCTCGCCATCGTTTTTGGCGTTGTCTCTTTCCTCATATTGCTCGGCCTGACGCCGATTGAACCGACTTTTCCAGTCATCGTAACCACGATGGTCGTCAACGGCGTCTTTGTCACAGCGCTTTTGCTGCTGGTCGGGCGTGAGGTAATGACGTTGTTGGAAGCGCGGCGCAGGGGCAGGGCAGCGGCGCGTATGCATATCCGCATCGTCGGATTGTTCGGCATCGTTGCAGCGTTTCCCGCCATTCTGGTGGCGATCATTGCAGGCATCACGCTCGATTTGGGCTTGGACCGCATATTTGATCAGCGTTCACGCACCATCATCGACAACTCGGTCAGCGTCGCCCAATCCTATCTTGGCGAGGCGATGCAGGAATTGCAGGGCCAGACGCTAGCCATGTCGAATTCGCTTTCGCGCAACGGTCAACAGTTTGCGCTCGACCGGTCAGGCTTCGTGCTGTTCATGTCGAGCCAAGCGCGGGTCTACGGCCTTCGGGGGGCTTTTGTGCTCAACAAGGACGGCGAGCAAATCGTTGTCAGCAACATTCCTGGCAGCGAAGAACTTCCTCGCGCCCCTGCTGATCTTCTGGTTCAGGCAGCAGCGGGCAGAGGGTCATGTCTCGCGCCCAACACAACCAATTTCGCAGCCTGCCTCGTGCCCGTGCGCAATCTCGATGGGGCCGCGTATCTGTGGACGTTGAAATGGGTGAACCCTTCAGTGCTCAATTCCATCCAGTTGATGCGGGAAATCACCAGCGAATATCAAAGTCTTGAATCCGGAAGGCTCCCGCTGCAAATCGCGTTTGCGCTGCTCTATGTGGGCATTTGCCTAACTGTTCTGCTCTCCGCAATCTGGATGGGCATTGCGGTTGCTGACAGGTTGGTGGCGCCTATCCGGCAATTGATTGCGGCAGCAGACGAAGTGCGTGCCGGCAATCTTGAAGGGCAGGTGTCAACCGTGCGCACCGAGGGCGAATTGCGCTCGCTCACTGACACATTCAACGCCATGACGCTGAACCTGCGTTCGCAGCGCGATGAAATTCTTGCAAACCAGGAACAGACCGACCGCCGCCGCCGATTCACCGAAGCCGTGCTGTCCGGCGTCACAGCTGGCGTCATCGGTGTTAGCCCGGAAGGACGTCTGGCGATCACCAATTCTTCTGCCGAAGCGCTGATTGCCCATGACGGCGATGAAAGCCTGATTGGACGCCCGCTGCGTGAGATCAGTCCGGCGCTGGCAGATGTGGTCGACAAGGCCCAGCAATCGGGCAGGCCGAGTTATCTTGAGCAGATCACACTGGCCCATGATGGCCGCGAGCGGATATTGAACGTGCAGGTGGCGGTGGAGAGTTCTGACGAGCAGTCGCAATCGCACGTCATCACAATTGACGATATTACAGACCTTGTCTCCGCCCAACGCACGTCTGCTTGGGCCGATGTGGCGCGGCGCATTGCCCACGAAATCAAAAATCCTCTCACGCCAATTCAATTGTCGGCAGAGCGCATTCGCCGTCGCTATGGCAAGAAGATCACCGAGGATCGCGAGGTTTTCGACCAATGCACCGAGACGATCATCCGGCAGGTTGCTGATATTGGCCGCATGGTCGATGAATTTTCCTCGTTTGCGCGTATGCCCAAGCCCAGCATGAAACAGGGCAATTTGGTTGAGACGCTACGCGAGGCGATCTTCCTGCTTAAAGTGTCGAACGAGGAAATCGATTTTCAGGTTGAACTGCCCGACAAACCGGCCAAAGCGCAGTTTGACTCTCGGCTCCTGGGCCAAGCCTTCGGTAACCTCATCAAAAATGCAACTGAGGCGATGGAAGATGTGGAGTTTGAAAAAGGCGAGCGGCCAACCATCACCATCCGTTTGCTGCCCGGTGAGCTGAACCATACGGTCGAAATCATTGATAACGGCAAGGGCTTGCCGCAGGAAAACCGTCAGCGCCTGCTGGAGCCTTACATGACGACTCGAGAGAAGGGCACGGGCCTTGGCCTCGCCATCGTCGGTAAAATTCTGGAAGAGCACAACGCCACAATCGAGTTGCGCGACGCGCCCCAAGTGGCAGACGGTGGTCGCGGGGCAATGGTGCGCGTGGTCATACCGGCCATTATTGCCAGCGCAAGCGAAAGCGACAGTGAAGAAGATCAAACGGCGGCTGAAAATGTTTAATCACGATTGCGGGGAAACAATCGTTTTGGAGGGAATATCGAATGGCGTCTGACATTCTAGTGGTCGATGACGAAGCCGACATCAGAGACCTTGTAGCCGGGATTCTGGAGGACGAGGGCCACGAAACCCGCACGGCCCACGACAGCGATTCCGCGCTAGCCGCCATTTCTGACCGCCGCCCATCGATGATCTTTCTCGATATCTGGATGCAGGGCAGTCGCCTTGACGGGCTGGAACTGCTCGCCGTCATCCGTGAGCAACATCCCGGCCTGCCGGTAGTGGTGATTTCCGGCCACGGCAACATCGAAACCGCCGTCTCCGCCATCAAGATTGGTGCCTATGATTATATTGAAAAGCCTTTCAAGGTGGACCGTCTGATTCTCGTGGCCGAACGGGCTTTGGAAACGTCGAATTTGCGCAAACAGGTGGCGGATCTTGAAAAGCGCACGCCTGATATGCCGGAAATGATCGGCTCGTCGCAGGCGATGAACCAGTTGCGCTCGACCATCGACAAGGTTGCGCAGACCAATTCACGGGTAATGATTATCGGGCCTTCCGGTTCGGGCAAGGAGATGGTGGCCCGCGCCATCCATCGCCAATCTCATCGCAGCGATGGTCCTTTCATCATCATCAATGCGGCTGCCATAACCGCCGAAAACATGGAGACGGAACTTTTCGGCGTGGAGCCGGGCGAGGGGCGCGAACCCAAGGTGGGCGCGTTGGAAGAGGCCCACAACGGCACGCTTCTGCTTGACGAAGTGGGCGAAATGCCCCGCGAAACGCAGAACAAGATCTTGCGCGTTCTGGTGGAACAGAAATTCGAGCGCGTTGGCGGCTCAAAGAAAGTAGCAGTAGACGTGCGCATTTTGTCCTCAACTTCCGTCGATCTGGAGGCGCGGATTGCTGAAGGCGCATTCCGGCAAGATCTGTTTGATCGTCTCGCGGTTGTTCCCGTGCAGGTGCCTGCACTGGCAGACCGGCGTGACGATATCGGTGAATTGATCGATGCCTTTATGGGTCAGATCTCGGCGCAATCCGGCGTGCAAAAATGCGTGATCGGTGACGATGCAATGGCTGTTCTGCAATCGCATTCCTGGCCGGGAAACCTACGCCAACTTCGCAATAATGTGGAGCGATTGATGATTCTCTCTCGTGGAGATGATGGAGAGCCGATCAGTGCGGACCGTCTGCCGGGTGAGATTTCTGATATGCTTCCGACCACGCCCAACACGTCTGACGAGCACATTATGTCGCTACCCTTGCGCGATGCGAGGGAGGCCTTTGAGCGTGACTATCTAAACGCGCAGATTACGCGCTTTGGCGGTAACATTTCCAAGACTGCGTCTTTTGTCGGCATGGAGCGGTCCGCTTTGCATCGCAAATTGAAATCGCTTGGTCTATAAGAGCGGTTCGGCATCGCGCCCGTTCGGGGCATAAGCGGGACACGGAACACTCATGCGCGTCATTATTTGCGGGGCAGGGCAGGTTGGCTACGGCATCGCCGAGCGGCTGGCGGCGGAAGACAACGATGTCTCTGTCATCGACAATTCACCCACCCTTGTTCAGGCCATTCGTGATCAACTTGATGTGCGCGGCTTTGTAGGCCACGGCTCGCAACCCCAAATCTTGCAGGCTGCGGGTGCAGAAGAAGCGGACATGATCATTGCGGTGACGCTGTATGACGAGGTCAACATGGTTGCCTGTCAGGTGGCGCACTCGTTGTTTAATGTTCCAACTAAAGTCGCCCGCATCCGCGCACAGAACTATCTGCGGCCAGAATTTGGCGATCTTTTTTCGCGCGAAAACATGCCCATCGACGTGATCATTTCGCCGGAAATCGAAGTTGGCGAAATGGTTCTCCGCCGTATCGCGCTGCCCGGCACAACAGACGCTGTGCGCTTTGCCGATGGCGAAGTGGCGATGGTGGCGATCGAATGTCTTGACGATTGCCCCGTGATCGACACGCCGTTGGGGCAGTTGAGCGAATTGTTTCCCGATCTTGATGCAGTCGTGGTGGGCATCTGGCGGCAGGGCACGCTGTTCGTCCCCCATTCCTCAGACGCCATGATGGCGGGCGACTTGGCCTATGTTGTTGCCAAGCGCGATAAGGTGCGCCGCACGCTGTCCATCTTCGGCCATGATGAGCCAACGGCCAGCCGCATCGTGATCATCGGTGGCGGCAATATCGGGCATTATGTGGCCGAAAACATCGAGCAGCGGCAGTCAAAAGCGCGGGTGAAGATCATCGAAGCCTCGCAAGAGCGCGCCGTGGCCGTGGCTGATACGCTCAACCGCACCGTGGTTTTGCATGGCAACGCGCTGGATCAAAAGGTGCTGATGGAAGCAGGCATCGACAGCGCCGATTTGATGGTCGCGCTGACCAATGACGACCAGGTGAACATTCTTTCATCCGTGATGGCAAAGCGGCTTGGCTGCGATTCCAATCTCGCGCTGCTCAACAACACCTCGTATTACGAATTCACCAAGACGCTGGGCATCGACGCGCACGTCAACCCGCGCGCGGTGACGATCTCTAAAATCCTGCAACATGTTCGCCGGGGCCGCATCCGCGGTGTCCATTCGGTGCAGAATGGTGCGGCGGAAGTGATCGAAGCGGAAGCGCTTGAAACCTCCATGCTGGTAGGCACTCCACTGCGGGAAATCGATTTGCCGGACGGCGTTCGCATCGGTGCCATTTATCGCGACGAAAAAGTCATTATGCCGGACGGTGGCATGATGATTAAGGCCAAGGACCGCATCGTCATCTTCGCCACCGCCGAGCGCGTGAAACAGGTTGAGCAGATGTTCCGGGTCAGCCTGGATTTCTTCTAGGCGCATGGCCCGCTTTTTCTTCATGCACGAAGCGAGCCGCTAGATGCTGGCCGTCGTCTTCTATCTTGGCTGCGTGGGGCTCGCTCTATCCGTTTCGCTTATCGCGCCAATTTTTGTGGCCCTGCTGGAAGGCGATGGGGCCATCGCGGAACGCCTTACGATTTATGCGCTGCTCGGTTCTTTTCTGTTTGCCGCACCTGTCTTGGCGACGCGCGACAGGGCAGGCGAGATTTCGCAGATTGGAGGGCTGATTTTGATGATGTGCGTCTGGCTCATCATTCCGCTCTGCGCCGCAATTCCGCTGGTGGGTTTGACCGAATTGAACTTTCTCGATGGCCTGTTTGAAAGTGTCTCCGGCCTCACCACAACGGGGGCGAGCACGTTTGCCAGCCTTGAGAGCCTGCCGCAATCGGTCATCTTCTGGCGCATTCAGATCCAGTGGCTCGGTGGGTTTCTCGCGCTCATGACGGTCTTCACCGTTCTGGCACCTATGGGCATTGGCGGATTGACGGCCAACGCCATTTCTATGGAGGGCCGCACCCGCGAAGTTGCCGGCTATGCGCGTGTCTTGAACCTGTTGCGGAATTTTGGGGCGTTTTATCTGCTGGTTACGCTGCTCGCCTTTCTTGCCCTTTCGGCGCTTGGCCTGCGTCCCTTTTATGCGGCGACGCTGGCTATGACAGCGGTATCGACAGGCGGTTTTCTGCCCGTGGACGATAGCCTCGATCTGCTGCTGGGCACGGCAGGAATGGTCATCTTTGCGATTGTTCTTATTCTTGGAGCGACCAGCGTATTCTGGCACCGCATGTTGTTGGAGGGCCAGTGGCGTCGGCTGCGGGAGCACCGTGAGAGCTATTCCGTGCTGGCGCTGGTGTTTGTGCTGACCCTCGCCTTGGTGTGGTCGCTCAACCGCGTTTCCGGCACTGGCGTAAATGCAAATGTTTTGGCTGAAAGCCTGATGAACGCTTCGTCATTGGTGGCGACAAGCGGCCTGCAAAGCAGGCCTGGCATATTCAGCATTCTGCCGCTCGGCATCGTGCTTTTTATCGTGCTGTTGGGCGGCAGCGCATTTTCGACATCAGGCGGATTGAAGCATTACCGCCTCGGCGCGATGGCAACGCAGTCTTGGAACGAGCTGGATCGGCTCGTGTACCCCAACGCCGTAGCGCGCAAACGGTTTGGCTCACAGCACTACGACCTAAACCTGATGAAGGCGATCTGGTCATTTTTCGTGGTCGCCATTCTCATCATCGCTGTTGGCACGATATTCATCGCTTCTTCGGGCATTCCATTTGAGGCTGCGCTCACAGCCACCATCGCCGCGTTTTCAACCGCTGGGCCGGTTTACAATTCCGGCTGGGATTCGGGGTTGGCGCAGGCTTGGCCAACCTATGGTGAATTTCCCGATGCGGCCAAGATCGGCCTGATGATCGTGATGCTGCTGGGGCGGCTTGAGGCTTTGGCGGTTTTGGGCCTGCTGAACACCCATTATTGGCGCACGCGCTGAGGTCATTGAAAGACTCTGGCGCGTTGAAACGAATTGCTGCACAATGGCAGCGCAAATGGTGCGAGATCAGAGAAAACCATGGCTGAAAAACAGCAAAACCTACAAGACGCCTTCCTCAACAACGTGCGCAAGAACAAAATTTCGCTGACGATCTTTCTGGTCAACGGTGTGAAGCTGACGGGCGTTGTCACGTGGTTCGATAATTTCTGCCTGCTTCTGCGGCGCGATGGCCACTCGCAATTGGTCTACAAACACGCCATCTCCACAATAATGCCCGGTGAACCGATGAAGATGTTCGAGGGCGAAGAAGGCGGCAGCTCTTGATGCCAAGGCGCGCCGCAACCGACACGGCAACACACAGGATACGCCCCTTTGGCTGAACACGAACGCGGCAAACCGCGCTTTCAAGTTGATACTTCCCAAGAACGCCCGGCAGATAGGGCTATGGTTATCGTGCCCGTTCTGGGGCCAAACGCTGTCTCCCACGAACAGGCTTCGCAAGCGCTGGCAAGGCGCAGTGATTCCGCGCGGCTGGAAGAGGCGCTGGGCCTTGCCCGTGCTATTGAGTTGGACATCGTTCATTCTGGCCTGCTGTCACTCTCTAAACTCAAGCCCGCCACGCTTATTGGCTCCGGCAAAGTGGAGGAATTGAAGGGCATGATATCAGCGCTGGAGGTAGGGCTGGTGGTGATCGATCATCCGTTGACACCCGTTCAGCAGCGCAATCTGGAAAAAGAATGGAATGCCAAGGTTATCGACCGAACGGGTCTGATTCTGGAAATCTTCGGTGCCCGCGCTCAAACCAAAGAAGGCCGCTTGCAGGTCGATCTGGCTCATCTGAATTATCAGCGTGGCCGCCTGGTGCGCTCGTGGACCCACCTTGAACGTCAGCGCGGCTCGATGGGCACAGTTGGCGGCCCTGGCGAGACACAAATCGAGTCAGACCGTCGTCAGTTGCAGGACCGCATAACCAAGCTGGAAAAGGAGCTGGAGAAAGTGCGCCGCACCCGCTCGCTCCACCGTTCCAAGCGCAAAAAGGTGCCACACCCGATTGTTGCGCTTGTCGGCTATACGAACGCGGGCAAGTCCACCTTGTTCAACCATGTCACCGGCGCCAGTGTTATGGCCAAGGATATGCTGTTCGCCACGTTGGACCCTACATTGCGCCGTCTGCACCTGCCGGAAGGCACGCTCGTCATTCTGTCGGATACCGTAGGTTTCGTCTCCGATCTGCCAACGCACCTAGTCGCCGCCTTCCGCGCCACACTTGAAGAGGTGATCGAGGCGGATCTAATCCTCCACGTGCGCGACATCGCTGACCCGGATACGCAGGCGCAAAGCGATGATGTTTACGCGATTCTCAGCCAGCTCGGCATCGGCGAAGACGGCTATGCCAACGTGCTGGAAGTCTGGAACAAGATCGACCTGCTCGACAAAGATGCCCTTGAGGCGATCCGCGATACACGCACCAAAACCGATCAGCCGCCGCATCTGGTCTCTGCGGTCACGGGCGAGGGGGTCGATGGCCTTTTGGCCGAAATCGAAAACCGCATTGCAGGGCCCGATGGCGTGGTCGAGTTCGATTTGCCAATCGACCAGATGAACCATCTCAACTGGATATACCAAAACGCCAACGTGCTGGACCGTCAGGACATGGAAGACGGTTCGCTCCACCTGCGCGTGCGGGTTGCGCCCTCAATCAAAGGCGAATTGCTGGCCAAGGTGGCCTAACATGCGATGACGAAGACCGAAGACTACGAACAGGTGGAAGTCACCAACGCCGCGCAATTGCGCGACTGGCTGGAAGCTAATCACGCTCAAGACGCCAGTATTTGGCTGGTGACATGGAAAAAGGATGCGGCACCGCAGAAGTATGTCTCACGCGAGGAAGTGCTCGACGAAATTTTGTGTTTTGGTTGGATCGACGGCATCCGCCGCAAGCTGGACGACACCCGCACGATGCAATTGCTCAGCCGCCGAAAGACCCAGCACTGGGCCAAAAGTTATAAGGACCGCGTGGCGAAACTGACGGAAGAAGGGCGGATGCACGAATCCGGCCTGCGCAGCGTCGAAGAGGCCAAGAAAAGCGGCCTTTGGACATTCATGGATGACGTGGACGCCCTGATCGTGCCCGACGACCTGCGCGCCGCGCTTGTGGCCCATCCTCCGGCGGAAGCGAATTTCGATGCCATGGCACCATCCTATCGGCGCAATGTGCTGCGCTGGGTCAAACTCGCCAAGACGCCAGCCACCCGCGAAAAACGCATTGCTGAAGCTGCAAAAACCAGCCGAAGCGGGGACAAAATTCCCCAGATGTAAGGCGTGAATCGCAAGGCCAACGCTACAGCTCGCCCCTTGCGGATTGTTGGCCGTTTACAGGCGGCGCAGGGGCTGCAACAAGCGGCAAATTCTTGGCAAGGCGGGGTTGACGTTATCCACGGCTAGTCGTAGATAACGCGCACTCCGAGCTTATGTGAGTCCTGAATTTCGGCGCGACGCGCGCTGGAGCAAGCGGTCTCAAACAGAGTTTGACCTAACGAGTAACAGATTCAAGAGGCATGATCGGAGAGACATCCGATCCTCTGCGAGACGAGGGCGCCTCGGCTGCAACACGCAAGCCGGATGGTGCTTTTTGCTTGTGGAGCAGGGAACCCTGAGCCTCGCCAACGCACGACACTCGGTCGTTTGTTCATTGTGGGCAGGCGGTCTGACATTTGAAGGATGTTTTCATGCCAACGATCAACCAGTTGGTCCGCAACCCGCGCAAGGCACCGGTCAAGCGCTCTAAGGTTCCGGCGATGGAGCAAAACCCGCAGAAGCGCGGCGTTTGCACACGCGTCTACACGACGACCCCGAAGAAGCCGAACTCGGCTTTGCGTAAGGTTGCTAAAATCCGCCTGACCAACGGCTTTGAAGTCATTGGCTATATCCCTGGCGAGGGTCACAACCTCCAAGAGCACTCCGTAGTCATGATCCGCGGCGGCCGCGTGAAAGACCTTCCAGGCGTGCGTTACCACATCATCCGCGGCGTACTCGACACGCAAGGTGTTAAAGACCGTAAGCAGCGCCGTTCGAAATACGGCGCCAAGCGTCCTAAATAAGGTAGATAAAAGATGTCCCGTCGCCACCGCGCAGAAAAACGTGAGATCAACCCGGATCCAAAATACGGTGATCTCGTCCTGTCCAAATTCATGAACTCCATCATGCTGGACGGCAAGAAATCCATTGCCGAGAAGATCGTCTACGGCGCTCTCGATCAGGTTGAGGAAAAGGCCCGCGCCGAAGCGCTGCCAATGTTCCACACCGCTCTGGAAAACATTGCCCCACAGGTTGAGGTTCGCTCCCGCCGCGTTGGTGGTGCAACTTATCAGGTTCCCGTCGAGGTTCGTGTCGAGCGTCGTCAGGCTCTTGCAATCCGCTGGCTCATCGCTGCTGCCCGCAAGCGCAACGAGACGACAATGGTTGAGCGCCTCTCCGGCGAGTTGATGGATGCGGCCAACAACCGTGGCGCTGCTGTCAAAAAGCGTGAGGACACTCACAAGATGGCTGAAGCCAACCGTGCCTTCTCCCATTACCGCTGGTAACCGCGTAACCCGTTCCCCCGAATTCGAAAGACCTGAATAATGGCCCGCGAATATAAACTCGAAGATTATCGCAACTTCGGCATCATGGCTCACATTGATGCTGGTAAGACGACGATGACCGAGCGGATTCTCTATTACACCGGCAAGATCCACAAAATGGCCGAAGTGCACGAAGGTGCTGCGACCATGGACTGGATGGAGCAAGAGCAGGAGCGTGGCATCACGATCACCTCCGCTGCGACCACGACTTTCTGGCAAGGCCGTGATGGCAAGAAGCGCCGCTACAACATCATCGATACGCCCGGCCACGTTGACTTCACCATTGAAGTCGAGCGTTCGCTGCGTGTTCTCGATGGTGCCGTTGCTCTACTGGACGCCAATGCCGGTGTTGAGCCGCAGACCGAAACTGTCTGGCGTCAGGCCAACAAATACAACGTTCCGCGCATGATCTATGCCAACAAAATGGACAAGACCGGCGCTGACTTCTTCCGCTGTGTCGAGATGGTCAAAGAGCGCCTCGGTGCAACGCCATGCGTTCTTCAGCTGCCAATCGGTGCTGAGAGCGAATTCGAAGGCATCGTCGATCTGATCGAGATGAAAGAGCACGTATGGCTGGGCGAAGACCTCGGCGCTGCGTGGGATGTTCGCGACATTCGCGACGAACTCAAAGATCAGGCCGAAGAATACCGCGAGCTTCTCATTGAGACGGCTGTTGAAGCAGACGAAGCTGCGATGGAAGCTTACCTCGAGGGCGATATGCCTGACAACGACCAGCTGCGCGCGCTTATCCGCAAGGGCTGTATCGCTGTTGAGTTCTTCCCGATGATGTGCGGAACTGCGTTTAAGAACAAGGGCGTACAGCCGCTTCTTGAAGCTGTTACTGATTACTTGCCAAGCCCAATTGACGTCCCAGCCATTAAAGGCATCGACGTTAAAACGGAAACTGAAACAACCCGCGAGTCCTCGGACGAAGCGCCTGTTTCAATGCTGGCGTTCAAGATCATGAACGACCCTTTTGTAGGCACGTTGACGTTCTGCCGCATCTACTCCGGTCATCTGGAAACGGGCGGTTCGTTGACGAACACCGTTAAGGGCAAGAAAGAGCGCATCGGCCGCATGTTGCAGATGCACTCTAACGACCGCGTTGACATCAAAGAAGCTTACGCAGGCGACATCGTTGCTATCGCAGGCCTGAAAGAAACCACGACGGGCGACACGCTCTGCGACAATCTCAATCAGGTTATTCTGGAACGTATGGAATTCCCCGATCCGGTGATTTCGATTGCTATTGAGCCGAAGACTAAGGGTGACCAAGAGAAAATGGGCATCGCGCTCAACCGCTTGGCGGCTGAAGATCCTTCATTCCGCGTCAAATCGGACGAGGAGAGCGGTCAGACGATCATTTCCGGTATGGGCGAATTGCACCTCGACATTCTCGTCGACCGCATGAAGCGCGAATTCTCTGTTGAAGCCAATGTTGGCGCTCCGCAGGTTGCTTACCGCGAGACGATCACACGCGCTGCTGAAATCGACTACACGCACAAGAAGCAGTCCGGCGGTTCCGGTCAGTTTGCTCGCGTGAAGATCGTGTTCGAGCCAAACACCGAGAGCGAAGAATTCGAGTTCGAATCGAAGATCGTTGGCGGTAACGTGCCCAAGGAATACATCCCGGGCGTCGAAAAAGGCATCCAGTCGGTCATGGACAACGGCCCAGTCGCTGGCTTCCCAATGCTCGGCGTGAAAGCCACGCTGCTCGACGGCGCATACCACGATGTTGACTCCTCGGTCCTCGCATTTGAGATCGCTGCCCGTGCTGCTTTCCGTGAAGGCGCTCAGAAAGCTGGCGCACAATTGCTTGAGCCGATCATGAAGGTCGAGGTGGTGACGCCGGAAGATTATATGGGTGACGTGATCGGTGATCTGTCCTCCCGTCGCGGCCAGGTTGCCGGTACGGAAGCACGAGGCATCGATCAGGTGGTGACGGCTATGGTGCCGCTGGCCAACATGTTCAAATATGTCGACAACCTGCGCTCGATGAGCCAGGGCCGCGCCCAGTACACGATGACTTTCGATCACTACGACCCGGTTCCACAAGCTGTGGCCGCCGAGGTTATCGAGAAACACACATAAGCAAATTTCGCCGCTCTCTTCGAGCGGCGATCCCTAACGAAGACGACTTACGCTCCGGCGAAAATTGATGGAGGCCCAAGATGGCTAAGGAAAAATTTGAACGCACCAAGCCGCATTGTAACATCGGCACGATTGGTCACGTTGACCATGGCAAGACGACGCTGACGGCGGCGATTACGAAATAT